>NZ_JASAMU010000006.1:0-346991 GCF_029909885.1 Ochrobactrum sp. AN78
CCCCGGCCAGCGTCGGGCAGGCCAAGTGCTAATCCGTAATCAGGGGGTCAATATTGGATAAGTAAAAGGGGTGAATATTCCGTTCCGATTGACAGGTTTGCACACATTTTCCATGATGGCCCGACGCACGGGTCGGACTACTCGAATGATCGAGCGCATCAACGATGGAGACATCCTGTTTTGCAGCACGTCAGACGATAGACGAGATTTTGAACGGAGATTGCGAGCGGCGGGCAAACACGAGGTTAAAATCGTTGTTCAAGACCCGACAAAGCGTTTCGATAAGCCGGGCCTTCGGACGAATGACTGTTTCGCCGATAGCCGCAGACAGGTTTTCGAATGATGTCTTGAACCCTTCCCATGCGACAAAAGGATCTTTCACCGCAGCAGAGTCCGCAGCACTTGTGCCCATTGCTCCGGCGTATTGCTCGCGCTTGCGGTCGATTTGAGGCATCTGGGTAATCATGCGCGTGAGGAAGGAAGATACCTGTGCCGCCGCTTGTCATAAATACCCTGAAGGAATGGAGACTCGCCTGCCCTCGCCGGGATACTGGCAAAAAGGATGCCGACGGCAATGCGGTGACTGTTCTCGATTTGGTTTTCCCGAATGGAGCTGGGAACGTCGAAGGGCTTCGCAACATTCTCCGGCGCGGGCTTCATCCGGCATGGGTAAGCGCTGGTGTGTCGATCGATACCGGGAAGAAAGACGAAAAGAGCGAATCGGTCCTTGAAGCGAAATACACCGGAATGCATTGCCTGAGACACTGGTACGCATCCTGGTGCATAAATCGGAAAATTGACGGGGGATTAGAACTGCCTCCAAAAGTCGTTCAAGAGCGTATGGGGCATTCGACAATCGCCTTGACAATGGACGTATACGGACATCTTTTTCCGCGTGATGATGACGGGAAAGAGCTTGCTGCGGCGGCGGACTCAATCTATAGCGGCCACAGCTAACGCGACATGGATGCAACATGAAGGCTAAAATTCCCATAAAATAAGGCCTCGGTCCTGATTTGTAATCAGGGGGTCGGGAGTTCGAGTCTCTCTGGGGGCACCACTAGCGCACCGCACCAAGCGCTTTACCTTATTTCCTTTGAAATTTGATAGACCTACAAGAATAAGGGATTATATTCTCTTTTTCTAAGTTGTAATGCTGCTTAATCGCAACCATTGCATTCATAATAAATACATATTAAGCATGCATAACATCGCAAATAAACCTTTTTGGCTTAGTACATCATGCAACAGCGGCGTATATGTGTTTCCGTCGTCACTCGCAGCAGACCAAAAATGCTGTGCAATCTTTTTTCATCACTCGCTTCGATAAAGAAGCTGGACAACGCATCTATTACTTTTCTTATTGTTGAGAATAATTCCTCTCCGACGCTTGATGAAACTATTGAAGGTTTCCGTGCTCAGATGCTCGGGGATCGGATCGATTACATTACCGAAGGCGTCTTAGGTATTTCGTCAGCACGTAATCGTGCGCTTAATCATGCAATCGAACAGAATTTCGATTTTCTAGTCTATGTAGACGATGATGAGTTTGTCGAGCCGGACTGGCTTATTACTTTGCTCGCTGAGCGGGATCTTCTTGATCTCGACATTATCGGCTCGCCTGTAAGACCTAAGCCTTTTGATGAGAAGCTCACATTTCTGCAAAAGCTGGTTTGGTCAGGCATTGAGCGCAGCGGCTACAAATCTGAATTGAAATGCCGTCGCAAATGTAAATCCGGCCATGGGGATTCGATCAAGGTTGCCACAGGCAGCTGGATGGGAAAACTAGAGTTTTTCCGCAACACAGGATTGCGGTTCGATTCCCATTTTGGCCTGACAGGCGGCGAAGATTGGAATCTCTGGGCAAAGTCAAAATCGCTTGGCGCAAGAACCGGTTGGGCCTGTGATGCCATTGTCTATGAGACAGTGCCCTCGTCCCGATTGACGCTGAGCTATCACTATCGCCGCAATCGAGACCACAATATTACGGAATTCGGTGCACGTTATCGCGAAAATCCTCGCAAGACGCTGAAAAAACTACCGATCAAGATCATCGGCCGGGCATTCAAATTTCTCGGCACAGTCTTGTCCATACCGTTCAGAGGCGGTCAGGGGCTTGTTTCAGCCGCAACAGCTCTAGGCGGACTCGTTGGCATTTTGCAGGGGTGTTTCGGGAAGAATTCGCTGCATTACGCAAATACGACAGGATACTGATCTGATATACAACAAGCCCCGCATTGCGGGGCTTTTTTCAGTATCGATCTTAGTACCAGCCGACAGCGACCTGTGCTTCTTCCGACATGCGATCAGCAGACCAAGGTGGATCGAAAGTCATGGTGACTTCAACCATGGAAACGCCTTCGACAGCACTAACAGCGTTCTCGACCCACCCCGGCATTTCGCCAGCAACCGGGCAGCCTGGAGCAGTCAGCGTCATTTCGATTTTGACGGTGCGGTCATCTTCAATGTCGATCTTGTAGATAAGACCAAGCTCGTAAATATCCGCTGGGATTTCAGGGTCATAGACTGTCTTCAACGCACTGATGATATCATCAGTCAGGCGCAGCAGCTCTTCCTGCGGTATCGCAGAAGCGGAGAAAACAGACTTCCCTTCCGCCGATACGCTCGCATCGTCGCTCTTCGTTTCAGTCTGTTCCTGAACTTTTTGTTCGATCTCGGTCATCCGAAAAACTTCCTTGCCTTTTCCAAGGCTTCTGCCAGCGCGTCTACTTCGGCACGGGTATTATACATCCCGAAGGATGCACGGCATGTAGAGGTGACGCCAAAGCGTTTCAAGAGCGGCTGTGCGCAATGCGTGCCGGCGCGAACCGCAATCCCCGCCCTATCGATTACCATTGAAACATCGTGCGCGTGGATGCCTTCGAGCGCAAAGGAAATGATTGCGCCCTTATCAGGTGCATTTCCATAAATGCGCAAGGAATTGATCTTGCCGAGTTGCTCGTGCGCATAATCGCGCAGATCTTCTTCATGCGCGAGGATCGCATGACGGCCGATCTTTTCCATATATTCGAGAGCCGCTCCCAGCCCAATGGCCTGGACGATTGGCGGCGTACCAGCTTCAAAGCGATGAGGCGGATGATTGTAAGTGACGTTTTCTTCCGTCACTTCTTCGATCATTTCGCCACCACCCTGGAATGGGCGCATCTTCTCAAGCATTTCTGCCCGACCATAAAGGACGCCGATGCCTGATGGGCCATAGACTTTGTGACCGGTAAACACATACCAATCACAGCCCAGTTCCTGCACGTCTACAGGCAAATGCACCGCGCCCTGACTGCCATCCACCAACACCGGAATACCGCGCGCATGTGCCAGTTCCACGATCTTCTTGATCGGTGTCACTGTGCCAAGCGCATTGGACATATGGGTGATTGCGACAAGCTTGGTACGCTCGGTCAGGCGTTTTTCGAATTCCTCGATATGGAACACGCCCTCGTCGTCCACCGGAGTGAAGACAAGCTTCGCGCCCTGTCGCTCCCGGATGAAATGCCAGGGAACGATATTGGAGTGATGCTCCATGATCGACAGGAGGATTTCATCGCCCTCGCCGATATTCGGCATGCCATATCCATAAGCGACCGTATTGATCGCCTCAGTAGCGTTCTTCGTGAACACAATTTCGTCGACGGAGCCAACGTTCAGAAAACGGCGAACTGTTTCGCGCGACTTTTCATAAGCGTCTGTTGCAGCATTCGAGAGAAAATGCAGACCGCGATGCACATTTGCATATTCATTTGCGTATGCATGGGTAACAGCGTCAATGACGCTTTGCGGCTTTTGCGCAGAAGCACCATTATCCAGATAAACAAGCGGCTTGCCATGAACCTGTCGTGACAGGATCGGAAAGTCCCTGCGTATCGCATCGACATCATAAGCCGCAACGCGCGGGTTCTTCTGGTCCATGATCGTTCCTTCTACCGCTTGACCGCTAAATCAGGCAGAAAAGGCGAAGTGAACAACTCACTTCGCCTTGTTCAATCAAGCGTGGGCTGCAAGCCAGGTCGAAAGCACATCTTCAAGTGCTTCAACCAGTGCTTCATTTTCCAGCTCCTCGATGATCTCGGCAATGAATGCCTTGATCAACAGGCCACGTGCTTCGCTTTCCGGAACACCGCGAGCCATCAGGTAGAAGAGATAGTCCTTGGAGAGTTCCGTCACCGTTGCGCCGTGACCACAAGCGACGTCATCGGCAAAGATTTCCAGCTCTGGCTTCGCATCAAACTCGCCATCATCAGACAGCAGAAGTGTGTTGCAGGCCATACGAGCATCGGTCTTCTGCGCGATCTTCGAAACGCGGATCATACCCTGGAAAACACCACGTGCACGATCCTTGACCACGTTACGAATGATCTGGGTTGAACGCGTATTTTCAACCACATGCCCTACCGTCATGGTGATGTCGGTGTGAGAATCATCCGCAAGAAGGTTGAGTGCGCGAAGCTCGAAGTCCGAATCTTCGCCCGTGACATTCAGATGCACTTCCTGACGCACCAGCTTGCCACCAGCATTCACGATGTAAAGCGTGAGCTTGGAGCCTTTGCCAATGGTTGCATTGAACTGGGCAAGCTGCGTGGCCTGACCAAAATCGCGCAGGATAACCCATACGATCTCGGCGCCATCGCCAACGGTCACGTGACTTACAGAGGTCGAGAAAGCATCGCCCTCGCCACCGGACTGTCGTTCGACAATAGTCGCCTTAACATCCGAACCGATCTGCATCGGGAAGCGGGTATGCCCCTGCCCGGTTTTCTGGATGTTCTGCAGCTCAAGCGGTGTTTCAAGCTCAGTGCCGTCAGCAATCGAGACTGCCCAGCCATCGCTGACATAGGCGGCATTGATCTGCCCGATTGTGTCGTCAGTGCCACGGATATTCAGCTCCGAGACCAGTGATCCGTCAGCGAGCGCATCGTGAATACGGGTTAGCGACACACCTTCTGGTGCCTTGGCATCGAGAGCCACGCCATTGCTGGCAGGAATAATGAACGAGCCTGCGAGAAGTGCGGGTAGCGTATTCGTGCCAGCAGCCGAGTTGAACTCAGCAACGCCTTTAAGCAGCGTACGGAAATCCGTATAATGCCAGCTCTCGATACAACGCGACGGAAGACCGTGAACTTTTAGCGTTTCCAGTGCGTTGTCACGCGCAATGACAACATCGCCATTGCCGGGCAATTCGCCCATGCGGGTGGCAAAATTGTCGATCAGCGCGCTTTCAGCAGCCGTTCTCGGCTTTGCTGTGGGAGCGGTCTGGATATTCATGATCCATCCCTCCTCAGGCAGCTTCGCCGATTACGTCGGCATAACCATTTTCTTCAAGATGAAGTGCAAGGTTCTTGTCGCCCGACTTGATGACCTGTCCCTTGTAAAGAACATGAACGCTGTCCGGCACGATATATTCGAGCAGGCGCTGATAGTGTGTGATTACGATCACCGCACGGTCAGGCGAACGGAGTGCATTCACACCATCCGAAACGATCTTCAGAGCGTCGATATCAAGACCGGAATCGGTTTCGTCGAGTACGCAGAGGCTTGGCTCAAGAAGCTGCATCTGCAGGATTTCTGCGCGCTTCTTTTCACCACCCGAGAATCCGACATTCAGCGGACGCTTGAGCATATTCATGTCGATGTTGAGACCACCGGCAACGTCTTTGACGCGCTTGATGAACTCAGGGATTTTGAGCTCAGCTTCGCCACGCGCCTTGCGCTGGCTGTTCATCGCAACCTTGAGGAATTCCATCGTGGCAACGCCTGGAATTTCCATTGGGTACTGGAACGCAAGGAAGATACCCTTGGCAGCGCGTTCGGCTGGGTCCAGTTCAAGGATCGACTCGCCGTTGTAGAGAATGTCGCCTTCAGTGACTTCATAATCATCGCGACCGGCGAGAATATAGGACAGCGTCGACTTGCCGGAGCCGTTCGGCCCCATGATGGCGGCGACTTCACCCTTGTTCACGGTGAGGTTCAGACCACGGATGATTTCGGTATCCGTGTCAGCGATCTTTGCATGAAGGTTCTTGATCTCAAGCATGGGTATAAACCTTGTCTCTCAACGCAGCCTTTCAAGAGGGCTGCTTATGCCAGTTAAAGGGCTGGCCAGAAAATCGGATGCGGGAAGGCAGTCAGAGAGCGTCGGGTTAACCGACGCTGCCCTCAAGCGAAATGCCAATCAGCTTCTGCGCCTCAACGGCGAATTCCATTGGCAGTTCCTGAATAACTTCCTTCACAAAACCATTGACGATGAGGGCGATTGCCTCCTCTTCCGGAATGCCGCGCTGCATGACGTAGAACAGCTGGTCTTCGGAAATTTTGGAGGTGGTTGCCTCGTGCTCAAACTGTGCAGTGGCGTTTTTCGCCTCGATATAGGGCACAGTGTGCGCGCCGCAATCGTTGCCGATCAGAAGCGAGTCGCACTGGGTGAAGTTGCGGGCGTTTTCAGCTTTGCGATGCGCTGAAACCTGTCCGCGATAGGTATTGTTGGAATTACCGGCAGAAATACCCTTGGAGATGATGCGGCTCGACGTGTTCTTGCCGAGATGGATCATCTTGGTGCCGCTGTCGATCTGCTGATATCCGTTGGATACAGCAATCGAGTAGAACTCACCGCGTGAATCGTCGCCGCGCAGGATACAGGAAGGATATTTCCATGTAATCGCCGAACCGGTTTCAACCTGCGTCCAAGAAATCTTCGAGCGGTCGCCACGGCAATCGCCACGTTTGGTAACGAAGTTATAGATGCCGCCCTTGCCGCTGCTATCACCCGGATACCAGTTCTGAACGGTCGAGTATTTGATCTCCGCATCATCAAGCGCGATCAATTCAACGACTGCTGCGTGAAGCTGATTTTCATCGCGCTGTGGTGCTGTGCAACCTTCGAGATAGGAGACGTAAGCGCCTTCTTCAGCGATGATCAGCGTGCGTTCGAACTGGCCCGTATTCTTTTCATTGATACGGAAATAGGTCGAAAGCTCCATCGGGCAGCGGACGCCCTTTGGCACGTAAACAAACGAACCATCGGTAAAGACAGCCGAATTCAGCGTCGCATAATAGTTGTCCGAAACAGGAACGACAGAAGCAAGATACTTCTGAACCAGTTCAGGATGCTCGCGGATGGCTTCGGAGATCGAACAGAAGATCACGCCAGCCTTGGCAAGTTCTGCCTTGAAGGTCGTGACAACCGAAACACTGTCGAACACGGCATCAACAGCCACGCGGCCCGATGCATAGACGTTATCGGATGGGTTGCCGTCGATTTCGCTCGGATCGCCCTGTTTGCGCACGCCAGCAAGGATTTCCTGCTCGCGCAGAGGAATACCAAGCTTTTCGTAAGTGCGAAGCAATTCCGGGTCGACTTCATCAAGCGACTTCGGGCCAGATTGATTCTTCGGCGCCGCATAATAATAGACGTCCTGGAAGTCGATCTTGGGATACTCGACGCGTGCCCATGTTGGCTCTTCCATGGTGAGCCAGCGTTCATAGGCCTTCAGACGCCACTCAAGCATCCATTCCGGCTCGTCTTTCTTGGCGGAAATGAAGCGAATGATATCTTCATTAAGCCCCTTTGGGGCCTTCTCAGATTCGATTGTCGTTTCGAAGCCGTACTTATACTGGTCCACGTCCAAGCCGCGAACCTGATCAATGGTCTCCTGCACTGCAGGCATTGGCGTTCTCCATCCTCGTCAGATTCAAGGTCCGACAGTTGCAAACGTCAGGGCGATGATAGTCGCTATCCTCGCCACAATATAGTGTGCGTGATGCTTCTTTAAAACCTCTCTAAACTAAATTTCAAGCCCAGCTTTAAATTTGCCCGTAAAATTCAAGAATAATTTACGAGGTTAGGCCCGATTGGGCGTTTAACTGGCCTTTGAGCGCTCGTGACGGGCAACGATTTTGCGCAAAACATCGAGAAACTGATCAATAGATTCTATCGATGCATCTGCTTCAAGCGAAACACGGATCGCGCCCGGACCATCTTCATGCCCCATAGCAGCCAGAACGTGGCTTGGACCAACCTTGCCGGAAGAACACGCCGATCCAGCGGACAGCGCTATTCCGCCGAGATCAAACGCGATCTGAACTGTTTCTGCCTTTTGTCCATCAAGCGTAAAGAAGGTCGTGTTCGGTAGGCGTTCAACAGCATTGCCATGGATTGTAGCGCCAGGCGCAATTTCCATAAGCCCGGCTTCAAGCCTGTCTCGCACTTCCCCCGACCAACCATTGCCATTCAAGCGTGCTGCAGCAACATCTGCTGCCGCACCAAAACCTGCAATAAGAGGCAAAGCTTCAGTACCTGCACGGTGCCCCTTTTCCTGACCGCCACCGCGAACGAGCGCTTTCGGCATCATGAGATCAGAAATTGCAATAACAGCACCAACACCTTTCGGGCCACCGATCTTGTGCGAGGATATTATCAGGTAATCCCCGCAATTATCTGTAATGTCTAATTTAATGCGGCCAACGGCCTGCACAGCATCAACCACGAAAATTCCGCCTGCGGCTTTGACCAGCGCCGCAATTTCATGGACAGGCTGAATAACGCCGGTCTCGTTATTTGCGGCTTGAACTGCAACGAGTGGCAAGCCGGCACTCTTGTCATGCGCTTCCAACGCCTGTTGCAGTGCATCCAGCTTCAAGATACCATTTTCATCCACGGCAAGTATGGTGATGTTTTCAGGTGGAAATTGTCCACCAGCCAGCATGCATGGGTGCTCGGTCGCGCTCACATAAAGATGCGACAGACGCACAGGCGCACGACCCATCATGTAATTGGGCGTGAGCAACGTTGACGCGGCCTCTGTGGCGCCTGACGTGAAGAAAACATGATCAGACTTTGCACTGACCAGCGCTGCAACACTGCGGCGCGCAGCTTCAACAAGTCCACGTGCCGCTCTGCCTTCACGATGCACCGATGACGGATTACCCAGAATGCCCAATGCCTCGATGACCGCATTGCGCGCCTCATCAAGCAAAGGCGCACTGGCATTATAGTCCAGATAGAGCCTCTTGCCGGTTCCGATCACCGATACTATCTCCTAAGCAACATCTTAAAGTGGCTCAGCACGCTATTCGCACGCAGTTCGCGCGCAATTTTCTTGAATTTTCAATCAGGAAAAGCCTATTAAGCCACATTAGGTACTGAACATTGGTTCAGACTAACGAAATTTCAAATCGGTTCTAGAAGCGGCGCACCCCCACGTCAAGTTCGCCACCCTGAAGCCGATCTTCCGATCACAAGCGGAGTACACATGCCTGAAGTCATTTTCAACGGTCCTGCCGGACGCCTCGAAGGCCGCTATCAGCCTTCCCGGGAAAAGAATGCACCTATCGCCCTGATCCTGCATCCGCATCCGCAGTTCGGCGGAACCATGAACAACAAGATCGTCTATGATCTGTTCTATATGTTCCAGCAGCGCGGCTTTACGACACTTCGCTTCAACTTCCGCGGTATCGGCCGCAGCCAAGGTGAGTTCGATCATGGCGCAGGCGAATTGTCGGATGCAGCAAGCGCACTCGACTGGGTGCAGGCTTTGCATCCCGATTCCAAGAATTGCTGGGTTGCTGGCTATTCATTCGGTTCGTGGATTGGCATGCAGCTTCTGATGCGTCGTCCGGAAATCGAAGGATTTATCTCGGTCGCACCGCAACCAAACACCTATGACTTCTCATTCCTGGCGCCTTGCCCATCCTCTGGCCTGATCATCCATGGCGATCAGGACAAGGTCGCACCTCCAAAAGATGTTCAGGGATTGGTGGACAAGCTCAAGACGCAGAAGGGTATTACGATTACCCAAAACACACTTCCTGGCGCGAACCACTTCTTCACAGGCCAAAGCGACCTGCTTATTGAAGAATGCTCTGAATATCTGGACCGTCGCCTTGCTGGCGAATTGGTCGAAGTTCGCCCTAAGCGTCTGCGCTAATACTTTGAAAACAAAATCCGGCGAGTTGTCTCGCCGGATTTTTTATTTGTCTACTGAAGCCAAAACGCCACCTGAAACGGGCTTATCGCAGCCAGTTGTTGTGGGATAGGTCAATGGCAACCCTCGCAACGAACGCACGGCGAGATAGCCCCAGGCTTCTGCTTCCATCGCATCCCCGTCAAAACCAGCATTATCTGCATCCAGCACTCGTGCGCCTTGGCGTTCGGCAAGAGCGCTCAGCTCTGTCATGATCGCTCCATTCTTGCGTCCACCGCCACTCACGACATAAGTACGTGGCTGTGTCGGCAAATGAGATGCTGAACGCAAGATTGCAGCGGCGCTGACATAGGCCAGCGTGCGCGCGCCTGTCTCTACTGCGGCCTCATCTTTGGCAGGCACAATAAAATCGCCACGATCCAGCGAGCGGCGATGATTCCCCTTGAAAAACTCATGATCGAGATATCGAGCGGCCAGAACGTCATCGACACTACCGCTCATTGCCGTAATGCCACCCGGATCAAAGCTGCCCTGCCCGTGCA
This sequence comes from Ochrobactrum sp. AN78, assembly GCF_029909885.1. Classification (NCBI taxonomy): domain Bacteria; kingdom Pseudomonadati; phylum Pseudomonadota; class Alphaproteobacteria; order Hyphomicrobiales; family Brucellaceae; genus Ochrobactrum; species Ochrobactrum sp. AN78. The sequence goes on from NZ_JASAMU010000006.1 coordinate 10,475, forward strand.
ACTCCATCCATTGATCAATCAGCATATTACCCGGTCCACTATCATAAGCGATTAGCACACCGCCTTCGTCCACATAGGTCAGATTGGAAATGCCACCAATATTGACGAAGACGACAGGCCCTTCGAGGCCAAACGGCAAGTTGACTGCAAGTGCTGCATGATAGGCAGGAATCAATGGCGCACCTTCGCCACCATGACGCATATCTTCCGCGCGCATATCATAGACAACGGGAATACCTGTCTCGGCAGCCAAAAGTGGCCCATCGCCAATCTGAACAGTCAGCGCTTCCCGCGGTCGGTGCAGCACAGTTTGTCCATGGAAACCGATCACATCGATTTCTTCCGGCTGCAACGCAAATTCGTGCAGAAAGTCCTGAATGACAACAGCATGAAGCAATGTCTGGTCATGCTCGAGTTGCTTTAAGATTCCGGGACGCTCATTGCGATCAGTGATACTGCGCGCATCAACGAGAGCAGCCTTCAACCGCGCGCGAAATCCATCCGAATAAGACACGGCACTTGAAGGACCGCGCTCGACCCAGTTTTCACCATCTGTCGTTATGAGAGCGATATCGATGCCATCCATCGAAGTACCACTCATCAATCCAATAGCGCGTTTCAAATCGGCCATGCCGGAGTTTCCTTGTTATTCCCGATTGAATGATGTTAAAGGCAAAATATAACAAGGCAAAATACCATAATGCGGCAAGCACTTATTACTGCTCACATCAATCACGCCTTATCAGTCAGGAAAAGGACATGTCCGGTTTCAAATCCGATTTTCTTCGCACGCTTTCCGAGCGCGGCTTCATTCATCAAATGTCTGATGAAACGGGCCTCGACGAACTGTTGGCCAAGGAAACCGTGACGGCTTATATTGGCTTTGATCCAACAGCGCCAAGCTTGCACGCTGGCGGCCTGATCCAGATCATGATGCTGCATTGGCTGCAACAGACCGGACACAAGGCTGTAGCCCTTATGGGTGGCGGCACAGGCATGGTTGGCGATCCATCCTTCAAGGATGAAGCGCGCAAGCTGATGACCGAAGATACCATTGCCGAGAACATCGCTGGTATCAAACGCGTTTTTGCAAATTACCTGACCTTCGGCGATGGCCCCACCGACGCGCTGATGGTCAACAATGCCGACTGGCTGCGTAACATCAATTACCTCGAATTCCTGCGTGACGTGGGCCGCCATTTCTCGGTCAACCGCATGTTGTCGTTTGATTCGGTCAAGACGCGTCTTGATCGCGAGCAGTCGCTTTCATTCCTCGAATTCAACTACATGATCCTTCAGGCCTACGATTTTGTGGAGCTAAGCAAGCGTCATAATATTCGTTTGCAGATGGGCGGCTCGGATCAGTGGGGCAATATCATCAACGGTATCGATCTCGGTCACCGTATGGGAACGCCGCAGCTTTATGCCCTCACCTCGCCATTGCTTACCACAGCTTCCGGTCAGAAGATGGGCAAGTCACTGGGCGGTGCAATCTGGCTGAATGCCGATATGCTGAGCGCTTATGATTTCTGGCAGTACTGGCGTAACACTGAAGATGCGGACGTAGAACGCTTCCTCAAGCTCTACACAACGCTGCCAATGGATGAGATTGCAAAGCTGGCCGAGCTTGGTGGTTCTGAAATCAACGAAGCGAAGAAAATCCTCGCAACCGAGATTACTGCTATCCTCCACGGCCGTGATGCCGCTGAAGAAGCTGCGGAAACTGCGCGCAAAACGTTTGAAGAAGGTGAACTGTCGCAGAACCTCCCTACCGTTGGTGTACACAAGGCAACGCTTAATGATGGCATCGGTGTTCTGGCGTTGATGGTGCTCGCAGAACTCTGCGCCACCAATGGTGAAGCACGTCGCCATATTGAAGGCGGTGCGGTTCGCATCAATGATGAACCAGCTACCGATCCGCGCATGACTATCAATGCGTCTTCTCTCAACGAGCAGGGCGTGATCAAGGTATCCCTTGGCAAGAAGCGCCACGTGCTTATTCGTCCTGCGTGAGCCGTGTCTCATAACGCTAAAAGCCGGGCACAGCCCGGCTTTTTTATTGAGCTGATTTCCTCAGCCTCAGAATTCAAAGATCGAGCGGAAGATACCCGGAGCGATTATGGAAATCGGGTTCACGATAACCTGCGGCTGCTTTGCACTGCCTTCGAGCTTAAAGGTAATACCCAACAAACCTCGATCACGTCCATTGCCCAGCAGTGCGCCAAAGATCGGCACTTCGCCGAAAATGCGGTTCACGCCATAGGCTGGCATGAAGGTGCCGGTGATCGACATATTGCCACGCGGATCATACAGAGTACCCTGAAAAGTCGTGCCAACAGACGGTCCGCGCACGACACCCTTGGAAAGTTTGAGATAGCCTTCGCCCTTTTCGATAAGCGAAAATCCCCGTTCGATATCAACGCGTGACACGTCGATGTCGCGTTTGACCGCCTGATTGAGACTGGTGCCGCCGCTGCTAGGCGAGCTTGAAACAATCTTTGCCAGTCGCGGTTCATTGATGATCGCGAAATTACGCGCATCGATCTGGCCGCTTAAAGGACCATTGCCCTGCCCGGCAAGTCCCACGGTAATTTTGCCGCCACGCATTTTGTCATAGAAGTCAAAGAAGCGCAGAACAGCACCCGCATCATTGGATTGCAGAGAAATTGACCGTGCATCGCCCTGATCGTTGTTGGTTGCAACGAAAGCCTGACCGGAAGTCGTGACAGCGTTCACAGACACGCCGGAAATCTTGCTTCCTGCATTCTCATACGAAACAGCCACATTGCGCAGCTTCTCGTCATTAAATCCGCTCACTTCATCAATCTGCGCACTGACAACCACGCGCGGGCTCTTGCCACCAGAGCCTCCACTCATTTTCTGAATGTCCGATACCTGTTTGATGATCGAACGGGCGTCAAATTGAGATCCGCGTATCGTTACGCGATAGCCACCCGAGCTTTTGGTCGCCTTAACACTCAACCGATCAGAACGGGTAAGCCGTATGTCACTGAAATCGGCCGACTGAAAATCGCCTCCAGCAATCGAGAGATTGCCTTTCGCCCCGAATGCATCGCCAGTCAGAACCAGATTGCGGATATCGAGTTTACCATCATTGCCGGTGCTTTTGATCAGATCGAATGTCGCTTTTGCAGGAACGCCGCTACCCTTGCGCCAGCTAAGCCACGGCAAATCCACCTGTGTCCTGTCCAGGTCTGCCGATACATGTCGCTTGCCGTTATCTTCCATGCCGAGATCAACGGAAATCGGACCAGAGAACAAATCTTTCAAGCCGGGCAGCAATTTATTGCGTGAGCTGTCATCAAGCTCAAGCTTGATCTTCTGTTCGCGTTTCGTCGGCCCTGAACGATCGACAGGCTCAGTCATTGATATCTTTGCAGGAACGCCGTCAAGTTTTGCGTCTGCGGTAATAAAAGCCGCTGTTTGATCGACTTTAATACTGCCATCGGCATTGCTCACTATGGAGCCGCCCACAGGCTTCGAGATAGCGAGGTTGGAGAACCCAATATCGGCATTCCAAGTCAGCGTTCCGGGTGGTGCATCTTTGGAAACGGCGAAACCGACTTTCACGCGCGCCTTAACATCTCCTGTCGCGTCTTCAGGCTTGAAAGGCACGTTCTTCAATACATCGATGGGCTTTTTGCCCGCAATTTCCGCGATCGCTGCGGCGTCGCCTGAAACGAGCAAATCAAGGTCAGCGATAACTGGTCGCTGCGGGCCCCAGGGTATAATCAACGTTCCGTCTGAAACAGACGCCTTGCGATTATCCGGCGTGTATGCAACGCCATTTGCCAATTTGATTGTTGTATGCGCGCCCCGCACCGAAATACTGCCAGCAACGTCGCGGACAGGAGGCAGTTCGCCAATCACATCAAACCGCGTGTCGGAAACATTGAAATCGGCCTTGATTTCCTCACCCGTCAACGGCGGCGGCAGACCGGGACCATTGAAGCGTCCGCCTGCCAGAGAAATATCAATGCGGCTATCCTTCAATGTGCCGCCAAAGAGGTTCTTCAGAACCCACTCACGCGCGCCATCAGCCACATCGATTGGCCAAAGATGTTTTGCGTCCGCGACTGCCATTTTTGGAATGCGCAGCATGAAAATCATTTCAGGCGAGCCGCTGCCAAAGCCCATGCTTCCCTGGCCGTATAGTTCGCCCGTATTGGTTTGGACATCAAGATTGGAGAACTGGAGCCGTTGTTGATTGGCCAGGAAGCGACCGGCGATTTTCACGCCGAAAGCCAATTCCGGATCTGTTGATTCCGCTGGCATGCTGGTGGCAGAACTCGTCAGCACTTCAAAGCGATAGCTTGGGCCACCAGTATTGTTTTCAGCGTCCGGTTCCGGTCCGAAAGCACCGTTAAACTCCGCGTTCATTCCGCCTAACCGAATGCGGGAGGGTTTGACTTCTATCTTGCCGCTGCCGCTCGAATGTTCAATGCGAAGCAAAGCGCTACCGCGAACATCTGTGACTCGCCCAATCTCCATATCAATGCCATCAACAGCCAATTCGGCTGTGATCCGCTCCGGATTTTCACCATTGGCGGCTCTACCCGATATAGCAAGGCTGGCTTTACCGTTCAGATCGAAATGCGCGGGATTAACGCGATTACCATCGATAACCGGCGCAACCTCTTCTGGCGATCCAAGGTCAATGGGCAAATTACTGACCTTGATTTGGAACGCATCCAGATCGTTTTCATGCCCTTTACGATCAATGCTGCCATCAACCGTGATCGTCTTGTTCTGCCAAATAACGCTACCCTGAACCGAAATCTTTCCAGAATTTTCGACCAAACGCAGCTTCTGCACCTCTATGCTTTGCTGTGTGTCGCCAGTCTTGAAACGAATTGTTGTGTTCAGCAGTCCGATGGCTTGGGTGTTTTGATCGCGCAGCAATTCCAGATTGCGCCGCATAGTTGAGAAAAGCTCTTCGGAAACCGCGTCAAAATCAATGTAGCCCCGCTTGTCATACGGGAGAGATTTCCAGAAACCGGCACCTTCCTGCTCAGGCAGATCGAAAGAAGCGCCGTCTACTTCAAGTTCAGCGACGCGGACTTTGCCTGTCAGCAGTGGCAAAGGCGCCAAACCAAGGCGTACAGACTTGATATTCTTGATTTCGATGCCTTGTTTCGGATCGACGATCGAAACATCCCTCGCCTCCATCGCAACAAGACTATTCTGATCGAGCGACAATCCGGCGCTGCCGATTGTGGCTGAGGCATCCTGGCCGAGAATTCCGCTCAAGCTTTTCTGGGCTTCATCACGTAAGAGATCGCTGTTCACACCCCCGCGCAATACCACAAAACCCACACCACCAATCAGCACAAGAACGATGCACAGGGAAAGAAAAGCGTGGGAACACCACGACATAAACGAGCGCCGGGAACGCATTGAAGGAAGCACAATGCCATCCGCGCCTTCGGCTGCGAGGCGTTCGATTCTCTTCAACTCACGCTTGCTAAAGCGGATTTTGCGCGGTTTATCTGTCAATATTCCAGCCGAACATCTAATTTCCGCAAATGGTCACCCTTACAAGGCGGATTACAAAAACTTGTTATCACTCTGCTTTTATTAAGCTTCTTCATTTCAGCACGACCGCTGATCAGCTTGATTGACATGTCATCGCTGCACGTCATCAAGTCAAACCGGGTGCGCTTGAGCAGTTGCACAAGCCCAGCCCGAATGCGATAGCTCGAAGTGTAACAGGCAGTTTCCCCGTTTATCCATAAAAGAAAGGCGCAGATATGGCTCGTCCCCAAGTTGGAGATCTGGCACCAGACTTCACTTTGCCATCGGATAGCGACACGATTAACTTGTCGTCACTCAAAGGCAAACCAGTCGTTCTTTATTTTTATCCAAAAGATGACACGTCTGGTTGCACTAAAGAAGCCATTGCCTTCTCTCAGCTGAAGCCAGAATTCGACAAAATTGGCGCTCGCGTGATCGGACTTTCACCCGACAGCGCAGAAAAGCATGCGAAGTTTCGCAAGAAACATGAACTGACTGTCGATCTGGCCGCCGATGAAGACAGAACGGCTCTCGAAGCATATGGTGTGTGGGTCGAAAAGAGCATGTATGGGCGCAAATATATGGGCGTGGAACGCGCGACCTTCCTGATCGATGCGGAAGGACGTATTGCGCACATGTGGGAAAAAGTAAAAGTGGCAGGCCATGCGGAATCCGTCCTTGAGGCCTCCCGCGCGCTCCGACCAGCCTGACAACTGAAACTACCGCAAGTTTTCCCGTCCATTCCGTGGAAAATGCATACGACTAAAGCTTCGGAAAAGCTTTGTTAACCATGATAACATGCAATCGAATCAACGATCTGGAATGAGAAGACTGCGGCATGGTGCAGAAGTCGAAGGGGCTAAAGACGACAAGCCGCGATAAACATCTCACTGATGTTATCGCGTCTTCTACGCCTATCAAACGCCTCAGTTTCTTCACGATGCGTGCAAGCTTGGCCACATTAGGTGCAACGATCTTCACCGCAAGTCTTGGTGCTGGCGTCTATATAAACATGCATGACACCGCAGAAAGCCGAAAAGGTTTTAATGAGCCGGCCAGCAGGCTTGCATCCGTGCTGAAAAAGCCAGCTGTCATGCAGCCGCTACCCGAAAAGCCAACGGAATCAGTGCCTAACATTTCAGCTCAGCAGGAACTGTTGGTTCCCGGCGACGCGATCAGCATTCAGAGTATAGACCCGATCATCACCGGTCCTCGCGCATATAAACCGCGCGCCGATGCAGAAGGCACTGCTTCAAAGGATTCCTGAACGGCAACCGTTCACAATATGGCTCTTTGACTCAGGTACAAAAAACCCGGCTCAAGGCCGGGTTTTTTCAGAACACGTTCTCAAAAATATCAATCTATATCTTCGATGAGCTCAGCGCCGCCATGGATGCGGTGAGCAAGTGCTGCTTCCATGAATGGTGTTACAGCGCCATCAAGCACTTCCTGCGGATTGGTGCTTTCAACGCCGGTACGCAAGTCTTTTACAAGCTGATAAGGCTGTAAAACATAAGAGCGGATCTGATGACCCCAACCGATCTCGGTTTTGTTGGCATTAGCCGCATCAGTCGCTTCTTCGCGCTTTTTCAGCTCATTTTCGTAAAGACGAGCGCGCAACATTGACCATGCTTTTTCACGGTTCTTGTGCTGCGAACGTTCTGCCTGACACTGCACTACAATGCCGGTTGCGATATGCGTGATACGCACAGCCGAATCCGTTGTATTGACGTGCTGGCCACCTGCACCCGAAGCGCGGTAGGTATCGATGCGTACATCGGCTTCAGTCACCTGCACATCAATGTTGTCATCGATAACAGGATAAACCCAGATACTCGCAAACGAAGTATGACGACGCGCGTTCGAATCGTAAGGCGAAATACGCACCAGACGATGAACCCCGGATTCCGTCTTTGCCATACCGTAGGAATTGTGGCCTTTGATAAGAATCGATGCTGATTTGATGCCGGCTTCTTCGCCGTAATGCACTTCCATCACCTCAACCTTGCGCCCACTGCGTTCGGCCCAACGGGTATACATGCGCAGAAGCATGGATGCCCAATCCTGACTTTCCGTACCGCCTGCACCGGCATGCACTTCAAGGTAGGTATCGTTCGCATCCGCTTCACCGGAAAGCAACATATCGATCTGTCGGCTGTCGACTTCCTGCTTCAACTCGCGGATTGTGTTTTCCGCGTCAGCAATAATCGACTTGTCGCCTTCCTCTTCGCCCATGGCGATGAGTTCGACACTGTCATTGAGCGTCTGCTTCAGCGTGTTAATGCCGTTGATGCTGTCTTCCAGCTGCTGGCGCTCACGCATCAGCTTCTGCGCTTCCTGTGCATCATTCCATAGCGTTGGGTCTTCAGCTCTCTGATTCAGATAGCCCAGACGTTTTATTGCCTGATCCCAGTCAAAGATGCCTCCTCAGCAGGCTTATGGCCTGCTGGATTTCGTCAACCAACGTCTCGATTTCCGCGCGCATGGGCAAATCGTTCCTTCAATAAGTCATTCGAAAATGGAGAGAGAACAGAAGCTCGCACTGCGAGCAATTTTGTTCCGAAGCGCATCACATCAAAGCAAAGCGCTCTACCTCTACGCAAGAAGGCGTAAAAGCCTTTCAAGCGCCGCGGACCATAATTAGCACGCGACGCAGTGTAAAGAGGGATAGGTCAGTAAAGTCCGCCAGAACCCGAATTGATAGCGCGGGTCGCCTGTGGCGATTGTGGCTGAACTGGCGATCCTTCACGATACTGGTCCATACCGATAACGGAGTAAGTGTCGGACGGTCCGGTTCCGGGCTTGAACGCTTCCATAATGAGGTTCGGATCGCCCTTGTTGGTGCGCATACCCGTCTTGCGATTGATCGCAATCAGCGTCATGCCTTCCGGAACACGGAAATCGACCTTAGGAGTTCCAGCCAGGGCCTGGCCCATGAACTCTTTAAAGACAGGCGCTGCCAGACCACCACCTGTGCCACCGCGACCAAGCGGGGTCGGTGTGTCATAGCCCATGAAAACACCGACAACCAGATCAGGCGTGAAACCGACAAACCAAGCGTCTTTTTCGTCATTCGTCGTGCCGGTCTTACCAGCAAGCGGACGATCAAGGCTCTTAAGAAGCTGTGCTGTACCGCGCTGCACAACGCCTTCCATCATCGATGTGATCTGATAGGCGGTCATCGGATCGAGCACCTGATCGCGATTATCGATCAGAGTAGGCTCTTCCTGATTTGACCATTGCTGGGCGTTGCAGCCTTCACACTGACGCGCATCATGCTTGAAGACGGTCTTGCCGTAGCGATCCTGAATACGGTCGATCATCGAAGGTGTAATGCTCTGTCCGCCATTTGCGATGACGGAATAAGCCGTAACCATACGCAAGACAGTCGTTTCACCAGCACCAAGCGCCATAGACAGAACCGGCAGCATCTTGTCGTAGATACCGAAACGCTCTGCATATTCCGCAACAGTTTTCATACCCATGTCCTGTGCAAGACGCACGGTCATGACGTTACGCGACTGTTCGATACCGTAACGAAGGGTCGAAGGACCTGAGAACTTGCCCGAATAGTTTTTCGGAGCCCATACGCCAAGCGCACCACCCTGATTAACTTCGAGCGGACCATCCAGTACAACGGAGGCTGGCGTGTAGCCATTATCGAGAGCAGCAGCATAGACGAACGGCTTGAACGACGATCCCGGCTGACGATAGGCCTGTGTTGCGCGGTTAAACTCAGATTCTCCAAAGGAGAAACCGCCAACCATCGACAGAACACGGCCGGTATGCGGGTCCATAGCAACAAGTGCACCCTGCAGCTTTGGCGGCTGCTGGAGACGGAAACGGGATTCGCCGTCGCCGATTTTTGAGACATAGACAATATCACCAGTATTCAGAACGCCTTCTGGAGATTTTGCACTGCCGCGCTTGCCACCAATATTGGTGACGCGCATTGCCCATTTCATGTCATCAGCAGCGATAAATGCGCGCGTACGCTCTTTGCTGCGCGAACCCGAACCTTCGACATCGGGCTGAAGACCAATGTCAGCGCCAGCTGCCGAAACGTTCAGGACAACAGCCAGCTGCCACTCAGGCACATCAGGATAGGCCTGCAAATCACCGAAAGCCGTGGCCCAGTCACTGCCAAGTTCAGCGTGCTTCAAAGGTCCGCGCCAGCCGCGTGCCTCGTCGTAACGAAGCAATGCTGTCTGCAGCGACTTGCGCGCTTCGACCTGCATGGTTGGATTGAGCGTCGTACGAACCGACAAGCCACCTTCATAAAGTGCATCAACGCCGTATTTCTGAATGATCTGGCGGCGCACTTCTTCGCTGAAATATTCGGATGCGAACAGGTAATGCGTTGCCGTACGCGTCTTCACACCAAGAGGTTCTTTCTTGGCTTCTTCAGCTTCCTGTGTGGTGATGTAGCCGTTTTCAGCCATACGATCGATGACCCAATTGCGGCGTTCAATCGCGCGATCTGGGAAACGGAACGGATGGTAATTGTTCGGACCTTTCGGGAGAGCAGCCAGATAAGCTGTTTCGGCTATGCTCAATTCGCCAACTGATTTGTCAAAATAGGTGAGCGCCGCGCTGGCAATACCATATGCGCCCAAGCCGAAGAAAATCTCGTTAAGGTAAAGCTCCAGAATGCGGTCCTTGGAATAGGCCTGCTCAATACGCATCGCAAGAATCGCTTCTTTGATCTTGCGGTCATATGTCTGGTTCGAGCTTAGAAGGAAGTTCTTTGCGACCTGCTGGGTAATCGTGGACGCGCCGACCGGGCGACGGCCAGAACCCATGTTTTTCACATTGGTCAGAACTGCACGAGCGAGGCCACCAAAATCGAGGCCATGATGCTCGTAGAAAGTCTTGTCTTCGGCGGAGATGAAAGCGGCCTTAACGCGATTTGGCACAGCCTGGATCGGCAGATACATGCGGCGTTCGCGCGCGAATTCCGCCATGAGGCTACCGTCCGATGCATGGACGCGCGTCATCACAGGAGGCTCGTATTTTGCGAGCACTTCGTAATCGGGCAGTTCCTTTGTGAGGCTTCCGATATAGATAGCAACAGCCCCGGCTACCAGAAGCGCCAGAACGGTTCCAATCCCGAAGAAATATCCGATAAGCCTTACCATAAATCCGGAATCCTGCCTTCAGATCATTCGCAAAATTAAGGGAGCAGTCAAAACAAATGCCCGTCGATTAATGCCGCGTGGGCAACAGCTGGTTTAGTGACCATCAAATGCGTCAAAGGCAAGATCGTTTCCGTGTTTTTACCAATTTAACGCATGCAAACGCAGGGCAACGACAAAAATACGTGAAACTGTTGCAACCATGCATCTTATAAGCAGGGATAAATATGAAGCCCTACTAAACATTACATAATTCTACCCTTTTGACAAAGTGTCCGGGTGCTTTTGTGCTTCAAATGACTTTATCGCCCGAGCAATCCTATCAGCCAGCTTACGACGCCACTCAGGATTGCTGATCAGTTTCTCGTCTTCTGCATTGGAAAGATAGCCAATTTCGATCAGCACCGACGGCACATCGGGAGCTCGCAGAACCTGAAACCCGGCAAAGCGATGCGGGTTATTGATCAGGTTCACTTCCCCCTGAAGAGAACTGATAACCTTCTCGGCAAAGCTCAATGAAAATGTGTGTGTCTCGCGCCGGGTAAGGTCTAGCAGGATGTCAGCAACTTCCGGCAACTCTTCGGGAACAGCGCCGCCAACACTATCGGACTTGTTTTCGCGTTCAGCCATGGCGCGAGCGACAGAGTCAGATGCCTTGTCAGAAATGGTATAGACCGTTGCGCCACGGATATCGGTTTGATTGATGGTGTCGGCATGAATCGAAATGAAGAGATCGGCTTCTTGCTGACGCGCCAGACGCACACGCTCCGAAAGACGCAGGAAAGTGTCGTCGTCACGGGTCATCAAAACCTTGATGTTCTTTTCCTTCGCCAGGCGATCACGCAACTCTTGCCCGAAAGCGAGGGTCAAATCTTTTTCTTTAATACCGCTCAGGCTTTCCGCACCACTGTCGATGCCGCCATGACCGGGATCGACCATCACAATAAACGGTCGCGCGCCGCCAGACTCCGATAAGAGAGCTGCATTCCCATTCCCCTGTTTTCGTTCGGTTGATCCGGTGACATCGTGTTGCGATGCGAGCTTTGCAGCAAACTCTCGATCTGATGACGCGACAATATCCGCAACAAGGCGATAGCCTGGAGCGGTTTCGTTCTTGATTACTTGAATGTTTTCGACGCTGAACGGGCCACGCAGCGTTAGAATGAGGCGAGAACGGTGATTTCCGACGAGCCCATAACGCACATGAGAGACGAGCCCCCTCGCCGCCAAACTTTTCTCATCGAAACCGAAACGCGTTTCAGGAAGGTCAAAGACGAGACGATGCGGATTGCCGAACATGAGTGTCGAATATTCAGGCTCACGGTCGAACATGACGACGACGCGCATCCGCAAATCATCGCCTGCCATACGGTATGTCAGCGCCGAAAGTGGATCTTTACCACTATTGGCAGCCATGGCTGAACCGGCTTGAAAAAAACCGGCGCACATCATCACCAGCAGCACGAACATGTTTCGCACCACCAACATTTTTTGAGAACCGTTTTTATTACTCAGAGAATGCATCCGTAATCGCGATCTAAATATTATGGAATAATCTTGGATCAGACATTTAAGCCATAGCCTGTGATTGCGCGCATTTCATAAATCTATCCGTACAAAATTATGGTTAACGAAGGCTTTTCTCCCCGCGTTCCACGGCCTCGGCGGGTGGTTTTGACCTCTATAATCACCTTTCGGCAAAATTACGATGAAGGTGTCAACTGATATTCATACTTGTCATAGTTCAAACGACACCATAAAAGCTAAGGTAGGTTATGGAGTAGCTGTCAGAATCGTTTGCCGGTTTTTAAACGGAGCGCGAGGAAAGATAGCAAAAACAGTGGCGTATTGAGTTCGCCACCCAATAACCCGCACAGAATTCAACGGAATACGGCTCCCCTGCCGCCTCCGTTTTTTAATCGGCCGACTGCGCATTGATACGCGCTGTCGCCAGCGCTCTGAAAGAGCAAAGAGGTCGGCCCGGCTTTTTCGGGTCATATATGAGGTCGTTTCGTTCGGAACAGCTATGGGTCAAGCAAGACTGACCATTGCAAGCCTGAAGACCGTGATCGCCACGAGGCCATCGCGCGTAAGGACAGCAGCTTTTATTCCGACGAACCCAATATCATTCGGCAGATGCATCCCAGCCAGGACGACAGCCTTCAGGGTTTCGTCCGGCGCACGCGGCTTGCGTCCTAGCGCCGGCAGGAAAGACACTAATGTCCAACAAAATGCTTATAGATGCCTCCCACCCGGAGGAGACCCGCGTCATCGTAACGCGTGGCAACAAGATTGAAGAATTCGACTTCGAGTCAGAGCACAAGAAGCAGCTAAAGGGTAATATTTATCTCGCACGCGTCACCCGCGTCGAACCCTCTCTTCAGGCTGCTTTCGTGGAATATGGCGGCAATCGCCATGGCTTCCTCGCTTTTTCTGAAATCCATCCGGATTATTATCAGATCCCTGTTGCTGATCGTTTGGCCTTGCTCGAAGCGGAAGCCAAAGCTGCCCGGAGCGAAGACGACGAAGACGAACCAAAGGCCAAGAACAACGATCGTTCGCGTCGCCATCGCCGTCGCGGACGTCGTGATGGTCAGAATGGTGATTCGCAATCAAACGTAGCCCGTAACGGCCTGCCTGCTGCAGAACCAGTCGGACCTGATTTTGCAAACTATGTACCAGGTACGCCAGCCATCGCACTGATGAAGCAGGCTGGCCATGTCATTTCAGAAGCCATCGACGCTGACAATGGTGACGATGACGACGATTCGGAAGTCGAGAACGAAGAAGACATGGTTGAATCGGTTGGTTCCGAGGATGCGATGGAAGAACTTCCTTCGCATAGCCGCACCAATCGCCGTCAGTACAACATTCAGGAAGTCATCAAGCGCCGCCAGATCATTCTGGTACAGGTGGTCAAGGAAGAGCGCGGCAATAAGGGCGCTGCTCTGACGACCTATCTGTCGCTCGCTGGTCGCTATTCCGTCTTGATGCCAAACACCGCTCGCGGTGGTGGTATTTCGCGCAAGATCATCAATCCGCAGGACCGCAAGCGTCTCAAGGAAATCGTCAAGGAACTCGAAGTGCCGCAGGGCATGGGCGTGATCCTGCGTACGGCAGGTGCTAACCGCACCAAAGCCGAAGTAAAGCGCGATTATGAATATCTGATGCGCATGTGGGAGAACGTGCGTTCGCTGACGCTGCAATCGACTGCGCCTGCCCTCGTTTATGAGGAAGGCAGCCTGATCAAGCGCTCGATCCGTGATCTTTATAATAAAGACATCACCGAGATTCTGGTCGCAGGTGAAAACGGTTATCGCGAAGCGAAAGACTTCATGCGCATGCTCATGCCGAGCCATGCCAAGGTCGTTCAGCCTTACCGCGAACCAGTTCCTGTCTTCACGCGCTATGGCCTTGAAGCACAGCTTGATCGTATGCTTCTGCCACAGGTAACGCTGAAATCCGGCGGCTATCTCATTATCAACCAGACCGAAGCGCTGGTTGCGATAGATGTTAACTCGGGTCGTTCAACCCGCGAACATTCGATCGAAGACACGGCTCTCCAGACCAATCTGGAAGCGGCCGAAGAAGTCGCGCGTCAGCTGCGTCTGCGCGACCTTGCCGGTCTGATCGTTGTCGACTTCATCGACATGGAAGAAAAGCGCAACAATCGCGCTGTCGAAAAGAAGATGAAGGATTGCCTCAAGGACGACCGGGCTCGCATTCAGGTGGGCCGCATTTCGCATTTCGGCCTTCTCGAAATGTCGCGCCAGCGTATCCGCGCATCGGTTCTTGAAAGCACGATGCAGGTTTGCCAGCATTGCGGCGGTACAGGACATATCCGTTCTGACTCCTCAATGGCTCTGCATATCATCCGTGGCATTGAAGATTATCTCCTGCGTCATTCGGGTTACGACATCGTCGTTCGCACCCCTGCCGCATCGGCTCTTTATGTGCTGAACAACAAGCGCCAGCTGTTGGCTGATCTGGAAGGTCGTTTCGGCGCCAATATCAGCATTGACGCAGATGAAAGCGTTGGTCATCAGCATTTCGTCATCGACAAGGGCGCACCTTCGACACGTCCTGTAACCATTCAGCCTGTGCAGCCGATGGTTTATGAAGATGATTTCGAAGATCCTGAAATTCCGCTTGAGGACGACGAAGCCGAAGAAGAAATCAAGGCTGAACCACAAGCTCGCGAAGAAAGCAGCGAAGAAGGCGATCGCAAGCGTCGTCGTCGTCGCCGCCGTCGCGGTGGTCGTGATCGCGAACAGACGGAACAGACTGAATCCGGTGCAGAAGGCGCGGACGAAGATGGCGATGAGGACGAAGATACCAGCCCTCAGAGCAACGCTTCGCTGAGCGAAGAAGATCGTCGCAAGAAGCGTCGCCGTGGTCGCCGTGGCGGACGCAAGAACCGTCGCGAAGACGAAATTCAGGCCAAGAAAGTACCTGATGCTGAGCCAGTAGGCTACACGCCCGTCTTCCCGCCAAAGGCAGAAGAAAAAGCTGCTGAAGCAGTCATCAGTGAAGCCGTTGCTGTTGAAACGGTCACGGTTGAGGTGGTTCCGGCTGTTGAAGCATCAGCTGCTGAAGCTGGCGAAAAGCCTGCAAAGCCAACTCGCAAGCCACGTGGCCGCAAGGCTGCGAAAAGCGAAGAGGTTGCTTCGGACGAAGTTGTTGCAGTCGAAGCAGTAGAAGAGCCTGCAAAGCCCGCGCGCAAGACACGTTCGCGTAAGAAGCTCGCAGAGGAAGAAGCTCCTGTAGAAGCGGCCGCACCGGCTGAAGAAGCAGAAGAGATCAAGCCAAAGCGCCGCACCCGCAAGGCAGCCGCCAAGCCGGAAGTGGAAGAAGCTGTTGCTGAGACCGAAGTTGCTCCTGCTGCTGAACCACAGAAGGTTTCCGAGCCCGTCGTCACCTCGAGTGAAACCGAAGAGCAGAAGCCAAAGCGTGGTGGCTGGTGGCAGAAAAAGGGCTTTTTCTAAGCCCTGCCCGCTTAATACGTAATATAAGAAAACCGGCGGAAACGCCGGTTTTCTTTTTGCTTTATCGATTTTCTATTCAGGCTTTTTGTTGTGGAAGCCATTCTTCGAGGCGACGGACCACTTCCTGCATTTCCTCTACCTTGCCAGCATAGGAAAAGCGCATGGTGCGATGCCCATCAACCGGATCGAAGTCGCGTCCGGGTGTAGCCGCAATATTGGTTTCAGCAATCATACGGCGTGCAAATTCCATGCTGTCATTGGTGAAACGCGAAACATCACAATAGGCGTAGAACGCACCATCCATGGGTGCCGCAAGGCTCAGTCCCATTCGAGGAAGATGATCGAGCAAAATCTGGCGGTTCTGCCGATAGCGGTCCTTCACACGTTCGAGTTCTGCTGTCGCATGAAAAGCTTCGATTGCAGCGCGCTGGGATAATTCAGGTGCCGAAATATAGAGGCTCTGTCCGAGGCGTTCGATAGCCCGAACGTCTGCACTTGGCAGAACCATCCAGCCGATGCGCCAGCCGGTCATGCAATAATATTTCGAAAACGAATTGATAATCGTCACGTCATCCGAAATCTCAAGTGCTGTAACGTCTTCTGTTTCATAAGAAAGACGGTGGTAGATCTCATCCGAAATCACGCGGATGCCAAGATCGCGGGCAGTCTCTATGATCGCCTTTAATTCAGGCTTGTCGATCACTGCACCCGTCGGGTTTGCGGGACTTGCAAACAGCACACCTTTGAGCGGCTTTTCAGCATGGGCAGCAGCAAGCGCTTTGGCTGTCAATGCGCCGGATGCTCCACCCTCATTGGCTATCTCTACGACTTCAAGACCAAGCGCTGTCAGAATGTTGCGGTAGGCGGGATAACCCGGACGCGTGATTGCAACGCGATCGCCTGGATCGAAATAGACAAGAAACGCCAGATTGAACGCGGCCGATGACCCTGTCGTAATCGCAATACGTTCAGGCGATACGGTTACGCCATAATTGTCAGCATAATGCGCGGCAATTGCTTCGCGCAGCTCTATCAGCCCAAGAGCATCGGTATAACCGATACGGCCATCTTTCAAGGCGCGATCTGCAGCCAGCCGCACGATTTGCGGTGCCGGGTCTGCTGGCTGCCCAACTGCCATCGAAATAATCGGATGGCCCGCAGCACGGCGACGATTGGCCTCCGCCAGAACATCCATGGCGTGAAACGGTTCAACTGCGCTACGGTTGGAAAGAGTATTCAACTTAGCCTCCAAAAAAGCGGGAATGCAATGCAACTCACCCGCCCTATAATCGCCGGATTGGTAAAGCAACAGCGCTGTAGTAAAAACAGCGATGAAGATTGATATAAAGTCCTTAAACTAGGCCTGATTTGTAAGATTCGCTTTTGTTTCGTTTGAGCAGGATGAGGAGCACTATGGGGAGCATGACTGCAACTTTCATGACCAAAGCGTTTTCTTTTCAGAATGTAATGCGTCGTTCAGTTGCTGCCTTTGCAGCGCTTGCTGTCGCGGTGACAGGCGTTCTGCCTGTTCAGGCCCAATCACGCGGCGGTGGTGTTCCCATCGTGCGCGATGCTGAAATTGAAGCGCTTGTCGCCGATTATGCAGCGCCGATCCTTAAAGTCGCCGGATTAGGCGGACGTGGTGTCCGTGTTATTCTCGTCAATTCTCAGAGCTTCAACGCCTTTGTCGACGGCCGTCGTATTTTCATCAATACAGGCGCGATCATGCAGGCTGAAACTCCCAACGAAATCATCGGCGTTATCGCGCATGAAGCTGGACACATAGCTGGTGGACATCAGGACCGCTTGCGCGAACAGCTGAGCCGTGCGCGCACGATGGCCGTTATAGGCATGCTTCTCGGTGTAGGCGCTGGCGTTGCTGGTGCAGCGTCTGGCAGCGGTGCGGCCGCGGGTGCCGGTGGCGGCATCGCCATGGGCAGCACAGAAATGGCAATGCGCAGCCTGCTCAGCTATCAGCGCACCGAAGAAATGACTGCAGATCGACTGGCTGTGAACTACCTAAATGCCACCGGTCAATCCACGAAGGGCATGCTTGATACGTTCCAGCGTTTTGCCTCGGCGCTTTCGCTGTCGGGTACACAGATTGATCAGTATCGCATCAGCCATCCTTTGCCACGCGAGCGCATTTCCAATCTTGAGGAGCTTGCCAAAAAGAGCCCCAACTACAACAAGACGGATTCCGCAGCTCTTCAGCTCAGACATGATATGGCGCGCGCAAAAATTGCTGCCTATTCCAACAATATGGGCGCATTGCAACGCATGTTCAGGGGGAACCCTGGCGGATTACCCGCGCGCTACGGCAGTGCTATTACAACATATCTGAATGGCTCGGCGCGTTCTGCTCTTCCCAAGTTTGATGCACTCATTAAAGAGCAGCCCAAGAACCCATATTTTCAGGAAATGATGGGGGAAGTTCTGATCAAAGCCAACAATCCTCAGGGCGCTGCCAAGGCTTTCCAACGTGCCGTTGCACTCGACACACGCAAGTCCCCGCTTCTTCGGATGAGCTATGGTCGCGCTTTGATGTTGACGGGATCAAAAGCGAATATGCCGACCGCAATCAAAGAGATCAGAGCAGGCATTGCAGCCGACCCTGAATTTCCGGGCGGATATGGCTATCTCGCCCAGGCTTACGGCCAATCGGGTGATATGGCGCGTGCAGACCTTGCCACAGCCGACATGAACTATTATTCCGGCAAGCTACAGCAGGCTCAGATTTTTGCGATCCGTGCACAAAAACAGATGAAATCCGGATCGCCGGACTGGATGCGTGCGCAGGATATCATCAACGCCAAAGCAAAAAAGTAATACGCGCGGATAACGCCTTAGAGCATTTCCTGTTTAAGATGAATCGTAGAAAATGCGTCTCACTGTTTGTTTATACGCATGTCTCCCAAAATCGGTTCCCACTTTTGGGAGACATGCTCTAGATCGCCGTGCGCCCTCTTGGGCGCCACACAAGGGCGCTCTAAACTATTGAATCTACGCATCGTGCTTTCCAAAAAATCGATTCCGATTTTTGGGCCAATGCTGTAGCGATATCCCAAGCGGATTTTCAGAACGTATGAAAGTGATCGGTATGAAGAATGTAATTTTAGGCTCGATTGCGGGTGTCGTGGTTGGCGCTGCTGCTCTCGCCGCTGGTTATTATGCAGGCACTGCCCATCAACAACCAGCACCTGTCGCTGCAGCACCTATTGCAGCCCCCGCTTCATCTGACATGTCACAGCAGGCTGTTGAAAACATCGTTCGCAACTATCTGTTGCAGAACCCTGAAATCATGATTGAAGTGCAGACAGCACTTGAAACAAAGCAGGCTCAAGCTGCACAGGCGCAAATCAAGGACGTATTGGCTTCCAGCCAGGACGAACTTTACAATTCACCCCATGATGCTGTTTTTGGCAATCCGAATGGTGATGTGACTGTTGTTGAGTTCTTCGATTACAATTGCGGCTATTGCAAACGCGCATTGCCAGACATGGAAGCCATCCTCAAGAACGATCCGAACGTCCGTTTCGTGATGAAAGAATTCCCTATCCTCGGTCCGGATTCCATGCGGGCGCACATCGTAGCACAAGCCTTCAGAGCGCTAATGCCAGACAAATATGCTGAGTATCACGAAGTGTTGCTCGGAGCACAAGAACGCGCCACTGAAGAGTCTGCGATTGTTGACGCGGTCAAGTTGGGTGCTGACGAAGCAAAGCTGCGTGAGAAAATGAAGGACCCGGCGATCACCGGTTCTTTCCAGAGCACCTATCAGCTCGCCAGCAAGCTTAACATCACCGGCACGCCATCCTATATCATCGGAAACGAGCTTGTTCCGGGCGCGATCGGTGCGGAAGGCCTGATTGAAAGAATCGCCGCTGCACGCGCAGCAAGCAAAAGCTGATTTGATTAGAACCGTGTCTCGTGGGTGCTCGCATACATCACACGAGATGCGATCAATAAATCATATCGCGGAAATAACTATTTTTGCCACATATTGCGTCCATTCCACAAAGAATAGCGGGAAAAACGCTGTGGTGAAACATTAGCATTGAATTAGAGGGTTTCGACTTGCATCCAAGCCCTCTATATGGAATGCGAAGTGTAATCGAAATTTCGTAATAGGCCCGTTATCGACCACGGACGAATATGGTGAAAACAGTTTTTGTTCTGAATGGCCCCAATCTCAATCTTCTAGGGAAGCGTGAGCCTGGCATATACGGTGTGGCAACGCTCGATGATATCGAAGCGAGCTGCAAGCGTGAGGCTGAACAACTGGGTCTTGAGGTCGATTTTCGCCAGACCAATTATGAAGGTGATCTGGTTAGCTGGATTCAGGAAGCGGGTGATAAAAACGCCTATGTCCTGATTAACCCAGCTGCTTACAGCCACACTTCGGTTGCTATTCATGATGCAATCCGCTCGGCCAAAGTTACGGTCGTGGAAGTGCATCTGTCGAACATTCATGCGCGTGAAGCTTTCCGGCATCACTCCTATGTCTCCGCAGTCGCCAAAGGCGTCATCTGCGGCTTTGGCGCGGAAGGATACCTGCTCGGCCTGCGCGCACTCGCGGCAATTGCCAAAGAAGAAGAAAACAACGGGCAAAGCGTAAAAGGGGCCTAATATGTCCAGCAAAACTTCCGTCATCGACAAGGAAACCATCCGCGATCTCGCGGACATCCTCAATGAAACCGACCTGACCGACATCGAAGTCGAGCATGGCGATCTGCGTATTCGCGTTTCGCGCAAGGTAACGGTTCAGGCTGCTGCCACCGTAATGCAGGCTGCACCAGTAGCTGCCGCAGCACCAGTCGCTGCTGTTGCCGCTGAACCAACCAAGGCAGAGCTGTCGAAGAACGCCGTGCCTTCGCCTATGGTTGGAACCGCCTATCTCGCCCCTGCCCCTGGAGCACGCAACTTCATTGAAGTTGGGACCCAGGTTAAGGAAGGCCAGACCCTTCTCATCATCGAAGCTATGAAGACCATGAACCAGATCGCCGCTCCACGCGCCGGTACGGTCAAGGCTATTCTGATTGAAGATGCAGCGCCTGTAGAATTCGGCGAGCCGCTCGTCGTCATCGAATAAGACGACCATCTGGTCAGAAGAACTTCGGCTTATTCAATGAACGGGCAGCAAAGCGCAATGTTTCAAAAGATACTCATAGCCAATCGTGGCGAAATCGCTCTTCGTGTGCTCAGAGCTTGTAAAGAGCTGGGCATCAAGACGGTCGCAGTTCACTCAACGGCAGATGCTGATGCAATGCACGTTCGCCTTGCGGACGAAAGCGTTTGCATTGGACCTCCTCCATCACGCGACAGCTATCTGAATATTCATCAAATCGTTGCCGCCTGCGAAATCACAGGCGCGGATGCAATCCATCCGGGCTACGGCTTCCTGTCGGAAAATGCCAAGTTTGCTGAAATTCTTGAAGCACATGGCATTACCTTCATCGGACCAACCTCATCGCATATCCGCATCATGGGTGACAAGATTGAAGCCAAGCGCACTGCAAAGCGCCTTGGTATTCCTGTCGTGCCGGGTTCGGACGGTGGCGTTACCGATGATGTTGAAGCTGCTCGCGTTGCCAAGGAAATCGGCTACCCTGTCATCATCAAGGCATCTGCTGGTGGTGGTGGACGCGGTATGAAGGTCGCGAAAACCGAGGAAGACCTCTCTGTAGCGCTCTCAACCGCTCGTACCGAAGCCGGTGCAGCATTTGGTGACGACGCCGTCTACATCGAGAAGTATCTCGAAAAGCCGCGTCACATCGAAGTTCAGGTTATGGGCGACGGTGCTGGTAACGCAATCCATCTGGGCGAACGCGACTGCTCCTTGCAACGCCGACACCAGAAGGTCTGGGAAGAAGCCAATTCTCCAGCGCTCAACGCAGAAGCACGCCACAAGATCGGCATGATCTGCGCCAACGCTGTGGCCGATCTCGGCTATCGCGGTGCGGGTACGATCGAATTCCTTTATGAAAACGGTGAGTTCTATTTCATTGAAATGAACACCCGTTTGCAGGTGGAACATCCGGTCACCGAAGCCATCACCGGCATCGATCTTGTTCATGAGCAGATTCGTGTGGCCGCTGGTCTCGGCCTTTCGGTCAAGCAGGACGATGTGCGCTTCTCGGGTCACGCTATCGAGTGCCGCATCAATGCTGAAGATCCGCGTAACTTTACGCCATCACCGGGTCTTATCACGCATTACCACACTCCAGGCGGTCTTGGCATTCGCGTGGATTCGGGCGTCTATTCCGGCTACCGCATCCCGCCTTACTATGACAGCCTTATCGGCAAGCTCATCGTACACGGTCGCAACCGTGTCGAATGCATGATGCGTCTGCGTCGTGCGCTTGATGAATTCGTGGTCGATGGCGTCAAGACGACCCTGCCCCTGTTCCAGGACCTGATTTCCAATCAGGACATTGCCAATGGCGACTATGACATTCATTGGCTGGAAAAATATCTGGCCAAGCAGTCAGAAACACCAGGTGCATAAGTAAAGTGACCGCAGGAGCTTCCCCGGACGACTATTCGATCGAGCCGGAACTGCTCCTGCGGGCCTATTCCACCGGGGTTTTCCCGATGGCCGAAGAAGCGGATGATCCGGAGATTTTCTGGGTTCGTCCTGAGAAGCGCGGCATCATCCCGCTTGATGGCTTTCACATCCCGAAAAGCCTGCAAAAAACAATCCGACAAGCTATTTTTGAGATCAGGCTCGATAGTGATTTCGAGGGCGTTATCGACGGCTGCGCAAGTGGCTTCGGTGAGCGTGCACGCACATGGATCAATGGTCCGATCCGCGAAGCATACGGCAAGCTGTTTGAAGCTGGACATTGTCACACGGTCGAAGCATGGCATGACGGACAACTTGTCGGTGGGCTTTATGGCGTCACGCTTGGCCGCGCATTCTTTGGCGAGAGCATGTTTACACGGAAACGCGATGCCTCAAAGGTTTGCCTTGCCTATCTGGTGGAACATCTGAACCGGCAAGGGTTCGTCCTGCTCGATACGCAATTCACAACCGCTCATCTGGAGCGCTTCGGTGCTATAGAGGTAAGGCGTAAAAAATACGAAGTGATGCTTGAGCAAGCGCTTCAGGGCGACGCTACGTTCTGACGATGTATCGGGCAGTTTTATTTAAACTGCGCCATCACAATCGTTTGGCTTTTGGCAGTGCGTCTTCGCTTAATTATTTACGCTGATCCGGTGGCGGAACTTCAGACTTCTGCTTGCAGTCCTTCAACCACACGTCATAAATCGGGTGCTCAACAGCATTGAGACCGGGACTATCGGCAAACATCCAACCCGTGAAAATACGTCTGATCTTACGATCCAGCGTAATTTCATCGACTTCGACGAAGCCATCGGTGCGTGGC
The DNA here is from genome assembly GCF_029909885.1 of Ochrobactrum sp. AN78. NCBI lineage: Bacteria > Pseudomonadati > Pseudomonadota > Alphaproteobacteria > Hyphomicrobiales > Brucellaceae > Ochrobactrum > Ochrobactrum sp. AN78. The sequence continues at coordinate 33,518 of NZ_JASAMU010000006.1, forward strand.
GCTTCATTTTCGGTGCGGGAATAGCAAACTTTTGGCGTCACCTGCAGCGCACCAAATTGCACAGTCTCGTTGATATAAACGTCAAAACTCGTGATGCGACCTGTAATCTTGTCCAGCCCCGAAAACTCGGCCACTGGGTTTGATATCCGTTCGGCCCGAGCAAGCTGAATACCGCTTGTGCTTGAAAGAAGCGCGATCAGGGCAACCTGTGCCACCTTGCTGATCCAGTTCTTTCCATTGCCAGCCCTGCCGGGAGAATGCTTCGTCAAAACGGATATCCGCATCAAAATGGTGAATTAAAAAGCCGGAATAATTCCTAAGCATGAAATGTGACGATTCGTTGCCCTGCTGCAAGCAGCAATGAACCCACAGCGCCTGTGCGGCACCTCTATCCTCAAAACCTTTTGCAAACTGGCAATCGGAGATGAAAAATCCGGCGTGAAATGTCACGCCGGACCACAGTTTCGGTATTTTAGTTGCCTGGTGTCCAGGCGTCGTATTCGCCGGTCACACGCGGACGCTCAGCAGGTTGCGTACCCGGAATAGCGATCGAACCTTTTGGGCGATACGCCAGCGGTGAACCCGTGAGGTTCTGCAAATGTGGCTTCTGCCAGTCGCGCGGCTGGTAATCTTCCTTGCTTGGCGGTGTATCAACGCGGTGATGCATCCAGCCATGCCAACCCGGAGGAATTGCGCTTGCTTCTGCATAGCCATTGAAAATGACCCAACGACGTGTGCGACCTTCAGAGTCCTTGCCACCCTGATAGTAGACATTGCCGAACTCGTCTTCGCCCACGCGCTCGCCCTTGCGCCACGTATGAAGGCGGGTGCCGAGCGTCTGGCCATTCCACCAGGTGAAGACTTGTATAAGAAATTTCTTCATGACCTATCCAGATCCGTTTTCGCCACAGGCAGAGTGACTGCTGGGTTTTGAACGCTTATGGCCCTATCGAAAGACCAAGGCAAGGGGCAAGTTGCCGCTGTCACAAGAGTATGATGCAGCTACAGGCCGAATTTACGTGTCGCATTATCCTACGCAAAACCGCTTCGCACTTTTGCTGAAAATGCTTTGTTTCTACGCATTATCCTCACGCAAAACCGCTTCGCACTTTTGCTGGAAATGCTTTGTTTCTAGGCATTATCCTCACGCAAAACCGCTTCGCACTTTTGCTGGAAATGCTTTTTACATAGACCAGCCTTCAAGAGACTTTTCCATAATAAGCACCGGCTCCTTGCAATTGGGGTCGCCCCAATCTTCGCTACGGCCGACCTGTGCATAGCCCTTGCGTTCATAGAAGCGGACTGACTTTACATTCCGCTCGATCACTTCAAGCCGCATCGTATTTACACCGGGAAAGGCCATTTCAACTTCTGCCAAAAGCATGGTGCCAATACCCTGCACCTGCGCATCAGGGCGAACATAAAGCTGATGAAGCGAGGCTTTGCCATCGCCAGTCTGACTTGCGAAAGCCATTCCATCGATGCCGCCTGCGCCATTATCGGCAACGATGAATTCCGAGTATGGCTTTTTCAGATTGGCTTTCAAAGCTGCAACGGAATGCCATTGACCGGTAACGGTATTCACCATCTCTCGGCCAATAATATCGTCAAAGGTCGCGTGCCAGGTTGAAACCAGCAGTTCATGAACAGCCTTCAGATCGGCTTCACTGGCGCTGCGAACCCACATTATTCTTCAATCCCAAGCTTGGACTTGACCAGATCGTTGACGGCCTGCGGGTTAGCCTTACCACCTGTTGCCTTCATCACCTGACCAACGAACCAACCAGCCATTGTTGGCTTTGCCTTGGCCTGCTCAACCTTGTCCGGGTTAGCTGCGATGATATCGTCAACTGCCTTTTCGATAGCGCCGGTGTCAGTAACCTGCTTCATGCCGCGTTCTTCAACGAGGCTCTTCGGATCACCACCTTCGTTCCAGACGATCTCGAACAGATCCTTGGCGATCTTGCCGGAAATCGTGCCGTCCTTGATGAGATCGATAATCGCACCAAGCTGATCTGGCAAAACTGGCGATTCTTCAATGTCCTTGCCGGCCTTGTTCAGCGCGCCAAGAAGATCATTGATGACCCAGTTCGCAGCGGCCTTACCGTCGCGGCCTTCAGCAACCGCTTCATAATAGTCAGCGATGGCTTTTTCAGTGACCAGAATCGATGCGTCATAGATCGAAATGCCGAGTTTTTCGACGAGGCGGTCTTTCTTGACGTCTGGCAGTTCCGGCAATTCAGCGGCAAGCGCATCGACAAATGCCTGATCGAATTCAAGCGGCAAAAGATCTGGATCCGGGAAATAGCGATAATCGTGCGCTTCTTCCTTCGAGCGCATCGAACGCGTTTCACCTTTTACAGGATCAAACAGGCGGGTTTCCTGATCGATAGAGCCGCCATCTTCCAGAATACCGATCTGGCGACGTGCTTCATATTCAATGGCCTGCCCGACAAAGCGGATGGAATTGACGTTCTTGATTTCGCAACGTGTGCCGAACTCACCACCTGGACGACGCACGGAAACGTTCACGTCGGCACGCATTGAGCCTTCGTCCATATTGCCATCGCAAGTGCCGAGATAACGGACAATCGTGCGCAGCTTGGTCAAATAGGCACGGGCCTCATCAGACGAACGCAGGTCAGGTTTGGAGACGATTTCCATCAGCGCCACGCCAGAGCGGTTCAAATCAACATAAGACATCGTCGGATGCTGATCGTGAATCGACTTGCCGGCATCCTGTTCGAGATGGAGCCGTTCAATGCCGATCTCGACATCTTCGAACTGCCCCTTATTGTCGGGGCCGACCGAGATCATGATCTTGCCTTCGCCAACAATCGGCTGCTTGAACTGCGAAATCTGATAACCCTGCGGCAGATCGGGATAGAAGTAGTTCTTGCGGTCGAATACCGACTTCAGATTGATCTGCGCATTGAGGCCGATACCCGTACGCACGGCCTGCTTGACGCATTCCACATTAATGACAGGCAACATGCCCGGCATCGCCGCATCAACCAGAGACACATTGGCATTCGGAGCTGCGCCAAACGATGTAGAAGCGCCTGAGAACAGTTTCGACTCGGACGTGACCTGAGCGTGGACTTCCATGCCAATGACGATTTCCCAGTCGCCGGTGGCGCCAGAGATGAAGCGTTTTGGTTCGGGCGTACGCGTATCAATAAGGGTCATAGTAACTCGTCTATCTCTTCCTGTGCGACGCAATGCGCAGCAAAAATTCTATCTGACTTTGGCTAAAACAAACGGGGGAGACTGGCAAGCCTTCTCTGCCATTCACGGCAATTTGCTCAGGGATTCATAGGCTTTTAGGCCGAAAGAACGTCGTCAAAACCAATTCGTCTGTAAAGCCGTTCAGCACCAGAGGGATTGTTCGGTTCAACTTTCAAACTGACTTTATGCTGTCCACGGTGAAAGAAAAGCCCAAGAACGTGGAGCAGTAGCGCCTCGCCTATTCCTTCTCGTCGCCTGTCTGGATCGACAACCAGATCCTTTATAAAGGCGCTGTTCCAGCATTGCACAAAAGCGATAACTCGATCAGACCGATCCAGTACCGGGACAACAAAGTCCGGATCATACTCGCTATCTGAGATCAATCCACGGTGCCACGTTTCAAAATCCGCTACTGAACCGCCTCCATTCATATAGGAATTGACCAGCAATGCATGGGTGCGCTGAGCATATTCTCCAGAGAATGCACCTATCGCAACATCTGTCGGCCACACAGGTTTACGTGGCTCTTCCTGCATCGTCAGCGCCAAATGAAGATATGGCAAATTGATCACGTCATAGCTCCTTCGATCGCGGATTAAACTACAAATAAAAAGGCCGCGCTGTGCGCGGCCTTTTTATTAAATTGGAGAAAAGAAGAATTAAGCCTCTTCAGACTTGTCTTCTGCCTTCTTCTTAGGAGCGGCTTTCTTCTTAGCAGCAGCCTTCTTGGCTGGCTTTGCTTCCGACGCATCATCTTCGTCTTCTGCAGTAAGCTCTTCCTTCGAGACCTTCTTGTCGGTCACGTTGATGTTTGCGAGCAGATGGTCAACGACCTTTTCTTCAAAGATCGGTGCGCGAAGGTTAGCAACGGCATCCGGCGTCTTGCGCAGGAATTCGTAGATTTCCTTTTCCTGACCTGGGTAACGACGTACCTGATCGTAAACAGCGCGCTGCAGTTCTTCTTCAGAAACTTCTACGCCAGCCTTTTCACCGATTTCGGAGAGAACCAGACCGAGGCGAACGCGACGTTCAGCAAGCTTGCGATATTCTTCGCGAGCAGCTTCTTCAGTGGTTTCTTCGTCTTCGAACGTGCGGCCAGCCTGCTGCAGGTCGAAGTTGATCTGCTGCCAGATGTTGTTGAATTCTGCGTCAACAAGCTTCTCTGGGGTTTCGAACTGGTAATCGCCATCGAGAGCGTCGAGAATCTGACGCTTTACCTTCTGACGAGTGATCTGGCCGTACTGGCTTTCGATCTGCTCACGAACAACCTGACGCAGACGCTCAAGCGATTCGATGCCGAGCTTCTTTGCGGTTTCGTCGTCGAGAACGAGTTCGTTTGGCTTGGCAACTTCCTTCACGGTGATGTCGAAGGTTGCTTCCTTACCTGCGAGATGGGCTGCGCCATACTCAGCTGGGAAAGTTACGTTGATGACCTTCTCATCGCCAGCCTTGACGCCAACGAGCTGCTCTTCAAAGCCGGGAATGAACTGACCCGAACCGAGGATGAGCTGCGCATCAGTGTCTGCGCCACCATCAAATGGTTCGCCATCAAGCTTGCCGAGATAGTCGATCGTTACGCGATCTTCATTTTCGGCCTTGCCCTTTTTGGTTTCAAAAGTGCGGGTCGATGAAGCAACGCGCTTAACCTGTTCGTCAACTTCTTCATCAGCGATGTCTACGACTTCACGGGTTACCGCGATCTTCGAGAAATCCTTGACTTCGATAGCTGGCAGAACTTCGTAGTTTAGCGAGAAAACGAAATCAGCCTTGCCGTCGAGAACCTGTTCGGCCTCTTTTTCGTCTTCCGACATAGAAACGACTGGCTGGGTTGCCGACTTTTCGTTGCGCTCAGCGAGGATCGAGCGCGACGAATCGTTGAGGATTTCGTTCACGATCTCAGCCATGAAGGACTTGCCGTAGGTCTTGCGCAGGTGTGCCGTTGGCACTTTGCCTGGACGGAAACCATTGATCTTGGCGCGACCACGCGCAGTTTCGAGCCGCTCAGCGAGCTTGGCTTCGAGATCTCCGGCCGGAACCACGACTTTAATCTCGCGCTTCAGCCCTTCATTGAGCGTTTCGGTAACCTGCATGTTCAAACCTTCACTTCTTGTCATTGTCCCGCCGTTACCGGCGCTTATGCCTCGTCGCGGGAGAGAAATTCTTTTGCCTTAAGGCAGTTGGTGCGGATAGAGGGACTCGAACCCCCACGGTCTCCCGCCAGAACCTAAATCTGGTGCGTCTACCAATTTCGCCATATCCGCCTCTGAACCGAAGTGCACTCCACCGAATGCACTAAATTCGCCTCAGATATTGAACCGCCTCTCGAAAGCGCGCGTCTCTATATCATTCAATTTTCCCGGTTCAAAGGAAAAAAGCCGTTTTACCGGCATTGATTTGCCAGCTCTTTCAAGCCGAAGCGCTTTCGTTCTGTCCGCCCCTATATAGCGATCTTATAGCCTTAGCCAAGCCCCTTTTCTTCAAGGGCGATATTAATAGAGCGGCTCCTGGTAAAGTTGCTTGCCGTTATCGCGCAAAGCTTTCATCACAGCGGTGCCCGTATCATCGACGGCAACTACCGCAGTGATATCCAAATCACGCTGGCTATCCTCTATTACACGGCCCTCACCTTCGGGTACGTAATAGCGTTCTATGCCGTAACGCATGTTGATTGTCGCATCCGGGAAATCGGAGATGGCGTAGGTCGATTGTCCGCGAATCTGAGCTTCATCAGAAGCTAAGTCTGCAAACGGCGTGAACGACGCGCGCGAAATATTCCATATTCCTTTGTCGTCAGGCTTCACCGCGACATAAACAGTGCGAGAACCGTCGGCAGGGGTCCCCTGAATAATCTTGCGATCAATCGATGTAATATCATAGCCAAGGATCACATAATCGCCGCGCATCAGATCGCGAGGATCAACAGGCCGCGTCTGCAACACAATCTCATGGCCAGAACGCAGTACCGAAGCCCGCTTCTCGATGCTCGCATACAGAATGCCTGTCTGCAGCACTGCAGTAATAACCGCGCCCGCGTAGAGCCATTTCCTTCTTATTATGCTCATGGCTGCACCTCCACTGCGCGCTTTCGCCCGAACCTGCTCTCCATACGACGCACAAAGGCCGCAAGCAGTAACACCAGCACGCCAGCAGTGAGGAAGAAGCCAGACGTACCGATCATCGAGCCGACGGTCGTGAAGGCGAGGTAAAGCACTTCAACTGAGAAGGCTGCGTAAGCAATCGAGCGCAAGCTGCCGTTGTCACGTCCACATATGGCCAGCGATCCGATGGAAAGCGCGAGAATGAGGATTCCATAGACGACGTCTTGCGTGACGGCCTGGTTGAAGATCGAGGAAATCATTTTGTCGACTTGAAGAATGCCAAGCGCCAGAAGAGCAAGCAGCAAGCCGTAGGAAGCCAGAGGATGCGCAAACCGCGTCAGCTTTTGAAGAGCTTCATGTGCAAATGCATCTGCCAGCATCAGGGCGATACCGATTATCAACATCATGCCGAGAATCGCTCGGCTTTCATGTTCCGAATAAAGAAGAACAGCCCAACCCAAAACAAACAGGCACCAGAGATGCGCAGCGTGACGAGATCGCGTAAAACGCGCAGCGCCCGCGCCCACCAGAACCAAAAAAGGCCCCATCCAGCGATAGCTGAGATCGCCATAGTCATTATCGAAAGCATATGTAGACAGATAGAAGCATGCGACTCCTGCACCGAAAGCAGTCAGCACCGGCGAACGCAACAGGAAGGCAGAAGCCAAGACACCGCCTGCCCAGACCAGTGCTGCCGAATGCACATCACCCGACAGATGATACATCTGACCGACGAGCGCTATGCCCGCACCAAAGGATGATGCCGCCACTATATAAAGCGCTTGCGGCAATAGCCTGTCGCCACGCGACTGCCGCCATGCCCCACCGAGATAACAAGCCCAGATCAATACAAAGATCAGGCCAATGCGCATGATGCGTGGCATGTCCTGCCAGTTCGCTGCAATCAGCATGATGACCGCAGCTCCCAGCAATAATCCGCCAAGCGTCGCGAGAACCGAGCCGAGACTGAACCGGGGACCACGTTTTTCGAGATCAACATTCAGGCGCGATGCCGTTTCAGCATCGATAAGTCCTTCATGCTGCCAGCGCTCAATCAGGCGCTCTACAGATACTGAAAACGACAAAACAACTCCCGAACAATCTATCCGTTGATGTCACCAACTTACCAAGTGGCTGAGAACATATAGGAAACTCGCCAGTCGGCAAATAGTTAGAGCAAATCAGTTTGAGGCAAATTTGTGCCTGACCAGTCTAATCGATTTAGCGCGTCGTGCAGAACCCGCAAGGCAGCTATGCAAACTCGGGTCTGCAAGTAGCGAAAACAATGAGTTATATAATGGGCAACAAACAAGATGAATTGATCACCAGTTCCTCAACGATGAAGGAATAATACCATGAACCTCTTCCGCTCTTACAACAACTGGCGCCGTTACCGCGATACCGTTAACGAGCTGAACCAGCTCTCGACTCGCGAACTTAACGACCTTGGCATTTCCCGCGCAGACATCCCATATGTAGCGCGTCAGTCCAAGGCACGCTAATCAGATTTCAGTTTCCTGAGCCTGAATCCTCCTCCCATCAGGCTCGGTTCGTCGCAAAGCACTCCTCCTCCCATGCTTTGCGATACCAAGACCGGTCTCTCCTCCTCCCAATTCCGGTCTGACAATAATGGCATCCGTCGCACCTCCTCCCGCGCCGGATGCCATTTGTGTTTCTGGCATCTAATTACGAACCTCTGACGCTCATCTCCCATTGAAGGCGACATGCAAAGGCGGTAAGGGATTTGCCATGTCAAAAGATACCGATTTCTCCCCCGTACATGTTGTTGGTGGCGGCCTCGCCGGCTCTGAAGCCGCGTGGCAAATTGCGCAGGCAGGCGTTCCTGTTATCCTGCATGAAATGCGTCCCGTCCGTGGCACAGATGCGCATAAGACAGAGCAGCTGGCAGAGCTGGTTTGTTCAAATTCTTTCCGTTCGGATGACGCAGAGACCAACGCTGTAGGCGTGCTCCACGCCGAGATGCGCCTTGCAGGCTCGCTGATCATGGCTTGTGCGGATGCAAATCAGGTTCCAGCCGGCGGTGCTTTGGCTGTTGATCGCGAAGGTTTTTCGCAGGCGGTAACCGCAAAACTTGAAGCCCATCCACTCATCACCATTGAGCGCGAAGAAATCGCGGGTCTGCCACCGGAAGAATGGGGCACGGCGATTGTGGCAACCGGCCCGCTGACGGCGCCATCACTGGCTGAAGCCATTCAGGCACAGACTGGGGCCGATGCACTGGCATTTTTCGATGCGATTGCGCCGATTGTGCATTTTGATTCGATCAATATGGATATTTGCTGGTTCCAGTCGCGCTACGACAAGGTCGGCCCTGGAGGCACCGGCAAGGATTACATCAACTGCCCCATGGATAAGGACCAGTATGAGGCTTTTGTCGCAGCACTGATCGAAGGCGATACGACTGAGTTCAAGGAATGGGAAGGTACGCCCTATTTCGACGGCTGCCTGCCGATTGAAGTCATGGCCGAACGCGGCGCCGAAACATTGCGCCATGGGCCGATGAAGCCAATGGGTCTTACCAATGAGCATAACCCGACGGTGAAAGCCTATGCGGTCGTGCAATTGCGTCAGGATAATGCGCTTGGCACGCTCTACAATATGGTCGGTTTCCAGACGAAGCTGAAATACGGCTCGCAAACCGGTATCTTCAAGATGATCCCCGGCCTTGAGAATGCAGAGTTCGCACGTCTTGGTGGGCTGCATCGCAACACTTATCTCAATTCGCCGGTGCTACTTGATAACGTGCTTCGGTTGAAATCGCGCCAATCCCTGCGTTTTGCGGGCCAGATCACCGGCTGCGAAGGCTACGTCGAATCATCTGCAATTGGCCTGCTTGCAGGACGTTTTACCGCCGCTGAAAAGCTCGGAAAAACGCCTGTTGCGCCACCACAGACCACGGCTTTCGGTGCGCTTCTCGGCCACATCACGGGCGGTCACATCGTTGCTGACGATGAAGAACCCGGCAAGCGCTCTTTCCAGCCAATGAATGTGAATTTCGGATTGTTTCCGCCGATTGACGTTCCAAAGCCGGAAGGCAAGCGTCTGCGCGGCAAGGAAAAGACGATTGCTAAAAAGCGCGCATTGTCTGCTCGCGCTCTCGCTGATTTCCAGGAATGGCTGGATAATAACGCATAGTTTTGAAAGAAAATGTAAATCAAAGACTTAAGGCGGTTCTCTTGAAAAAGAAAACCGCCTTATCTTTTAGAAACCAGCTCTGAACATCAGCCATTGTTTGCGAAGGGCCGAGAGGTCAGCAACCTGATCGGCCGCTTTGTCACCCAGTCGTTCAATCGACTTGAGATAAGCAGGGACAAGCGCCAACGGTAAGAATGCCGGAGCGAGACTTTTGGGCAAAGCCTGCCTGGATTTCTCAAAAATCACGAGATGTTCACGTGCGAGAGCCGTCATCACGCTAATCACACGCCCATGTGCCGACTTGTCTTCATTGCCAAGGAAGGCCTCGCGCGTCACACCAACGGCCTGTAACATATCTGCAGGGACATAAAGCTGTCCGCGACGCCGATGGATCGGCATCAGACGCAACAGACCCGTCACAGCCTGCGCAACGCCTGCATGTCCCGCTGTCTCAGCATGAGACTGGGCTGCATCACGGTCGAGGATGAAACCTGCCAGCTGAATGAGAGCGGAAGCGGTCTCACCACAGTAGCCTTCAAGATCGTTCCTACTTGGTATCGGATCGTCATAAAGGTCAAAAATCCGCGCTTCGCAATAATTGTCGAATGCAGAACGCGGCAGATCATATTTGGTGATTGTTTCAATCAGAGCTGCGGCAACAGGATGCGCATCTGCACTGCCCCTTGCCTCGCCATTGATAAGATCGCGCCACCATTGCAGACGCACTTCGCCAGGCAGTGGCTCGTGAACCAGATCGCGAATGCGGGCGATTTCCGCATTGAACGCGTAAAGTGCTGCAAGCGCGCCGCGTTTATCCTCCGGCGCATAAAGCACCGAAAGATAACGATCCCGGTCTGCTTCGCGCAGAAGCGCCAGGCAATGTGCCTCATTCTGGTTCATGAAAATCAGTCTACAGCAATCAGTGCAGCGGCAACTGCGCGATCTTCAGCGAGCAGCACATTATAAGTGCGGACCGCAGCACCTGTGCTCATTGGATCGGACGAAATACGGTGTTCACGAAGCACAGCGCGCACGTCTTCCGGAATACGGCGCAAATCCATACCCGTACCGACCAGGAGGATTTCTATATCGTTCGCCTGCTCGAGAATGGCACCCAGATCATGGCGCGATATAATTGGCGGTGTCTGTGGGTCCCAGCCATGAATACCCGACGGCAAACAGAGAATAGACCCCTTGTGCGACATATCTGCAAAGCGAAAGCCGCCATTGCCATATGCATCAATAGGTGCCCGGCCCGGAAAATGGGCTTCGCGAATTTCTATGCCTTTTGCCATGTCAGAGCATTTCCAGTTTGGATTGAGTCATTAGAAATGCTCTATCCATTTGTTTTACGCGCATCTTGTCCGAAAACCGTTTCACACTTTTCGGGATGCGCTCTAACTGTCCAGATTGAGCGATTGTGCAAGATCGTCGCCCATCGCATCATCTCCTTCGGCTGCACGCGGCTTGAGGCCAAACTGTACAAGCAGAGGTGCTGCAATAAAGATCGAAGAATAAGTCGCCACGATAATGCCGACGCTCAGTGCCAGTGCGAACATACGAATATCCGCTCCACCGAACATATAGAGCGGAATATGTGCAATGAAAGTCACAAAGGCGGTAGGCAAGGTGCGTGACAGTGTCTGATTGATCGAGGCGTCGATAATCGCGGGCAATGGCGCGCTGCTATAACGGCGCAGATTTTCCCGCACGCGGTCATAGATGACGATCGTATCATTGAGCGAGTAGCCGATAATGGTCAGAACGGCGGCAACGCTCCACAAATTGAATTCCATTCGGAATACAATGAATACACCGGCCAGAATGATAACGTCGTGCAGGGTCGATAACACAGCACCGAGTGCCAGCTGCCAGCGGAATCTTATCCAGACATAGATGAAGATACCTGCCAGCGAGAGAAATAGCGCCAGAAGCCCCGCCTGTGACAGCTGTTCCGAAACCGTTGGACCGACAACCTCGACGCGCTGGAACGAATAATCCTGTTCGAACTCACCACGTAGTTTGACGGCAACGGTCTGCTCCGCATCGTCGCCCACTTCCTGACTGCCGATGATCACGAGCGCCGAACGTGGCGACTTGGCAGGAAGAACGCGCGCGCTTTCGATATTGAGTTCGCTCATACGTTCTTCAATATCCGGCAGATTTGCATCGCCGCTACGGGCCTGCAATTCAACCATCGAACCACCACGGAAATCGATGCCGTAGTTGAGGCCGATATTGACGAAAAGTGCCACAACGATCGCACTCGCCAGAACAGAAATGCCAAGCGTTACGAACTGCAGGCGCATGAACGGGATATGCGTAACTGTCGGAACCAGTTTCAGACGACGCTTGGGGATTTCTTTCGGTTTCGCCGTGCGCACCCATTGGGCAATCAGCAAGCGCGTGAAGGTCAGCGTGGTAAATAGCGTCGTGCCAATACCGATTGTAACAGTCAGCGCGAAGCCATGAACCGGACCAGAGCCAAGCAAGAACAGCACCAGAGCTGCAATCATTGTCGTGAGATTGGCGTCCACAATCGTCGAAAGTGCGCGATAAAAGCCGGATTCCATTGCCTGAACAACGGAATAACCTTTGCGGCGGTCTTCCCGAACGCGTTCATATATAAGAATGTTGGCATCGACGGCCATGCCGATAATCAGCACCAAACCCGCGACACTCGCCAACGTAATAGATGCACCGATCAGCGATATGATCGCGATCAGGATAATCATGTTGACGGCGAGCGCCACCATGGCGATGACGCCAAGTATGCCGTAGGAAAGCACCATGAAAAGACCGACGAGCAAGGCGGCCAGCAGTGCTGCGGAAACAGCAGCACTTGCATAGTCGTCACCCAACGCCGAAGCAATTGTGCGTTCTTCCAGAACAGAAACTGCCTGTGGCAGCGCACCGGACCGCAGAACAACTGACATATTGTTGGCGGACTGCAGATCGAACGCGCCTGAAATCTGCAATTCATTTGTATCGAGCGGTTCGCTCACAACAGGTGCAGAAACAACCTGATTATCGACGACGATTGCAAAGCTTTTGCCGATGGCCTGAGTGGTCGCTGCAGCTAGGTTGCTGCGCCCCTTCTCATCCAGCGTCAGCGTGATGATTGGTTCATTGTCGTCTTCAGAAAGTGTGGCTTTGGCATCCGTAACGTCAGCCCCTGTAAACACAGGCTCGTTTTTCACAAGATAACCAATAGGCGGGTCATCATAAGAATAAACAACCGTGCTGTCGGCAGGCGGCGTTCCGCGAATAGCATCGTCGGGCGAAACGCTGTCGTCAACTGCGCGGAAGGAAAGATTGCCACGGATGCTGAGAATGTCTTTTAGAAGCTGAGCGTCATAAAGGCCGGGAACTTCAACGCGAATGCGATTGCGTCCCTCTTCCTCGACAATGGGATTGCCATAGCCAAGTTCTTCAAGACGCTGGCGCATGATCTCTTTGGTGCGATCAAGATCGCCCCTACCAGCATTCTGCACCTGAAGCACAAGACGGGAACCACCGGAAAGATCAAGTCCAAGCGCGACCTGCTTTGTGGGCAAAAATCCGGGCAGATTTGCCAGTGTTTCACGCGAGAAAAAATTAGGCGACGCAATGAGGAAGCTGGCAATAATTGCCAACCAGATCAGAGCCGACTTCCAACGTGAAAAATAAAGCATCGAACAGCAATTCCGTTTCGGCTTGGGTAGAGCGTGCCGGAGCGTACGTGTTACAAACGGCTCTCCAGCTTGGCGAATGGGTCACAATATATGACCCACACGCGATAATGAGCGAGCCTCGGTTATGGAAACCTTACCGGGCTCGCGTAATCTGATAAAAATTACTTGTTCTTGTTGTCGGCGACTGGTTCGCCCTTGACGCGCACTTCGGAAAGAGCGCTGCGCAGAACGCGAATGCGAACGCCTTCAGCGATTTCAACGTCGAGTTCGCCGTCGTCGTGGACCTTCTGGACCTTACCGACAATGCCGCCACCGGTCACAACCGTATCGCCGCGACGAACTGCTGCCAGCATTTCCTGACGCTTCTTCATCTGGGTCCGCTGTGGGCGGATGATGAGAAAGTACATGATTACAAAGATCAGGACGAAAGGCAGAATGCTCATGAGCATGTCTGGCCCGGCGCCGCCGCCGGAGGCTTGTGCAAAAGCCGGTGTTACGAACATTAGGAACTCCTCTGAAGTCTCGAAGACAAATTCTTTACGGCATTACAATGGTTAGCGCGTCAATTGCAACCGGCGAAGGCCCTACTGCGCCAAGGTCGCACACTTTTCCCGCCCGCTGTGGCATGTTAAGCCCTGATCCTCACTATTTGAGGGCTTGGAATGACCACCGAAAATATACTCAGCCAGAAACTGGACCGACTGATCGCTGCACTGGAGCGTATTGCTCCACCACAACCAACCGTACCCGACCTTGAAGCAGCCGATTGCTTCGTCTGGGCACCCGAGCGTCTAACACTCGACCCCGTCAGCCGCGTTAATCGTGTCGATATCTCGCTCATTCGTGGCGTTGATTTGGTGCGTGACCAGCTCGTTGACAATACCCGACGTTTTGCAAAAGGCTATCCGGCGAATAATGTCCTGCTCTGGGGCGCGCGCGGCATGGGCAAATCATCGCTCGTCAAAGCGGCACAAGCCAGCGTCAATGCAGAGCAGACCGAAAAGCTGCCATTGAAGCTTGTTGAAATTCATCGTGAAGACATCGACAGCCTCCCTGCCCTGATGAACATCATTAAGGAAACGCCGTATCGCTTCATCCTGTTCTGCGACGATCTTTCTTTTGATCACGATGATACGTCCTACAAATCGCTGAAGGCAGCGCTCGAAGGCGGCGTCGAAGGGCGCCCGGACAATGTGATCTTCTATGCAACGTCCAATCGCCGCCATCTGATGCCGCGCGATATGATTGACAATGAGCGTTCGACCGCCGTCAATCCGTCTGAAGCCATTGAGGAAAAAGTATCACTGTCAGATCGTTTCGGCCTTTGGCTCGGCTTCCACAAATGCAGCCAGGACGACTATCTCGCGATGGTTGATGGTTATGCAGCACACTACAAGCTGGATTATGATCCGCAGGCGATGCACGCAGAAGCCCTGACCTGGGCGACGACACGTGGCAATCGTTCTGGTCGTGTTGCATGGCAGTATATTCAGGATCTTGCTGGTCGTATGGGCAAAGCGATGTAAAGAAAAAGGCGGGTCTAACCCGCCTTTCTTATTCCGTCGAACCGTTTTCGATCAAGATTCCAGATACTTGGAAGGATTGACCGGTGATGAATTCTTGCGCACTTCGAAGTGCAGCTTAGGCGATTTTGCGTTCCCACTCATACCGGACTTCGCTATGTCCTCGCCACGACGAACCTTCTGACCGCGCTGCACGAGAATCTGGCTGTTATGGCCATAGACTGTAACCAGTCCATTGTCGTGACGGATCAGAACCGTCTGACCGAACTCCTTCAAGCCATCGCCTGCATAGATGACAACGCCATTTTCAGCGGCCTTAACGGCGGTACCTTCCGGAACCATGATGTCGATACCGTCATTAACTGAAGTGCCATCACGCTGGCCGAAGCTTGCAAGAACGCGGCCACGAACTGGCCAACGCATCTGCGAAATGCCCGTTGAAGATGGAGCAGCCGACTGATCCTTCTCGGCGTCTTCGATCACCTTATTGCTCGCCTGTGGTGGCGTATAAGGCTTCACATTTGACGCGGCATCAGGCGCCACCGATGCAGTTTGCACTGGCGCTGCTGCGGCTGGTTTTGCTGGCTGCGGTGAAACCGCTGCAACCTGTGTTGCACCACCGGCGGCTGATGGAATTGCCAGAGACTGACCGACACGAATTGCACCGTTGGTAAGGCCATTCGCCTGCTTTAGCTGTTCAACCGGTACGTTGTGCTTTTGTGCAATGGAGAAAAGCGAATCGCCCGACTTAACTGTGTAAGCACCACCTGCTGCGGCAGTTTGCGGAGCTGCAACAGGAGCTTGCGCCTGCGGTGCAGCAGCATGGTTAGCGGCCGGCAATGGAACGCCATTTGCCGTTGCTGGCAACTGTCCGAGAACGTTTGATTTTGCATTAGCGGCTGCATTGTTTGCAGCACCAGCAGCGCTTGCCACCTGAGTTCCAGCATTGTTCACAGCGCCATTCACACGATTGGCGGCCATGTCTTGAGCCTGATTAACCTGATTCTGTGCCTGCGTTGCCGCAGCCACAACCGGCGCAGAGGACACTGGCGGCAGACTGTTACGCTGAACCGACCCGCTCGAAACCGGCTGGGCGGCCGCCACCGGCGCAGATGCATAAACATCGCCGGCAGGCTGTTGTTGCACAACACGCTGATTAGACGTGGAGCCAGTATAAAGGCCATCCGTGAAGCGCATCGTATCGGCGCTGCACCCTGCACCAAAACCGGCAATCAGAACGATCGCTGCATTCCGCAGGAGACGTTCGGACGTATGCTGCAATATTGGAAAACGCATGTTCAACTCGCCCATACTCTAATACTCACTTGGACTCATTAAAACGCGTTAATGTTACTCGCTGGTTAAGAATCGAGATTTCTTCGAAAAAATATTCACCAATTAAATACCATAAGCGCACAAAAGCGTTTTTTTGCTCGTGCATTACACAAAAAAACCGCCGTAGCATCGACCCAAAAATCGGAAACGATTTTTGGTAAGCACGATGCATAGATTGAATAGTTTAAAGTGGCCTTTGTGCGCCCAAGAGGGCGCGTGGAGCTCTATTGCATCGTGCCGATGCAACAGCGGTTAAAGCATTTCCAGCAAAAGTGGGAGCCGGTTTTGCGTTCGGAAATTCGTAAAAACAAATAGTTACAGCGGTTCGAACGATCCAATACTAACTGGAACCGCTGTAAGTCTCAAAAAAGAGGCTGCGAAGTCCTCACAGAACGGAGGACATGCCTTCGATAAATGGCTGATAACGAACAGGCATGATGTTTTCCTGCTCGAAGCGGCTACCGACCTTTGCGATTCGCGTCACCATTTGCTGACCGTCTCCAGGCCCAATTGGTGCGATAAGCACACCATGGGTTGCCAGAAGCTCTACGAAATGGCGCGGAATGTCTTCACAAGCCAACCAGATCACGATGCGATCAAACGGTCCACCCGGCATACCGTGGCGACCATCGGCATGTTTCACCATGATGTTTTCGCGCTTGAGCGTTACAAACTGCTGCAAGGCGCGGTCGCATAATTTGCGATAGCGCTCGACTGTCGTGACGCGACCTGAAAGCATCGACATGACTGCAGCGGTAAAGCCAGAGCCGGTGCCGATTTCCAATACGCGATGGCCTGATTCTAATTGAAGTGCGGCAATGACGCGCGCCTGATCGTCGATGCCTTCGATATACTCGCCGCAATCGAGCGGTGCAGTACGCTGGCTAAATGAAAGATGCGCCCATGACGAACCCATGAAGCTTTGACGCGGCGTCGATTCGATTGCAGCAAAGAGCCGGGCATCATTGATGCCCCGCGCTCGCATGCGCATGACGAAGGAGGCAAATCCTTCCCTGTCCGAAAGCTGCTGGCGTTCAGACACAGCCTGATTCATGCTTCAACCCCAAGTGCTTTGCTGAGTTCAGCCCGTACCTTCTGTGCCGTCAGATCAAGATGCAGCGGCGTTACAGAGATATAATCCGCGCGGATGGCAGCGATATCGCTATCGCCTGCAACTTCTGCTTTGGTGCGACCAAACTGCAGCCAGAAATAAGGGAAGCCACGACCGTCACGACGCTCTTCGAGGCGCGCATCATGGCTGAGTTTGCCCTGTGCTGTTACACGTGTGCCCCTGACTTCATCTGGAGCACAATTCGGGAAATTCAAGTTAAGCAGAACACCTTCAGGCCAACCCGCTTCAATCAACTTGTTGATCAATGCAGGCGCGTGAGCTTCCACTGTTTCCCATGGCAGAATGCGACGGCCATCTTCGTAATCATATTCCTGCGACAGTGCGATTGCCTTAACACCGAGAAGCGTGCCTTCCATGGCACCGGCAACGGTTCCCGAATAAGTCACATCATCGGCCATGTTGGCACCAGAATTGACACCTGACAGGATGAGGTCAGGCGCTTCCGGCAACACATGGCGAACGCCCATAATGACGCAATCAGTCGGCGTGCCGCGCAGCGCAAAATGACGATCATCGATCTTGCGGAGGCGCAGAGGCTCTGAAAGCGTCAATGAATGTGCAAGACCGCTCTGATCTGTTTCTGGGGCGACAACCCAGACATCATCCGAGATTTGGCGTGCGATACGCTCCAGAACTGCGAGGCCTTCAGCGTGGATACCATCATCGTTCGTCAGCAGAATTCGCACGTCGTCTCTCCTTCATTCACATCGTTACAGCGGTTCTAGTTAATATTGAATCGCTGGAACCGCTGTAACTATTTGTTTTTACGCATTTCCGAACGCAAAACCGGTTCCCACTTTTGCTGGAAATGCTTTAACTGTTTAAATTCACGCGGCTTTCTCGATACGCGTGAGACCGCCCATGTATGGCTGCAATGCTTCAGGAATATGAATGCTGCCGTCTTCCTGCTGATAATTTTCCATGACAGCAATCAGAGCGCGACCGACTGCAACGCCCGACCCATTCAGCGTATGCACAAAACGTGTGGCCTTTTCGCCTTCTGGGCGATAACGCGCATTCATTCGGCGCCCCTGGAAATCTCCGCAAACCGAGCAGCTCGAAATTTCGCGATAAGCGTTCTGACCCGGCATCCATACTTCAATGTCGTAAGTCTTTTGCGCGCCAAAGCCCATGTCACCCGTACAAAGAACAACGGTGCGGAACGGCAGGCCGAGACGCTTCAACACTTCTTCAGCACAGGCCGTCATACGCTCGTGTTCGGCTGCCGAGCTATCCGCATCAGTAATCGACACCATCTCAACCTTGAGAAACTGATGCTGACGCAGCATACCGCGCGTATCGCGACCAGCTGAACCTGCTTCGGAACGGAAGCAAGGTGTGAGTGCCGTGTAGCGCTGTGGTAAAGTCTTAAGGTCGACGATTTCATCGGCAACGAGATTGGTCAACGGAACTTCGGCAGTGGGGATCAGCCAACGACCATCCGTCGTACGGAACAAGTCTTCAGAAAACTTCGGCAGCTGACCTGTGCCATAAACGGCTTCGTCGCGCACCATCAGCGGCGGCATGGTTTCCATATAGCCGTTTTCTGTGGTGTGCAGATCAAGCATGAACTGACCAAGTGCGCGCTCAAGACGTGCCAACGGGCCTTTCAGAACGGTGAAACGTGCACCTGCGATCTTCGCGGCACGCTCGAAGTCCATATAGCCAAGCGCCTCGCCTAGCTCATAATGTTCCTTTGGCTGGAACGAGAAATTGCGCTGATTGCCAATGCGACGGACTTCGACATTATCTGCCTCGTCCTTGCCGAGCGGCACATCGTCAGCTGGAACATTTGGAAGGCTCGAAAGTGCGTCGTTCAGTTCCTTGACCAGGCGGCGTTCTTCTTCCTCAGCATCAGCAAGGAAAGTTTTCAACTCACCGACTTCAGCCTTGAGCTTGTCAGCAGTCGCTGCGTCCTTCTCGGCCATTGCTTTGCCGATTTCTTTGGATGCCGCATTGCGGCGCTCCTGCGCAGCCTGAACTTTGCCGACATGCTCGCGACGCTTTTCGTCAAGCGCGATCAGTTCGGACGAGAGCGGCCCTGCTCCGCGCTTGGCAAGCGCCTTGTCGAGAGCTTCAGGGTTTTCGCGAATCCATTTGATATCGAGCATGGGAAAAGCCGTTTCATGAAATTTAACAGAAAGAGAGGCTGCGATTATGCAGCCTCTGTTTTACATATAGCCGGATCAGGAAGTGGGGGCGTTGTCTTCTGCCCCAGTATCGGCCTTGGTATCACCCTCAGCTTCATCCTTTGCCTCATCCCTCTTCTTTTCGATCATTCGGGCCAATATGATGGAAATCTCGTAGAGAAGGATCGTCGGCAAGGCAAGACCGATCTGGCTCGCCGGATCGGGTGGTGTCAGAACTGCGGCCACCACGAAAGCAATCACAATCGCATATTTGCGCTTGTCCTTGAGACCTGCAGACGTAACCAACCCGACACGGGCCATAAGGCTTGTGACGACCGGCAACTGGAAGACCAGACCGAAAGCAAAAATGAGCGTCATGATGAGGCTCAAATATTCGGAAACTTTCGGCAGAAGTGAAATCTGCACTTCGCCATTACCGCCCGTCTGCTGCATGGCCAGAAAGAACCACATCACCATCGGCGTGAAGAAGAAATAAACCAGTGCACCGCCGGTCAGGAACAATATCGGCGAAGCAATAAGGAATGGCAGAAACGCCATGCGCTCATGCTTGTAGAGGCCAGGGGCCACAAACTTATAAATCTGCGCAGCGATAATCGGGAACGCCAGCACAACGCCGCCAAACATCGCGACCTTGACCTGCGTAAAGAAGAATTCCTGCGGTGCGGTATAGATCAGCTCTGCTTTCGAGCGGTCCATCCCGGCCCAGTCGAGTGCCCATTGGTAGGGAACGACGAGCAGATTGAAGAGGTGCTTTGCAAAGGCAAAACAAAGAATAAAAGCAAGGAAAAACGCCACTATCGCCCAGATCAGGCGGCGGCGCAGTTCGATAAGGTGTTCGAGCAGAGGAGCGGCGCTCTGTTCAATTTCGTCCTCGTCCCGTTTCACGCTTTGCTTCCTGTCTTTTCAGTCGTCTTTTTCGTGGTCTTCTTGGCGGGAGTGTCCGCCTTCACCGTTGCAGGCTTTGCTGGAGACGCCTTTTTGGGTGCAGCCGGCTTTGCAGCCGGTTCAGCTTTGACGCTGGCTTTTGGCTTCGCGGTCGCAGCCTTCAGCTTGACGGGCTTGGCTGCCACCGGCGTTTCTGCAGCAGCAGGTGCCGCCTTCTTACGCGTTGTCTTCGGCTTGGCTGCAGGCTTCTCTGTTGGAGCTTCAACAGGAACCGTCGTACCGTTTGCGTCAACAGGCATTGTCACCTCAGCCACCTTGGCAGGCTCAGCGGGCGACATCGATGTTGTGGACTGAAGACCCGAACGAATATCCTCACCGGCACTGCGAATCGGGTCGAAGACCTGTGTGAGCTTCGAGCGCGGATCAAGCTTGCGAGCCTCATCGACGATATTCTTGACGTCTTCGAGTTCGGCTTCTTTCAAGGCTTCGTTGAACTGATGCCGGAACTCGTTAGCAGTGCTGCGCATACGCGCGGTCGCCTTGCCGAAAGCTCTGAGCATCTTCGGCAAATCCTTGGGGCCAACCACCACGATCATCACAATCGCGATTATCAGCAGTTCAGACCAACCGATATCGAACATAATTTGATACTCCGCGCTTCTGACGCGCGCGTCCCGTCTTTCGGCGGAAAACCGCAATCCAGATTGCAAATACACCGTCGTTCAAGGTGAAGTGGCAATCAACCTGTTGTTATTACACATGATCTTATCGGGAAATAGTTCCCAACCTGCTGGATCATGCCTTCATGGCAAAACATGCTGCGCACCATATTGCACGCAGCATTCCTGACATCAGATCAGGATTTTGTCGTCTTCTTGACGTCATTGACGGTTTCATCCGCCTTGGCATCAATTGTACGTGCATCCGCCTTGGCATCTTCCTTAGCAGCGTCTTCTTCAGACATGCCCTGCTTGAAGTTCTTGATGCCCTTTGCAACATCACCCATCAGTTCAGGGATTTTGCCACGGCCAAACAGAAGCAGCACAACTGCGAGAACGATCAGCCAGTGCCAGATAGAAAAGCTACCCATTTCATTCCTCTCATCGCCGTTGCGACACGGCTTATTCCTATAATGCTGAATACGATTTAAGCGCTTTCACCAAATCTTTCAAACAGAAGTGTGACAGTGAACGAAGTTACAACGATTTTATTTGTTGTAGCTCAAATTTCCCATCAATCTCCGCGTGGCGCCAGCAGCCCCAAACCTTCAAGATCTATATCTTCGAGCGGCTCTTCATCGTCTGTAAGTTCGTCAGGGTCCACATTCGGAACCGGCACAGAGAAACTGGACGGTATGCGCGCAGATAACAGCCCTGCCCCGCGCAATTCTTCCAGCCCTGGTAGATCACGTATTTCCGGCAAGCCAAAATGATCCAGAAATGTATCGGTCGTTCCGTAGGTCACAGGCCGCCCGGGCGTGCGACGGCGACCACGCAGTTTGATCCAACCCGTTTCCATAAGCACATCCAGCGTGCCTTTGGAGGTTTCAACACCACGAATATCTTCAAGCTCGGCGCGTGTGACAGGCTGATGATATGCAATGATTGCAAGGACTTCCATTGCTGCGCGGGAGAGCTTGCGCTGTTGAACCGTCTCACGGCTCATGAGAAAACCAAGATCGGGTGCTGTGCGAAAAGCCCAGGCCGCACCGACCTGAACCAGATGAACGCCCCGCCCCTCATAAACCTTTTGCAGATGCTCTAATATTGCCGCTAAATCGGTATTAACTGGCAATCGCTCTGCCAATGCGCGTTCAGAAACCGGTTCTGCAGATGCGAAGATTATCGCCTCTGCCATCCGTGCGAGTTCCGCCAAGGCCATGGGCGAAGCTGGATGTTGAACTTCGTCGTCATAATCATCCATCGCCACTTCCGCTTCAGACATTTTCGTCCTCATCAAGTTCGCTTAATCCGCCTGCAACGCGCATATAGATCGGCTCAAAAGGTGCATTCTGTCGCACTTCCAGCTTACCTTCTCGCACCAGCTCAAGACTTGCGGCAAAGGAACTGGCCAAGGCGGAAGCTCTTTCCTGCGGTGTCAGCGCATAATTGATGAGAAAGCGGTCCAGTGCGACCCAGTCTCCGCTCGCCCCCATAAGTCTCACAAGTGCGACACGTGCCTCTTTCAGCGACCAGACGGCGCGCTTTTCGATCTGCACATGAGATACGGCCTGTCGCTGACGTTGCGAAGCATAGGCAGTCAGCAATTCATAAAGCGTGGCCGAAAACTGGCTGGATCGATCAACCACCACCAGTTCCGGCATGCCGCGCGCAAATACGTCACGGCCCAGCCGGTTGCGGTTTACAAGCTTCGCTGCGGCATCGCGCATTGCTTCAAGCCGCTTCAAACGGAATTGCAGAGAAGCGATCAGCTCTTCGCCTGTAGCGCCATCCTCATCCTGCTGCTTGGGGATCAGCAATTTGGACTTGAGGTAAGCAAGCCATGCAGCCATGACCAGATAATCAGCAGCCAATTCAAGACTAAGGGCCTGCGCCTGTTCCACAAAGCCCAGATATTGTTCAGCGAGTGCCAGCACCGAAATCCGAGAAAGATCGACACGCTGGTTGCGGGCCAGATGCAGCAAAAGATCGAGCGGACCTTCAAAACCCTGAACGTCGATCAGCAGAGAAGGTTCGCCCTCAGCGCGATCGGCTTCGCCCTGCCACAAGGCATCCATCGGCACGTTGGTGCCGTCTTTGCCATTTGTGTTCGTTTCCGATCCAGCCAACCGTTTGTCCTGTTTATTATGTGATCGGTGAGAAAATCCCACCGATCCGTTTTAGTGTACCAATTTTTGTCGGTTACGCCATCAGTTCGAACATTTGTCCAAACTCTTCGCGCAGTTCTGTTTCATCAGAAAGATCTGGATCACCTGCATAGACTTCCGCCAGATCCGCACGCTTGCGGGCCTTACCATCGAGAACCGGAACACGTGCGGCAACCTTCACCAGCTCTTCCATCACCCCCGCGCAATAGAGAACGATATCACAACCTGCAGTCGTAATGCCTTCGGCGATATCACCAAGATCTCCCGAGAGTGCCTTCATCGAAATATCGTCGCTGATGACCAGACCGTCGAACTGGATAACATCGCGAATGATCGTATTGATGACTGTCGGCGATAAGGTCGACGGACGCTTGGGATCGATGCAATCAAAGATTACATGTGCGGTCATTGCCATTGGAAGATCGTTCAACGCCTTGAACGGCACAAAATCATGCGCGACCAGCTCACTGAGCGGCACACCAACGCGGGCTAGTTCCTTGTGTGTGTCGCTGAATGCGCGGCCATGACCTGGCATGTGCTTCACCACAGGCAGCACACCACCGGCAAGAAGCCCTTCAGCAGCGGAGCGACCCATTGCAGCAACGCTATACGGATTCTTGGAATAAGCGCGTGCGCCGATTACATCGTGTGCGCCTTCAATAGGAACATCGAGAACCGGCAGACAATCAGCATTGACGCCGACTTTCAGAAGATCAAAAGCGTGTAGTCGTGCATGAAGCCAAGCGGCACGAAGACCCGCTTCATTGTCACGATCATAGATCGCACCAATTTGTGCAGCTGCTGGGTAGTTCGGAACAAGTGGAGGGCGCAGGCGCTGAACGCGTCCGCCTTCCTGATCAATGAAAACAGGTGTTTGGGGACGGTCGGTCACATCGCGCAGTTGCGCGGTCAGCTCTGCAACCTGTTCAAGGCTTTCCACATTGCGTGCAAAGAGAATAAAGCCCCAAGGCTTTTCATCACGGAAGAAAGCCACCTCATCCGGCGTCAGCTTTGTTCCTGCCACGCCAGCAATCCACGCCTTGCACTCTTTCATGCAGCATTCCTTTGATCTGTTTTATGCTCAAACCAGTGATAGGGGTTTAGCCGAAAAATCACCGCCATGGTAGCCATACGAAAAGGGCGGCAAATGCCGCCCTTCTTATTTTTTCGTCTGATAAATCTTACTGCGTCACGAAGCAGCTACCGCCGGCAGTCTTGAAGCGACCGCAAAGTGCATTGGCATCGTCTTTCGAACCTGCCTGGACACGAACACGGTAATAAGTGCCCTTGTTTGGAATATCTGCGCGTTTGATATCCACAGCCCGGCCACCGATCACGCTGCCATAACGCTGTGCCATGTTGGCATAGGACTTCTGTGCCAGTTCAGCAGATGGCTGCGAAGCAATCTGGATGAAATATCCACCACCGGCAGCAGAAGCGACCTGAGGTGCAGCGGCCGCAGGCGCCTGAGCCTGCGCGCGTTGTGGCACGTTGCCAACAATATTGGTTGGCTGTTCAGCTGGACGCGATGGCACGACTGGCGCACGAACTGGCGCTGCTGGTGCCTGAGCCGCAGGTGCTGGCTGCGTAGCCGGTGTGTTTACGACAGGCTCCTGCGGTGCGTTGCCAGCCGCAAGCGCTGCAATTTCATCAGTGTCTGCTGGTGGCGCAATTGGTGCGTCATTGCCTGCCGAGTTTGTTGGGCTTGCGGTATTTGTTGGATTGACTGTGTTGGTTGGCGCTGGTGCTTGAGTCACAGGTGCAGGTTGCTGTGCCTGAACGATTGTGCCATCGGGACGAACGATCATCGTTTCGACTTCACGCGGCTGGATCAGCGGTGCATCCTGACCGGAGTTCGATGGTGCTTCAGCCGTCTGATTTGGCTCAGGGAAATCATTCGCACCCGCATCATTATCCTGCGCACCCAAATCAACCGGCTCTTCACCAGCAGAGATCAAAGCTTTCTGCTCTGGATTGTTCGGCAATGTGCCAGCAACGCGATCATAGACAGCCTTGTCCTGATTGGGGACAGTCGCTCCACCCGGATTTTCCGGCTGCACTTTGATCGGCTGATTATCAGCACGAATCACAACTGGCTCGCCCGAACCGCTTCCACCAAGGAAGTGGTAGCCGATGCCGCCAATAAGCACTGCAATGCCTGCAACACTTGCGAGGATCAGACCACGACGACCACGAACCGGACGATTGCGGTAAGCCTCTGCAGCGCTACCGAGATCGTCTTCGGGCTGCATGGCTGCTCGTGTGCCGAATTCGCCGCTCTCTATCGTCTGGGCGCCCTGTGCTGCCCAATGATTGTAGAAATCATCGCTGCTACCACCGGCATCTGCCACATTAGACTGTGGTGCCGCAGGCTGCGCTGTTGGATTTGCGCGTCCATAAGCGGCCGTAGCTGCAGCGGTTGCCGCACCAAGACCGAGAGCAGCACCAGCCGCCACGCCTGCATTTGGCATGTAGGACGAAGCGCTTTCACGGAAAATATCTTCAAAAGCCTTGTCGGCTTCGCTCTGCGCATCCGTTTTTGTGGCTGTCTCATCAACACCGATAGTGTTGAACACTTCCGCAAATTCGGTTTCCAGATCAGTCAAACCAGCATTTGCTTCTTCTTCGCCATAACTGACTTCCGGCAAATCCAGTGAATGCGTCTGTTCAACCTTGCTATCAGCGACACTCAGCGTTTCAATTTCCGGTGCAGGCGCAACGAAAGCAGAACGTGGGTCCGCGTAATTGGTGAAAGATGGAGCTGCTGGATGCGCCTCTTCTTGATCATAGGTCGCGTGGGCATAGACAGGCTCACCGACCTGTTCGTCTTCAACTTCTGACGCCAAATCGAGATCATCTGCATTGAAGAAGTCTTCTTCACTAAAGAAGTTCGAATCATTTGCAGCGACAGACGACTGCGCGTCGCCTGACGGTTCAAATCCGAAATCATCTTCGCTCAAAGAGATTTCATCAAGGCCTGAGAGATCATCTTCCGTCGCCTCAGCGGCGACAGGCACAAAGGTCTGCTCATTTTCAAGCGAAAAATCATCGTCGAACGAGAAGTCGTCGTCGAGTGCAGCTTCTTCTGGTTCGTAGCCAGCGGTTTCTGCCCGGGCCGGTTCAGACGCAAGAACACCTGTTGTAGCAGCACCGGCAGCGAAGTTGCTCAGCGTGTAATGCGGGTAGATAGGAGCCTGAGTCTGCGATGTGGCTTCGCGCGCATCATATGGCTCAGGCGCAAAGTTCGCCGCCGTTTCTACAGGCTCATAGGCCTGTGGGTCATCAAGCTGAAAGTCGTCAAACACCGGCTCGGAATCACCATGATGAGCAGGCTCAGCATACGACAGCGCTTCTGCGACAGGTTCTTCGTAACGCGGCGTATATGCTGTGAACTGCTGTGGTTCATCCTGATAAACGGCATCGGGTGCGGAGGCAGGCTGTGGTTCATCACCAAACAGCAGGCTTTCCAGCTCATCTTCAAGCGAAAGCGCCTGATGGGCGGGTGCTGCGGCATAGCTGGTTTCGAACGGCTCGGCAGACTGGACTTCCCAATCATTGCCTACAGCTGCGTTCACCGCTGGCTCGCTCGCATATGGATCAACATACGGCACTTCTGACGGCTGGTATGTGGCGGGGCTGTAGTCGACATAGCCCTGCTCCAAAGGCTCATGCGCCGCATTGATGGCGTGAGGCTCGGCATAGCTTGGCTCCACATGGCTTTCTTCATAAGCCGTGCGCGCTTCGGAATAATCATTGTAGTCGAACTGCGGCACAGGTTCAGAGCGATCCGTTTCGACGAAATCAAACGATTCGGTTGGAGCAACCGGTTCATTTGCGTCCATGTGAATATCAAACTCTTCTTCCAGAGCAGACGCGAGATCGTCTTCCTGAAGCTGAGGCTCTGCATTTTGATAGGAATGTGCGTCCTGATATGGCGTTTGCGCCAACGAAGCCAATTGCTGTTCCGGCTCCGCGAAATCGCCGAAATCACCAAGAAGTTCGCGTTCAAGATCAAAAGAGAGCGCGTCGTCACCAGAATCAAAATTTGGCTCAGGACGATACTCACTTCGCGCAACTTTGTTATCAGCAGACGCGCCGAAGTCCATGATCCGTGAAAGTTCCATCAGCGGATCGTCTTCATGCAGCGGACGCTCGCCGTAATTACGGGGATTAGCACTGCTGTCCGTCATGGTGTGTTCCTAACTCAAACCCTGGACGCCGCAAGACGTCTCGATACATTACGTTGTAGCGAGGCAATGTGGGCAAAAGTTGACGGAAGTTTCCTGCGCCTGAAGGAAGATCGACGACTTGCACCCTCGTTGATCTTCCATCTTTTTGACTTGCCGACATCCGCACAACACCTTGGTTGAACTTGCGGATGACGAAACCGTCCTAGCGCATTTCCGTTGGAGCATCCGCACCGATTATTGTTAAACCGGACGTCAGCACATCGGAAACGACCTGTACTAGCCCTAGCCTTGCTAGAGACAATTCTGGATCGTTAACCTTAATAAAACGTAAGTCTGTGTTCTCGGTGCCCTTATTCCACTGAGAATGGAAGGCGCTGGCGAGGTCATAGAGGTAAAAAGCGAGGCGATGTGGCTCCTGATGCGTCGCCGCAGCTTCGATCAGGCGCGGATATTCTGCGAGCTTGCGAACGAGTGCTATTTCACTCTCATCGGTCAGCTTGTCGAAGTGTCCGGCCATCGATACGCGATCAAGATCGCTCAGCCCCAGCTGATCGACTGCCTGACGGAAAACCGAATGGCAACGTGCCGAAGCATATTGCACGTAGAAGATCGGATTGTCCTTGGACTGCTCAGTCACTTTCGCAAAATCGAAGTCGAGCGGCGCATCGTTCTTCCGATAAAGCATCATGAAACGAACCGGATCGCGGCCAACCTCATCCACCACTTCACGCAGCGTGATGAATTCACCCGAACGCTTCGACATACGCACAGGTTCGCCATCGCGGAACAGCTTCACCAGCTGGCAAAGCAGAACGGTGAGCTTTGCTTTGCCGTCAGAAACAGCTCGTGTAACAGCTTCGAGACGCTTGACGTAACCGCCATGATCGGCGCCCAGCACATAAATCATCTCATTGAAGCCGCGATCATACTTGTCTTTGAAGTAAGCAACGTCAGCAGCAAAATAGGTGAATGTGCCGTCAGACTTCATCAGTGGACGATCGATATCATCCCCCACTTCGGTCGAGCGGAACAAGGTCTGTTCACGATCTTCCCATTCTTCCGGCAACTGTCCCTTTGGCGGAGGCAGCTTTCCCTTGTAGACGTGGCCCTTTAGCGTCAGATCATTAATCGCAGCGCGGATGACGCGCGCATGATCGGCATGAAGATTACGCTCGGAATAGAAGACGTCATGATGCACATTCAGCGCTTCCAGGTCGGCGCGGATCATCACCATCATCGCAGCGATGGTGCGTTCTTTTACGATAGCAAAAGCCTCTTCTTCCGGCATTTCGAGAAGCTTGCTGCCAAACTCCTTGGCTAGGGTTTCGCCAACTGGAACGAGATAATCGCCCGGATAAAGGCCTGCTGGAATCTCGCCAATCTCTTCACCAAGTGCTTCGCGGTAACGCAGAATAACCGAACGCGCCAGCACGTCGATCTGTGCACCTGCATCGTTGATATAATATTCTTTGACGACGTCGAAGCCCGCAAATTTCAACAGATTTGCCAGCACGTCACCGACGACCGCGCCACGGCAATGGCCAACATGCATTGGACCTGTCGGGTTCGCTGAAACGTATTCGACGTTGACTTTGGTGCCCGTGCCAAGCTTCGAGCGTCCAAAATCGGTGCCTTCATTGAGCATCGATGCCAATTCGCGCTGCCAATAGGTGTCTTTCAGGCGCAGATTGATGAAGCCCGGACCTGCAACATCAACCGTGGCGACATCCTTGTCGGACTTCAGCGCATCGGCGATCGCAGTGGCAAGTTCACGCGGGTTCTGACCCACAGCTTTGGAAAGCACCATGGCGGCATTGGTGGCAATATCACCATGCGACGCGTCGCGCGGTGGTTCCACACTGATACGCGACAAATCTAGATCGCAGCCATCTTTCGCTTTCAGATCAATATCTTGCAACGTTTTTTTAATACGCGCGTCGAAATCTGCAAAGATATTCATGGTTCGTCCTGTCAGGCTTCCGTCCGGTTATAGTTATGATTTCCGGCGTCGGCTCGTCATAAAAATAGCAAAGATCCCGACGCTTTTAAGCTCCAGGACCCGCTTCGTCCCGACCCGATTAAGCTAAATCGGGTGTATGGTCAAACAATCGTCGGTGTTCTCGCACTGCATAATTGTCAGTCATACCGGCCAGATAGTCGGCGACACGACGAGCACGGCCCGCCTCATCAAGCGTTTCGCACCCCGATTGCCATTCCGCTGGCATGATGGTGGTATCATCAAAACAAATATCGAACAGGTCTTGCACGATTTTATCGGCTGCATGCCTGCGAACAACGACGCTGTCGTGAAAATAGAGGTTCTTGAACAAAAAGCGCTTCAGGACTTTTTCTTCGTCCCTCATCGTATCCGAGAAGCCCACAAGCGCGCGCGGTTGTGCGTGCACATCCTCTAAATTCTGAGGATTGGCAGCAGTGATACGACGCTGAGATTCAGCAATCACGTCTTCGACCATGATGGTGATTTGCCGACGGACCAGTTCATGGCCCGTACGCACAGGATCAAGCGCGGGATAGCGCGTCTTTACCAAATCGAGCAAGCGCTTGGTCAACGGCACTTCGTCGAGACCTTCTAGCGTCAGCAGGCCGGAGCGCAGGCCGTCGTCGATATCATGAGCGTTGTAAGCAATATCGTCTGCGATGGCAGCACATTGCGCCTCAAGGCTCGCAAAGCGCGACAATTCGAGATCATAGCGTTCATTAAAATCGAGGATGGGCAGTGGAACCGGCTCATCTGAATGTGAGGCAAAGGGACCGACCAACGGACCATTATGCTTTACCAGCCCTTCGAGGGTTTCCCACGAGAGGTTTAGCCCGTCAAAATCCGCATAGCGGTGTTCAAGCTTCGTCACAATACGCAGGGACTGCGCGTTATGGTCAAAGCCACCATAGAGCTTCATACGCTCATTGAGCGCTTCTTCGCCGGTATGACCGAACGGCGTATGTCCAAAATCATGCACAAGGGCCACGGCCTCCGCGAGATCTTCATCCAGTCGCAAAGCACGCGCCAGCGCGCGGGCAATCTGCGCCACCTCGATGGTATGGGTCAGACGGGTTCGATAGTGATCGCCTTCATGGGCAATGAAAACCTGCGTCTTATGTTTGAGGCGACGAAAGGCCGTCGAGTGAATGATTCGGTCGCGATCGCGCTGGAAAGGCGTTCGCGTTGCGCTTTCAGGCTCAGGAACCAGCCGTCCACGGGTCAGGGCAGGATTGCAGGCGTAGGGCGCGCGTTCGCGATAACCGAAGCCAATTCCTTCCAGCGATCCAATTCCTTCCGGGGACATTGCGATGCATTCCTCACTGTAATATGATTACGCTAAATTCAGGTGGACATTGACTTCCACACGTTGCGTTCATAGCTATCAGTTAAACATGAAGGCAAGTACGCGTTTGTTGGAAATTCTGGACAATTCCCAATTGGTTCAATCCAGCATAGGCGACAGCAAGCGGAACAAGGCAGATGACAGACATTACCGTTTCTGAATCCGCAGCCAAGCGGATTGCAAAAATTATCAGTTCCGAACCGGGCAAAACCGCACTTCGCGTTTCTGTCGAGGGCGGCGGCTGCTCTGGCTTTTCTTACAAGTATGATCTGGTTGACGATCAATCCGATGATGACATCGTCATCGAAAAGCTTGGCGCCAAGGTACTGATCGACTCGATCTCCGTTCCTTACATGGATGGTTCCCAGATCGATTTCGTCGACGACCTGATGGGACAATCGTTTCAGATCCGCAATCCGAACGCCACGGCATCCTGCGGTTGCGGCACAAGCTTCGCAATCTGATTAATTCCAAAGTTCGAAAAGAAACCGGCTGCATAATGCAGCCGGTTTTGTTTTATCAGGCTTTAAAGCATTTCCAGCAAAAGTGCGAAGCGGCTTTGCGTTGGATAATGCGTAAAAACAAAAATTAAAGCGGCTCCTACGATTCAGTCTGGACTGGAGCCGCTTTAACAGATGAAACCGTCGCATCGATATGGTCGACCAGCGCATCCGGTAAACCAAGACGACCAGCCAGCATATCGAGATATCCACGCTCTGAACGGCTGTCGGGGTCGATGGTCAGACGCGAAGCGGTATAAAGCTCGACCTTCTGTTCTTCAGTCTGAGCAGCGGCTACCAACGCATCGATATCAATCGGATCAGCGAGTTCCTTCTCAAAGAAAGCTTCCGCTTCATCATCAAGGCCTGAAATCTGAACCTTTTCCATGATGCGTGCGCGTTCCGCATCATCGATATGGCCGTCAGCCTTCGCAGCAGCAATCATTGCCTGCACAAGCGTCAGTGCAAAACTGTTGCTCATGGTCGGCGACTGCGGATGAAACGGAGAATCTGCCGGTGGCGGCGGAAGCAATACAGGCTGCCCTGCTGCCTGTGGTTCTGCGGTCTGCGGCGCGGTTTCTGCGGTCTGCGGCGCTTGGCCAGACTTGTAATTCTTGTAGGCGAGATAACCCAGACCAGCGATAGCTGCGATACCGCCTGCTGTCGCTACATTACCGGCGAGCTTGCGTCCGGTCTTTGTACCGAGAATTGCGGCAGCAATTGCGCCAGTAGCCAAGGGGTTTTTCTTGGCCAGATCGGTGGCCTGCCCTGCCTTATCGCGAACGCTTCCAGACATGCCGGGAATTTGTGATCCCAGAAACTGATCGAGAAGCTTTTTGGCGTCGAACATTCAAATCTCCTGTTTGGCTACTGTTGTTGGGAGATAGGAATGCGAAAGCGGCAATACAAATGGCCTTTGAATAATAATCGGACCAATTCGAAATTCTGTGATGGAGCGAGGGCAGCGCTTGCCCTCACCTCGTCTTCCGCCTAATCATTTGTTCATGAAAATCGCGACATGGAACATTAATGGCGTCAAGGCGCGTATCGAAAACCTCCAGCATTGGCTGAAGGAATCGTCGCCTGATATCGCCTGCCTTCAGGAAATCAAGTCGGTGGATGATCTGTTCCCGCGACTAGAGATTGAAGCGCTCGGCTATCACGTCGAAACTCATGGTCAGAAGGGCTTTAACGGGGTCGCTATCCTTTCCAAAAAATCGCCTGATGAAGTCAATCGCGGGTTACCCGGCGATGATAGCGATGAACAGGCGCGCTTCATTGAAGCCGTTTTCTCGACGGAAAAGGGTGTTCTCCGTGTGGTGTCGCTATATTTGCCCAACGGTAATCCGGTAGATACAGAGAAATTCCCTTACAAGCTTTCCTGGATGCAGAGGCTGGAAAACTGGGCGAAGAGCCGACTTGAACTGGAAGAGCCACTTGTTCTCGCTGGCGATTATAACGTCATCCCGGAGCCTAACGACGCGAAAAACCCGCAGCAATGGCTCGGTGACGCGCTGTTTCAGCCGCAATCACGTCAGGCATTCCGTCGGCTTGAAAATATGGGCTTTACCGAAGCAGTTCGTGCGGCGACGGATGAAGACGGCGTCTATACATTCTGGGATTATCAGGCCGGTGCGTGGCAGAAGAACAATGGCATTCGCATCGATCATCTGATGTTGTCGCCGGAAGCGGCAAACCATTTCGTTTCAACAGATATCGAAAAACACGTCAGAGCGTGGGAAAAGCCGTCAGATCATGTGCCTGTGACGGTAACATTGTCCGTCTGATCTTACGATTGGGAGCTTTGTTAAATGCAAAGCTCATTCTTCAGTTGTTAGAGCATTTCCAGCAAAAGTGCGAAGTGGTTTTGCGTTGGATAATGCGTAAAAACAAATAGATAGAGCGGTTCCAACGATTCATTCTTAACTAGAGCTGCTCTAAAAGTCGCCTTTGGCAACATAGTTGCTGGAGAGAGCTATGGCATTGCGGCGGTCAGCTTCACCGGCGATTGAAAAAGCCTGTTCCTGCATATCGCGAATCCAAGTGCAATCCTCCGTCGGGCAACGCTCGAACGCTGCGGTGAGCATGGCAAGGCCGCGAACGGTCTTTCCAGCCTGAAACAGCATATTGCCCAGCATGGCCTGCGCGCTTGCATTCCCCTTCTTGGCTGCAAGCTGGAACCAACGAGCCGCCTGCATTGAATTGCGTTCTCCGCCCTCGCCGTCCAGTAGCATCTTGCCAAGTTCATACTGAGCAGCAGGATCGCCAAAGTTGGATGCAGCCTGCACATAGAGGTTACGTGCGAACTTTGGATCAGAATCAACCGGGGAACCCGGAATACCGCGCCTTACATAGCCTGCGAGTGCGACCAGCGCATCAGCGACATAGGGTTCGTTCTCAGAACCCGGTTCTGCACCGTCGCGGACGATCTTTTCAAAAATCTGATAGGCTTCATAATCGTTCTCTGCAACGCCGTCGCCATCGGCATACATGCGAGCCAGCTTCCACTTGGCACCCTGATGACCACGTTCCGCTGCATAACGCAACGCCTTGATGGCTTCGTCCTTGTGGCCGCTCTTATAGGCAGAGAAACCGAACTTGAAGAGTTCGAACGGGCTCCGTGACTTTTCAGAGTCATCGTTCAGATCAAATGCCGAAGCGCTGTTGCAGACAATGGCCAAGCCAAGTGCCGCAGCGATAAGGGGATATGAAAAACTGCGAATACGCATCACAACGCTGGTCTTTCACATTGGGTAGAAGTTGATGACATAAGTGACAGAGTACATTGTCTTTTCGTCAACACTGCGACCCGATTTTGACGGAATAAAGCTCGGCTATTGCCAGAAACACGAAATGAAAACAGAGCAGTCTTTTCGCTGCTCAAAAACGGATCGTTGTGAAACAATGCGTCTTTCTTCATTTCTTCCTGTCCTGAGGGAACTAACGTTTCCCGGAGTTGTTAATAGCTTTTGCCTTTCCTATCCGGTGACGCTTCTTTGTGGCGGGAAATGGGCAAAATGTGTCTCCCGTCTTTCTAGCCTAAAGCAATGGTAAAGACTGTTGCTGAATCAACACAAAATGAAATGTTGTTGGCCCCAATTAGTTGTGGTGACCCATTGGTGCATGAGCGATGGAATTTCGCAAAGCCGCCGGATGAGTTATGATCTGACGAAGGTCGGGGGCAGCAGATAATGAGCAACAGACGGCGCTATTACCGGCGGCCATATCAGACAGGACAAGGAAGAAGAGGTGGAGCTTTCCGCAGCATCTTCTTAACTTTGCTTATCTTTTCCGCTCTCGTTGCAATTATCGTATCTCTGCCAGTCAACCGTCAGCCCAAAGAATCATTGGCGGGCACCGTCTATGTTATTGACGGCGACACCGTCATTCTCAACAAGGTTCACATCCGCCTTTTGGGTATCGACGCACCGGAGATGGAGCAAAGCTGTCAGACCGGTGAACGCACCTATCTCTGCGGTCGGGAAGCGCGCAATGCGCTGCGCGGCAGAATCAGCGGAGCTACGATTCGCTGCGAAAAAGAAGGGCTTGATAAATACGGGCGAGATCTCGGGCGATGCTATCTTGGTGAGACCGATCTTAACCGTTGGATGGTGGAACAGGGCTGGGCTGTCTCTTATGGCGACTATAGAAGCGAAGAGGTCGTCGCCCGCCGTGAAAAACTTGGGTTATGGGCGGGTAGCTTTGAAGCACCTTACCAATGGCGCAAAGAGCATCAGAAGCCAAATGTAGAGGCGGAAACGGGCCACGAGGCGCCCTCATCCGATGCAATCAGCGATGTGATCAACTATATCAGAGGCTGCGTCTCTGCCCTGTTCAACTCTCTCTGGTCTGGAGCCCAATAGGAATAATGGAAAATCTGGACGAGCTAAGGCACTCGATCCGGGCCTGTCGGATTTGCCGTGACACGCCTCAGTTTCTGCCACCTCTGCCGCACGAACCCAATCCGGTATGTATAATCTCGGATACTGCACGCATTGCGATCTGTGGGCAGGCTCCGGGCATTCGAGTGCATAACAGCTCCCTGCCGTTTAACGACCCTTCCGGTGACCGCTTGAGGCAATGGCTCGGCACAACACGCGAAGAGTTTTACGATCCGGCGCGTTTCGCAATTGTGCCAATGGGTTTCTGCTTTCCTGGTTATGACAAACAGGGCGGTGATCTTCCCCCGCGCCGCGAATGTCGTCAGACTTGGCACGACCGCGTCTTTGCTTCTATGCCGCAACTCGAGTTCATTCTTGTCGTCGGGCAGTATGCACTCGCCTATCATTTGCCCGAATGGCGCAAAACCAGCCTCACAGAAACAGTCCAGAACTGGCGCAGCTTTATGGAAACGCCGAATTCTGCCGGACGAACAGTTTTACCTCTGCCGCACCCATCCTGGCGCAACAGCGGCTGGCTCAAACGGAATCCTTGGTTTGATCAGGAAGTCGTTCCTCTCCTTCGCCAAAAAGTCCGTCACCTGATCGACGTTAGAAAATAAATTTTAGATCCTTTATTTTCATTAGAATAAATTTCCTGTAATTTCGGATGAATGCGAACCATAAGGTATGAAGTTTCATTGATCCGGAAAGTTCGGGAAACGATTTCTAATACCGGGATAAAAAACGTATGGACAGGCTCGACAGAAAAATACTGCGCTTACTGCAGGAAGACGCAACACTGGCGGTAGCAGATGTCGCCAAGAAGGTTGGCCTCTCCACAACCCCTTGCTGGCGCCGCATCCAGAAACTCGAGGAAGACGGCGTCATTAAGCGCCGCGTCGCAATCCTCGACCCTGTACGCGTCAACACACGCGTTACCGTATTCGTATCAGTGCGTACCAGCTCGCACAGCAATGAATGGTTGAAGCGCTTCTCGGAAGTGGTTCAGGAATTCCCTGAGGTCATCGAATTTTACCGCATGAGCGGTGATGTCGATTATCTGCTGCGTATAGCAGTGCCAGATATTGCGGCCTATGACGCGTTTTATAAGCGCCTTATCAGCAAGATCGAAATTCGTGATGTGTCCTCATCCTTTGCTATGGAGCAGATCAAGTACACGACCGAACTGCCGCTCGACTACATGGTTCTGGACAAAGAAAACAATTAAAAGCTTTCATCACAGATGAAAAAGCCCGGAAAATTCCGGGCTTTTTTGTGTTCATTTTGTGGTGCTTGTGACACCAGCTTGTTCAAATGTTGCCATTCCGCTATGGCAAAGCGCCGCGGCCTTGACGATACCAGCGGCCAATGCGGCACCTGTACCTTCACCAAGACGCATCCCAAGATCAAGAAGCGGCTTCTTGCCCATCTTTTCAAGCATCAGTCGATGACCGGGTTCTGCCGACACATGGCCGAAAAGGCAATGGTCGAGCGCTTCAGGATTTGCGGCGTACAGCACGGCAGCAGCCGCACTGGCCACAAAACCATCAACGATCACTGGAATTTTCTCCATGCGCGCGGCAAGAATTGCACCAGCCATAGCAGCAACCTCACGTCCGCCGAGACGACGCAGAACTTCCAGTGGATCTTTAAGATGCGCCTGATGAAGCGTGATAGCAGCACGAACTGCAGCAAGCTTGCGTTCCAAAAGATCACCCGTCGACCCCGTACCCGGCCCAACCCAATCTTCAGCAGTACCGCCGAAGAGTGCTAGGGCAATGGCTGCTGCAATCGTTGTGTTGCCGATGCCCATTTCGCCGATGCAGAGAAGATCAGTGCCGCCGGCAATGCCTTCCATGCCAAACGCCATTGTCGCCGCACAGGTACGTTCATCCATTGCCGGTTCTTCGGTGATGTCTGCGGTCGGATGTTCCAGCGCGAGGTCGAAAACCTTGAGACCAAGATCGTTGGCAATGCATATCTGGTTGATTGCTGCGCCGCCCGCAGCAAAGTTCTCGACCATCTGTGCCGTCACACTTGATGGGAACGGCGTGATGTTTCTGGCAGTCACTCCATGATTGCCTGCAAAGACAGCGACCAGCGGGCGATTGATCTGCGGCACCGATTTGCCAGTCCATGCGGCAAGCCACGCAACAATCTCTTCAAGCTGCCCAAGTGAGCCTGCTGGCTTGGTCAGTGTCGCTTCCCGCGCACGTACAGCCGCTTCTGCACCAAGATCAGGCCCGGGCAGATTGCGGATGAGTTCACGGAAATCGTCAAAAGGAAGGCCACTGGCGCTCATATCGTCTAGTCCAATCAATCAATGGAGGATACAAAACTGTTGTGCTCGTCCTATAAGCACTGACGTAAAT
Organism: Ochrobactrum sp. AN78; assembly: GCF_029909885.1. Taxonomy (NCBI): domain Bacteria; kingdom Pseudomonadati; phylum Pseudomonadota; class Alphaproteobacteria; order Hyphomicrobiales; family Brucellaceae; genus Ochrobactrum; species Ochrobactrum sp. AN78. The sequence continues at coordinate 70,813 of NZ_JASAMU010000006.1, forward strand.
TTTCAAATCACCTCTTTGCGCCACACCCTATTGGCGGCAAATATTCCGGCCAGCGGCATTATAGTTCTTAAAGCGGAGCAAGCAGTTGCAGCGAAACAGCTTCATAGGAGATACAATTCGTTCTCTGGGCTTTCTGAGCCGTCTGCCTTTGCCGCATAGCTGGCTTGCAGACGCAGATGAAGGCTTGGGCGATTCGCTGAAAACGAGTATGCGCGCGTTCCCTCTGGCGGGCGCGGTTCTTGGATTTCTGGCTGGCCTCGCCCTTCTGGTATCCGATTATCTGCACCTTCCAGCGATTGTTTCGGGCTTGATCGCCGTCGGCATGCTGGCAGCGATGACCGGTGCGCTGCATGAAGATGGTCTTGGTGATACTGCGGACGGCTTCTTTGGTGCGTCAACGCCTGATCGTCGTCTCGATATCATGAAAGATTCGCGGATTGGTACCTTTGCAGCACTCGCACTCATCATCTGGACCGGTATCAAGGTTTCGCTACTTGCTGCCATTATTGATCGTGCTGGCGCATGTTATGCGGCTCTGGCGCTGATTGGAGCAGAAGCTGCAAGTCGTGCTGCAATCCTCGCTCTCTGGCACGGATCACCGTCTGCACGCCCCGGTGGGCTCGCAGATAATCTGGGCGCACCCAAATGGGAGACATTCGTTTGCGCATGTGCAATCGCGCTGGCGATACTGATGATAACCATCATCCCTGCAGGCGGATTAATGGCTCTCATCAAGGTGCTCATTTTCAACGTCGTGCTTTTATTTGGCTTTGCAAAACTCTGCCTGGTCAAAATTGGCGGACAAACCGGTGATACGCTGGGTGCTGCGCAACAGATCAGTGCCGTCGCAGTGTTACTCGGTCTTGTCACAACGCTTTGACGTGACCACATTGACCTTATGAACGCGGCAACAATTGAATCGCCATGCATTCTGGTATGCGTGATGGACATTCAGACCGGATTTTGTCTCGGCTGCGCCCGCACACTCGATGAAATTGCCGAATGGTCCTCAATGAAGGACGATCAACGACGAGCAATCATGGCGCTTTTACCTGCACGTCATGAAAGACTGGAAAAGAAAGAAAGCTGATGGGGCGTTTGTTCTGGATCGTGATTGCTGCAATTGCAGTTGTCATATTGTTGCTGATGGCGAACGATGACAGCGGAACTACGCTTGGCATTGCGAATGATGCCTTTGGTCAGGCTGCCTATATGGGCATCTGGGGCGTCGTGCTTGCAGCAGGTTTGCTTGGTTCGGGAATCAAGCTGAGTGACTTTGCCCGTAACATGGCCGTGTGGGCGGTCATCATCCTCGGTCTCGTCGCGGCCTATCAGTATCGCTATGAGCTTCAGGATGCGGGCAGTCGCATTACGGCCGGGCTTATTCCCGGCAGCCCTATTTCAGGCCGTGCCGCCGATGGTTCCCTTACCGTAACATTGGCAAAGTCTGCCAACGGGCATTTCGAGGTTAATGGCCGTGTGAATGATGCGCGCGTCCATTTCCTTGTCGATACTGGTGCGTCTTCTGTCGTGCTTTCAAAGGAAGACGCAGAGCGCGCAGGCATCGACACGTCATCGCTCAACTATTCGGTGCCGATCAACACCGCGAACGGAAGAGCTACCGCTGCCAGCATCACCATTGCAAAATTACAGATCGGTGACATTGAACGGCAGAATATCCGTGCAATGGTGACACAGGAAGGACTGATGACCGGCAGTCTGCTCGGTATGAACTTCCTGCAAACGCTGGGCGGGTTCAGCGTTCGCGGCGATCAGCTTATTATGATGGATTAAAGCATTTGAGCCAAAAGCGCGAAGCGGTTTTGCGTGAGACGCGATTCCGACGATTCAGTCTTAACTGAAGCCGCTCTGGAGCGACGCGCATCTAATCGTAACCACTGCATTCGCTCTAGATTTTTTAATTGTCGCATGTTCGCGAACGCTAAATGAATCCATTTAACTGCGACATGCTCTAGGCAGCTTCGCTGCTGGCTTCCATGATAGTCGCATAGGCCTGACGCAGCACATTGCTGTTCGCGCCGGGCTTGGCGGCATCTGTTGACAAGATTTGACGCCAGCGGCGCGCACCTGGCTGCCCCATGAACAATCCAACCATGTGGCGGCTTATGTGTGAAAGCCTGCCGCCATCCGCAATGTGCCGATCAACATAGTCGCACATTGCCTCGATGATTTCGGTCATATCCGTAGGCTTTTCATCATCTCCATAAATGAGATGATCGACGTCCGCGAGCAATGCCGGATTATGATAAGCGGCACGCCCAAGCATGACGCCATCCAGATGATCGAGATGCGATATCGCATCTTCCAGAGTGCTTATACCGCCATTGATACCAATGAATGGCGCATCAAGGCGCTGTTTGAGACGATAGACACGATCATAATCAAGCGGCGGAATATCGCGATTTTCCTTTGGAGACAGCCCTTTCAGCCATGCTTTGCGGGCATGAACCCAAAGCGCATCCGCGCCTGCTTCAAGAACCTGATCTGCAACTGCATCCAGTGCCACTTCCGGGTCCTGATCATCAACGCCTATCCGGCATTTGACTGTGACGGGCACCGAGACAACTTCCTTCATGGCGGCGACGCAACGTGCAACCACTTCCGGTGTCTGCATCAGACAAGCGCCGAATGTGCCGGACTGAACACGGTCAGACGGGCAGCCGACATTGAGATTGATTTCATCATAGCCAAAGCCAGCGCCAATTCGTGCAGCTTCCTGTAGTTTGACCGGATCGGAACCGCCAAGCTGCAAAGCAACGGGATGTTCCGTTGCATCAAATCCCATGAGCCGTTCACGCGGTCCATGGATTGCCGCATCAGCAACGACCATCTCTGTGTAGAGCAAAGCGCGCTTGGAAAATAGGCGGTGAAAATAGCGACAATGGCGATCCGACCAGTCGAGCATCGGCGCAACAGAGAACCGGTGATCTGGATAGTTGTGATTTTTATTTTTTATTTCAGTCATTTAAACAACAATCCTGAGAATGCGATTCATCCAGATGTTTGGCGTTTTATCTGGCTATGGGTTGATACACCCTGCATCAAGTGGCGCAAAAAGCCATAAACGAAGCAAATGATCAAGTTTTGTCGTTTGGGCCAAGGTTTTCAATATAAGAAGCTTGTGTGATTTTTCACGGTATGGCGGACGCAAAAGCAGTCAAAGACAATCATTGTGTTGAATACTGTGACTTTAGCCAATTTTCCGCATTAAGATCAAAACCGAACACGCCCACCTGATTCTGGCTTCCGTTTCTGGCCTTAAAATTCGAGGATCTTCATTTTGACCGACCTATCTCCCTTCAACAAAACATTCGACGCTTTTCTGTTCGATATGGACGGCACAGTGCTGAGTTCCATTGCAGCAACTGAGCGTGTCTGGGGCGAATGGGCAATCCGTCATGGTATTGATCCGGTCACATTTGTTCCAACCATTCATGGCGTGCGTGCTGTCGATACCGTCCGCAGACTGGGCCTGCCACATCTTGATCCAGACACGGAGGCCAAAATCCTGCTTGATGCGGAAATGGCTGATCTGGATGGGATCGTAGCCATTGAAGGTGCGCTCGACTTCCTGAACTCGCTACCGGAAAATCGCTGGGCAATCGTTACCTCGGCACCAATTGAACTGGCGCGGCGTCGTTTGCAGGCCGCAGGCTTGCCAATGCCTAAGACAATTGTTTCCGCTGAAGATGTTGAGCGTGGAAAACCAAGCCCTGAATGCTTCCAGCTCGGTGCAAAGAGGCTCGGCTTCGATCCTCACAATTGTCTTGTGTTTGAAGATGCCCCAGCTGGCATTGTCGCTGGCGAAACCGCTGGTGCGCGCGTCGTTGTCGTAACGGCAACGCACCCGCATTCGCCGGAAACATCGCACAAAAGCATCAACAGCTATCTCGAACTTAAGCTGTCTGTGGACGATGTAACAGGGCAACTTTCACTGGTAGATGCTGAGACCTGAAACAAATAAACGGCGCGTGTCACATCACGCGCCGTCCTTCGCGCCAAACGGTGCGGATGATCGGTACGTGCTCGGCAATCTGCACACGCACCAGATCACCACGCTTCCCAATTGCGATTTCACCACGATCCTGCAGGCCAACGGCTTTTGCCGGATTGCTTGATACCAGCTTGATCGCCTGTGGAAGCGTAATTTGCTCCATGACATCTGCCATGAAGAATGCCGATTGCATCATGCTTGCCGGAATATAATCAGACGAAATAATATCGAGATGACCGGCTTCAGCCAATTCGCGTGCCGAAACATTGCCAGAATGCGAACCACCACGCACCACATTGGGCGCGCCCATCAGAACCGACATGCCCGCTTCCTTGGATGCCTTGGCGGCCAGATGTGTTGTTGGAAATTCAGCAACGCGAATTCCCTGCGTACTTGCTTCTGCAACGTGATCCGCTGTGGCGTCATCGTGGCTGGCCAGAACGATGCCGCGCTCAAGGCAATCACTGGCAATCGCCTTGCGGGTCGGTGCCGAATGTTGCTGTGACTGGCCCATACGCTTTTCGCAATAGCGTATGAATTCTTCTTCGGTCACTCTGAGCTTGCTCATGTAGTAGGATTTGTAGGTTTCAATATCCGTGAACTGCCGCTGTCCCGGTGCATGATCCATCAGTGAAACCAGTTTGACCAGCGGATGCACGCCAAACCGCTCGAATGCACTCAGGCAATCAGGTGCTGAAACCTCGCACCGCAGGTGCAGAAAATGGTCGGCGCGCAAACGTCCTGCCTCACGCCCCTCTGCGATTGCTGATGACAGCTTACGCATATCATCAATACCCGTCTGCGCTTCATCGTCGAAGCCGATCCGCAAAGCATCAAAGACTGTCGTAATGCCGGAAGCGGCAATCTGCGCGTCATGAGCCTGAACCGCAGCAATCGGATTCCAGCGCACTTTCGGGCGTGGCGCATAATGGCCTTCGAGATGGTCAGTGTGCAACTCGACCAGTCCCGGCGTCAAATAGTCCCCTTCCATGTCTTTACCAGACACGGACGAGCCGGATGAAATATCAACGATGACACCATCAGCTATTTTAACAGTACCGCTGATTACTTCGTCAGGCAGAACAATATTTGCATTTTTTAGAACAGTTTCCGTCGTCATTCCTCAAGGCCTTCCCACAGCCCGAGAGGACCGTTTTGACACCTTAGTACCACCGGTCATCGGATGCAGCGAATGAATCTCGAATGGTGCGCCTTTTTCCGGTTCCACAAAGAGCGCAAGATTGGCGATTTCTACCGGATCATCCAGAACAGGCGCAAAAAAGTCGTCAAGCACGCGTTCGACATGCGGCCGCTGCTTTTCATCGACTGGTCCGGTCAGCGTCATATGAAAGCGAAACTCATCGAAAACGTAAGGATAGCCCCAGCGATCAAGGTTCTGGCGCTGCCCTTCGCTCAATCGTTCTGGACGACGCTTGGCAATTTCCGCATCCCGCAATGGCGCGCGAAAACGATCAAACGAAACCACCACGTCATTGGCAAGCTGATTGAGTTCAGCCACAGGCTCTTCCGGCACGAGCGCAAAGAACGGGCCAATACCCTGCAATTTCAGGCGTGGAATGACGAATGGCGCGCTCGAAGATGCGAAATACATCAGCGCGGAAAGCAAATCGCTTTCCTGATAGGTCTCGTCCAATCGGAAAGGCGCTTTCAACGTGCCATGAAAACCATAGCGGCGCGGCTCCTCGGTCAGTGCGGCAATATCTTCGGCCGCAAGCGTGCGAATCGCAGGAACCTTAACCGGCTCTCCACTAAACGCACTTCGCCCAAGCCAGTTGGCGGCAACTTTCAAAAGCGCATCGCCTGAAGGCGGCGTGAAATAAATCGCGTAACGCATAGTGATTCCTCTCTTGGCCGGATCGTTACACGCAGATTGTGGCAAGTCGATAAAGGGTAAGTGACATCTGGATTTTACATCACCGCAAATTCCTATGGAGTACCCTGCACTTCTTCAACGCTCTAAATTATTGAACCTACGCATGGTGCTTTCCAAAAACTGGTTCAGATTTTTGGACCGATACTGTAGGCGTACGTGCGGATAGAAACGAGGAGATAACTATGGGTGGCTTTGCGTCGATCGGTGAGTGCATGATCGAACTGTCCGGCGGTGGCGATGATCAATGGCGCATGGGATATGCCGGCGACACACTGAACACCGCCTGGTACATGCGCGCGCTGAAAGACCAATCGTATCCCGTGGAATATGTCAGCGCATTTGGCGAGGACGATTTCTCGCAGAAGCAACGTGCTTTCCTCACATCAAATGGCATCGGCATTGCGCACAGCCCCATTATCAAGGGCGTCCATCCTGGACTATATGCGATCACGCTCAATGGCGCAGAACGTTCGTTCACCTATTGGCGCAGTGATGCAGCAGCGCGACGCCTCGCAAACGACCGAAATGCCTTAAAAGCCAGCCTGGCTGGCCGCGATATGATCTACTTCTCGGGCATTTCAATTGCCATCGTCTTCCCGGAACATCGCGAAACTCTGTTCGAAATCTTACGTGAATGCCGCGCAGAAGGCGCCCGCATCGCATTTGATCCGAATTTCCGCCATCAGCTCTGGCCTGATCGCGAGGTCGCAAAGAAAGTCATCAGCGAAGCCATGCAGATTGCCGATATCGCGCTGCCGACTTTCCCCGATGAACAGGCGCTCTTTGGCGATGCGACGGCGCAGGCCTGTGCGGAAAGACTTATTGGGCTTGGTGTGAAGGAAATTGTGGTCAAGGACGGCACAGAGCCCGCGCTTGTTATAGCGGACGGCGAGCAAACCCTCATTCCATCCGTCAAAGCCAATGCGGTTGATACGACAGGTGCTGGTGACAGCTTTAACGGTGGTTATCTTGCCGCACGTATTGAAGGCTTATCGCCCGTTGAAGCTGCACGCAAAGCACATGCAGTTGCAGCGCGCGTAGTGGAAATTCGCGGCGCGCTGGCTCCAATGGAACACGCACGCGCCGCTTATCTCAACGAAACTAATCCCGCGTAAACGTAAAATGGCTCGTCTGGGCGTAAACTTCGCCCGGACGTAAGATCGCTTGAGGAACGTAGGAATATTCCAGCGAACCCGGCCAGACCTGCGGCTCCAGACAGAACCCTGCATGCTTGCCGTAAGGCTTGCCCATTAAACCAATGCAATCATTGGCCATTGTATTGCCGGCATAAAACTGAACGCCAGGCTCCGTCGTCTCAACATCAAGGCGAATACCGGACCGCGCACCTTTAACGGACGCACAGGCGCGCAACGGACCGCGTGCCGCCGTCATGCAGAAATTGCTGTCATATTCGACTTGCTTGCCGTCCTCCTTGAAGCGGACTGGACGGAAATCGCGGAAATCATAAGGCGTGTCTTTGACGGGCAGAATGCGCCCATCGGGAATCAGTGCCTCATCGACCGGCATATAGGCATCGGCTTCGATCTTTAACTGGTGATCGAGTATGTCGCCCTCTCCGCCATCATCAAGATTGAAATAGCTGTGATGGAGAAGATTGCACACCGTTGGCTTATCCGTCACTGCTTCAAGACGCACAATCAAAGTACCCTTTGCATTGAGCATATAGGTGCAGCTTACATTGAGATTACCGGGGAACCCCATCTCTCCATCGGCTGCAAGTGTGGCGAGCGTAACGAAATCAGATCCAGAGCCGGTGACTTTCCAGACGCGGTTTCCAAGGCCTTTGCTGCCGCCATGCAGATTATGAATTCCCTGAAAATTTGCCTCGACATCATATGTCTTTCCATCAAGCACAAACCGCGCATTGCGGATGCGATTGGAAAAGCGACCGGCGATTGCGCCTAAATGGGGCGAGTGCGCTGGATAATCGGCAAAATCACGATAGCCAATAACCAATGGCGCATCATGACCTTCCATGCGCAAATCCTGAACAGCTGCGCCCCATGTAATGATCTTCGCTTCGAGCGAACCATTGGCTATTGTAAGCCGATGAACCGCCTGCCCGTCCGGTGCATATCCAAAAATTTCCGATGTCACTTTGTTCGCCCATTTTGATGCGTTTTTGAGAGCCGCATCAAGCCGCATCGGCGCGTGCTGCGCAAGAGCGAATGCAACTAAACCGGAAGTATCTAGTAGTCTGAGCCCGACATTTGCATCCCTCGATACAGGCGTTACAGCGGTTCCAGTTAATATTGAATCGTTGGAACCGCTGTAACTATTTGTTTTTACGCATTCCCGAACGCAAAACGGGTTCCTACTTTTGCTGAAAATGCTTTAAAGAAATGTCGGAATCAAAAAGACCATTAGCAAGCATTTGAATCTAGTGGATTTTTCGAATTTGACGTTTGAAACAGCATTTGTGTCGGTCGGGATTCACACATCAAATCCAATCCACTAGACGCAACATTCTTCAACGCACACTCAAAACAAATCAATATTATTTACCCAAATTATGGGGTAATATCGGGTAATTATAAGTATTATTTATTTTTACATTATATAAATTAGGGATTTCAGAGATGAAGCCTAACTTCAAAAAAGTTATACCCTATATTTTCAGTGAAGAAGGTGGATATGTCGACAATTCACATGACCCCGGCGGCGCTACCAATATGGGAATTACCATAGCGACACTCTCGGCATGGCGGGGGCACCCAATATCTACATCAGATGTGATGGACCTTACACAAGCAGAAGCCACGAAAATCTATCAGCAACAATTCTGGAACAAGATCGATGGTGATGATCTCCCATCGGGCATTGATTACGCGGTATTCGACTTTGCGGTGAACTCAGGGCCAGGCAGGGCGGCGAAAATGCTGCAAGGCATTGTCAATCTGCCAGAAGATGGCGTCATCGGCGTAAAAACCCTTGCCGCACTTTCTGATCACTCGCCTGAGGCGATCATCAACGCACTATGTGATGCGCGCGCCACTTGGCTGAAAGGATTGTCCACAGCTTCGACCTTTGGCACTGGCTGGTTGGCACGCGTCGAGCGTGTCCGATCTCGTGCACTTGCACTTGCCGCGACCCCATCTGTCACCGAGCCTGCGGAACCGAAAGCCGCCTCGCTACCGAAAGCACGGCAATGCGATACGGCTGTCAAAACTGTGCTGAAACATCCCGAAGCGCTTGGTGCTTTGGGCAGTGCCGCATCGGGGCTTGCAGCGGTTGCTTCCGGCAATGGGCCAGTACAATACGCGCTTGCGATTGTCATGCTCGCATGCACCGCTGTCGGGCTTTGGTACTTCATAAAGCGGGTGAGAAGCGAACCCTGAACAATTCTTTTTTGAGCACATTTCAAAAAATTGTAATTCGCTCTATGTTGCGCTTCGCGTGCTGTGCACCTTATATGCGCAATCAGAGTGCGTTTCGATCTGACTTCATCAGATCGACGCGTCTCAATTATTTGTTTTCACGCGCATCTTTTCCGAAAACCGTTTCACACTTTTCGGGATGCGCTCTAAAGTCCGGCGAAGTCTCGGTGATCGTGAAGCTATTATGACTTTCCCTGTCACCGGAAAAACGCTAGATACGCGCAGATACTCAGACGTATGCCTGTAGTGGCATCGCCAAGAATAAAGGAATCGAAACTTGTCCTCTACTTTTGACAAAGTCGCCGACATCATTGCTGAAACAAGTGAAATCGATCGTGATACCATCACGCCCGAAAGCCACACCATTGATGATCTGGGCATCGACAGCCTCGATTTCCTCGACATCGTCTTTGCGATCGACAAAGAATTCGGCATCAAGATTCCGCTTGAACAGTGGACGCAGGAAGTGAACGAAGGCAAAGCGCCGACCGAAGAATACTTCGTTCTGAAGAATCTCTGCGCCAAGATCGACGAACTGGTCGCGGCCAAAAAGGGCTGACCAGCCGCGAAAGCTGACGGTATTGAAGGGTGAACATCCGTGTTCGCCCTGATTCCGTTTCTGGATCACGCACAGCATCCCAAGCACAGCATTTACGGGCAGAACCGAACTATGCAGAGCAATAAAGTCGTCATCACAGGAATTGGCATCATCTCTTCGCTTGGCGAAGGACTGGATGCGCATTGGAATGCTTTCTCAACGGCTGGTTCAGAACCACGCCTCGAAAAAGAAGCCTTTGCGCCGTATACAGTTCATCCGCTTGGTGAAGTCGATTGGGGCTTGCAAATCCCTAAGCGCGGCGACCAGCGCCAGATGGAAACCTGGCAGCGGCTTGGTACCTATGCGGCAGGCCTCGCGCTTGACGATGCGGGCATCAAGGATGACGAAGCATTGTGCGCCAGCATGGACATGATCGTGGGCGCCGGTGGCGGCGAACGCGATATCACTGTCGATATGCAGATTCTCGAAGAAGGCCGCACCAGTAACAACCGCGGTGTAATGCTCAACGAGAAGCTCTCGACAGAGCTGCGCCCTACCCTGTTTCTCGCTCAGCTTTCAAACCTGCTGGCAGGCAATATCTCCATCGTTCATAAAGTGACCGGCTCTTCCCGCACATTCATGGGCGAAGAAGGCTCCGGTATTGCTGCAATTGAGACGGCTGCGGCACGCATTCGTTCGGGTCAGAGCACACATGCGCTGGTCGGCGGTTCATACAATTCCGAACATTTCGACATGATTCTCGGTCACGAGCTTGGCGGATTGCTCAAGCACGACGGTTGGGCTTCACTGTGGGAACGTGATGGTACTGCCGGTGGCGGTATGATCTCCGGTTCCGGCGGTGTATTTCTTGTGCTCGAAAGTGCTGAACATGCTGAAAAGCGTGGCGCGCGCGCTTATGCGGAAATTGCGAGCATCGAAAGCGCCCAAATCCGCCGTGATGCCGATGATCTCGAAAAAACTGTGCGTGAACTGGTGCTTGCTTCCAATGGCGGCAAAGAACCTCAATATGTGGTTTCCGGCTCATCCGGCGCACATGCTGCGACCGCTGCCGAAAAAGCCGCACTGAATGGCGTTTCTTCAGCCTATCGCGGCATTACCGGGCTGACGGGGCATTTGCGCGAAGCTCAGTTCCCCTTGGCGCTGGCGCTCGCAGCCATTTCTGTTTGGAAAGGTGAGGCTTTCGCACCAACAAGCCCGTCTGAAAAGGCGATTGATGGAACAATCAGCGAAGCCATCGTCACCACCATCGGTGCAACTCGCGCTGAAGGTGCCGCAAAGCTGGTGAGAGCATAAGATGACCAAATATACAGACCATCTCGGCCGCCCCATCGTTGCAATTACAGGTGCAGGCGTTGTTTCCTCCCTCGGACAGGGCAAGGAAGATAATTGGGCTGCACTGACCGGCGGACGCTCCGGCATTCATGACATCACCCGCTTTCCGACGGAAAGCCTGAAGACACGCTTCTCCGGTACCGTCGATTTTCTTCCAGAAAGCAATATCGGCTCCTCTGCCCTCTCCGAGGCGCTCGCACGTCTTGCTGGTGAAGAGGCGCTCGCACAGTCCGGTCTTTCCGTGACCAACTTTGGCGGTCCACTTTTCCTTGCAGCACCTCCTGTTGAGCTGGACTGGAAAAGCCGGTTTGCGCTCGATGCAAGCATCAAGGATGAAGGTCCGGCCAGCTATCAGCTTCTGCTCGAAGCCTGCCGTCGTGCGCGTCAGATTGATCTGTTCAATACGACGCAGTTCGGCTATATCGCCGAGCGCCTGTCAGAGGTTTTTGGCACACGCGGCCTGCCAGTTACGCTGTCGACTGCTTGCGCTTCGGGTGCGACCGCAATTCAGCTCGGCGTCGAAGCCATTCGTCGCGGCGAAAGCGATCGTGTTCTTTCGATCGGCACAGACGGTTCGGTATCAGCTGAATCGCTGATCCGCTTCTCGCTGCTGTCAGCGCTTTCGACCCAGAACGACAAACCGGAAAAGGCTTCAAAGCCCTTCTCCAAGGACCGCGACGGTTTTGCGATGGCCGAAGGTTCTGGTGCGCTGGTCATGGAATCACTTGAAAGTGCAGTGGCGCGCGGCGCAAAGGTGCTGGGCATTCTGGCAGGTTGTGGCGAAAAGGCCGACGATTTCCATCGCACCCGTTCCAAGCCGGATGCCTCGCCTGCTATCGGAACCGTGCGTGCAGCACTTGCTGATGCCGGTTTGACTGAAGATCAGATTTCTTATGTCAACGCTCATGGCACCTCGACGCCTGAGAATGACAAAATGGAATATCTTGCTCTTTCAAGCGTATTTGGTGAGCCGATCGCGTCGATCCCGGTTTCATCCAACAAGTCGATGATTGGCCACACGCTGACTGCTGCCGGTGCTATCGAAGCCGTGTTTTCACTGCTGACGATCCAGACCGGCACATTGCCGCCAACTATCAATTACGACAATCCAGACCCGGCAATCCCGCTGGATGTCGTGCCGAATGTGAAGCGCGACGGACAGGTTTCCGCGGTGCTTTCAAACTCATTTGGCTTTGGTGGACAAAATGCCAGCCTTGTTTTGACGGCAAATCCGAATTAATCGGACTAAAAGTTGTATACTCTCGGTAATCCCGGAAAGCCGTATGCTTTCCGGGATTATGTCTTGAAAAGGATAAATTCATGCGCGCCTTGCAGCTTCTTGATGATCGTCGTCTCGAAATGACCGATATCGCTCCGCCTGCCGCACCCGGCAATGGCGAAGTTACGGTCAGGATCAAAGCCGTCGCGCTCAATCATATTGATGTATGGGGCTGGCGCGGCATGGCATTTGCCAAGCGCAAGATGCCACTGGTCATAGGTGCGGAAGCCTCTGGCGTTGTCGATGCAATCGGTCCCGGTGTTTCCAATGTTCTGCCCGGTCAGCTCGTTTCGATCTATGGCGCACGCACTTGCGGTCTCTGCAAGGCCTGCCGCGAAGGCCGCGACAACCTCTGTGAACATGTAGGCGGCGTCCATGGCTTCCATCTTGATGGCTTTGCATGTGAAGCAGTCAATCTGCCAGCACGTCTTCTGGTTCCAGCACCTCCCGGCGTTGACGCAATCGGTGCGGCTGTTGCTCCTGTGACCTTCGGTACGGTCGAGCATATGCTGTTTGACAATGCGAAGCTTCAGCCGGGTGAAACGATTCTGGTTCAGGCCGGGGGTTCCGGCATTGGTTCGGCCGCAATCCAGCTTGCCAAGAAGATGGGCTGCACCGTCATCACTACCGTTGGCTCGGATGACAAGATCGAAAAGGCCAAGGCACTGGGTGCCGATCACGTTATCAATTATCGTGTCGACCGCTTTGAAGGTGTTGTTCGCAAGCTCACCAAAAAGAAGGGCGTCGATGTCGTGTTTGAACATGTCGGCGCAGACACATGGGCAGGCTCAATGCTTTGCATGAAGCGCGGTGGACGTCTTGTGACTTGTGGTTCCACCTCCGGCGTTTCCACGAACATGAACCTGATGATGTTGTTCCAACAACAGCTTAAGCTTCTCGGTTCATTCGGTTGCCGCATGGAGAATATGGCTGACGCCATGCAGAAAATGGCGCAAGGCGTCGTTCATCCGGTCATCGACACGATTGTCGGCTTTGATGATATCGACACTGCTTTGAAGCGCATGGAAGGCCGCGACGTCTTCGGCAAAATCGTGTTGCAGATCGACTAAGCTTTTGATGTTCAAGTTCAAGCTTCTTCTCTTCAAATGGTCGCGTAAGCTCAAGCAGTTCAACTACTGGCTTTGGGCGCAGGCAGTGTTTCTGGCTCTGGCCCTGCTGCGTCTGTTACCTGCTAAAAGTGCGATCCGCTTTTCTGCATGGTTCGCGCGCAAGGTGGGACCGCTGACGCCACGGCACAAGGTTGCGATCAACAATCTTCGTCTGGCCTATCCTGAGAAGAGCGAAGCAGAAATCGAAAAGATCGCCATCGAAATGTGGGATTCGATGGCTCGCCTCTTCGCAGAATATATCTTCCTCGACGCGATCTTCGATTTCGACCCAAATGCTACAGAGCCCGGCCTGATTGAAGTCGAAGGAATTCCGATCTTCGAACGCCTGCGTGATGAGAAGAAACCGCACATCTTCTTCACCGCGCATACCGGCAATTTCGAGCTTCTGCCGATCTGCGCGGGTACATTTGGGCTGGATGTAACGGCCCTCTTCCGCCCGCCAAACAATCCCTATATTGCCAAAACAGTTCTCAAGGCGCGCCGCACCAACATGGGGCATCTCGTGCCATCCAAGGCTGGTGCCGCCTGGTCGCTTGCCCGCGTTCTGGACAGCGGCGGCAACGTCGGCATGCTGGTGGACCAGAAGTTCCAACGCGGCGTTCCCTCGACTTTTTTCGACCGCCCGGTAAAAACCAATCCGCTGCTCGCAAAGCTCGCGCGACAGTATGATTGCGATGTCTATCCGGCGCGCTGCATACGCCTGCCTGGCGGTCGCTATCGGCTCGAACTCAAAGAGCGCATGGAGCTGCCACGCGACGAAAAAGGCGAAATCGATGTTGCCGCGACTGCTCAGCTTCTCAACGACACCGTTGAAGGCTGGGTACGCGAATATCCCGGCCAGTGGATGTGGTTCCACAAGCGTTGGGGCTGACCAACTAAATATGTGCGTTCGGCCCACCTTGGCCGGGCGCATTTTTATTTTATGATGTGAAAACATCCTGCAAGGGAGACAAACATGCGTCCTATCGCTATCGCCCCATCCATTTTGTCCGCTGACTTTGCGCGTCTTGGAGAAGAAGTTGATGCCGTGCTTGAAGCGGGTGCCGACTGGATTCATATCGACGTCATGGACGGTCATTTCGTGCCAAACATCACGTTTGGTCCACCGGTGGTAAAAGCCATTCGTCCGCGCACCAAGGCTTTCTTCGATACGCATCTCATGATTGCGCCTTGCGACCCCTATCTCGAGCACTTCGCTGATGCAGGCTGCGATCTGATCACGATCCATGCCGAAGCTGGCGCGCATACGCACCGCTCGCTTCAGAGCATCCGTGCTTTGGGCAAAAAGGCTGGTCTGGCGCTCAACCCTGCGACCCCTGTCGAGGCTCTGACAAATGTGATCGATGACGTTGACCTCGTTCTCGTCATGACGGTCAATCCGGGCTTTGGTGGTCAGAAGTTCATTGCGCCTATGCTCGACAAGATCAAGCGCGTGCGTGATATGATCGGTGACCGTCCAATCGACATTGAAGTGGATGGTGGCATTACACCTGAAACCGCTGGATCGGTTGTTGCTGCAGGTGCAAATATTCTTGTTGCCGGTTCTGCTGTCTACAAGGGTAACTCGGTAGAAACCTACCGCGCCAACATCGCAGCCATTCGCCAAGCCGCAGAAGCAGCACGCTGAACTATTTTCCCGGGGCGAGTGCGTTGAGCAGAGCCTTGCGCTCTGCTAAACACCGCGCATCCCCTTTACCCAAGACCTGCAGCCCGGCAGACGGGCCGCCAAAACAGGATATGCCCATGATCCCGCGCTATTCCCGACCAGAAATGGTCGCCATCTGGTCTCCCGAAACCAAATTCCGCATCTGGTTCGAAATTGAGGCCTATGCCTGCGAAGCGCTCGCTGAACTGGGCGTAATCCCAAAGGAAGCTGCCAAGACCATTTGGGAAAAGGGTAGCGTTGCAAAGTTCGACGTTGCGCGCATCGATGAAATCGAAGCCGTCACCAAGCATGACGTCATTGCATTTCTGACGCATCTTGCTGAATTCATCGGCCCGGACAGCCGCTTTGTGCATCAGGGTATGACCTCTTCGGACGTGCTCGACACGACGCTGAATGTGCAGCTCGTACGCGCCGCTGATCTGCTTCTCGCAGACATGGACCGCGTGCTTGCAGCGCTCAAAAAGCGTTCTTTCGAGCATAAGGATACCGTTCGTATTGGTCGCAGCCATGGCATTCATGCCGAGCCGACAACAATGGGTCTCACATTTGCACGTTTCTACGCCGAGATGTCGCGTAACCGTGCTCGTCTCGTTGCAGCCCGCGCCGAAATCGCAACCGGTGCGGTGTCGGGTGCTGTTGGCACCTTCGCCAATATCGATCCACGCGTTGAAGAATATGTCTGCGAAAAGCTCGGTCTCGAAGCTGAGCCAGTTTCAACGCAGGTTATCCCGCGCGACCGCCATGCCATGTTCTTTGCAACGCTTGGCGTTATCGCTTCGTCGATTGAAAATGTTGCAATCGAAATCCGTCACATGCAGCGCACAGAAGTTCTGGAAGCGGAAGAGTTCTTCTCTCCCGGCCAGAAAGGTTCGTCGGCAATGCCGCACAAGCGTAACCCTGTTCTGACCGAAAACCTGACCGGTCTCGCCCGTCTGGTTCGTATGTCGGTTGTGCCTGCTATGGAAAACGTTGCTCTCTGGCATGAACGCGATATTTCGCATTCGAGTGTCGAGCGTGCGATTGGTCCGGACACCACCATCACGCTTGATTTCGCGCTGAACCGTCTGGCTGGCGTTATCGAGAAGCTGGTGATCTATCCAGACAACATGCTCAAGAACATGAACAAGTTCCGTGGTCTCGTGCATTCACAGCGCGTGCTTTTGGCTCTTACACAGGCTGGTGTTTCCCGTGAGGATTCCTATCGCCTCGTGCAGCGCAATGCGATGCGTGTCTGGGAACAGGGTGCAGACTTCCTTGAAGAACTGCTGGCCGATCAGGAAGTGCGTGCAGCACTCTCCGAAGAACAGATCCGCGAAAAGTTTGACCTTGGCTATCACACCAAGCATGTCGATACGATTTTCAAGCGCGTTTTCGGCTGAGATTTAGGGTCTAGAGCGCCGTGCGCCCTCTTGGGCGCACAAAGGTCGCTCTAACACTTTATATTTACAGCATAATTTTACCTTAAACTGATTCAAGTTTAAGGAATTATGCTGTAGTCGATTGAATTTGACGTTTGAATCCCAACTGACACATACGCTGTTTCAAACGTCAAACTCGAAAAAAGCCCCATGTTTTTGTAAACATGGGGCTTTTTAATATTTCAATTCAGGCGCTTGTTTTGATCGTATTGATTACATTGCCCCATGGGTCTTCAAAGGCGCGGTTATTGCCGCCTCGCGTATCTTCCATCTCAACCCATCCAAGGCCAGTGCGGTCCTGATCACGTTTACCAGCACCAGAGCTCTGCCAAGCATTTGCGCCGATGTGGTGATGATATCCACCCGTAGACAGAAAAACTGCCTTGTCGCCATAGGTCTGCACGGTATCAAAGCCCAGTTGCTGATGCCAGAAAGCTTCGGCATCCTTTGCATTGCCCACGCGCAAGTGGACATGACCAATGACGGTATTCTGTGGCGCACCGTTCCATTCACCGCCCTCACGATCGATAACATCGAGAAGGTCTTTAACGTCAAGCGCATCGGTACCCATTTTCACGCGATCACCGTTCCACTGCCACGTATTGTGTGGGCGATCGGAATAGATTTCGATGCCGTTCCCTTCCGGATCGGTCAGATAAATTGCTTCACTGACATTGTGGTCGGATGCACCGGCAACGGGCAACTGCTTGTCGATAGCCCGACGCGACCAGCGCGCGAGATCACCACGTGTCGGCAACAGAAATGCCGTGTGATAAAGACCCGCACTGCGTGGATCATCAGGTTTAGCCGCGGAAAACTGTTCGATTTCCATCAGTTCGCGATCACCGGCGCCCAAAACAATGGAAGCGCCACGGCGTGTCATCTCCCGCAAGCCCACAACGTTGCGATAATACTCTGCAAGGCCTTCAGCATCGCGCGCCTTAAGACCAACACGCGCCACACGTACTGGTGTCGTCATTGCGAAGGGCAAAGCTGCGTTTTTTGCAGTGTTGTTGGAAACGACCTTTTCGGTGGTGGCCGTCTTCAGCGTCTCAGTCATTTCATTCTCCTTCGGCGGCATTTCTGCGCGCGCGGAAAGAATATTGCTCATAACGGCTGCGCCTGCAGAACCAAGCATAGTTCTTCTGCTGATGGCCATAGTCGTTACATCCTCTCCGTAGTTATCTTCTCGCCAAAGATCACAATTTGGAGAGCGTTTCACAAGATAGCGATCATCGAACAAGCTGTTCATCATTTGCGTCAGTCATCTTCGAGTACCCGTCTTATACCAAGGCGCTTAATACTTTTCGCGCTATGCAATTAGAGCGTGTCCCGCTTAATCACACCCATGGCGCTCGCTCTAAATTCTTTTAACTGTCGCATGTTCGCGGGAGCTCAAATGAATCCATTTGAGCTCGACACGCTTTAGCAAGCTTGAAGACATGCAAAATCGCCTCTAAATAGGAGGCATGAAAGTCAAAGACACAGATATCCTCATTATCCCCGGCTACACCAATTCCGGCCCCGATCACTGGCAGACCCGTTGGGAGAGCAAACTCTCGACGGCTCGGCGTGTCGAGCAGGCCGAATGGTCGAAACCCGTAAAGGACGATTGGGTCGCACAGCTTGTGAAAGCCGCCAATGAGGCCACAAAGCCTATTGTTCTGGTCGCGCATTCACTGGGTGTCGCGACCGCGCTTCACGCCATGCCGCACATTCAGCATAAGATTGCTGGCGCATTTTTTGTGGCACCACCGGACGTCTCAAATGAAAAGATCCGGCCCAAGCATCTTATGACCTTTGGTCCTTATCCGCGTGATCGTTTGCCTTTTCCGACGATCACAGTCGTCAGTCGCAACGATCCGTTCTCAAGCTTTGAAGCCGCAGAAGAGGTTGTGAAGGATTGGGGCGCGATGTTGATAGATGCAGGTGAATCCGGGCACATCAATTCGGAATCAGGCCACGGCCCATGGCCTGAAGGCTCAATGGTTTTTGCTGAATTCATGACCCAGCTGCAACCTGTAAAACATCACTAATTCAAAAAGTTATAAGTACATCTGATTAAATAGATTCATATCCAGTTTAAAAGCGGCAGATGACAATCCATCTGCCGCTTTTTTCTTATGCGCGAACAGCATCCACAAGCGTCTTGGCACCGAGGCGAATGTAGCCGCCGTCATTTCCTAATGTCAGAAACTGGAAGCCAAGCGGAATATAGCGACGTGCGAATTCTGCCGAAGGCGAGTAAATGCCTGCAAATTTCCCTGCAGCAGCTGCCTTGCGTGCAATGATACTAATCGGCTCGATGATTGCTTCGGAATCCGGATTGGCTTCGCGGCCATTGCTCCAGGCAATTGAGAAGTCGGCAGGACCAACGAATACGCCATCAATACCGCGTACATCGAGAATCGCATCAAGTGCGTCGTATGCATCGCGCGTTTCAATCATCGCGAAAGCCAGCGTGTCCTGATTGGCCGTCACGAGATAGTCATTCGAACCTGGCGCGCCGTAATCGGCATTGGCTCGGAAAACGCCCCACGAACGCTCACCAACCGGCGGATATTTCATCGCTGCTGCAAATCTGCGTGCATCTTCAACCGAGTTGATCATTGGCGCGATTACAGCCTGAGCGCCAAAGTCGAGCGCACGGCTTGCCATATCAAAACGTCCAACCGGAATACGAACGACGGGTGGCTTTCCTGCGTTCAGGATCAACCCAAGACTGCGCAGCACACTTTGCTCATCATGGCCACCGTGCTGCATATCAAGCGTTACAGCCTCAAGAGCACTGTGAGCCAAAACCTCAACTGTCAGTATTTCCGGCAAGGATGACCATGCGGAAAGAACTGTTTCTCCGGCACGAAGACGCGAAGACAAAGACATGCTTATTCCCCTACTCAAGAGCATTTCCTGTTTAGACTGAAACAATGGAAATGTTCTATCTATTTGTTTTTACGCGCATCTTTCTCCGAAAACCGGCTCCCGCTTTTCGGGATACGCTCCAAATGATAAGGGCGAAAATGCGCTTTGCATTTCCGCCCCTGAATATCATTTAGTCCTTTTGGACCTGCTGAATTGCTTCCTCGAGGAAAGCAAACATCTTCTCGCGAATGGTTTCGTCCGTCACTTTCACACTCGCCGCGTCGAAATCAGCACGCAGCTTGCGGAAGACGTCTTCATCACCCGCTTCTTCAAAATCAGCTGCAACAACTTCACGAGCATAGGCATCAGCGTCTGCATCGTGCTTGCCAAGCAATTCTGCGGCCCAGAGACCAAGAATCTTGTTGCGGCGAGCTTCTGCCTTGAAGCGCAACTCCGCATCAAGTGCGAATTTGCTTTCGAAAGCGTTGCGGCGGTCATCCATGCCAGTGGTCATTAATACAGCTCCCAAGACTTTAAGCATTTCCAGCAAAAGCAGTTAAGCTTTTGCATAAGACAATGCAGCAAAACAATTGCTTAGCGCGTGTACTGAGACTTATCCCAAAATTCAACACGCTCTAAGTTATGCGAGATCGTCATCCGTTCTCTTGCCTAAAGCTGGCAAGGGGCGCAAGATTATACAAGAGCCAAACAACACTTTCTTGATTTATCCGGCTCTGAATCACTTAAAACGGGGGAACGGGTACAAAGCAGGATTGTTAAAAGCCCACAATTGCTATACGTAGCCCGCGAGAATAGCGGCAAAAGCCGATCATCACATTTTTGGAAATCCGAGAAAAGCCATGAACCGTCGCCGCCGTATTTACGAGGGCAAGGCCAAGATTCTTTATGAAGGCCCTGAGCCCGGTACGCTTGTCCAATTCTTCAAGGATGACGCAACCGCGTTTAACGCGAAGAAGCATGAAGTTGTTGACGGAAAAGGCGTGTTGAATAACCGCATCTCCGAGCACATTTTCACCCAGCTTAACCGCATTGGAATTCCAACCCACTTTATCCGCCGTCTCAACATGCGTGAGCAGCTGATCAAGGAAGTGGAAATCATTCCGCTTGAGGTTGTTGTGCGTAATGTTGCTGCCGGTTCGCTGTCAAAGCGCCTCGGCCTCGAAGAAGGCACTGTTCTGCCACGCTCGATCATCGAGTTCTATTACAAGGCAGACGCGCTCGACGATCCAATGGTCACCGAAGAGCATATTACAGCTTTCGGTTGGGCAAGCCCTGCGGAAATCGACGACATCATGGCTCTTGCCATTCGCGTCAACGACTTCCTCACCGGCCTGTTCCTTGGCATTGGCATCCAGCTTGTTGACTTCAAGATGGAGTGCGGCCGTCTGTTCGAAGGCGATATGATGCGTATCGTCGTCGCCGACGAAATCTCGCCAGACTCAGCGCGTCTTTGGGATGTCACCACAAATGACAAACTCGACAAAGACCGCTTCCGCCGCGATATGGGCGGGCTGGTTGAGGCCTATCAGGAAGTGGCGCGCCGTCTCGGCATTATGAACGAGAACGAAACGCCTCGTCCTTCCGGCCCTACGCTTGTGAAGTAAAATCCGCACAGCCCGGCAACTCGCGTTCCGGGCTGTTTTCATTGTTGTTACGCGAGAGCGTTTACTGTTTTAACTGAACCATGCGAAACGCTCTAAGTAATTTTGTTTGTCGCATTATCCTACGCAAAACCGCTTCGCACTTTTGCTGGAAATGCTCTAGATCAGCAGGTACTACTCAGTGATCAAGGCACGCGTCACCGTTACACTGAAAAACGGCGTTCTCGACCCACAGGGCAAAGCCATTGTAGGCGCGCTCGGTAGCCTGGGTTTCGAAGGCATCAATTCTGCCCGTCAGGGCAAAGTCTTCGATCTCGAACTCGAAGGCTCGGACAAGGCAAAAGCTGAAGCCGATCTCAAGGCCATGTGCGAGAAGCTGCTCGCCAACACGGTTATTGAAGATTACGCGATCGTCATTGGCTGACAGGCTGCGGATTCAGATTATTTCTTGCGCGCCTTCAGAACAGCTGATGAGCGGTTTTGAAGGGCACTCAAATTCAAAGAGACGTAAAACGCCATGAAAGCAGCAGTCGTTCTTCTTCCCGGCCTTAATCGTGACCGCGATATGATTGCGGCCATAACAAAGATTTCTGGTCAGGCGCCTGTAACCGTCTGGCAGACTGATACCAGCATCCCCGACGATGTTGATCTGATCCTCATCCCAGGTGGCTTCTCCTACGGCGATTACCTGCGTTGTGGTGCAATTGCAGCCCGCATGCCCATTATGCAAGCTATTCGCGAAAAGGCCGATAAGGGCATAATGGTCATCGGCGTTTGTAACGGCTTCCAGATTCTCGTCGAAGCCGGAATGCTGCCGGGCGCTTTGATGCGCAACACTTCGCTGAAGTTCGTCTGCCGTGAAGTGAAGCTTGAAATCAGCAACGCCAATACCGCCTTCACACGTGGTTATCAGCCCGGCCAGATCATCCGTTGCCCTGTCGCCCATCATGACGGCAACTACTTCGCTGATGACGAAACGCTCAAGCGTATCGAAGGTGAAGGTCAGGTTGTATTCCGTTATGCGGACGGGACAAATCCAAACGGCTCGGTCAACGATATCGCAGGCATCGTCAATGCGCGCGGCAACGTCCTTGGCATGATGCCTCATCCTGAAAACCTGATTGAAGGTGCACATGGCGGAGATGATGGCCGCGCACTTTTTGCAGGCGCTCTCGGTATCGCTGCCTAAGCGATTAGCCGCTGATAAACAGATCAAATGGCCTTCGTTGCAAAACGGCGGCCATTTTTTATTGCCTTAAATCGGACGGTTCAATTGAGCTGGCAAATGAGAACTCCGTTCTCAGGGCCTAGCCTTGCACAAAAATTCATGGCAGCTTGATCGTCAGATACTTCCTGAATAAACCGAATCGGGGAACGATATCGATGCAGCTATATTCACGCCCACTCTCCCCCTATTCCGCTTTTGTACGTGGTGTTCTTTATCTCAAGGAACTACCGTTCAAACCTATTAACCTTCCCTATCCGTTTCCAGAAGACTTCATTCATGTGACGCCTTTAAAGCGTGTTCCGGTGCTGATAACCGGCTCTGGAGAGACACTATTTGAAGCAGCCGTTATCGCCGAATATCTGGAAGACCATTTTCCAGAAACGCCTGTTCTGCCCGGTAGTCCCCGGGAGCGTGCGCTCATTCGGCTTTTGGCACGCGTGACTGAACTCGAAGTGCTCGGGCCAGCGATGAAGCTGTTCATTCTGCTCAGCAAGCCTGAGAAGGACGACGCCACCATTGATCGACTGTTCACCAAGCTTCGTACAGGTTTAAGTGTGGTTGAATCACGGCTCACCGATCAAGCTTTTGCGCTTAGCGATGCGCCAACGCTCGCCGATGCGTGGCTGGTGCCTGTGCGGTTTCTCATGGAACCGCTGAAGAAGCTTTCTGGAAAATCAGATTTGCTGGAAGCTTACCCAAAATTCGACACATATGCGGTGAAAGCAAAGCAGGATCCGGTGTTCGAACTTATCTGGAATGAAATGAATGACGGGTTGAAGGCTTTCATGCCGCAGCTTGCCTGAGTTATCCCAACCAATACTAAGCGCATTCTTTAAACATGCGCTTTAACTATTTGTTCTTGCGCATTTACCTCCCACAAAACCGCTTCGCGCTCTTGCAGGAAATGCCTTAATATCTTGTTTCTACGCGTTTATCGGCCAGCCAAACCCTTGATGGCTCTGCTGAAAACGTTCTGATGGAGTCTTCCTTGAAGAATAAGACCATTGCGCTTGTAGCACTTCCAGCGCTTGCACTGTTTGCAGCTTGTACGCCGAAGCCTGCACCCGGCCCCGTTTCTATCGATTCCAATAAGGCAGCACTTCCGACCATGGAGCGCATAGCACTTGGGGCAAACAGCTGCTGGTTCAAATCCAAGGATAAGGATTTCCGCGGCTATACACTTGCACCGGAACTCAACTCGTTTACCGGGCGTCCACGTTTTCTGGTGGTGTCTTCGCGCAATTTGGCAGGACGGCCACTGCTTGTTGTCCAAGCCCAAGGCAACCCTGCCCGCATTGAGGCTTTTGGTCCGATGATGCAACAGGCGCATGGCGGCCGCATTGCCAAGGACATCAATCGCTGGGCGTCCGGTCAGAAGGACTGCTGATCCATTTTATCAGCCTACAGCATAATTCCTTAAACCTGAATCAGTTTAAGGAATTATGCTGTAAATATAGAGTGTTAGAGCGACCTTTGTGCGCCCAAGAAGGCGCACGGCGCTCTAGAGCGGGTCGCGCTTAATCGCACCCATGGCGCTCGCTCTAGATTCTTTTAACTATCGCATGTTCGTGGCAGCTCAAATGAATCCATTTGAGCGCGACATGCTTTAATCAGCATGTCCTTACGCCCAGAACCGGTTCCCAGTTTTGGATGCATGCTTTAGCGGATATGGAAGCGCACCTTGCGCGCTTCCTTGTGAGCCGCACCCCGCGTTATGCCAATATCCCGGAGTTGTTCATCCGTCAGGTCCATCAACTGAATGCGACTGCGGCGCAGCATGAGACGTAGAGAACACCAATCAACGAAACTCTGCCAGATCGGGCGCGGTGTATAAGAAACAACGCTTTCCCTGCCTTGCATTGTATCAATTGTATCTATTTCATCATGCTTGACTGACACATAGGTCATAGCACACTGCCTTCATTTCTGGGCTTCATCACTATTTTGCACCAATCAGGCGCCTGTGAAGTAAATACAATTGACTCAAATATCGATACAATGCTTATATTGTGACCATGACAAATTGGCTCCCAGACCTCACCGATAAATCCGGCCCTCTCTACCTTCAACTGGCTGATGCCATTGAAGAAGCAATTGTAGATGGCGCGCTGCCAGCCGGACAGAAATTGCCACCGCAACGTAATCTCGCCTATGATCTCAAGGTGACAATCGGCACAATTGGACGAGCCTATGCTCTCGCGCATGAGCGAGGACTTGTAACCGGTGAAGTCGGCCGCGGTACGTATGTACTGGGCAATCAAGATCGCAAGAATGCACCTCCGGCCTATTCAAGCGATGGCATCGCCGGTACGCGCGTTCAGGATGCTCCCCTCGATAAGGGGCGTTTCGATACGACTGCTGCACCCGATGTTGGGCAGAACGCCGTGCTTGAGCCGCTTATCGCGTCCGTTATCCGCAATTTCCCACATGAGGTCGTCAATTACACGCGGCATTTCCCGCAACATTGGCTGGAAGCCGGGCGACAATGGCTCAATCAGGAAAACGCGCCCGCCGATGCGAGTAACATCGTGATTACCAATGGCGCTCATGCGGGAGCAATCGCTGCAATCACGGCTTTTACCGCCCCCGGCGACCGGATCGTTTTTGAAGACCTCACCTATACGCAGGTCAGTCGTTCCGTGCGGATTACGGGGCGGCGCATCGCCATTGCTGCGAGTGACGAATATGGCATGATCCCTGAAGAGTTCGAGCGGGTCTGCAATCAACAGCACCCGGCAATGGCATTTCTGATGCCAAGCATTCACAATCCAACGCTCGCAACCATGCCCTATGAGCGTAGGTTAGCTATTGCCAGTATCGCAGCACGTCATAATGTCTGGCTTATCGAAGATGACACCTACGGGGTCATGACGCGATCAAACATACCGAAAATCGCTGATATTGCGCCGGAACGCACTTTCTTGCTGGGCAGTCTTTCAAAGGCTGTGACTGCCGGCTTGCGTTGCGGATGGGTCGCCTGCCCTCCGCATTGCGCGCAGCGTTTGCGCGTCACGCACAAGCTGATGACGGGAGGCGTTTCGTTTCTGCTTGCTGAAACCACCGCTCAAATGGTGCTTTCCGGTCAAGCGACAGCTCTTCTGGACAAATGCTCTGCTGAAATCGAATGGCGGGAGCAACTGGCCCGCAAAATCTTTGCCGGTTATGACTTTGTTTCTTCGCCGCACGTGCCAATCCTGTGGTTGAAGCTGCCAGAACCCTGGCTCACGAGCACATTCAAAGCAGCCGCATATGAAAACGGCCTGTTGATCGATGACGAAGACGAGTTCAAAGCTGGACGCATTGATCGGACATACCACCGGGTTCGCATTGCGTTTTCTTCGCCAACAGACCGTGCTCTGGTGGAAAATGGCTTCACAACTTTGCGCCAACTGCTGGAAAATGAACAAGCAGGCTATGAAGGCAGCATTTGAGCCGGGAAATCGGCATTTTCCTGTCGCGCTTCTGACAGAGTTAGGTTAAAGAGGCCCCTTGAAACCTTAGGTGTCCGCCCTTCGGCAGAAGTTTTCGGGTACCGCAGCCTGCCACGGGGTCCCTCAGCTCAATGACTATTTCCAATAAGCGCGACATCACGCCGGAACTTATCTCTGCCCACGGCCTCAAGCCGGACGAATATCAGCGTATCCTCGACCTGATCGGACGCGAACCAAGCTTCACGGAGCTCGGCATTTTCTCGGCCATGTGGAATGAACATTGTTCCTACAAGTCGTCGAAGAAGTGGCTGCGTACACTCCCGACAACCGGCCCTCGTGTTATTCAGGGCCCCGGCGAAAATGCCGGTGTTGTGGACATTGGCGATGGCGATTGCGTCGTCTTCAAGATGGAAAGCCATAACCACCCATCTTACATCGAGCCTTATCAGGGCGCGGCAACTGGCGTTGGCGGTATTTTACGTGACGTGTTCACAATGGGTGCTCGCCCGGTGGCAGCAATGAACGCACTGCGCTTTGGCGAACCTGATCATCCAAAGACCCGCCATCTTGTTTCCGGCGTTGTTTCCGGCGTTGGCGGCTACGGCAATGCTTTCGGCGTTCCGACCGTTGGCGGCGAAGTGAACTTCGACAAGCGCTATAACGGCAATATTCTCGTCAATGCATTTGCTGCAGGCCTTGCCAAACACGACGGCATCTTCCTGTCCGAAGCCAAAGGCGTTGGCCTGCCGGTTGTCTATCTTGGGGCCAAGACAGGTCGTGATGGCGTTGGTGGCGCTACTATGGCATCGGCAGAGTTCGATGAATCCATTGAAGAAAAGCGTCCTACTGTTCAGGTTGGCGATCCATTTACTGAAAAGTGCCTTCTGGAAGCCTGCCTTGAGCTGATGGCTTCGGGCGCAGTTATCGCCATTCAGGATATGGGTGCCGCTGGCCTCACCTGCTCGGCTGTTGAAATGGGTGCCAAGGGCGATCTTGGTATCGAACTCATTCTCGACCACGTTCCTGTACGTGAAGTAAACATGACAGCTTATGAAATGATGCTGTCCGAAAGCCAGGAGCGTATGCTCATGGTTCTCAAGCCGGAAATGGAAGAAGAAGCGCAGGCAATCTTCCGCAAATGGGGCCTCGATTTCGCAATTGTCGGCAAGACCACCGACGATCTGCGGTTCCGCGTCATCCATCAGGGCGAAGAAGTTGCCAACCTGCCGATCAAGGAACTTGGCGACGAGGCTCCTGAATATGATCGCCCATGGATGGAACCGGGCAAACATGCTCCTCTGCCAGCAAGCAATGTGCCTCAGGTTGAAGACTATTCTGAAGCCCTGTTGAAGCTTATCGGTTCGCCTGATGGCTCATCGCGTCGTTGGGTTTATGAGCAGTACGACACACTCATTCAGGGTAATTCTTTGCAGCTCCCGGGTGGCGACGCAGGCGTGATCCGTGTTGAAGGTCACGACACCAAGGCTCTCGCCTTCTCGTCGGACGTCACACCGCGCTATTGCGAAGCCGATCCGTTTGAAGGCGGCAAGCAGGCCGTTGCCGAATGCTGGCGCAATATCACTGCGACCGGTGCCGAGCCACTGGCTTCAACCGATAATCTCAACTTCGGCAATCCCGAAAAGCCGGAAATCATGGGTCAGCTGGTCAAGGCTATCGAAGGCATTGGCGAAGCCTGCCGTGCGCTTGATTTCCCGATCGTTTCTGGCAACGTATCGCTCTACAATGAAACCAATGGTCAGGCGATCCTGCCAACACCAACCATCGCTGGCGTTGGTCTGATCCCTGATTGGTCACAAATGGCCAAGATAGGCGGCATGCAGGACGGCGATACGCTGGTACTTTTGGGCGCCGACGGCACGCATCTCGGCCAGTCCGTCTACCTGCGAGATCTGTTTGACCGCGCTGATGGCCCTCCTCCGCCTGTTAATCTTGCGTTTGAAAAGCGCAACGGCGAATTTGTCCGTTCGGCGATCCGCAATGGTCAGGTAACTGCTTGTCACGATTTGTCCGATGGCGGCCTTGCAATTGCAATTGCTGAAATGGCAATCAAATCAGGCAAGGGCGCTGTGCTTGACGCAGGTGACGGCCTGCCTCATGCGGCTCTCTTCGGTGAAGATCAGGCGCGCTATGTTATTGCCGCAACGCCAGAAATGGCAAAGCTCATTGCATTGAATGCCGAAGGTGCCGGGATTCCATTCCGCGTACTGGGCACAGTCGGTGGCGATCGCTTGCAATTCACAGGAACCGTGGACGTTGCTGTTGCTGATCTCAACCAGGCTTTTGAAGGTTGGTTCCCAGGCTTCATGAGCGGTGAAGCGGCAGTCGACAACTAAACCTTATAGGACAGAACCATCACCAATGAACGCCCGGCTGGGGACACCTTGCCGGGCGTTTGCTTGCCGACAATTTAAGCCTTCGCTTTTCGCGTTATCCGAAGCAATACCGCTGCGCACTTTTGCTGGAAATGCTGTAGACAGTTCAATGTTGACGTATCACGATGATACGTTACGATTCGATGTACCTATTTGTTCTTCGCATTATCCAACGCAAAACCGCTATGCACGTTTGTTGGGAATGCTATAAAAAGCCAGAAATGGCGGGAGTTTTTGCATGGCTATGGACGCTCATGAGATCGAAAAACTGATACGCGAAGGGATTCCCGGCGCAAAGGTTACGATCCGCGACCTTGCCGGAGATGGAGATCATTATGCTGCCGAAGTGGTCGCGGAAAGCTTCCGTGGCAAGTCGCGCGTTCAGCAGCATCAGATGGTTTATGACGCTCTAAAGGGTAATATGGGCGGCGTACTTCATGCGCTCGCCCTTCAGACCAGCATACCGGAATAACTGAAATACACCGCCTCTGATTATTACGCTTGCGGGACAAACTATCTGGGCATGGAAACGTGCAAGAGCAGCATCGGAATTAACAATTAGAGGCGGTGATTTTCTTCCTGCGGCAAGATGTTGCCCCCAATCTAGCCCGAATTCGCGCTAATTTGACTTGCTTTCACCTCTAGAGGGTGATTACCAAAGCTCAGCTTACTATATTGAGGTAGAACCTCTCCCTACGCGGGCCGGGATTTGAACCGGCATCCTGAAAGGAATTGAAATGACCGGAATCAACGATTTTATCGACAATGAAGTGAAGACCAACGATATCGTGCTGTTCATGAAGGGCACGCCAGGCTTCCCACAGTGTGGTTTTTCCGGTCAGGTCGTACAGATTCTTGACTATCTCGGAGTCGACTATAAAGGCGTTAACGTGCTCGCTTCCGACGATATCCGTCAGGGCATCAAGGATTATTCCAACTGGCCAACCGTCCCTCAGCTCTATGTCAAGGGCGAGTTCATTGGTGGCTGCGATATCGTACGCGAAATGTTCCAGTCAAACGAATTGCAGACACTTTTTGCTGACAAGGGTATTGCCACCAAGGCTGCTTGAGGATTAATTACCCCTCATACGGCTTTTGCCTCCGTTTTATTCTAAAAGGCGCCGATTAGTGGCGCCTTTTATATTGGCCTGATATTCAGGCTAAGCGGGTCTCGCCCGCCAGACTTGTTTAAGAAATCTCCGATCTCACGCCGCCTGTTCTGCAAGTGGCACATAATTATGCCAAGGAATACCAGTCATGCCGCTAGACATCAGGAACGGTTCGCCGGACCAGAAAGCATCCATGCGCGGACGCACCGAATTTATTGCTCTTATCGCTGCAATCATGGCAATCAATGCGCTTGCGGTTGATATCATGCTGCCCGGTCTGCCGCAGATTGGAGCTAGCCTTGGGGTTCTCACTGAAAACCACGCGCAGTTTGTCATCACGGCCTATCTGTTGGGCTTTGGCGTATCGCAGCTGTTTTACGGCCCACTGAGCGACCGCTTCGGTCGACGACTGCCGCTATTTGGTGGCTTGGCGATCTATATTCTCGCAGCTCTCGGAGCTGCGGTTGCAACCGATTTTACAACGCTCATTGTCTTGCGCGTGCTACAGGGGCTGGGTGCCGCAGCAACACGTGTCATTGCCGTTTCCGTCGTGCGTGATCGCTTTGCCGGACGCCAGATGGCTGAAGTCATGTCGCTTGTCATGATGGTTTTCATGATCCTGCCAGTCATAGCGCCGGCCACGGGACAGCTGATCATGTTGTTTGGCGAATGGCACCTGATCTTCCTCTCGATGGCGATAATGGCCGCGGTTGTCGCCGTCTGGGCCTATATCCGCCTGCCTGAAACCCTGCCCGTTGATCATCGCCGTCCGCTTACAGTGAAGAGTGTTATTGGAGGTTTCGGTATTGTTCTCTCCAACCGTGTTGCTCTTTTCTACATGTTCGGCACGTCATTCATTCTCGGCGCGTTGTTTGGCTACATCAATTCCGCGCAGCAGATTTTCGTCGGCATATACCAGCTCGGCACGATGTTCCCACTGGCTTTTGCTGCCGTGGCAATGACGCTTGCACTCGCCTCATTCCTTAATTCGCGCCTTGTCGGGCGTTACGGAATGCGCCGAATTTCGCAGACAATGTTGCTGGTATTCGTCGGCTTTAGCCTACTTTGGGTTGTGCTTTCAGTAGTGTTTAGTGGCCCTGTGCCGTTCTGGATTCTGATGGCGATCTACATGACTATCATGTTCTCGTTCAGCCTGGTTGTATCAAATTTTAACGCCCTCGCCATGGAGCCACTCGGTGAAGTGGCTGGCACGGCATCCTCCGTTCTGGGTTTTGCACAGACGGTGATCGGTGCAGCACTTGGCGCAGTCATCGGTCAGGCATTTGACGGAACGACGACGCCTGTTGCAGCAGGTTACTGTGTGTTGGGCTTCATTGCATTCATCTGCGTTTTGATTGCGGAGCGTGGTAAAATGTTCAAACCGCACAACAAACCGATCTGATTATCAATTAAAAAGCCCGCCAATTGGCGGGCTTTTCCTTATTCAGCCCAAAGGGCTGTCTGAATTGCTTTCCAGCTTTCCTTGTCAGGCGCGACGAGTATCCCGCCGCCTGTATGTGACGGCAGATACGGGCTTTCATCCCAGCGCGCGAGATATCCGCCTGCTTCCTGATGAATGAGCGCACCAGGTAAATGATCCCATGGCATCAGCTTGTTATAGACCGCAAAATGCGCGCCACCGGTCGCGATAATGCGATATTCATGTGCGGCACAGCGATAGCCGATTTGTGACAGGAACTTCGTGTGATTGCGCGCAAGACGCGACCGTGTCGGCTCGGCTGTATATTGCCAGGAAACCGATCCCGTCATCTGCGATATATCCGCAGCTTCTGCCACGCGCACGGGACTCGTGGAACCATCTAGGTAGCGGATATGACTACCACCGCCTTTTGCGGCCAGTATCCAGTCCTTGCCAACCGGATCATAAATAATACCGGCAACCGTTTCACCCTTCGACACAACTGCCAACATCACACCAAACAGCGGAACGCCTGATGCGAAGTTAAAGGTGCCGTCAACCGGATCAATGGTGAATGCAAGTTCCGCATCGCCGAGGCCATTCAACAGCGTTTCATCGTCGGAACAAGCTTCTTCGCCAACAATCAAAGCGCCGGGAAAGCGTTCATTGAGACGTGCTGTGATATAGCGTTCTGCGTTTACATCGGCTTCGGTCACGAGGTCTGCCGGAGAGGTCTTCTGGCGAATATCACCCTGCCCCAACTGCCGAAAGCGCGGCATGATTTCTTCGTTTGCGGCGTCTGCGAGAAGGTCAGCCAACCAATCGATCTGATTTTCATCAAACTTCACTGTCATTCTCCATATCACCACCCGCCGTCAGGCCAGCGAAATCAAACAGGTTGCGATCAAGCAGATGGCTTGGGCGCACGTTAGTCATGGCGCGGATCATCGTATCCTTGCGGCCAGGCATACGCTTTTCAATGTCGGTCAGCATCGCCTTCATTGCATTGCGTTGAAGACCTTCCTGACTGCCGCACAGATCGCACGGAATGATCGGAAACTCCATCGCCGTGGCAAACTTTTCGAGATCTTCCTCAGCTACGTACGCAAGCGGACGGAACACCATCAGATCGCCATCGTCGTTGAGAAGCTTTGGTGGCATGGCCGCGAGACGACCACCATGAAACAAGTTCATGAAGAAGGTTTCGAGAATATCTTCTCGATGATGACCGAGAACGATTGCAGAGCAGCCCTCTT
The DNA here is from genome assembly GCF_029909885.1 of Ochrobactrum sp. AN78. Classification (NCBI taxonomy): domain Bacteria; kingdom Pseudomonadati; phylum Pseudomonadota; class Alphaproteobacteria; order Hyphomicrobiales; family Brucellaceae; genus Ochrobactrum; species Ochrobactrum sp. AN78. Next base: position 102,825 of record NZ_JASAMU010000006.1, read on the forward strand.
CACGCGCGACGCGATAAAGATTGCCACGACGCAATCGCGAGCAAAGCGAGCAATAGGTGCTCGTTGCAGGCAGCTTCTCAGTCACAATCGAATAAGTATCCTTATATTCGATGCGGTGTTCGATGCCGTAATTGTTCAGAAATTCAGGCAGAATATGTTTTGGAAAATTCGGTTGCCCCTGATCCAGATTGACCGCCAGCAATTCCACCGGCAGCAAGCCACGCCATTTAAGATCGAGCAGCAAAGCAAGCAGACCGTAAGAATCCTTGCCGCCTGAGAGGCACACCATCCAGCGCTCACCGGGCTTTACCATGGCGAAGTCATCAACAGCCTGACGTGTCAGCCGCAACAGGCGCTTGCGCAGCTTGTTGAATTCGACCGACGTCGGCACATCACGAAAAAGCGGATGACAACCGTCAGCTCCGGCATCTTCAGCAATGTTTGGATCGAAAGCGTTCATAGTGCTTCCTACGAATGAGAGAAATTTAGACCTACATACAAAAAAGCCGCCCTTGGGGGAACCAAGGGCGGCCATTTATTTCTGCAGACTGAGCTAGAGGCTCAGAATTAACGCGAATAGAATTCGACGACGAGGTTTGGTTCCATCTGAACTGCGTATGGAACGTCACCCAGAACTGGAACGCGTGCGAAGGTTGCAACCATCTTGTTGTGATCGACTTCAACGTAGTCAGGAACGTCGCGTTCTGCGAGCGAAACTGCTTCGAGAACAATAACGAGCTGCTTCGACTTTTCACGAACTTCAACAACGTCACCAGCCTTGAGGCGGAACGACTGAATGTTGACGCGGCGACCGTTCACGTTCACGTGGCCGTGGTTGATGAACTGGCGTGCAGCGAAGATCGTTGGAACGAACTTTGCGCGGTACACAACCGCATCCAGACGCGATTCGAGCAGGCCGATGAGGTTTTCACCGGTATCGCCCTTGCGGCGAGCTGCTTCGTCATAGGTCTTGCGGAACTGCTTTTCCGAGATATCGCCGTAGAAGCCCTTGAGCTTCTGCTTTGCACGGAGCTGTACACCGAAGTCGGACAGCTTGCCCTTACGGCGCTGACCGTGCTGGCCTGGGCCATATTCACGACGGTTCACAGGGGACTTCGGACGGCCCCAGATGTTTTCGCCAAGACGGCGATCAATTTTGTACTTAGCGGATTCGCGCTTGCTCATCGCATTTCCTTTAAAAAGTTGGTGCGCCTTGCGGCACAGATAGGAAACGCGCCCTCCTCTGCCCTTGTTTTACAAGGACTGACAGAATGAAGCGCGCAGCTGCGATCTTCATCCACGGGACACGTCAAATGAAACGCCGGAGTGTTTAGGCTCCAGCGATGGCGGCTTTTAGTCATGGAGGTGTCATCTTGTCAAGGCTGAAGCCCTGATTTTCGGCCATTTCAGCCGTTTATCGCGCATCCAGAAAAGTGTGAAGCCATTTTCGGGTACATACGCGTTGATATCCCCCCGAAGACTAAATGCAACGATCTGCCATCAAGTGTGAAGGAACGACAAGCCCTCCTTCGACATTAGGCCATAGCGCTCGCTATCAAAAGAGGTGAACATGGCCGTTTCTTTCTCTTTCTTTCAAAAGATTATTATCACCTGTCTCGTCGCCGTCGCTATCACGATACTCCCCGGTGAAAACATGACCGGACCTACAACGGCAAATGCACAGAACCTCATTGAAAGGGTGTTGAGCGGTAACGCCAAGCAGTCGTCTGCCAAAAAACACTCAAAGAAAAAACGCAATACGAAGCGCCAGCAATCAAAGGCCCCCTCTTCGACCCAGAGCAAGGCGTTACCATCCTCCAACATAGTTCCGGTGCCAACGCCTGCCCCGGCACGTGAAGAGACAAAAGAGCCTGCACCAGTGGTGCCTGTGCCTGCGCCCGCCGATGCAACGCCATTGCCTGAGAAAAAACCCGAACAACCTATGAAACAATCCAAGCCCGTTGATGAACAGCCTGAGCCAAAAAAGGCCGAACGTATCTATCAGGTATCGTGTCCAGCATTGATGGCAGGCGACGTGGAGGGGAAGCTTTTGCCACCGATCGAAGATGGCTCGCAATGCAGGGCGCTTTCGCCGCTCTCACTCACTGCTATTGGCAAAAATGAACCTGTAAAATTTGCAAATGCAGTCACGACAAACTGCGCCATGGCCGTCACACTCGCTGAATGGTCTACAAACGTCAAAGATGCCGCTAAAAAAGTGTATGGCGATAGCGTCAAGATCACCGAAATTGGCACTGGATCGGATTATCAATGTCGCAACGTTAATGGCGCATCCACCGGCCGTGTTTCTGAGCATGCATTCGCCAATGCGCTCGATATCATGTCGTTCAAATTCTCGGACGGGTCTAAAACTGAACTCGAAAGCGGCTGGAACGGATCAGAAAAAGACAAAGCGTTCTGGCGTGCTGTGCATGGCGCAAGTTGCAAGCTTTTCATGACCGTGATCGGACCAGATGGGGATGCGGCACATCTTACAAACATGCATCTGGATCAGGGTTGCCACGGCAAATCCTGCCTTGCTCGAATCTGCCAATAAGATATTCTCGAGCTGGTATGATATTGAATCGAGTGTGGTTTACGGATTTGAAGTTCCTAAACGTGGATGCAACACAAATGATGGGAACTTCAAATCCACCACACTAGACGGGGGACATCATTAAAAAGCCCAAACTGCCTTTCTAATAGCATCGTCATTATCGATTTTGCTCACTGCACTTTTGCGCGGTGACCTTTCAAAGGAAACGATCCATGAAATCGACCAAAATTATACTTTCGGCAATTTTTACTCTTGGCATCGCGGGCGCGGCTCATGCAGACGCTGTACCGAAACGCTCCAAGGATTTCACTGGCAACTACCAGACCCTCGTGAAAGACCAGCAAGCGTCGCCACAAGTGGCTGATTGCATCGCCAGCGCCTATGATTACGTTAAGAAGAGCAAGAAATATGATCGTCTCGGCTTCACCAAGGACGATATCGCTGCTGCCACAACCAATGACAAATCATCGAAGTTCAGCGCGAAAGACGCGAGCAAGGTTTCTGCCGTTATTTCAGTACCCGGAGAAGCCCGCACCAAAAGCGGCGGCACACAATGGGATACGATCACCCTGCGCTGTGGCATAACTGGCGGTAAGCTTAAGGCAATTGAATTGGCACCCGGAAAAGGCGCGTAATAAGCGCTGGTTGCTCCGGCTATCAGAGCAGCTGATGTTAATCAGTTGCTCTTTTTGTCTGAGACGTGTTCTGGCAGGCCTTTATGTTTGGTCTCAGCAAACTCTTCGAGCTCTTTCTCGGTCATCGATTCGTACATTTCTTTTGAAGCGCCGATCAGCTCGCTTTTCTTGATCTCGCCACGCTTGGCGGCAAGAGCGGCACCTGCAGCTTTTTGCTGAGCCTGTGATTTTGCTGGCATTGTTCTTACTCCCTTTGCTGGGAGAGTAACGAATGCGCCGGTATCAGGTTCCCTATTCTTCGACACCGCCATCAAAGCGTGAACGAGCTTCGCGCATTTCCTTACGATTCTTGACCGCCCACTGGCCAAGAACATCAATCGGCACCGCCAGCGAGTGGCCAAGCTCGGTCAGCGAATATTCAACCTCTGGCGGCGACGTTGGACGGACATGGCGCGCCACAAGCCCATCACGCTCAAGCGAACGCAAGGTGACAGTAAGCATCCGCTGGGAAATCCCTTCAATAGCACGACGCAATGCATTGAAACGCATCGACCCCGTTTGCAAATTGAAAACAACGAGGATGCTCCACGTATCACCGACCCGGTCGAGAACTTCGCGGATAGGACATAAGCCTTCGCCATCGGGGTCAGACTGAAACGCAGCCGTCGATGACAATAGCGGCGCTTTAGCATCCGGGCGTGTGTTGATCGTCATTCTATCTCCTTGGGCAAACTTCTGGCGCTTCATTCTCGACTGATCGCCCTTGCCAGCGGCGCGGTTACTTCCATGTACCCTAATCATGAAAAAGTGCGTTCTTCACAAGGCTCGTCGTATCGACTACCTAGTTACCATAAAGAACCTGATTATTAAATATCACTTCTCCAGTTGGAACTGAAAGGAAACTGTCATGGCTAAAATCGCACTGATCGGCGCTACGGGTTTTGTTGGCACTGCCGTTCTCAAGGAAGCCGCATCGCGCGGCCATAGCGTAACCGCGCTCGTCCGCAATACGGATAAGGTTGCGAAACTCGATAATGTTACTGCGGTGAAGGCGGACATATTCGACACCGATACGCTCGCAAAGCAGATTGCAGGGCATGACATCGTCATTTCTGCGTTCAATCCCGGCTGGGCGGACGCCAACATCCGTGAAAACCACATCAAGGGTAGCCGTTCCATCAATGAAGCTGCCAAAAAAGCAGGTGTTAAGCGTCTCATCGCAGTAGGCGGAGCCGGTAGTCTCGCGATCAAGGGCCACCAGCTTGTGGATTCCCCTGAGTTCCCTGCCGAATGGAAAGAAGGCGCACTAGGTGCACGTCAGGCATTGAATGAGTTGCGCGAAGAGAAGGACCTGGACTGGACCTTTGTCTCTCCTGCAATCATCCTCCAGCCCGGCGAACGCACAGGCAAATATCGCCTTGGTGCAGACGAGCCTGTTTTTGACGACAAGGGCGAAAGCAAAATCTCCGTAGAAGATCTGGCCGTTGCAATCGTGGATGAAGCAGAACAAGGCAAGCAAATTCGGAAGCGCTTCACCGCAGCATACTAAAACCATCTATTTCCGGGCGGGCAACCGCCCGGTTTCCTCAAGGTAACCCAATCACCTTTCAGTGCGTTCTTAACAAGCAGCATGAGTCATCTTAACTAGGTTGCGACAGCCAACGAATTGATGGAACGCCATGGAACTCGGTATTTATACATTCGGCGATATCGGGCCTGATCTCGAAACCAATCGCCTCCTTTCGCCGCAACAGCGGCTCAACAATCTTATTGAAGAAATCGAGCTTGCCGATCTGGTGGGTCTTGATGTTTTCGGTGTGGGCGAGCATCACCGCCCAGACTATGCCGTTTCTGCGCCACCAATTGTGTTGGCAGCAGCCGCATCGCGCACCAAAAACATCAAACTGACCAGTGCCGTGACGGTTCTCTCGTCCGATGATCCGGTACGCGTTTATCAGCAGTTCTCGACGCTTGATCTCATCTCCAATGGTCGCGCCGAAATCATGGCCGGACGCGGGTCGTTTATCGAATCCTTCCCGCTGTTTGGATATGATCTCGACGATTACGACACGCTTTTTGCTGAAAAACTCGACCTCCTCCTCAATATCCGGGAGAATGAACGCGTAGACTGGACCGGAACTACGCGCCCCGCAATTGATGGACGCGGTGTCTATCCCCGTGCCTTCCCGGGCTCTTTGCCAGTATGGCTTGCGGTTGGTGGGACGCCTGCCTCGGTGGGTCGCGCAGCGCTTCTTGGCTTACCGTTGGCAATTGCCATTATTGGCGGATACCCGGAACGCTTTTCACAGCTGACCGATTTCTATCGCGAGGCTGGCCTCAAGGCCGGTCATACCCCTGAAAAGCTCAAAGTTGGAATAAACTCACACGGCTATATTGCTGAAAACTCTCAACAAGCTGGCAATGAGTTTTTCGACCCTTACTCTCATGTGATGAGCAAAATCGGGCAGGAACGCGGCTGGCCACCAACCACTCGAGAACAATTTGATGCCATGTGCCAGCCGCGCGGTTCGCTGCTTGTCGGTAGCCCTCAGCAGGTGATCGATAAAATTCTAACCCAGCACAGCTATTTCAAACATGATCGTTTCTTGTTGCAGACCGCCCTTGGTAACCTGCCGCATAAGCATACAATGAAATCGATAGAGTTGTTCGGGACCAAGGTTGCGCCAGAAATACGCAAAGCATTGAACCTGAAAGCATCTGCATAAAGAAAAAACCGGCCAATCACCATTGGCCGGTTTTTCATTAAAGCGCGTTTCGATCTGATTGGATCAGATCGGCGCTCTAATTATCTGTTTTAACGCGCATCTTTGTCCGAAAACCGTTTCACACTTTTCGGGACGCGCTCTAAACCAGTTCGACTTCCACGACACCGGGAATTGCCTTCATGGCGCTGGCGATTTGTGGACTGACGCGATAGCGGTGCGGAAGTTCGATCTCGACTTCGCGCTGGCCTTCTTCCTTGATCACGATAAGGCTCACCTGACCGTCACCACGCGTGTTGAAATGCGGCACGATACTTTTAACCGCCTCTGCAGAGCGCAGATAAAGCCTCAATGCCTTCTGCATCCGACACGCTTCATCTTCGAGAGACTGGACCGTCTGGATGCGCAGACCAATGCCTTCTGGACGGTTTTCAGCAGCAACAGTTATCACCACCGATTTGCCGCTTTCGAGAAGATCGCGATACTGCGCAAGACCTTCCGAAAAGAGCACGGCTTCAAACTGACCACTGGCATCCGAAAGCTGCACGATACCCATCTTGTTGCCAGTGCGAGTCTTGCGTTCCTGACGGGTCGTGACAGTGCCTGCCAGACGCCCGGCATTTGCACCGCGCTTCACAGCAGCCGAAAAATCGGCCCAGCTCTGAACGCGCATACGGTCGAGAACCTGACGATATTCATCCAGCGGATGAGCGGACAGGTAAAAGCCTACCGCCTGAAATTCACGATGGAGCTTTTCTGACGGCAGCCAGGGTGCTGCCTGTGGCAGGATCAATTGTTCTTTCGGTGCTCCCGAAAGGCCGAAAATATCTGACTGGCCACTTGCTGCATTTTCCTGCGTGCGCTGTGCAAAGCCCATGATGCGGTCCATGCCGGCGCTCATAGCGGCTCGATCACGCCCGAAGCAATCCAGCGCGCCTGCATTGATCAGGCTTTCCGTCACACGTCGATTGACGATTTTCGGATCGATCCGCTCGCAAAAATCCTCGAGACTTTCAAAAGGCTTCTCAGCCCGTACGTTGACGATGTGGTCTACAGCCGCTTCGCCAACGCCCTTGATCGCCGCCAGCGAATAGAAAATCTTTCTTTCGCCCACCTCAAATGTGCGGAAGGAAGTCATGACGGATGGTGTCACGACATCGATACCCAGACGATTGGCCTCGCGCCGGAAGTCATTGAGCTTGTCGGCGTTGGACATATCGTAGGTCATAGACGCGGCGAGAAACTCGACCGGATAATGCGCCTTCATGTAGGCGGTCTGATAAGACACGATAGCGTATGCTGCGGCGTGAGACTTATTGAAGCCATAGTCGGCGAACTTGGCCAACAGGTCGAAGATCATATTCGCCTGCGCCTTATCGACACCGCCTGCAATCGCCCCTTCGACGAAACGAACGCGCTGCTTGTCCATCTCCACGCGGATCTTCTTACCCATGGCGCGACGCAGAAGGTCAGCTTCACCGAGCGAGTAGCCCGAAAGCACCTGCGCGATCTGCATTACCTGCTCCTGATAAACGATAACGCCTTGCGTTTCCTTGATCAGGCCATCAATTTTCGGGTGAATAGAGGCGATTTCCTCCTCACCATTCTTACGCGCATTATAGGTCGGGATATTCTCCATCGGACCCGGACGATATAGGGCCACAAGCGCGATGATGTCTTCAATGCGGTCGGGACGCATGCCGAGCAGCGCCTTGCGCATGCCCGCACTTTCCACCTGAAACACACCGACCGTCTCCCCGCGCGAAAGCATTTCATAGGTCAGTTCATCATCAAGAGGCAGGCGCGTAAGGTCGATTTCAATGCCTTTACGGGCGACAAGCTTAACCGCTGTTTCCAGCACAGTGAGCGTTTTCAGGCCAAGAAAGTCGAACTTGACCAGCCCCGCTTGCTCAACCCACTTCATGTTGAACTGCGTAACCGGCATATCCGAGCGCGGATCGCGATACATTGGCACGAGTTCAGAAAGCGGACGATCACCAATCACGATACCGGCGGCGTGCGTTGAGGCGTGTCGGTAAAGACCTTCCAGTTTCAGCGCCATATCGAGAAGACGGCCAACGACCGGTTCTTTTTCGCGCTCCTCGTTGATCTTCGGCTCTGTCTCAATAGCCTGCGCCAGAGAAACTGGGTTGGCAGGATTTTGCGGTACCAGCTTACAAAGACGATCCACCTGCCCGTAAGGCATCTCGAGAACGCGGCCCACGTCGCGCAGCACAGCGCGCGCCTGAAGCGTTCCGAAAGTTATAATCTGTGCGACCTGATCGCGCCCGTATTTCTCCTGCACGTAGCGAATGACTTCTTCGCGACGTTCCTGACAGAAGTCGATATCGAAATCGGGCATCGATACGCGGTCTGGATTGAGAAACCGCTCAAACAGCAGCGAGAAACGCAGCGGATCAACGTCAGTAATGGTCAATGCATAAGCGACAAGAGAACCGGCACCCGAACCACGCCCTGGCCCAACGGGAATGCCATGCGACTTCGCCCATTTAATAAAGTCCGCAACGATTAGGAAGTAACCCGGGAACTTCATGCGGGTGATAATGCCAATCTCGTAATCGAGACGTTCGGAATATTGTTCTTCCGTATATCCTTCAGCAAGACCAGCTGTTTCGAGCCGCATCTTCAAGCCTTCACGCGCCTGTCGGGCCAGCTCCTCTGCTTCGGCCTCAATAGCTGCTTCCGGATCGTCAGATTCGCCAGTAAAGCGCGGGAGAATTGGCTGGCGTGTCTGTGTGAACCAGCTGCAACGCTCTGCAATTTCAATCGTATTTTCGAGCGCTTCCGGCAGATCGGCAAACAGAGCCGTCATTTCGGTGCGGCTTTTAAGATGATGGTCGGGCGTCAGACGGCGGCGATCATCATTGGAAAGGATTTGTCCCTCAGCAATAGCGAGCAGCGCATCATGCGCCTCAAAGTCCTCCGCCTTGAGGAAGAAGGCTTCATTGGTTGCCACAAGCGGCAAGTCCATCGCATAGGCGAGTTCAACGGTCTTCGCCTCAAGCCCGCGGTCATAGCCTGATTGACGCTGCAATTCGACATATAGCCGATTGCCAAAAGCTTCTTTCAAGAAAGTTAGACGCGCTTCTGCACGGTCCGGGCGATCTGCAGCAAAAGCCCGTCCGATTGGACCGAGCTGTCCACCCGAAAGCACGATGACGTCATCGGACAAGCCGGACAGCCAGCTTGCATCAATGTGAACCGGATCGCCCGATGGGGTATCGAGGAATGCACGGCTGACGAGCCTTACGATATTGGCATAGCCCTCTTCGGTCGAAGCGAGCAAAACGATAGGCGCCAAATCAAGGACCAGTCGGCGATTGGCACTACGGCTATTATCGTTGTGATCGCCGAACCCTACGTCCAGTTGGCACCCGATAATTGGCTGCAAGCCATCTTTCGAAGCCTTCTGGGCGAATTCCAGAGCGCCAAAAAGATTATTGGTGTCGGTTATCGCGATGGCCGGTGCTTCATCGGCAATCGCCTGTTTGATGATCTTGCCGACGGGCAGAGCACCTTCGAGCAAGGAATAGGCAGAATGTACCCGCAAATGAACGAAACGAGGTGACGACTTGCCCTCGCCCGCTGCAATGCTTGCTGTATCACTCATTCTATTTCCCCGATCTATGCAGAGCTGATAGCACCGCCATAACATGATAGCGAAATCATGTTCCGGCGCAAACCGAGCACGTCTCAGTGAATGAGAGCTGCACCCGGTAACGGGCGACTCTTATCGCCCACTACGCCAGTTTCGGGGAATACGGCAACGATGTCCAGAGCGACGGTCGTTACAATCAACGGGGTTCACAAGAGAACCCTTATCACGTTTTCAGATTACACTTACCCAGATGGCGAAAGTGGCAACGAACAGGCTGACGGAGACGAAAGACAAAACGTCGTAGACGAGATCGGTCATTGGAATAACTCCTCTTTGTTCACGTATGTTTATTTTTTGTTCCATTTTTGTTCTAATGTCAACACCTGCCTTAATGGCCACGTGTATTTAAGGTTTATGAAAAATAAACGTGCAATCGCCGGCAGCGTGGCTGTCGGCGTTGAACAAATGAGATATGTGGGAAATTGCTTTGATACCGCACGGCAGAAACGCTTCCCGCCTCGCCATATGCTTACAGCGGCTCCAGTTGAGATCGAATTGTTGGAACCACTGTTACTATTTGTTTGTACGCATTTACCTCACGCAATACCGCTTCGCACTTTTGGCTCAAACGCTATGATCAGACGTCGACGACCTTGCCTTCGCGAAGCGTCACGCGACGATCCATACGGCGGGCCAGTTCGTGGTTATGCGTCGCGATTAATGCTGCAAGCCCCGACTGGCGCACAAGAGCCTCCAGAGCACCGAAGACATAAGACGATGTCGTCGGATCAAGATTGCCCGTTGGCTCATCAGCCAACAGCACCAGAGGCGCATTGGCAACTGCACGCGCAATCGCGACGCGCTGCTGCTCACCACCGGAAAGCTCTGACGGACGATGGGACGCGCGCTTGCCGATCTTCATATAGTCGAGCAGCTGCTGTGCCCGTGCTGATGCTGCCTTCTGCGGCAAGCCACGGATCATTTGCGGCATCATCACGTTTTCGAGTGCTGAGAATTCCGGCAACAGATGATGGAACTGATACACGAAGCCAACATCGTTTCGGCGGATAGCCGTGCGTTCATCTTCAGAAAGCGTGCTGCACGAGCGACCATCCAGAATAACGTCGCCGCTGTCCGGACGCTCCAGCAGACCCGCAGTATGCAGCAAAGTCGACTTGCCCGCACCAGATGGTGCAACGAGCGCCACCATCTCACCACGACGCAAAGTGAAACTCGCATCCTTCAGGATAACCAGTTCACGATCGACTTCCTTATAGGCCCGGCTCACATTTTCCAGGCGCAGAATGACTTCAGCCGCCATTATTCATACCTCAGTGCTTCGACCGGATCGAGTTTGGCAGCGCGCCAGGCCGGAAAAATGGTGGCAATAAAGGAAAGGATCAAGGCCATCGCAATGACGGAAACTGTTTCACCGACGTCCATCTTTGCTGGAAGCGTACTCAAGAAATACAGTTCCGGATTGAACAATGTCGTGCCCGAAAGCCATGAGAAGAACTGTCGAATCCTCTCGACATTAAGACATACCACGACACCTAAAACCACACCGGCAAGAGTACCGGTCACACCAATCGCCGCACCAGTCATCAGGAATATACGCATGACCGCGCCACGCGTTGCTCCCATGGTTCTGAGGATCGCAATATCCCGCCCCTTGTCCTTCACCAGCATGATAAGGCCGGAGATAATATTGAGCGCAGCAACAAGCACGATCAAGGTCAGGATCATGAACATAACATTGCGTTCGACCTGTAGTGCCGAGAAGAAAGTCTGGTTGCGCTGACGCCAATCAACCAGAGAAATCTGCCTTGCCGCCACCTCCTCGACAGGCGCGCGCATCGCATCAACCTTGTCAGGATTGTCGACAAATATCTCTAGTGATTGCACCTTGCCTTCCTGATTGAAGAAAAGCTGCGCCTCTGAAAGCGGCATCATCACAATTGACGCATCATATTCCGACATGCCGATCTCAAAGATTGCGGCAATCGGATAGGCCTTCACGCGTGGATTGACACCAAAAGGCGTGACGTCACCATCGGGCGAGATAACGCGCAGTGAATCGCCAATAGAAAGGCCCAGATTTTCAGCCATACGGGTACCGATTGCCACGCCGCCGCTCTGATCGAAGCCCTTCAAGGTGCCCTGTTTTACGTTCGTGGAAACCAGCTTGAGCTTGTCCAGATCCTCTTCCCGAAGTCCGCGCACCAATGCACCGGTGCCAGCTCCGATGTTGCCCTGAACGAGAGCCTGCCCCTCGACCACAGGAATAGCGAACTGGACGCCCTTGATACCATCTATGCGCTGGATGAGGCTCGCATAATCATCAAGCGGCCGATCCATCGGCTGCATGATGAGGTGGCCATTGATACCCAGAATGCGGGTCAAAAGCTCGGCACGAAACCCGTTCATCACCGCCATAACGATGATGAGCGTGGCAACACCAAGCATGATGCCGGTGAAAGAAAAACCGGCAATGACCGAAATAAACGTCTCGCGGCGGCGCGCTCGCAAATAGCGCCATGCGATCATCCGCTCAAAGGCTGAGAACGGACCGGAAGAAGGCGCCTTGCTCGATGCCTTCTGCTTGCCATCAGATTTTGCTGCCGCCGCATTGCTCATATTTAAGCCGTCAACAGGTTGATTGCCGCTTCAACAGTGAGGTTCTGACGCTCACCCGTCTTGCGATCCTTAACTTCGACTTCACCCGCGGCAACGCTGCGTGGACCGACGATCACCTGATAAGGCAGACCAATCAGATCAAGGGTTGCGAATTTGGAGCCCGGACGGTTGTCCGTGTCGTCCAGCAGCGGATCGAGGCCAGCATTAGTGAAGGCTTCGTAGAGCTTTTCGCTCACGCCATCACAACCTTCGTCACCTGGCTTCATATTGACAATGCCAACGCCGAACGGTGCGATTGCCTTTGGCCAGATGATGCCTGCTTCATCATGCGAAGCTTCAATCGCGGCAGCAACCAGACGCGATGGGCCAATACCATAAGAACCCATTGATACAAGGTGGTCCTTGCCATCAGGCCCCTGCACTTTCGCACCCATTGGTTCGGAATACTTGGTGCCGAAATGGAAGATATGACCAACTTCGATACCCCGAGCCGAAACCTGATCGTCGGCTTTCACCGCAGACCATTCTGCTTCGTCGTGCATTTCATCAGTTGCCGCATAAGGCGTTGTCCAGCGTGTAACGATATCCGTTAGCTGCGCATCATTACGGAAATCCGTATCAGCACCTGGAACCGCCAGATCGAGATAAGCCTTGTCGCAATAAACCTGACTTTCGCCTGTTTCCGCGAGAATGATAAACTCATGAGAAAAATCGCCACCGATCGGGCCGGTATCGGCACGCATCGGGATCGCCTGCAGGCCTACGCGGGCGAAAGTGCGCAGATAGGAAACGAACATACGATAATAAGCCATTTTCGCGCCCTCATAATCGAGGTCGAACGAATAGGCGTCTTTCATCAGGAATTCGCGCGAGCGCATTACGCCGAAACGTGGACGTACTTCATCGCGGAACTTCCACTGAATATGATAGAGGTTGAGCGGTAGATCCTTATAGGAGTGCACATAGGAACGGAAAATATCCGTGACCATCTCCTCATTGGTCGGACCGAAGAGCATATCGCGCTCCTGACGGTCCTGAATGCGCAGCATTTCCTTGCCGTATGCATCGTAGCGACCACTTTCGCGCCAAAGATCGGCGGATTGGATCGTCGGCATGAGAATTTCGTTGGCCCCTGCACGGTTCTGCTCTTCACGAATGATGTTGCAGACCTTGTTGAGGACCTTAAGACCAAGCGGGAGCCATGAATAGATGCCTGCCGACTGCTGCCGGATCATACCGGCGCGCAGCATCAACCTGTGAGAGACAATTTCTGCCTCCTTTGGGTTTTCTTTCAGAATGGGCAAAAAATACTGCGACAGACGCATCGTGACCACCGATCAAGAGAGAGATTGCCTGAGTATCAACTGAGTGTGTGTAGAATCAGGCAAAAATTAAGCAAACTTGGCGGTTTCATATCGGGTTATGCCGCTGTTGAAAACCCGCCTCTCCGCGCTTTACTGAGGAGCCTTTTTGCCGTCCACAACCATCATCGGCGACTTGTTAAATACAGATAAGGAAAGACTGCTGAAGGATTCACTTTAATTTTCAATGTATTATGTATCTGAGATATTAAAACAGAAAAAAATACGAAGGAAATATGACGACTCGAAAGATTTTTGGTGACAAAAGGTGTGCAGTCCGCTATTTTTTTCATCAACAAGCCTAACAACGGAATAGAACCGTTGTATCACGCGGTCAAAGTCTTGGGAGGATGGATCCAGGCGCGAAATTCCGCCGCCGCCAGTAAAATGGAAACGGGTCGAACGCGTATTCGACTAGCAAGGCGTGAGCCTTGCTTTTTTTTTGGCTTTATCGCGACTGCAATCTGCGAAACCGCAACGCTCAGCACAAGCCTTTAATATTCTTTTTACTTTTCTTATTTTCATCATGCTGAACGGCTGGCGTTAAAGCATTTGCAGCAAAAGTGGAAACCAGTTTTGCGTTCGGAAATGCGTAAAAAGAAATAGTTACAGCGGTTCCAACGATTAAACATCAACTGGAGCCGCCGTAAGCTTAGTTTAGATGCGCATCCATCTCGAAAAACTTCATTAAAATAAAGCATGTCGCTTCGCTAATTGTCTATCTATTCAAACAGTTATGCAGAAACAATAAGTTTTAGATTCACGGCATATTCTCAATAAAATGCGCCCACTGCCCAACGCAAAACGACGCCTAAATTTTAGGCGCCGCTCCGTCAAATCAGAAAAATAAGCACTATAGAACGACCGCTTTTACTTCAGATCAGGGAAGAAGTGCGGGATATCGTCAAGGCCGAAACCTTTGATCTGCGTCATGTAATAGTAAAGGCAGAAGATAGCCGTAGCCACCAAGGTTGTTCGCAGAAATGCAAGCCCGATGCGCGGCTTGGCAGGAGCGCTTGCAACCGTACCCAGTGTGACATCGTTTTCTTCTGCTTGCGTCCGCAGGCCGACAGGCAAAAGCGCAAACAGCGTCGTCCACCAGATGACAAAATAAATCGCGATGCCTGAAACCCAGGACATTATTATACCTCCTCCAGTTCGATCAGTGTCCCATTGAAGTCCTTGGGATGCAAAAACAGAACGGGTTTGCCGTGTGCGCCGATCTTTGGCTCACCATCACCGAGAATGCGCGCGCCTTCGGTCTTGAGACGATCGCGGGCAGCAATAATATCGGCGACCTCATAGCAAAGGTGATGCATGCCGCCAGATGGATTCTTTTCGAGGAAGGAGGCAATGGGTGATCCCTCACCCAATGGCTCAAGCAATTCGATCTTGGTATTGCCAACATCGATGAAGACCACCGTAACACCATGTTCTGGCAAGGCTTGTGGCGCTGTTACTTTCGCGCCCAATTGGCTGCTGTAAAGCGCGGAAGCAGCCTTTATATCTGGCACCGCGATTGCGACATGGTTCAGGCGTTCAAGCATCAGTGTCCTCCTCCCGAAAACAGAGCTACTTTATCCGGTTGATAAACACCGTCACTACCGGCTTTTTGCCCCATGCCTCATTTGTCGCAGAGCGAACAGCTCGGCGGACCGATTCACGAACCACTTCGAGATCTTTACGGCGCGCGCGTGGAATGCTGTCGATGGCCTCGATTGCCGCATCGAGCAGAATGTCTTCCATCAGATCGCCCTGCCCGTCTTCTTCCGGCAATCCGAAAGCCACGAGATCGGGTTCATCCATAATCTTGAAATCACGATCGAGCAGTACTGAAACAGCGACATGACCGACAAAAGCGAGCTTACGACGCTCTACCATGCCTATCTCGTCTTCGTCACCGATCAGCTTGCCGTCCTTGTAGATGCGACCAACCGGTGCTTCATCGATGATTTCGGCTTTGCCGGGTGCAAGACGCAGCATATCGCCGTCACGAACCTGAGCAATTTCTTCGATGCCTTCCATTGCACCAAGCGACCCTTGGGCAACCAGATGTGCTGCCTCTCCGTGTACCGGAACAAGAATTTTCGGGCGCACCCAAGAATACATGCGCTTGAGTTCATTGCGACGCGGGTGGCCGGAAACATGCACGAGCGCATCATCATCGCTGATTAGCTTGATACCCTGATCGATGAGCTTGTTCTTGATATCCAGAATAGCCTTCTCATTACCGGGAATAGGACGCGATGAGAAAATCACCGTATCGCCCGCCGACAGGGCGATGCTGCGCATTTCGTCTCGAGCAAGTTTTGCAAGCGCTGCGCGTGGCTCGCCCTGACTACCCGTCAGAATAACAACGACATTTTCACGCGGAATATAGCCGTAATCGTCTTCACTGAGGAACTCCGGCAGGCCTTCCATATAGCCAAGCTCGGTTGCCACAGCGATCGTGCGCTTCATCGAGCGACCGACCACCAACACTTGACGTCCGGCATCGCGTGCTGCTTCGGTAATGGAGCGGATACGACCGACATTAGACGAGAAGGTTGTAACAGCCACGCGACCGCGTGCATTTTCGATCAGCTCACGCAGGCTATCGCCGACTTGACGCTCGGAAGGAGATTCACCTTCGCGCATCGCATTGGTGGAATCGCAGATGAGTGCCAGAACACCCTGATCGCCAAGCACGCGAAACCGTGCTTCATCAATGAGCGGCCCCATCGAAGGATCGGGGTCCATCTTCCAGTCGCCCGTATGAACAACCGTGCCAAGTGGCGTGGTAATAGCTAGCGAAACGGGTTCAGGGATCGAGTGCGTAACGGCAATTGCTTCGAGCTTGAATGGACCGACTTCGAAAGTTTCGCCAGCCTTGAAGATCGTGACCGGGATTTCCGGTGCACCAAATTCAGACTGACGTTTTGCTTCAAGCAAGCCTGCCGTGAATGGTGTCGCGTAGACCGGCGCTTTCAAGCGTGGCCAAAGATCGAGCAGCGCGCCGTAATGGTCTTCATGCGCATGCGTAATGATGATGCCGCGCAGATTGTTCTTCTCGGCTTCAAGGAAGCGAATATCCGGCAGGATCAGATCCGCGCCGGGATGTTCTGGACCGGCAAAGCTTACGCCCATGTCGACCACGATCCATTCACGATTGTCTTCTGGACCAAAGCCATACATAGCCAGGTTCATGCCGATTTCGCCGACACCGCCAAGGGGCAGGAAGACAAATTGGGTCGATGGTGAGCGGGGCATAATGCCTCCCTGTTCTAACTCATGGTTTAGAGCGACGACTTGCCGAGTTGATTCAGCTTTACGCTCTAACTTTTTGATTCAACGCATAACCTTTAGCAAAAGTGTCTAACACCTTTTGAGCTATGCGCCGTAAGTTTTCGTTCTTTCGCCTGTCATCATGGGAAAACCTGTTCCCATCATTCAACGACACGCCCTAATTATGACCCTGTTGAACCGGCTGCCGATAGTTTGCAAGCCCGGAACAACGCGCACAGCGATCAATTGTGCACAATATTCACTCAGGAAACGGGTTTAACAGAGGCCGCTGTTCCAAAGTAAACGTCCCCAGCTGTCACCGGAACACGTGTACCGTCATCCTCGCGAATGACAAGCCGGCAATCCGAATCGATAGTTTCAAAAACGCCTTCGACAATGCGACCATTCAATTGCATCACAACAGGCTGACCAAGTCCGTGTGCCCGCTTGAGCCACAGCTCACGGATCGTGTTGAGGCCACGGCCATCATCCCAAATGCGATAATAATGGCACCATGCATCAGACAACGCCAAAAACAAGATAGTAGCATCGGCGTTACCGCCCAATCCGTTGATGGACGTCGCAGCGTAAGGCAAGCCATCCGGAGCGGCCACGACATTCGTGCCCATACCCACAGCAAGACCAAACAGGCCTTCGGCAAGCAACGTCGATTCCAGGAGAATACCGGACAGTTTTGCACCGTCAACGAGAACGTCGTTCGGCCATTTAAGCGCAACGTTCACGCGGGCCGCAACAGTCGATGGCAGAACCGCATCGACAGCATCGGCCAAAGCCAAACCAGCCACGAAACCTAAAGTGGCGGCAATCTTGGGATCAAAACGATCAACCAGAAGCAATGTTGCTGCAAGATTGCCTTCAGGAGCAGTCCATGTACGGCCGCGTCGGCCGCGTCCGCTCTCCTGCTTGGGAGAAACGAACCAGAGGCGTCCTGCATCGCCGGCATTCGCCCGCTCCAGCGCCTCTGCATTGGTAGAACCAACGACTGGAAAAAACTCCAGTCTGTATCCGTCTGCTAAAGCCGCAGGTGCCAGCGTGAAACCCATGCCATCACCTGCGGCTTTATTTATTGTCATGCTCAGAAGAACGTCTTGGCTGCAGTTTCAGCCAAACCGCCAAGCCAGCCGCCAATCAATCCATAGAACAGAACGAATGCACCCGAAGCGAGCAGTACCAGACGAAGCTCGATTGCTGGTGTAACGAAGGTCGTTACCGGCTCATCGAACCACATGATCTTGATCATGCGCAGGTAGTAGAACGCGCCGACAACGGAAGCGACAATACCGATGATTGCGAGCGGATACAGACCCACTTCAACGGCTGCGACGAAGGTGTACCACTTACCGAAGAAGCCAGCGAGCGGCGGAATACCTGCAAGCGAGAACAGCATCATGGTCATGATTGTTGCCATAACCGGATTGGTCCGCGACAGGCCTGCCAGATCTTCAATCTGCTCGACATTGCCTTCCTTTGTCCGCATGGACAGGATGAAAGCAAAGCTACCAAGCGTCATGACGAGATAGATCAGCATGTAAAGCGCAACGCCGCGAACACCAACAACCGTACCAGCTGCCAGACCAACGAGCGCATAGCCCATGTGGCTGATCGATGAGTAAGCCATCAGGCGTTTAATGTTACGCTGGCCGATAGCAGCAAAGGCACCCAGCACCATCGAAGCGATTGCGACGAAAGTAATGACCTGCTGCCAGTCGTGGGTGACAGGAGCGAAAGCGCCTTCCACAACACGAACGATCAGAGCCATTGCAGCCATCTTAGGGGCAGCAGCAAAAAACGCGGTTACAGGTGTTGGCGAACCTTCATAAACGTCCGGCGTCCACATATGGAACGGAACGGCAGAAATCTTGAAGCAAAGGCCTGCCAGAATGAACACCAGACCGAAGACCAGACCGAGCTGACGCTCGCCACCGGAAATGGAACTGGCGATTTCCGCAAAGCCGATATGACCAGTGTAGCCGTAAACAAGGCTGATACCGTAAAGCAGCATGCCCGAAGAGAGAGCGCCCAGAACAAAGTATTTCAGTCCGGCTTCTGTCGAACGAACGCTGTCACGATTGAAAGCTGCGAGCACATAGAGTGCGAGCGACTGCAGCTCGAGGCCCATATAAAGCGTCAGCATGTTGGATGCTGATACCATGATGAGCATGCCAAGCGTCGCAAGAACGATCAGCACTGGGAACTCGAACTTGTCGAACTTCTCTTCACGCGCAAAACCAACGGACATGACGAGCGTCACTATAGAGCCGATCAATGTCAGCACTTTCATGAAGCGTGCGAAACCATCGTTCACAAAGCTGCCGCCAAAGGCGATACCGTTGTGCGGGAAGATAACGACAAGAGCCAGTGCAGCAATCAAAACGGCGACAGCGAGCCCATTGACGAGTGTGGAGGCGCGCTCTCCGGAGAACACGCCGATCATAAGCAATGCCAGCCCGCTCAGCGCGAGGAGAACCTCGGGTGCTGCGAGAGACAGGGAAGCAATCAGGTCGGTTTGCATCGGGCCTTTGCCTTTACTACTGCGCCAGCGTAGCGCTAGCGGCATTCGCCAGCGCTGCGTCGTAATTATTAACCAGTGCATGCACAGCGCTTGCGGTCGCATCGAAGACCGGCACTGGATACACACCGAAGAAAATGGTGAGGATCACAAGCGGATACAGGATCAGCTTTTCACGCGGGCTGAGATCGAGAAGGCCTTTGAGGCTTTCCTTGGTCAGCGCACCGAAAACCACGTTGCGATAAAGCCACAGCGCATAGGCTGCCGACAGAATCACACCAGAGGTTGCGAACAGAGCCACCCACGTATTGACGCGGAAGACACCGAACAGCGTGAGGAATTCACCGATAAAGCCTGACGTACCCGGAAGACCGACATTCGCCATCGTCAAGATGAGGAATGCAACGGCATATTTCGGCATGTTGTTGACGAGACCGCCAAAGGCCGAAATCTCACGGGTATGCATACGATCATAGATCACGCCGACACAAAGGAAGAGTGCGCCTGAAACGATACCGTGCGAGAGCATCTGGAAGATTGCACCCTGCACACCCTGCTCATTGGCTGCGAAAATACCCATGGTGACGTAACCCATGTGCGCAACCGAGGAGTAAGCAATCAGCTTCTTGATATCTTCCTGCACCAAAGCAACGAGCGAGGTGTAGACGATAGCAATTGCGGAAAGTGCAAAGACGAATGGAGCGAAATCGGCAGATGCCAGCGGGAACATCGGCAGCGAGAAGCGCAGGAAGCCATAGCCACCCAGCTTCAGAAGGATACCGGCCAGAATAACCGAGCCTGCCGTTGGTGCTTCAACGTGCGCGTCCGGCAACCAGGTGTGAACCGGCCACATCGGCATCTTTACAGCGAACGATGCGAAGAATGCCAGCCATAGCCACGTTTGCATGCCTGCAGGGAAATCGTACTTGAGCAGCTCCACGATATTCAATGTACCGGCCTGCCAGTACATTGCCATGATCGCGATCAGCATCAGTACCGAGCCGAGCAGCGTGTAGAGGAAGAACTTGAAGCTTGCATAAACGCGGCGCTTGCCACCCCAGACACCGATGATGATGAACATCGGGATAAGGCTTGCTTCAAAGAAGACGTAGAACAGGAACAGATCCAGCGCGCAGAACACGCCGATCATGAGCGTTTCCAGAATAAGGAACGCGATCATGTATTCCTTGACGCGCTTGTCGATAGCGATCCAGCTTGCCAGCACGCAGAAAGGCATGAGGAAAGCAGAAAGCACGACGAAGAGCATCGAAATGCCGTCAACGCCCATGTGGTAGGAAATCCCACCACCGAGCCAGTCGACCTGTTCGACCATCTGGAAGCCTGGATTTGAATTATCAAACCCAGCCCAGATAACCAAAGACAGAATGAACACGAAAACCGTAGTCAGCAGCGCAACATTCTTAATGTTACGACGCGAGGCTTCGCTGTCATCCTTGATGAGAAGGATCAACAAGGCGCCGACGAGCGGCAGAAATGTGACCGTAGAAAGAATTGGCCAATCGGTCATCAGAGAGAGCTCCCGAGCATCATCCAGGTGACGAGCGCGGCGACGCCGATAAGCATCGCGAATGCGTAGTGATAAAGGTAACCAGACTGCATCTTCACAACGCGACCTGTAACATCAAGAACGCGTGCAGCGACACCGTTTGGACCGTATCCGTCGATAATCTTGCCGTCGCCGACCTTCCAGAAGAAGCGGCCGAGCCAACGTGCAGGACGAACGAAGATGCGGTCATACAGTTCGTCGAAGTACCACTTGTTGAGAAGGAACTGGTACAGACCGCGATGACGTTCTGCGAGTGCCTTCGGAATGTGTGGTGCTCGGATATAGAACACCCAGGCCGTAACCAGACCGATCACCATCGCGATGAAAGGTGACAGCTTAACCCACAATGGAACGTGGTGATAATGATCCAGGATTTCATTGCCTGGAGCGGTGTAGAGCGCGCCCTTCCAGAACTCTGCATATTCGTGTCCGAAGAAGTATTCCTTGAAGACGAAACCAGCAAACAGAGCACCAACAGCAAGCAGCAACAACGGAACGAGCATCACTGGCGGCGATTCATGCACATGATGCATGACTTCAGCGGAAGCGCGTGGCTTGCCATAGAAAGTCATGAAAATCAGACGCCATGAATAGAAGCTCGTGAACATCGCTGCGATAACCAGAAGCGTGAAGGCGTAACCTGACGCAAGGCTGTGCGATGCGAAGACCGACTCGATAATAGCATCCTTCGAGAAGAAGCCAGCCGTACCGATGATCGTTCCTGGAACGCCCAGACCCGTAATCGCAACAGTACCGATCATCATCATCCAGTAGGTGATTGGGATCAGCTTGCGCAGACCACCCATGCGACGCATGTCCTGCTCGTCCGAAACGGCATGGATAACCGAACCGGCGCAAAGGAACAGAAGTGCCTTGAAGAATGCATGCGTGAAGAGGTGAAATACAGCCGCGCCATAAGCGCCGACACCCAGAGCCGCAAACATATAACCAAGCTGCGAACAGGTCGAGTAAGCGATAACGCGCTTGATGTCGTTCTGCACAAGCGCAACTGTTGCAGCAAAGAATGCTGTCGTTGCGCCGATAATCGTCACGATCAACAATGCGGTGTGCGAATGTTCAAAGATCGGCGACAAACGTGCAACCATGAACACACCCGCGGTCACCATCGTTGCCGCGTGAATAAGTGCGGAAACAGGTGTCGGGCCTTCCATCGCGTCAGGAAGCCATGTGTGCAGCAGGAACTGCGCGGACTTACCCATCGCACCCATGAAAAGCAGCAGGCAAACAACAGTAAGGGCTGTTTCCTTGTGCAGTTCATAGCCGAGGAAGTTGAGAACAACCGCACCGGTATCGGCAGCACCTTCAGCAGGCAAATAATTCGCAGCAGCAGCAAAGATCGTGTTGTAATCGACCGACTGGAACAGTGCGAACAGGCCGAAGATACCGAGCAGGAAGCCGAAGTCACCAACGCGGTTGACAACGAAGGCTTTCATTGCGGCGGCATTTGCCGATGGCTTCTGGAACCAGAAACCGATCAGAAGATAGGATGCCAGACCCACACCTTCCCAGCCGAAGAACATCTGAATCAGATTGTCCGACGTTACCAACATAAGCATGGCAAAGGTAAAGAGCGACAGATAGGCGAAGAAGCGCGGACGATGCGGATCGTGGTGCATATATCCAATCGAATAGATATGCACGAGTGCCGACACCGAGTTGATCACGACAAGCATGACGCCGGTCAACGTATCGACGCGCAGCGCCCAATCAAAGGACAGCGAACCGGACGTAACCCAATGAAGCACGGGGATACGAACCGTTTCGGCATCGTGGCCGAGCGGGATTTGAAAGAACACGACCCATGACAGGATCGCAACGATCACCATCAGGCCGGAAGTAAGATATTCACTCGCTTTGGCACCAATCTTGTTGCCGAAAAGACCGGCAACAAGAAAGCCAATAAGCGGAAGGAAGACGATCGCGTTATAGAGCATTTGCCCGTCAACCTTTCATAACATTGACGTCTTCCACCGCGATAGAACCGCGATTACGGAAGAAAACAACGAGGATTGCCAGACCGATAGCCGCTTCTGCAGCTGCAACAGTCAGAACGAAGAGCGCGAAAACCTGCCCGACCATATCGCCAAGCACAGAAGAAAACGCCACGAAGTTGAGATTGACCGAGAGGAGGATCAATTCGACAGACATCAGGATGACGATGACGTTCTTGCGGTTTAAGAAAATACCGAAAACGCCAAGTGTGAACAGGATGGCTGAAACGGTCAGATAATGAGAAATACCGATTTCCATATTCTTATCCTCAGATGCCTTTGCCCGTTTCGACCTTCTTGATCTCGATCGCCGTTTCAGGCGTACGAGCAACCTGATCCGGGATCGACTGGCGCTTTACATTTGGCTTGTGCCGCAGCGTCAGAACGATCGCACCGATCATGGCAACGAGAAGAACCAATCCGGCAATCTGGAAGTTGAAAACGTAGTCGGTGTAAAGAATGTCACCGAGGGCTGCAGTGTTGGTGCGTTCTGCGAGATCAGGGATAGGAACCGAGCCCTGCCCCAGCTTAGGAGTGAACATCGAACCTGCGAACACAACGATCAGCTCGCCAAGCAGGATCAGACCAACAAGAGCACCAACCGGCGCATATTGCAGCGCACCACGCTTGAGCTCAGAGAAATCGACATCCAACATCATGACGACGAAGAGGAAGAGAACCGCCACAGCGCCGACATAAACGACAAGCAGGATCATGGCGAGGAACTCGGCCCCCGTTAGCAAGAACAGTGCCGCCGCATTGAAGAAAGCGAGGATCAGAAACAGCACCGAATGCACGGGGTTGCGCGCCGCAATCACCATGAACGCGCTGGCGATCATGATAAAGGCGAACAGATAAAAGAACGCTGCCGCAATACCTGTCAGCATGGGGATCCCCCAACACCTTTCCGTGGACAAAGCCCTATTGCTTTGCCCGCTTTAGTCTTTGTTTGTCGCGAAAAATCGCGAAACTTAAATTCAGACAACAAGCGAGGCTGCCCCCTCTTATTGCCGCTTTTCAAACCAGATGCCGAAACAGAGGTTTCAGCAAAACCAATCAGCGATATGGCGCATCTATAGCGATGTTGCGCGCAATTTCGCGTTCCCAGCGATCGCCATTGGCAAGGAGCTTGTCCTTGTCATAGTAGAGCTCTTCGCGGGTTTCGGTCGCAAACTCGAAGTTCGGACCTTCAACGATCGCATCTACAGGGCAAGCTTCCTGACAGAAGCCGCAATAGATGCACTTCACCATATCGATGTCGTAACGCACCGTGCGGCGCGTGCCATCATTGCGGCGGGGACCCGCTTCAATGGTGATAGCCTGCGCCGGGCAGATCGCTTCGCAAAGCTTGCAGGCAATGCAGCGTTCTTCGCCGTTGGGATAACGACGCAGCGCGTGTTCGCCACGAAAACGTGGAGAAATCGGACCCTTTTCATGCGGGTAGTTCAACGTCGCTTTTGGCGCGAAAAACTGGCGCATGGAGAGGAAGAAAGCGCCGACGAATTCCTTGAGAAGGAGTGATTTCGCGGCCTGTGCGAAAGAAGCCATTTTTCTTTCTCCTTACACCAGATCGAAGACTTTGATGACGGTCGCGGTAAGAACAACCATGAAGAGCGAGATCGGCAGGAACACTTTCCAGCCCAGACGCATCAACTGGTCGTAGCGGTAACGCGGTACGAAAGCCTTCACCATAGCGAACATGAAGAAGCAGAAGCAAAGCTTGAGCATGAACCAGATGATGCCCGGAACCCAATTGAGGAACCATACGTCAACCGGAGGCAACCAGCCGCCAAGGAAGAGCGTCGTCATCAGGGCGCACATCAGCGTGATCGCCACATACTCGCCGAGGAAGAACAGAAGGAACGGTGTGGACGAATACTCGATCATATGACCGGCCACGAGTTCCGATTCAGCTTCGACAAGGTCGAATGGCGGGCGGTTCGTTTCAGCAAGTGCCGAAATGAAGAAGATCACAAACATCGGGAACAGAACCAGCCAGTTCCAGTCGAGGAACGAAGCCGGCAGTCCGAGTGATGTACCGATACCCGTATTCTGCGACAACACGATATCTGTCAGGTTAAGCGAGCCAACCGTCAGAAGAACCGTAACGATCACAAAACCGATCGAAACTTCATAGGAGACCATCTGCGCTGCCGAACGAAGTGCACCCAGAAACGGATACTTCGAGTTCGAGGCCCAGCCGCCCATGATAACGCCATAAACTTCAAGCGAAGAAATAGCGAAGATGTAAAGCAAACCGACATTGATGTTGGCGATTGCCCAACCTTCATTGACGGGAATGACCGCCCAGGTTGCCATTGCCAGCACAGCGGAAATGAAAGGTGCAAGAAGAAACACACCCTTATTCGCGCCGGATGGAATGATCGGCTCTTTGAAGACGAACTTCAAAAGATCGGCAAAAGCCTGAAACAGACCCCATGGGCCAACGACGTTCGGTCCACGGCGAAGCTGCACGGCTGCCCAGATCTTACGATCCGCATAAAGCAGGTAAGCCACGACGATCAGCAATACGACAAGCAGAACGACCGACTTCAGCGCTATAATCAGCGCGGGCAAGACGTAAGCTGCAAAAATTCCGTCCATTATTCCGTCTCTCTCTCGCTTACTCAGCTGCCTGTTGGAAGCTGCCGGCCGCAAGCGCCGAGCACTCGGCCATGACAGCGGAAGCACGCGCGATTGGGTTCGTCAGGTAGAAATCCTTGACCGGGGAAACGAACGCAGCGCCGCCGCCCAGGTTGGTTGCCTTACCAGCCAGCGCGACCAGATCGTCGGCAGCGGCAGGTGCAACAGTGTCAATGGCCATCATATGCGGGTAATCTGCATAGAGCTTGGCGCGAAGCTGTGCGAGGCTGTCAAATGGCAGACGCTTGCCGAGCGTGTCGGAAAGAGCGCGCAGAATTGCCCAATCTTCCTTTGCTTCGCCCGGTGCGAAACCAGCACGGTTGCCGAGCTGCACGCGACCTTCAGTGTTGAGCCATGTACCCGATTTTTCGGTGTAAGCCGCACCTGGCAGGATAACGTCAGCCGCATGTGCACCGGCATCGCCATGCGTACCGATATAGACAACGAAGCTCGAACCCTTGCTTGTCATGTCGAGTTCGTCTGCACCGAGCAGAAACACAACATCAAGATTGCCGAGCATTTCGCCTGCAACCTTGCCGCCCTCACCCGGCACAACGCCGAGATCAAGAGCACCGACGCGCGAAGCCGCAGTGTGAAGGACCGAGAAGCCGTTCCATTCGCCATTGATCGCGCCGACATCTTGCGCGAGCTTTGCAGCTTGAGCCAGAACAGCAGCGCCGTTTTCGCCAGTCAATGCGCCCTGACCAACAATGATCAGCGGACGTTCGGCTTTCGCCAGCACGTCGCGGAATGCATTTTTGCCGGAAGCGACAGCTGCAAGTGTGTCTGCACCTGCGCCAAGATATTCGTAGTTGTAACGCAGTTCAGCCTGTTCACCGATCAGAGCGATTGGGAAATGGCCCATGCGCTGACGCTTGCGAATACGAGCGTTCAGAATAGCCGCTTCAACACGTGGGTTGGAGCCGATGATCAGAAGAGCGTCAGCATTTTCAATGCCTTCGATCGTCGTATTAAAGAGATAGCTTGCACGACCCAAAGCTGGATCAAGTGCTGCGCCATCCTGACGGCTATCAATATTGGCAGAACCAAGCGACGCGATCAGGCTCTTCAGAGCATAAAGTTCTTCAACCGAAGCCAGATCGCCAGCAACAGCCCCAATCTTGTCAGCAGATGTTGCAGAAACCTTGGCAGCGATTGCTGCAAAAGCTTCAGGCCACGTTGCTGCTACCAGACGGCCATCCTTACGAACATAGGGGCGATCAAGGCGCTGGGTGCGCAGACCATCCCAGATGAAACGGGTCTTGTCGGAAATCCACTCTTCGTTCACCGCTTCATTAACGCGCGGCATGATGCGCATCACTTCACGGCCACGGGTATCAACGCGGATGTTCGAACCAACTGCATCCATCACGTCGATGGTTTCAGTCTTGTTCAATTCCCACGGACGCGCCTGGAATTCATATGGACGTGAGGTCAGAGCACCAACCGGGCAAAGGTCGATGACATTGCCCTGCAGCTCCGAAGTCATAGCGCGCTCGAGATATGTGGTAATTTCAGCATCTTCACCACGACCAATGAGGCCGAGTTCAGAAATACCAGCCACTTCGGTCGTGAAGCGGACGCAGCGCGTGCAGTGAATGCAGCGTGTCATCACAGTCTTGACGAGCGGGCCGATATACTTGTTCTCAACCGCACGCTTGTTTTCGCGATAGCGTGAACCGTCGGTACCAAACGCCATTGCCTGATCTTGCAGATCGCACTCACCTGCCTGATCGCAAATCGGGCAATCGAGCGGATGGTTGATGAGCAGGAATTCCATCACGCCTTCGCGGGCCTTTTTGACCATCGGCGTGTTGGTGAAAATTTCAGGTGCTTCGCCATTCGGGCCGGGACGCAGATCGCGTACGCCCATAGCGCAGGATGCAGCCGGCTTTGGCGGTCCACCCTTCACTTCAACAAGGCACATGCGGCAGTTTCCGGCGATGGAAAGCCGTTCGTGGAAACAAAAACGCGGGACTTCCGCCCCCGCGGCTTCGGCAGCCTGAAGGAGCGTATAGTGATCGGGTACTTCGATCTCTGTGCCGTCAACCTTAATATTTGCCATCGCTTATCCAAACCTGCGGCTCTTGCCGCATCTTCCAGATGTCAAACTCTATTACGGCCCGTGGGAGACGGACCGCACCACACAATGTGTCAGCCTTATTCCGCTGCTTCCAGACGGATGTTGCGGCTCTGAACAGCGTTGCGCGTATAATCGTCAATGCGCTTTTCAATTTCCGGACGGAAATTGCGGATCAGGCCCTGAATAGGCCATGCAGCAGCATCACCAAGCGCGCAGATCGTGTGACCTTCAATTTGCTTGGTCACATCAAACAGCATGTCGATTTCGCGCTTCTGCGCGTTACCCTTGACCATGCGTTCCATGACGCGCCACATCCAACCCGTACCTTCACGGCAAGGCGTGCACTGGCCGCAGCTTTCATGCTTGAAGAAAGCTGCAAGACGAGCAATTGCCTTGATGACGTCAGTGGACTTGTCCATGACGATCAGACCGCCGGTTCCAAACGACGATTTTTTGTCGCGCATACCGTCGAAATCCATGATGGCGTCCATCATGTCTTCGGCCTTAATAATCGGGCATGATGCGCCGCCAGGAATGACTGCAAGCAGATTGTCCCAACCGCCGCGAATACCGCCGCCATGCTTTTCGATCAGCTCGCGGAAGGTGATGCCGAGGCCCTCTTCCACGGTGCATGGCGTATTCACATGACCGGAAATCTGGAACAGCTTCGTGCCGACATTGTTCGGACGACCGATCGACGAGAACCATGCGCCGCCGCGACGAAGGATCGTCGGAGCAACAGCAATCGATTCAACGTTGTTCACTGTCGTCGGGCAGCCATAGAGGCCCATATTTGCGGGGAAAGGAGGCTTCAGACGTGGCTGGCCCTTCTTTCCTTCAAGGCTTTCCAACAGAGCGGTTTCTTCGCCGCAGATATAAGCGCCAGCGCCGTGATGGAGAAGAATCTCCATATCCCAGCCGCACTTATTGTTCTTGCCCAGAAGACCTGCATCGTAACATTCGTCAATCGCTGCCTGAAGCGCTTCACGCTCACGCATGAATTCGCCGCGCAGATAGATATAAGCAACGTGAGCGCCCATGGCGCAACCGGCGATAACGCAGCCTTCGATCAGCGTATGCGGATCGTGGCGCAGAATTTCGCGGTCCTTACAGGTGCCCGGTTCGGATTCGTCGGCATTGACGACGAGGTAATGCGGCCGGTCCGTAACTTCCTTCGGCATAAAGGACCATTTCAGGCCGGTCGGGAAGCCAGCACCACCACGACCACGAAGGCCAGATGCCTTCATCTCGTCGATGATCCAGTCACGACCCTTGTCGATGAAGCCTTTAGTGTTATCCCAATGGCCACGCGACATAGCGCCCTTCAGGGACATGTCCTTGAAGCCATAGATATTGGTGAATATGCGATCCTTATCAGCCAGCATGTCTCACCTGTTTCCGTTTCTGTTTGCCAATGTCGAAGTCATCATACGGGCTTCTTTCCGAATACCTTGATGTATTCTTCGACGCCGCCCTTGGCCAAAGCCTTGGCCTGCTTAACCCAGTCTTCACGATCAATGCGACCGTGGAAGCTTAGATAGCCGTCAACCCATTCGCGCTCGGCTTTCTTCCAGGAAGCAACCTGCTTGAAGGTGAAAACACCCAGCTCATGCAGGGTTTCCTCAATCTTCGGGCCGACGCCGGAAATAAGCTTCAGATCGTCAACAGCTTCTGGACGCTCAATTGCTTCCGGACGGTTCTTATCGTCAAGCTTGTAATCTTGCTTGCTGTCAACCGAAGCAGCCTTCTCAGCAGCGTTTGATGCCTTAACATCAGACGGCGTCTTGAGGCTTGGATCGGTTTCCGTAGCATTGGTCACTGGTTTGGCTGCATTCGATGGTGCAACGTTCTTGGCTTCTTCCGTAGCTTTCGCTGCAGCTTCTGCCTTAGCCTTTGCTTCAGCTTCCGCCTTGGCTTTGGCAACTGCAGCATCGGATGCCTTACGGGTTTCCAGACCGATCTTCTTGTAGTCCAAATCTTCAGTCAGCGCTGTTAGACCGCCCATAGGTTCAGACGTAATACGCCCATCCTGCGGACCCGTCTTAACAGTGTCGCCCTTACCTGCTTCGAACGCATCGATAATTTCAGCAAGGCGTTCCGGTGTCAGGTCTTCATAAGCGTCCTTGAAGATCATGACCATCGGTGCATTGACACAAGCGCCCTGGCATTCAACTTCTTCCCACGACAGCGTGCCTTCGGCGTTAAGCTCAAAAGGATCGTGGTGGATTTTATGACGGCAAACATCCATCAGTGCTTCCGAGCCACGCAACATGCATGGCGTGGTGCCGCAAACCTGAATGTGCGCGCGCGTGCCAACTGGCTTCAGCTGGAACTGCGTATAGAAAGTAGCGACTTCGAGAACGCGGATCAGCGGCATATCGAGCATGTTTGCGACATGTTCGATAGCAGCCTTCGTGACCCAGCCATCCTGCTCCTGCGCACGCATGAGCAAAGGGATAACAGCCGACTGTTGGCGGCCTTCAGGGTATTTTGCGATCGTCTTGTGCGCCCAGTTCTGGTTTTCCGCGTTAAAAGCGAAACCAGCCGGCTGGACGGCATCATCTGCGAGACGGCGAACGGACATCAGCGGTCAACCTCACCAAACACGATATCGAGCGAGCCAAGAATTGCCGACACGTCAGCCAACATGTGACCGCGGCACAGGAAATCCATGGCCTGAAGATGGGCAAAGCCCGGGGCGCGCAGCTTGCAGCGATAAGGCTTGTTGGTGCCATCCGATACGAGGAAGACGCCAAATTCACCCTTTGGTGCTTCGACAGCTGCATAAACTTCACCGGCAGGCACGTGATAGCCTTCCGTATAAAGTTTGAAGTGATGGATGAGCGCTTCCATCGAACGCTTCATCTCGCCGCGCTTCGGCGGCACGATCTTGTTATCGGTATTGGAGACAGGACCTACGCGTTCCTTGCCGAGCAGAAGATCAACGCACTGGCGCATGATGCGGGCCGATTGGCGCATTTCTTCCATACGGATCAAGTAACGGTCATAGCAGTCACCGTTCTTACCGATCGGAATATCGAATTCCATTTCGTTGTAGCATTCATAAGGCTGCGACTTGCGCAGATCCCATGCTGCACCCGAACCACGAACCATGACGCCCGAGAAGCCCCATGCCCAAGCATCATCAAGCGAAACAACACCGATATCGACGTTACGCTGTTTAAAAATGCGGTTTGGCGTAATCAGATCGTCGAGATTGGCAAGCGTGGTATTGAGGAACGGATCGATCCACTTGCCGATATCTTCCACAAGCTGATCAGGCAGATCCTGATGAACACCACCTGGACGGAAATAAGCTGCGTGCATACGTGCACCACAAGCGCGTTCATAGAACACCATCAGCTTTTCACGTTCTTCAAAGCCCCAGAGCGGCGGCGTCAGCGCACCAACGTCCATAGCCTGCGTGGTCACGTTAAGAATGTGATTCAGAATACGGCCGATTTCCGAGTAAAGGACGCGGATCAACTGGCCACGCTTAGGCACGTCAACGCCGAGCAGGCGTTCGACAGCGATCGCATAGGCGTGTTCCTGATTCATCGGCGCCACATAATCGAGACGGTCGAGATAAGGCAAAGCCTGAAGATAGGTCTTCGTTTCCATCAGCTTCTCGGTGCCGCGATGCAGCAGACCGATATGCGGATCGACACGTTCAACGACTTCGCCGTCGAGTTCAAGAACTAGACGCAAAACGCCGTGCGCAGCCGGATGCTGCGGACCGAAGTTAATATTAAAGTTGCGGACCTGAGTCTCAGCCATGTTCAGCTTCCTGTTTGGCTGCTATCGCCGCCAAGAATTCCTCGCCGGTCATCCGGTGGGTCTTGTTGGCAAAATCGTAATTTGCAGGCTTGTTATCGATGAAGATTTCTTCGGCAAAATGAAACAGCTCCGGCTCGGCAAAAGCCTGCATGGACACCATCGTCATTCCATCGTGCACACCGCGCCAAAACAGCGAGGCACCACACTTCGAACAAAAACGACGCTCACCCCACTCTGAAGAGCTATAGGTCGCAAGCGCAGCTTCATTTTCAATCTCGACCGAAGTACCACAGTTCACAGCCATAAACGCGCCACCGGACCAGCGACGGCATATGCTGCAATGGCAAACGTCCATTTCCATCTTCGCAGGAGAGGCTGTGAATTTCACCTCTCCACAAAGACATTGGCCGTTCAATCTTTCGACAGAGCCCATCATCTCACCTTAATTCGTCTTTGCCTTCTCGTCGCCGGGCAGGACGTAGTCAGTCCCTTCCCACGGCGAGAGGAAGTCGAAATTGCGGAATTCCTGTCGCAGAACGACAGGCTCGTAAATGACGCGCTTTGCTTCATCGCTATAGCGAACTTCAACGAAACCAGTCGTTGGAAAGTCCTTGCGCAGCGGATGACCTTCAAAACCATAATCGGTCAGAATACGACGCAGATCAGGATGGCCGGAGAACAGGATGCCATACATGTCGTAAGCTTCACGTTCGAACCACTCGGCACCGACATAGACAGACACTGCAGACGGCACCAGCGTATCTTCATCAGCGCGAACCTTAATGCGGATACGAAGGTTCTGACGTGGAGACATGAGCTGATAGACAACGTCGAAGCGCTGTACGCGCTGCGGATAGTCTACGCCGGAAATATCCGTCAGGTTCACGAACTGGCACTGCACGTCATCGCGCAGGAACGTGAGAACGCTGATCAAGCTTGCAACTGGAACGCTAAGCGTCAGCTCACCATAAGCCAGATTCGCCTCTTCGATCGCATCGCCGAGACGTTCCTTGATATAGCCGGAAAGTTCACCAAGAGCTTCTTCGCTCATATCTCTAACTTCCTTCTTTAGAACCCGACCCATCCTTGGGAAAACAGATCGACTTCTAACAAACCCTCTTGCACAATTCAGACAGCAACGGCCCGATTAGCGCTCGATAGTACCAGTACGGCGGATCTTCTTCTGAAGCATAAGAATGCCATAAAGCAGCGCTTCCGCGGTTGGCGGGCAGCCTGGAACATAAATATCGACTGGAACCACACGATCGCAGCCACGCACTACAGAATAAGAGTAGTGATAATAGCCGCCACCATTGGCGCAGGAACCCATCGAAATAACATAGCGAGGCTCAGGCATCTGGTCATAGACCTTACGCAAAGCCGGAGCCATCTTGTTGGTCAGTGTACCTGCAACGATCATGACGTCGGACTGGCGCGGAGATGCGCGTGGCGCAATACCGAAACGCTCGGCATCATAGCGCGGCATGGAAATATGCATCATTTCCACAGCGCAGCATGCGAGACCGAAAGTCATCCACATCAACGAGCCCGTACGTGCCCAGGTGATCAGAGCGTCAGCAGAGGTGACGATGAAGCCCTTGTCGGACAGTTCGCCGTTGAGATCATTGAAGAATGCGTCATCGGAGCCGACAGGCTTGCCCGTGCGAGGGTCAAGAATACCCTTTGGCTGCGGGGCAATGAGCGTCGAACCCGACGCCTGATTTGTACCGGTCAATCCCATTCCAGCGCTCCCTTCTTCCATTCGTAGATGAAGCCGATGGTCAAAACACCAAGGAAAAGCATCATCGACAGAAAGCCGAACCAGCCGATTGCGCCGAAGGACACAGCCCACGGGAACAGGAAGGCGACTTCGAGATCGAAGATAATGAAGAGAATCGACACCAGATAGAAACGGATGTCGAATTTCATGCGAGCGTCATCAAAGGCATTGAACCCACACTCGTAAGCTGAAAGCTTTTCCGGGTCGGGCTGTCTGTACGCGACAAGAAACGGCGCAACCAGAAGGGCTACACCAATTACCATCGCGATGCCGAGAAAGATGACAATCGGCAAATAGGAACTTAAAAGCTCGTTCATGATCCTTATCCGGCTTGAATACGAGGCTGCGCCGCCTGTCATAAGCTTTTTAGAGCCTACCACCATGCGACACATTGCATCTCTTGCGACCTCGTCGCCTCAAGCAGCTTCAAAAGGCATGCCGTGCGAACTTAAGTATTTGGCGGGACGGTTAGCGCAGCATGCGCGCGAGCGCAAGCCCTCCAACACGAACAGGCGGGTATAGTCCGGCCAAGATGCTTAATAAGAGGCAACATCAAGCCCATATATGCCACCCAAACCCCATATAGCACGAAAACATCATAATTTCGTGAGGAAAAGGCAAACAGCGATCTTTCGCCATTATCCACCCGATAGAATCAATCGATTTAAATCATTCGGCTCATTCTTGTGACCGATTCAGATGGATCTCAACGCGCGTCAAAGAAAGTAAAGCGTGCAGAAATGTGTAGCGATAATGCAATCCTCAGCGGACAAACTTTATACGCCGGATTTCATATGAGGCATAAGCCTCAACAGCATTTCGGACTCTCTTTATATATAGGGGTCAAAATCGAGCCCCATATCTGAAAGGCATAACAGCGCCCTGCCCCGCTGAATGAAACATTCTCCGCTTTCGGAAAATTATCACCGCGATCGTTACGGTTTTTGGAAAGATTTGGCGCATGTGAGCCAACGCGCAAGATTGCTTGCCTTCAATTAACTGGGCGCACCTCTAAAATCCCATGGATCGCACATAGCGACATCGGCTCAGCACGCAGAATCGATGACTTTCAAAATGTATGTACCCGAAAGGACTGACTTTCAGCCTTGGGTGCCGGACAGGATTCGCAAGGAGACAGCGTTGGGCACATATCTGCTCGCCAGCGGCGACGTTCTGGTCATTCTGGCCGGAATCCTCTCCGTCATTTATCTCTCGTTGAAGAAGAAGGCAAAATAGCCTCAGCTTTCAGCACGGAATCACATCGCTCTTTGGCCCGTGAACCCCATTTTTTGAGGCAAACTCACAAACGCAAAAAACGCTGAATCAAAACAATGACTGCAGCGATCAAACTCAAATATTTAGTAGATAAGGAAAAGAACGCGAGGTGCGCCATTTTCATCAAGATTTCTGTTTGATTTCCTGAATGAAAATGGCGCGAGTGACGGGGCTCGAACCCGCGACCTCCGGCGTGACAGGCCGGCACTCTAACCAACTGAGCTACACCCGCGCATTTCATTTTCAGCCGCTTGGCTGGGTAGTCACCGGCGTTTCCGTTCGGTGTGAGCGGTCGTTTAAGGGGTTCTCTCACCAGTGTCAAGCGAGTGGTTTGAAGAAAAAAGAAGAATTTTGTTTTTATTCGAAAAGCCGCGCATTTATGGGGTTCTGAGCTTGGCCTGCTTTATCCACACCGGCACGCCCCTCCCCGGAAGGTATTCAAAATTCACATGAATTGGAATCGCGATTCAGATCGGCGATCATGAAGCGTACAATTCCAGGTGCTCTAATAGGGGTGTCTCTGCCAGTTATAATTGATGAAGCCTGTGGATTGTAGCCGGAGAAATAAAAAGAATGCATTTTTGTAATTTTGCGCTTGCACTCTTCGAACGAATTGCCTAAACGGCTCTCACAGCGGCTGACAAGTCAGTCGGGCGATTAGCTCAGTTGGTAGAGCGCTTCGTTTACACCGAAGATGTCGGGAGTTCGAGTCTCTCATCGCCCACCATATTTTCCAATCACTTAGATCGAAAATATAAAGTTTCCCATAGGTTCAATGAACCTCTCCGGCTTAAGAGCCCACATACGTCCCCCCCTAAAATATCCTTCGAACTGGCTCTGAAGAATAGACCATCTCGACACTGAGAATTTGCGCCCTATTTTGTCCTGTTCGGGAGAATCATATGTGCGGGCGGTCCACACATACTTAGCCATGGCGGAGATACAGGCGATGGATTCTCTGTAGAACGCTCGAATCACATTTCGATTTTATTTCCCACAGATCTCGTGATTGCCCGGAATCGCCCACCTCACAAAACTCGTATGAGAAAGACAACTCAAAACTAGCAACAGTTGCTAGGGCTGCGTTGGGTTGCGCCTTGCACGAATAGGCTTGCGTTCTTCAGCCCCTTCAGGCGCCCCCATTTTACAGCACCCAATGCCTGCTCCGATTCAAAACTTCACGCTAAAATTGGCATTAACGCCGTTTTGAATATAACCCGAGCCAAATTGTCCCTGATAAGCAACCCCAAGCTTGGTAGTTGGTGTCATCGCGAAATCGAGCCCGGCTTCGATGAAAGCTGTATCCCTGCCAATCGAATTGCCATCCGACGTGAAGGCGTTGGAGCCCACCGCAAAGCTCGCCGTTGACGTTGGGATTACATCGCCAAAGGCATGCCTCCAACCGAGATCCGTGCGGACGGTTGTGAGGGCGTTGCCAAGATTAAAGCTGGTCGCTGCACGAATGCCGAGCATCGACAGTGTTGTATCCATGCTACCAGATTGAACCGCGAGCGCGGCACCATTCTGATCGCTTTCTGTAAAGCCATCAGTTCTGACATGCACATAAGCAAGATTGGCGTAAGGCTCTAGAGTAGAACGCTGGCTGAGATTGTACTTATACCCAAGTTCGCCAAAGGCTTGGAAAGTACCGGCATTATAGTCAGCCGACAGGTTGTCGGAGAATCCATTGAAGCTGACCGAACGGCTCAATTCAATATTATGCCAGGAATAGCTCAGACCGGTGCGCAGACCGATGGAGCCCTGTGCCGCGGCCCATTCAGTTCCTGTATAGGCACCCAATGTATAATTATCGCTGGAGCCGGAAGAATGGAGGCTCGCAGTTTTAAAGGTAGAACGGCTGTAACCCGCCATAACGCCGAGCCGCCAGTTATCATAGACACTGCCGTCAATACCGGAAATGAAACCACCCAGTGTGGATTTGGTGCGAGCAGCATTGTCATCACCCGACTGGCTTGCCCAACTACCAAACACAGTTCCCCAAGCTGCATAGCGGTTAAGATCTTCCGAACTGTTTGTCTCAGACGCGACTTTATCAATAGCGCCTGCAGCTTGAGTTGATTTTTGTTGCGGAGCGAAGGCAAGTACTGAAACCGGATTGACTGGCGTACCGCCAAATGCCTGCGACAGACGGTTAGTGACCGACAAACGTGTCGCCCCGCTGGCGTTGATCAATACCCCGTTCGCGGATGCATAGGCCTCGCCGCTCAATTGCGGCAATGCCGAACGAATGGTTGAACCGTCAGTGGCTGAGAAATCCAGAGCTGCGATAAGCGGTTCGAGCTGTGGCGAGGGATTAACAACAAGCCTGTCCAGAACATTCCCCACATTGTGGGCGTTTTCGCTACCGGCGTATTGTTCATAGGCATGAACATCACGGCTCAGAGAGACGGTATAGGATGCATTGCCATTATCGGTCGCGGTTGCATTCAGTGTTGGCGAGGCAAGCGTGGTGGTGACTTCGGTAAAAGCACCATTCACCGTATTGGCCTGCAGCCACAGATCCGAAGTAATGCTGAAACCATTGCCATAGAATCCGCGCTCGGGCGCAAAGCTTAAGGTGCCGTCGAGATCGGCACCTCCAGTCACGATCAGGTTGCTGATATGCTTCTGGTTATTAAAGGCCAGTTGCAGTCTGCCACTATCGGACTGCTCATAATTGCCATCAATGAAGATGGCACTGCCCGGCAGAGATGAGAACAAGGTCCCTCGATTAACGAAGTAACGATCGTCATTGATCCGGTACTGACCACGACCTGCAAGTGTCGCTTCTTGACCCACAATAACTTCGTAAAGATCGTGATTGCCAGTAAGGGTTGATGAACCACCCCAAAACTGCAGCGACAGGTTATCGCCAGTAATGTTGTCAGCATAACTGATATTGAAATTTGCGTCCGTGTTATCGGTGGCTTTCCCCTGATCATCAGCTTCCAGTCCGAAGCGAAGCTGGGTCAAACGCAGATCGTTATTCTCATCCATTTCCCGATAATTGGAAACAATGTCACCAGTAATGCTTGCTCCCTGCATCACATTGATTTCACCGACATAGGCATTGTCCGACATATAGATCGCGGCCCTGCTTCCTGCCACTCGCCCCGTCAGGTCGAACGTTGAGACAAGCGGACCGCTGACTTCGGCGAGCGCTGCTGCATAATAGTCGGGAAAATAGTTTTCGAGATCAGCCACCTGCGAAGTGACAAAGTAAGAGCCACGATATTCAGTATCGTCACCCATAGAATTGTGACCAAAGTCAAAGCTGACCGCGATACCGTTTTCACCCAGCGCCTCGACATCGCCGCGCTGTGTCAGAGTGTGATCTCTTCCATAGGCAAACATAACGCCAAGGCCATTTAAACCGTCAGCATAGACGCGTGTGCCAGGTAAAATGATCAAATCATTGCCAATACCATCGACACGAATGCCTGCGCCGCCAGCACCTGCAGAGAGCAAATCGGCGCGTTGGATTACGGTGTTGTCACTGCC
This sequence comes from Ochrobactrum sp. AN78, assembly GCF_029909885.1. NCBI lineage: Bacteria > Pseudomonadati > Pseudomonadota > Alphaproteobacteria > Hyphomicrobiales > Brucellaceae > Ochrobactrum > Ochrobactrum sp. AN78. The sequence continues at coordinate 140,789 of NZ_JASAMU010000006.1, forward strand.
ATAGACATGCAAGCCAAGGCCCATCGTTGCCGTGTTGAATGTATTGGCAATATAGCCAGTACCTTCACTATTACGGGCAAAGAAAGGATTGTCATTGAGAAGCGTGACGCCATCGTTATAGACCGAGTATCCAAATAAATTGCGACGATCAATCGTATAGCCAATATCCTGCAGCGCCGCGAATTCAGCCTCCATCAACGACATATAGTTGGAATATTGCTGATGGCTCATCATGCTGTTTCTCAGCTCGATATGCGAAAAAGGCTGATCCAGTCTTCCAGGCTGCAGACTTGAGTCAACGCGCAGTGGGATGCCCGGCATTGCGCCGTCGAGAACCTCATCCACGTGAGAGCCGGAAAAGTAAGCCCAACCAGCACTGACATCAAAAGTGTCTGCACCTTCCTCGGCGGCGTAACAATAATTGCAGATTATGGTCTGATTGGCTGCCGCTGCCTTGCCATTACCATCGATCAAATGGCTGCTCCAGGCATTGAGTACAGATTGGAATTCCGCTTCCACCGGAGCGCCAGGTTGTTGATCGTAATTGACCGAAGCCGATATACCCAGCGCATGCGCCATTTCATGAATGAGCGTACTGGTCATATCTACCTGAGAGGTCTGAATCAGTTGTGATGGAACAAATGGCTGCTCCCAATCCCAATCCATCTTGCCAATTGATATCATCCCATGCGCTCCGTCGAGGAGTTGTGCCGGATCGATCAAGCCATTGTTTAAAGCCGCATTGACCAGTGTGCCGGCGCCATTCACCTCTGTGGCAATAGGGCTGTATGCAAATGCGTTTTCTTCTTCTTCTGTACCGATATTGATGATGGCGGGGTTTATTCCCGGTCTAATCTTTATAATATCTGACCAGTATTGAGCTGCTGAATAGATACGGTCTAGCGTTGCGGGATCAAAAACCCAACTCGACGGCTTTTCCCCATCATAAGTTCCATCATTTGGATAGAACAGATGCAGGTCAAAAACTTTATTGCCATTGGCATCATGAATTTCATGGGGCGTGAATGCGTGAGCAGAGCCGGAAAAAATGCCGGACAAAAGTCCTGCTGAAAGACAGGTGCTCGATGCCAAAGCCAACATGGATACTAGTTTCATTCTGATTCCCCTGCCCCAAATACACTTACCGCTAATACAGGACAGTAAAGTGTCAGGAAAAACCATCACTGAAATTTGGTAACTGTTAAAAGGGTAAACACTACATCGGAAAGAAGGGGAGTTTCTATTGAAGGGGTATATTTCGAGTAAGGCGATAGCTTTTGGTTCTTCCATGCCGGCTGGAGAATCCACGCCGTCCTAAAGCATGTCGCGCTCAAATGGATTCATTTGAGCTCCCACGCACATGCGAAAGTTAAAAGAATCCAGAGCGAGCGCCATCGGTGCGATTAAGCGCGACACGCTCTAACGCTGCATTCCTTTAGAAAAATTTGTGGCCGAGGCCCCGCCCGAAATGCAACCAAGAACGCACTTTCACTCAAATCACGCTTTAAGTAAGTGGGTCCAAAGTCAAGGTGCGCGACGTGCCAACCATAACCTTTCAAAAGAGCCGTTAGAATACGAGCTTTGTTTCCTAAATCTCATCTTCTCAAAGTCTACCTACAAATATGGCCCCATCTCCGGGGCCATATCTTTTTAATAGCATAGTCTCTTATTAGCAGAATTCGTTCACCACTTGGCTTTGAACCCAACGGTCCCTTTGAGCGCATAACTGTCAGCGAAGTGATTGAGGGCCGTGTTGATGGAGCCCTCGCCATAAATGGCATATTTATTGTCAGCCCAGGCATAAGTGCCGCCAGCACCAATCCCGCCCCAGGTCTTGTCATTGTCGGTGTCAAAATCAACCCCTGCCACGTTGACTGTCGTACCGCCCAGGAACTGCTGATAGAGATTGGCAATGCCATAGACATTGGTGTTGACAGTCATGCCGTCATCGTTCTTCCAGTCATTGCGATAATTGGCGGCAAGGCCGATGCGACCAGTCAGACTGTCGCCATCATGCAAGCTGACCCGGCTGCCCCAAGTATCATGAAACGCATCCGCATCGATTGAAGACCACATCAGTTGTGCCTGCGGTGTCAGAGACCAGCTCTGATTGATGGCAAACCGCTGACCGGCTTCAAGGCTCATCGCATAGCCGGTTGCTTTGCTGCCATCAGCAAGACCTTTATTGGCCGTGGTGGAGTTGAGATCATTGTCGAACCACGTCACCTGTGCCTGACCGTCGACATAAAGACCGTCATTGCCATACCAGGTGGCCGTAGCACCAAGGCTCCAAGCATCGGTGCTGATATCGCCATCACCATGGAAAGAAGAGACGTCGCCCTTGGCATGTCCGTATTGGCCAGTGATGCCAGCGATCAGTTTGCCGTTCTCACCCTCATAGAATTGGCCATCAACGCCCGCCTGCATTGTAAGCGTGTTGATGTCCTGCTTCATGCGCGATGTAGAGGTGTCCGGTTCCAGACGGTTATGTGCTCCTTCGACGCGCGCCCAAATGCCGTAATTGTCCACAACGGCACCATTATCTGCACCATTGCCGTTCTCTCCGGTCCAGTAGCGGTTGCCCACGCGTTGCTGGAGGGTTGGCAACTTGTTGAGCGCCAGCATATTCTGCGCATAGCCTTCATAAACTGGCACACCCGCACTGTAACGAGGTTCTGGATCAGGGCCGGGATTTGGACCATCGACGTGGCTTGAGAGATACCAGTCACCGTCATCCGGTGTATTGGTGCCGCCGTGCTGCAGCGTATAGGCATAAGCGCCGCCCACCACCGCCTGTTGGCCATCTTTGGTCTGATAGCTGTTGGCGAGCGAAAAAGTCCCACCAGAGTTGCCGCCAATATCGACAACCTTAATGCCATTGACCGTCTGCGCACCTGTGCCGCTGACATTGTTGACATAGAGCTTCGTGGAACCGGACGTGTTGCCGCCGACTTTCAGCATATCGGTCTTGGAATCGTCACCGCCCAGAACCGTATTGATCGTCATCATGCCGCCGTTGCCAGCATAATTGCCTGTCACATTCAGTGCAGTGCCGCCATTGCCGCCAAAATTGACATGACCGTCATTGATGAGCGCAGCCATCGACGTCGAGAAGCCACCAAGGTCAATGCCTGAGCCATTTGCAACCGTGTAAACAGATGCACCAGACAAAGCGCCTTGTGCAGCCTGTATGAGTTTGCCTTCGTTAACATTCGTTGCGCCACTGTAGCTGCTGGTTCCCGAAAGAGTCAGGTCACCAAGACCATTCTTGGTCAGAGAACCCGAACCATCGATTACACCGGCAAATGTCGTATCGATCGCTTGATCAAGAGTGAGATCGCCGGACCTCATCGCCACATTGCCCGCGCCCGCCAGACCACCAACGGTGGTGTTGAAACCGGCAAGGTCAGCTTTTGCGCCATCATTGACCGTTAGAAGACCAGAACCGAAGGCATGATCAGCGGCACCCGCCTGTGCTGTGCCCTTCTCGACCGTCAGACCACCAGAGAAACTGTTGCCGCCGGAAAGGAGCAATGTACCATCGCCGCGCTTCCAGACACGACCATCATCGGAAAGTGTTTGCGTAACGGCAAAGCTATTGCTGGCATCGGCGATGTCAAACCCGCCGCCATGACTGCCAAGCGTCATGGTGCGATCTGTCGACGTATACTGTGTACCAGTAACCTGCAGCGTACCGCCATCGAGCGTCAGCCCACCATCTGCATTGCCAAGCTTGGCATCAGACGAGACCGAAAGTGTGCCGCCTGCAATCGTCGTACCGCCGGAATAAGTATTATCCTCGGTCAGCGTGGTCGTGCCGGCTCCCATTTGGGTGACTGAACCCGTACCGCTGATTACATTCGAGAATGTCACATCATCGGAACGATTAAAGGCCAACACGCCCTTATGCGTCGCATCCGTCCCCGCGCTAACATCAACCGCGAGATCACCGCTCGTGCCACCATCACCAAGCTGCAACATGCCGCCAGTTATGTTCATCGTGCCGGTATAAGCAGAATTATCACCCGTAAAGACAGTCGTTCCAGCAATCTGGTTGATCGTGCCCTTGCCGCTGATCGCTGCGCGAACCGTCGTCCCATCCGTCGTATTGAAGTTCAGAACGCCGTTGCTGCCGCCACCGTTCCGATTAAAGACAATTGTGTTAACATTCAGATTGCCGGAAGCTTTTGCAGCTTCACCAGCAGCACCACCAACATTCACTGTTCCACGGGTGCCGGTATCATAGGCTATTTGTAGGGAGTTGTCGTTGATGCGTCCACCATCAGAGAGATTAAGTGTGCCTGTACCGAATTGCCCGACCCAGACCCCATGCTGACCGTTCCAGGCTGAGCCGGCACCAGAGATGGTGGCTGTACCTACACCTTGTTGTGTATTTCCTAAATAAAGTTGGTAGCCTGTTACTTGACCTCCGTCAGCAATTGTGAGCTCTCCGGCGCCCAAAAAACCGAGGATAATCACGTTGTTGGAATTCAACGAGGAGCCTTGCCCGATAACATTTATGCTGCCCGTCGTCCCGCTTGCATCGCCAACCATAATCGAAGCGGCATCATCGGAATTGGCATCCACCCAGCCGCCGTTGCTGATCGTTAGCACTCCGGTGTCGCCAGAGCTACCGGAACCCAAATATATATGAGTAGTTTTAATAGTGGAGCCTTTGCCATCAACTGTAATGGATGCAGAGCCCCAAAAAGAATTGTTGTATCCTATAAAAATTGTATCGCCGGACGCGGTTGCTCCGCCTCGAATATCCAGTGTACCTGAGCCGGAATCCCCGACTATCAGACTCTCGTCCGACAGATCCCAGTTGGTCACTCCTGCTGGCGGGGGTGGTGAAACGCTACCGGTATAGGTAATCGAAGGATCGGCGAAAGCAGCCGAGGACAACAGCATGGCGCAACCCAGTACGAGGGCCGCGAGAGAAGCACCTGACCTTAGTGCAATTTGGCTGTGATTTAATATTTTGATGCTTGGCATTAATATTCCTGCTCCACAGACCATAAGTCGAAAATTCAAAGCTGCGTTAAATTAGTATTCAAAATAAATCTTAAATAAATATATTTTATATTACTAAACTAATTAAATATTAATTTTGATTTCAATATACTTATTATTTGAATGGATATCATAAAAATAACGTTAATCAATCCGGGATATTATTCTTAATATTAAACATTAATAATATTAATTGTTACGTTTACTTCACTGCAGAACACGCTTAATCTAATTCTCTGAGAGACATTCTGCCGATGCGGCCCCAGATCAGCTGGTTGCTGCGATGGAACAATATCTCTTATAGCGACACGAACAGCCGAACACATTCGAGCGCCGAGATATGCAATTGTCATTGAGCATTGCGCTCCCGTGTTTCGATGATGGCGATCAGTCCAGCCACGCCAAAACCGGCGGACGCACATGGCATAGGCTGTGGACCGATCAGATTGAAGATGAAGCCGCCGAACAGCGTGTCGACACCTGAACCGGGCGACATAAGCTTCAGACCATTCGCCTTTTGGGGGCAATGTATATCATTGGAATTTTCAGAGAATTCACCGCAATCCTAGAGCGAGTGCCGTGGGTGCGATCAAGCGCGACACGCTCTACAGCATAATTCTTTAAACTTGAATCAGTTTAAGGTAAAATTATGCTGTAGATATAAAGTGTTAGAGCGACCTTTGTGCGCCCAAGAGGGCGCACGGCGCTCTAATGCGTAGGCCCAAGCAAATCAGCGCAACAAAAAAGGCCGGGGCAAAAATGCACCGACCTTCCTGATCATCAATGTCTACCAGTGCCAGTACATCCGTGGTCAAAAGCGTCAATTGATGAAGGCTATTGCGAGCGACAGACGCGTTCCAGCGCTCATCAGCAATGCCTATGCCGAGATGTATAGAATGATATTGTGTTCAAAGAAAGTTTGATAACAAAAAACTCAGGTTCGACGAGAAAACTTCAATCTTCCGCACAACTCAAGACATGCAATGATCAGCACGGCACCGATGCCATAGGCCAGCACATCAAGCCAGTCCGGTGTAGCTCCGAGGATGATCCTCAGTGCTCGATTGCCAATTTCGATACCGGTAATCTTTGCGAGATATTGACCCAGCTCGATGGCGACACCAATCAAGAAGGCTGCAACGGCCAACAAGATCCTGTTCCCATCAATCATGATGCGCAAAGCGGAATAGACAAAGATCACTGCGATCACATCGCCCAGAAAGCTTCTTATCCAGCCCAAGCCAGCCCCCGCTGTGGCTAAAGCCGCTAACGCGAGGAAGAGAGCAATGGCGGTGATGAGTGCCGTCAGAGAAAACTTGAACTGCAACAAGATCTCCTGAAAATCAGCCCCCGAAGGCTTTGAGCGCAAATTGTTTAGCCTGAAACAATTGAATTAAAATCCGCCACCCCTGCAAAGCGCGCAGCGCGGACCTTGCCGAATTTACTTTCATCAACGACCAGATGCTTTTGTAAAGCTCGCTGCATCGCCATCTGCTTGACCGGCACTTCATGAAAGTGAGAGCAGGTTACACCGTGCTGATCATCCACTCCGCCTGCTGACATGAAAGCCTTGTTGATATTCACGCGCTTGAGAACTTCAATGCCCTCGTCACTCGAAAATGAAGCCGCTTCGGGGTGATAAACACCGCCAAGCACGATCAACCGGACATCATCCCGACGAGATAGAATCTCAGCAACATTCAGGGAATAACAAACCACAGTGATGTGCTGATTATGCGGAATCAACTGCGCCAGATGCGGTGTTGTCGTGCCACAATCGATGAACACGGTATCATGCGGCTCGATGAGCGCGGCGGCAGCGGCACATGCCAGAATCTTCGCGTTGGCATGACAGTCTTTTTCAAAATCAAAGACATAATCGCTGCCGTTTCCATTATCCTGAACAGGAATAATGTAACCACCCAAACAATTGAGCGGTCCGGTATCATTGCCTATATCCCGGCGGATTGTCATTTCTGACACGCCGAGCCTCAAGGCCGCATCGCGAATACGCACGACTCCTGTTTCGTCCACTAGGGCTGCGAGTTCGGCAATCCGTTCGTCTTTACGGCTGATTCTGCTCACTGATTCCCCATTTCGGTTGCTGCTCACCTTCGTTTAGCTTGCTGCATCAATTGGTGCAATTGCGACGACACATACTTGACAGGTCGAACAGAAATATGAAACGATCCAAACATAATGATCGAATTGTAACATTATAATTCGCATTATCGGGAGGTTCTGACAACAAGAATTTATGGCAAGCGGCAGCGCAACACGCAGCCAGCGCCAAAGAGAGGAATTTGCGGCGCTCAGTGCTGCAAAGGAGGAGACACTGGTGTCAGCATCAAGCAGCGAAGCACCAGCGTAAAAATCAGTAGTCACCAATCTCGTCTGACGATGATGCGTTTAGGCGGGGGCTATTCATTTCCAGGGAGGAAATACCGGTGAAGAAGTTTATCGCGTCAATGGCTATTGCCATGTCTGTTGCCGTGCCACATGCTTTTGCTGAAGGCGTCGTCGATACATCCAAGATCAACAAAGATCTGATCACAACCGCAAACGATAAGAAATACACGATTGCGACGGTTGTTAAGGTCGACGGAATTGCCTGGTTCGACCGTATGCGTGATGGTGTTGAACAGTTCAAGTCAGATACCGGCAACGACGTGTGGATGGTCGGCCCAAGCCAGGCAGATGCTGCAGCTCAGGTGCAGATCGTCGAAAACTTGATCGCACAGGGCGTTGACGCTATTGCCATCGTGCCATTTTCGGTTGAAGCCGTGGAGCCAGTCTTGAAGAAGGCTCGTGAACGCGGCATCGTCGTCGTCAGCCATGAAGCTTCCAACATTCAGAATGTCGACTATGACATCGAAGCCTTCGACAACAAGGCTTACGGCGCGAACCTGATGAAGGAACTCGGCAAGTCGATGGGCGGCAAAGGTAAGTATGTTGCTACTGTCGGCAGCCTGACCTCGAAGTCACAGATGGAATGGGTTGATGGTGCCGTTGAGTACCAGAAGGCCAATTTCCCGGAAATGTCGCAGGCAACCGAACGTCTCGAAACCTATGACGATGCAAACACCGACTATAACAAGCTCAAAGAAGCGATGACCGCTTATCCGGACATCACCGGCATTCTCGGGGCTCCGATGCCAACTTCTGCTGGCGCTGGCCGTCTGATTGCCGAAGGTGGCCTGAAGGGCAAAGTCTCTTTCGCAGGCACAGGTCTTGTGTCGGTGGCCGGTGAATACATCAAGAATGACGACGTTCAGTACATTCAGTTCTGGGACCCGGCCGTCGCAGGCTATGCCATGAACATGCTGGCAGTTGCAGCGCTTGAAAAGAAGAATGAGCAAATCAAGGCTGGTCTAAATCTCGGCCTGCCTGGCTATGAAAGCCTGATCGCTCCCGATGCTTCCAAGCCAAACCTGCTCTATGGCGCAGGCTGGGTCGGCGTAACCAAGGAAAACATGGATCAGTACGATTTTTAATCGTTGCTGAACAGGAGAAAGAGGCCCTCGCCTCTTTCTCCCCATTCCATCTGCATTTGCAGCCTTGCACGAGGCCTTTATGACTGAGAATCTCATCGAATTGCGCCATATCGGCAAGCGCTTCGGCGGCGTTAAAGCGCTGGACGACGTATCTCTTGCCATCAAGCCGGGCGAAATTCATTGCCTTGCGGGCGAAAATGGCTCTGGCAAGTCCACTGTAATCAAAATCATGTCTGGTGTTTACACGCCTGAAGACGGTGAAATCCTTATCGACGGCAAGACAGTCGGCAAGCTTGATCCCGTCAAATCCGTGCACCACGGCATTCAGGTGATTTATCAGGATTTCTCCCTGTTCGGTAACCTGACGGTCGCGGAGAATCTCGCGATCAATACATTTCTGATGGAAGGTCGTAAGGCTGTCGATTGGAAGCGCGTGCGCGAACTTGCGCAGCAGGCGCTCGATCGTCTCGGTGTTCAGATGGATCTGGATGCCGATGTGGATAGCCTGCCAACATCCGGCAAGCAGATCGTTGCAATAGCGCGCGCCGTTATGGCCGATGCGCGGCTTTTGATCATGGATGAACCAACCACTGCGCTTACCCGACATGAAGTCGACGCGCTGTTCAAGATCGTGCGGGATATTCAGGCACAGGGCATCGCTGTGCTGTTCGTCAGCCACAAGATGCGTGAAATGCTGGAAATCAGCGAGCGGCTGACTGTTTTCCGCAACGGCAAGAAAGTCGCGGAAGGCCCGATTAACGAGTTTGACGAACCAGCGATCACCCGCGCCATGACGGGCCAGGAACTGACAGCACACAGCTACCAATGGGTTGCCCGTGACGGCGCGACCAGTGTCCCGAGCCTTGAGGTCGACAATCTCTCGGTTCCAGGTTCAGTGGAAAAAGCCAGCCTCACGCTTCATGCAGGCGAGATTGTTGGCATTTCCGGCCTGATCGGTTCCGGCCGTACCGAACTTGCCTTGGCTCTCTTTGGAATGAAGCCTGACTTTACCGGCAACGTGCGGATCGACGGCAAGCCCGTTCATCCTAAAACCGTGCAGGAAGGTATTGCCTGCGGCGTTGCTTATGTGCCGGAAGATCGTCTTACGGAAGGGCTGTTCCTCACCCAGTCGATTGAGCGCAATATCATTGTGACTTCGATTGAAAAATTCGTGCGCAGCTTGTTCATCAACCGCAAAAAGGCCGATGCGACGACGCGCGATATGTTCTCGGCAATGAATATTGTTGCGCCCGGCCCGCATACACCCGTCAACCATCTCTCCGGCGGCAACGCGCAACGCGTTGTGTTGGCGCGTTGGCTTTTGACTGGCGCTAAAATCCTGATCCTCAACGGACCAACAGTTGGCGTGGATGTGGGTTCAAAGGCTCAGATCCACAACATCATCCGCAAACTCGCTCAGGATGAAGGTCTGGCCGTTCTGATGATTTCCGATGATGTGCCGGAACTGGTTCAGAACTGCAATCGTGTGCTGGTGATGCATCGTGGACGTTTCGTTGATGAACTCTCCGGTGAAAACATGACAGAAGACGCCGTCAATGACCGGCTCAAGACGTTGAATTGAGGAACCGGCACATGAAATTCTTTCGCAGTACCGAATTCATCATTGCCTGTGTGCTTCTCGCCGCAATGATCATCATTGGTCTTATCAACCCGGCCTTCTGGTCACTGGATAATATTTTCGGGCTTCTTCGTTCCAATGTCGTGATCGGCATCATGGCGCTTGGCGTTCTGCTGGTGATGATTTCCGGCGGCATCGACGTATCGTTTACGGCTTTTGCCATTGCCGCAATGTATCTGACCGTCCGCGCCATGGTTTACCTTGGCTATGACGGCGTGTTTATTCCTTTTGTAGCAGCAACGCTTATCGGCCTACTGCTTGGCGCATTCAATGGCTTCATCATTCATCGCTTCAAGATGATCCCGCTGATCGTGACGCTCGGCACCGGCTCCATTGTGCGCGGCCTTGTGCTGGGTCTCGTTGGCACCAGCATCGTCAACATCAACAAGATGCCCAAAGAGCTAATCGAGTTTGGCAAGACAGATGTGATCTCGCTTACCTCGGCTACCGGCACGACCTTCGGTCTCACAGCGATGTTCCTCGTCTATCTGGTGCTCGCCCTGCTGATCCACCTGATCCTCACTCACACCATGATCGGGCGCAGTGTTTATGCCTATGGCGGCTCGCCCGAAGCCGCAAAGCGCGTCGGCTTTAACACGCGCCGCACGATCTTCTTCGTTTATTGCGTGGCGGGTGCCTTGGCAGGTTTTGCGGGGTTGCTGCATTCATCCATGATCTGGCTTGCCAATCCACGCGATTTTGTAGGCCTTGAGCTTGATGTGATCGCAGCCGTGGTTCTCGGTGGCGCGTCGATTTTCGGCGGTCGCGGAACGGTACTCGGCACACTCATGGGCGTCTTCATGCTCGTGATGGTCAAAAACTCGCTCATCATCATGAAGGTCGACACCACATGGCAGCGCGTTGTGGTTGGCCTCATCATCATTGCGGCCACTGCCATCACAGCATGGCGTGATCGCAAAAGCATCGCCTAAAGGGAGAAAGCGACATGAAACAGTCTTTCGACATGCGCCGCATCCTTGGCGGAGACAACAATATCATCCAGCTCGTTGTTATCACCGTGCTTGTTTTTGCACTGATGACATGGATGAACCCGGACAAGTTCCTGCGTTACTACAACTTTGAATCCATCAGCTACATCATGCCGGAGCTGGGCATCCTGGCTATCGCAATGATGATCGCGATGTTGACCGGCGGGATTGATCTTTCGGTCGTCGGCATTGCCAATCTGGCAGGCATTGTCGCTGGCGTCTATTTCCACTCAAGCATGGTACAGGCGGCGCAGACGTCGGGCTCTGGAATGTTGTTCTACACCATCATCGGCATACTGCTTGCCATGCTGATCGGCCTTTTATCCGGACTGGTGAATGGTTTGCTGATTGCCAAACTGCGGATCACGCCAATCCTTGCAACACTAGGCACCGGACAAGTCTTGATGGGACTGGCACTGGTACTCACGGGTGGACCGGCCATCGTCGGCTTTCCTGATGCGTGGAACTGGGTAGGCAATGGCAAGATCATGGGCATCGCTACACCTTTCCTGCTGTTCATTGTCGTCTGCATTCTCGTCGGAATTTTGCTGACGCGCACCACGCTTGGTATCAATCTGATGTTGATTGGCACCAACCCGCGCGCAGCCGTGTTTGCTGGCATCCGCAAAGAGCGCATGATCCTTTATTCCTACATGCTGACGGGCGTTCTGGCCTCGCTTGCGGGGATCATTTTGTCGGGACGTACCAATGCGGCTAAATCCGATTATGGCGCGTCCTATCTGTTGCAGGCAGTTCTGATCGCCGTGCTGGGTGGCACCAATCCGGCTGGTGGCAAAGGGCGTGTTTTGGGCATCGCCATAGCGCTGATCGCTCTCATGCTTCTTTCCTCCGGCTTCCAGATGATGCGGTTTTCCAACCACCTGATCGACTTCATCTGGGGCGCGTTCCTCATCCTCGTCATCGCGATCAATGCTTCGCGCAATCAAGGCAGGTGATCCCAAATGCAGGATATTGAATTTCATCTTCGTCGTCAGGACTTTGTTGAACAACCGCATGTCATTGCCAGTGCAGACGGGCTGAGTGTGACGGCATTTCGTTATCCAAGCGGCATCGAAGCTCTGCTGATCGAAAACGAACGCGGCAATATCATCGTGCTTCCATTCATGGGGCAGATGGTATGGGCCGCAGAGTTCGACGGCATTGATCTCAACATGGGCAACAGCTTCTCCATGCCGCGTCCGGCAACGACCATCGTCGAGACTTATGGATGCTTTGCTTTTCACAGCGGAATCTTGCGCAATGGCTGCCCTTCGCCGCAGGATAATCACCTTCTGCATGGTGAAATGGCCTGCGCAAAGATGGACAAAGCAGGCCTTTTGTTCGGCGCAGATGAACATGGCAGCTTTGTAGAAGTCACTGGCGAATATGAATATGTCATGGGCTTTGGCGCGCATTATCTCGCTCGGCCAAGCGTTCGGCTTCATGCGAAGGAAACGCTTTTCGACATCACCATGGATGTTGAGAACCTGTCATCGGCTCCGATGGAGCTGATGTATATGTGCCACGTCAATTTCGCCTATGACGAAGACGCACGCATTGTCCAGCCGGTCGCTTTTATACCGGATCAGGTGCAGGTTCGTACAGCCGTTCCGGGCCATGTGACGCCCAATGACGAATACCTCTCCTTGATTGATGAACTGGCCGCAGATCCTTCCGTGATGGAAGTGCTCGATGAGCCGGAACGCTACGATCCGGAGCAGGTTTTCTACATTCGTGGCTTGCCAACCGATGCTGAGGGCAAGACCCATCAGATGATGCAGTTAGCCGATGGCGACGGCTTTGCGATCTCCTATCCGGTTGAGGCTTTCCCAAAAACTGTGCGGTGGATTCTCGTCAACGGTGATGCGCAGGTTGCAGCCTTTGCCCTGCCTTCCACCTGCGAGCCGGAAGGCTATCTCGCCGAAAAAGCCAAGAACAATGTGCGGATACTGGCGTCGGGTGAACGCGCCATCTTCCCCGTACGCGTTGGCTATCTCGATCAGCCTGCCGCTGAACAGTTTGAAGCCAAGATCAGGGCACTCTGAAATTTCAAAGGAACTTCTCATGACCAGAAAGATCGGAGTGGTCGGCTCCAACATGGTGGATCTCATCACCTACGTGAACCGTATGCCCGGCCCCGGCGAAACACTTGAAGCACCGACTTTCGAGATTGGTTGCGGCGGCAAGGGGGCAAATCAGGCTGTTGCAGCTGCACGTCTCGGTGCCGACGTGATGATGGTAACGCGCGTTGGTGACGACGTCTTTGCCGATAACACGATCCGCAATCTCAACAGCTTTGGCGTCGATACGCGACACGTTCTCAAAGTATCGGGCAAGTCGAGCGGTGTAGCCCCCATCTTCGTCGAACCTTCAGGCGAAAACTCGATCCTGATCGTCAAAGGTGCAAATGCAGACCTCTTGCCCGCCGAAGTCGACAAGGCTGCCGATGATCTGAAGGAATGCGGCCTGATCCTCATGCAGATGGAAGTGCCGGTCGAGACCGTCTACCACACAATCGCTTTTGCGGCTGAAAATGGCATCGAAACCATATTGAACCCCGCGCCTGCGGCGGCTGATCTTGATCCGGAGCGCATCCGGCAAGTGACCTTCCTTGTGCCTAACGAGAGCGAGCTTGCTCTTTTGTCTGGCCTTCCGACCAGCACGGATGATGAGATTGTCGTTGCCGCTCGCTCGCTGATTGCGCATGGCATCCGCACGGTCATCGTGACGCTGGGCGGACGTGGCGCACGCATGATTACCGCAACTGAAATCGTCAATATCCCGCCGGTCAAAGTCACACCGAAAGACACGACAGGCGCAGGCGATGCATTTATCGGCTCGTTTGCCCACTTTTATGCAGAGAGGGGCGATGTGGAAGCAGCGCTTCGCAAAGCCTCCCTTTATGCCGCTCATTCCATCACCCGACCCGGCACGCAAAAGGCTTATGCCAGTGCCGATGAATTTGAAACGTTCTGCCGTGAACACGCGCCTTTGATCGAACGCGCCTAAGTGCTCTTGAACGTCAACAAACCTCACAGACGGACAATACAATGACCGAAGCCCTTCCCCGCAATAATGGCACACCGCTCAAGCCTGAATGGTTTGAAGATGTTGTCGTGAACCGCAGCGCCTCGGAACGTCGCGCTGCAACGCTGCCTGCACGTCGTTCGATCAAGAAAGAATATCAGGCAGCATGGCTCATCCGTGCAATCCAGTGCATCGACCTGACGACGCTCGCCGGTGACGACACTGCCGGGCGTGTGCGCAGACTTTGCGCCAAAGCGCGCCGTCCTGTGCGTGATGATATTCTGGAAGCCCTCGGCCTTCTCGATGCAGGCATAACCACCGGCGCAGTCTGTGTTTATCCGACCATGGTATCCCATGCAGTCAAAGCACTGGAAGGCTCCGGCATTCCCGTAGCCTCTGTGGCAACAGGTTTTCCGGCAGGCCTGACACCTTTGCCATTGCGCCTTGCAGAAATCACCTATGCGGTTGAGCAGGGTGCCCACGAAATCGACATCGTCATTACCCGCGAGCATGTGCTGACACAAAACTGGTCCGCGCTTTATGACGAAATTGCCGCCATGCGCGAAGCCTGTGGCGAGGCGCATATGAAGGCCATTCTCGCAACCGGTGATCTCAACACGCTCACCAATGTTTATCGCGCGTCGATGGTTGCGATGCAGGCCGGTTCTGATTTCATCAAGACCTCGACCGGCAAGGAAGATGTCAACGCGACGCTGCCCGTCAGCCTGACAATGGTACGGGCGCTGCGCGATTATGGCGAATTGTCCGGTCAGATCGTCGGCTTCAAGCCAGCTGGTGGCCTCAAGACCGCCAAGGACGCTCTCGCGTGGCTCACGCTCATGAAAGAAGAACTCGGTAATCGTTGGCTCGAACCAGATCTCTTCCGCTTAGGCGCCTCATCCATGCTTGGCGATATCGAACGGCAATTAGAGCACTTCGTGACCGGACGCTATTCGAGCGCCAATCGTCACGCTGCTGCGTAAGGAAAATTTGAAATGCGACCCATCAAGGACATTCTGAAGACCATGGTATATGGACCTTCCCCCGAAGCAAACGGTGATGTGAAGCAGTGGCTGGAGCAGCATGGCCAATCTTTCGGCCATTATATCAACGGCACTTTCATCAAACCGGAAGGCCGTAAAACCATTGCCGTGGCTAACCCTGCTAATGGTGACAAGCTTGCCGAGATCACGCTTGGAACGCAGGAAGACGTTGATCAGGCGGTGAAAGCCGCGCGTGGTGCATTTGGCAAATGGTCGAAACTATCGGGCCATGAACGTGCTAAATACCTTTATGCAATTGCCCGCCATATCCAGAAGCGTGAACGCTTCCTCTCGGTTCTGGAAACCATGGATAATGGCAAACCGCTGCGTGAAACCCGCGACATCGATATTCCGCTGGCAGTTCGTCATTTCTACCATCATGCCGGTTGGGCGGAGATGGTTGAAGATGAGTTCAAGGGCTTCTCGCCGGTTGGCGTTTGTGGTCAGGTGATCCCTTGGAACTTCCCATTGTTGATGCTGGCGTGGAAGATCGCACCGGCCTTGGCTGCGGGAAATACAGTTGTCTTGAAGCCTGCTGATCTCACACCACTGACCGCTATTGCCTTTGCAGAAATCTGCCACGAAGTTGGCCTGCCTGCCGGTGTAGTCAATATCGTACAGGGCGATGGCACAACGGGTGCGAGCGTCTGCGGTCATGACGGCGTCGACAAGGTTGCTTTTACCGGATCAACACAAGTGGGTCGCATCATCCGCGAGCAAATTGCAGGTTCTGGCAAGAAGCTCTCTCTTGAGCTTGGTGGCAAGTCGCCTTTCATCGTATTTGAAGATGCTGATCTCGATGCCGCTGTTGAAGGTGTCGTCGACGCCATCTGGTTTAACCAGGGCGAAGTCTGCTGCGCGGGTTCACGTCTTCTGGTGCAGGAAGGCATTGCAGATCGGTTCTATGCCAAGCTGAAAAAGCGGCTTGAAAGCCTGCGCGTCGGCGATCCGCTCGACAAATCCACCGACGTTGGTGCCATTGTCTCGCCTACTCAGGTGAAACGCATATCCGATCTGATCCAGAAAGGTATCGATGAAGGTGGCCAACTCTGGCAGACACCCAATCCGCTGCCTGCCAAGGGTAATTACATTGCGCCCGGTTTTTTCACTGAGGTCGATCAGGCGGCAACGGTCTGCCAGGTGGAAATCTTCGGACCAATCGCCGCCGCCACAACATTCCGTACGCCGGATGAGGCTGTGGCACTCGCCAACAATACGCGTTACGGTCTTGCCGCATCCATTTGGTCAGAGAACATCAATGTTGCGCTTGACCTCGCAGCCCGCGTGAAAGCCGGTGTTGTCTGGATCAATTGCACCAACATGCTTGATGCGGGTGCAGGCTTTGGCGGTTATCGCGAAAGCGGCTACGGCCGTGAGGGTGCACGCGAAGGCTTGTATGAATATCTTTCAGCCGATTGGGAAAAAACCCTCGACGCTCCCAAGGCTATCGAAAACTTCGTACCTTCCGCCTCACCATCCGGCGACGACAAGATCATCATCGACGGCATCGATCGCACGATGAAAAACTATATTGGCGGTAAGCAGGCACGTCCGGACGGTGGTTACAGCTATTCGGTCACTGGCAAAGGCGGAGCGGTCATCGGTCAGGCTGGCATCAGCAACCGCAAGGACATCCGTAATGCGGTTGAAGCTGCGGCTAAAGCATCAAGCTGGGGCAGCGCCACCGCCCATAACCGGGCGCAGGTGCTTTATTATCTGGGCGAAAATCTCGATGCACGCCGCGACGAATTTGTGGCTCGCCTCGTTGAGAGCACTGGCGTCAGCGAAAAGAAAGCTACCGAAGAAGTCGAAGCATCACTGCGCCGCATTTTTTATTACGCTGCACAGGCTGACAAGTTCGACGGCGCGGTGCATTCGACAAAGTCGCGTCATGTGACACTCGCCATGAATGAACCTTGGGGCGTGATGGGCATTGTCTGCCCGGATGAAGCACCGCTGCTCTCGCTTGTATCGCTGGTTCTGCCTGCCATTGCCGTGGGCAACCGCGCTGTGGTCGTGCCTTCAAGCAGACACCCATTGATCGCCGGTGATTTCTATCAGGTGCTTGATACGTCTGATGTGCCTGGCGGCGTTATCAACATCGTCACGGGCGAACGAGATGTCTTGGCCAAGACACTGGCTGAGCATGATGAAGTGGCAGCCCTTTGGTACTTCGGTTCTAAGGAAGGCAGCGCCATGGTCGAGAAGGCTTCTGCCGGAAATCTCAAGGCCACATGGGTCAGCAATGGCCGTGTGCCGAACTGGATCAACACCAGCGAAGCACAAGGGCGCGATTACTTGCGCAGGGCTGTCCAGGTCAAAAATATCTGGGTGCCATACGGCGCATAAGAAAAAGGCCCGGTCATAGCGACCGGGCCTTTTAGCTTCCAACAATAGCGACGCCGGCTTTAAAGCCGGATCACATATTCCTTGCGCGTGGTTTCGATCACTTCCCAGGTGCCCTTGAAGCCGGGGCGAATGACAAAGCTATCGCCCGCTTTAAGCGCGCGCGCTTCACCACCCTCTTCCGTCAAGACCGAATGACCAGCGAGAATGTGACAAAACTCCCATTCATCATATTCAACACGCCATTTTCCCGGCGAGCTTTCCCATATGCCTGCGAAGAGCTTGCCATCGGCAGTCTCTTCGAGGTTCCATGTGCGGGAGCGCGGATCACCCGACAGGACACGCTCTGGTAAAGGTGCGCCCTCCTCCGGCTCAACGTCAGTCAGTTCGAAATCAACAAGCAGGCTCATAACATCAGACCTTAGCAAGCGCCTGTTCGATATCAGCTACAATATCATCAGCATTTTCGATGCCGATGGACAGACGAACGACATCCGGGCCTGCACCCGCCGCAACCTTCTGCTCATCGGTCAGCTGACGATGCGTCGTCGATGCCGGGTGAATAACCAGCGAACGGGTATCGCCAATATTGGCCAACAGCGAGAACAGTTCGAGGCTATCGACAAACTTGACGCCCGCTTCATAGCCGCTTTTCAGGCCAAAGGTGAAAACAGAGCCTGCGCCCTTCGGCGAGTATTTCTGCTGAAGCGCATGATACTTGTCATGAGGAAGCCCGGCATAATTCACCCAGGATACTTTCTCATGTCCATGCAGCCATGACGCGACCTTCAATGCGTTGTCCACATGGCGCTGCATACGCAGTGGCAGCGTTTCAACGCCTGTCAGAATCTGGAACGCATTGAATGGCGAAATGGCTGGGCCGAAATCGCGCAGGCCAAGCACGCGCGCAGCAATGGCAAAAGAAATGTTGCCGAATGTCTTGTGCAGTTCGAGACCGGCATAGTCTGGACGCGGTTCGGTCAGAAGCGGATAGTTTCCGGACTTGGCCCAATCGAATGTTCCAGCATCTATCAGAATACCACCCATTGAATTGCCATGCCCGCCGATGAATTTGGTCAGCGAATGCACAACAATATCCGCACCGTGCTCAATCGGACGTACGAGATAAGGCGATGCCAGCGTATTATCGACGATCAGCGGCAGACCGTATTTGTGAGCGATTTCGGCAATCGCCTCTATATCAACAACGATACCGCCCGGATTGGCAAAACTCTCAATGAAGATTGCGCGTGTGCGATCATCAATCTGCTTAGCGAAATCCGCAGGATTGGTTGCATCCGCCCAACGAACCTGCCAACCGAAGGATTTGAAAGACTGGCCAAACTGGTTGATCGAACCGCCATAAAGCTGGCGTGCAGCAACAAAATTATCGCCCGGCTGCAGCAGCGCATGGAATACCAACAGCTGAGCGGCATGTCCCGAAGCCGTGGCAACTGCAGCCGTGCCTCCTTCGAGAGCAGCAATGCGCTCCTCTAAAACAGCGGTAGTCGGGTTGGTGATGCGCGTATAAATGTTGCCAAAAGCCTGCAAGCCAAACAGCGAGGCAGCGTGATCGGCATCATCGAACACGAAAGACGTTGTCTGATAGATCGGCGTCGCACGTGCACCCGTCGTCGGATCGGGTTTTGCGCCCGCATGGACTGCTAGTGTTTCGATGCCGGGTGAGCGTTTAGACATAAGTTCCTCCTGACAGTCTATGCCAATTAATTCGAGTGGACGTTAGGCTGTGCCACAAAGAAAGCAAAGGAGGAATTTGCGCTAAACGATACAATTAAAGAAAATAATTCCGTGGCTTACGATCGGCCAATCAGCCGCGGGTATTCGATAGCTGGGCAGCGATCCATTATCACTTTCAAACCAGCATCTGCAGCCTTCTTTGTTGCTTCTTCATGCACCACATCGAGCTGTGTCCAAAGAACCGCTGGCCGCTGCTTCATAGCGAGAATTTCATCTACAATGCCCGGAAGCGAATAAGATGCTCGGAAAACATCCACCATATCGATCAGCTCATCAATATCGGCGAGATTGGCCACTACTTGCTGTCCGTGGATACTTTTTCCCACCTGCCCCGGATTAACGGGAATGACATGGTATCCCCGATCAAGCAGAAACTTCATGACGCCGTTGCTTGGGCGCTCAGGCTTGGGCGACGCACCAAGCAACGCAATCGTTTTGACAGACTGAAGAATTTCGCGAATTTGATTGTCTGAAGGTGTCTGCATTTGGTTCCTCCTCCGCAAATTTCGACTTTATTGGTGGCATATCGCAACACATGCTTGCAAGATCGGCCTTACTCCCGTTAGTTCTTAAAGATAGGGAGAGGAAATGAATATCAACACTGCACACCATACGGCCTTGAGCCCAGTCATGAATATTGACGATTTACGCCTCTTCATGAAGCGCGAGTTTCCGCAACTTGACGACAGTTTTGAGATTGTCTCTATCGAGGACGGCGTCGCGACAATGCATCTTCGCGCCGATGCTCAGCACTTGCGACCCGGCGGCACTGTTTCGGGTCCTTCCCTTTTCGCACTTGCAGACGTGGCAGCTTATGCAGTAATTCTTGGTCATATAGGACCAGTCGCGCTTGCTGTGACTACAAATCTCAATATCAATTTCCTGCGCAAAGCCACGCCGGGGACGGTGAAGGCGTTGGCAAGGATTCTCAAGCTCGGAAAGCGTTTGGCCGTACTGGATATAAGTCTGACCAGTGATGAGCGAAACGAGCTGATCGCCCACGCAACAGCGACTTATTCCATTCCACCGCATTAAAAAATACGGTATTATAATACCTCATTCATAAGTGGTTGTTTTTATTGTATTTTTAAATAACAGTCGTAAAAACAGCGCTTGACGACCTTCTTGAGTTTGTGTATCGACCCGCCTAGTGCGTTAGGAAGCTCGCTTTCAAACGTCCTTAAGGTTGGCCGTCGTTACAATTGGCGTGACTAACACAAGCAACAAGAAAAGCCTGGATCGTAAGATCTGGGATTAAGTCAAGGAAGACTTCAATGGCAACTTTTTCTCAGAAGCCAGCCGAAGTGGTGAAGAAGTGGATTCTGATCGACGCAGAAGGTCTCGTCGTCGGTCGTCTCGCATCCCTCGTCGCCAATCGCCTGCGCGGTAAGCACAAAGCAACCTTCACCCCACACGTTGACGATGGCGACAATGTCATCATCATCAATGCCGATAAGGTTGTTCTGACCGGTAAGAAGTACACCGACAAGGTTTACTACTGGCACACTGGCCATCCAGGTGGCATCAAGGAGCGTACTGCTCGCCAGATTCTCGAAGGCCGTTTCCCAGAACGCGTTCTTGAAAAGGCTATCGAGCGTATGATCCCACGTGGCCCGCTTGGCCGTCGTCAGATGAAGAACCTGCGCGTTTATGCAGGTGCAGAACATCAGCATGAAGCTCAGCAGCCAGAAACTCTGGACGTTGGCGCGCTGAACCGCAAGAACAAAGGGAATGCATAATCATGGCTGAGCAGCTCAACTCGCTCGAAGAACTCGGCAGCGTAGCCGCTGAACAGGCCGCTCCGGTTCACGTTCAGAAGATCGACGCTCAGGGCCGCGCTTATGCGACCGGCAAGCGTAAAGACGCGATTGCTCGCGTTTGGGTCAAGCCAGGTTCCGGCAAGATCACCGTCAACGGCAAAGAATTCGCTGCGTATTTCGCACGTCCGGTTCTGCAGATGATCCTGCAGCAGCCAATCGTTGCGTCGAACCGCGCTGGTCAGTTCGATGTTGTTGCGACTGTTGTTGGCGGCGGTCTTTCCGGTCAGGCCGGTGCAGTTCGCCACGGCATCTCCAAGGCACTCACCTACTACGAACCAGGCCTTCGCACGGTTCTCAAGAAGGGTGGCTTCCTTACTCGCGATAGCCGCGTTGTTGAACGTAAGAAGTACGGTAAGGCAAAGGCTCGCCGTTCTTTCCAGTTCTCCAAGCGCTAATATTTATCGCTTTGGAATTACAGAAAGCGGACCTTCGGGTCCGCTTTTTTGTTTTCGCAATGTCTGGACTGTTTCAACCTGCCCAGGCACGAATGGCTTCCCGGCTGATCTGCAACTGTTTCTCGACAGACTGTTTGTAATATTCCGGCGCCATGCCGGAAATCCAATCGCCATAGCTTGGATTTGGAAGCATGAAAAACTTAGTTCCAAAGGCCGCTTGATTGGCTGCAACGAAAGCGCGTCGCTGCTGGTTGTTCTTGTGATACGTGACACCTCCGAAATCATTGAGATTATCACCAACATAGACCACCGCATCAAAGCCGGCCGCTTTAATGGTATCAAAACGCGCCTGCTTGTTTGATTGGCCACTGTTCAGAAGCAGTGTCTTCGTTGATACACCGGGAAAGCCGAGCTTCCTGATGTTGGCCGCTGTATGTTCAAATGATTTGGCATCGCGGTTCGTGACATAGAACATGGTGCCTCCATGCGAATTCACATGACGTGCGAAATCGACAGCACCCGGAATAGATCGGGCCTGTTCGGCAGCCATCCAGCGCGCCCAAGTTTTCTCTGTGTAAGGCACATTATGCTGGATACGCCATCCGGCATAAGCCGAATTATCGATCATCGTTTCATCAAGATCGACGATCACCGCTTTACGGTATCCTTTGCGAACCTTCGCCGTGTCGAACGCTTTGCGCGCACTGTTAAAGGCCTGATAGGCAAGCGCCTCGTATTCGCCAGATTGTTGCATCCAGTTGAGCGCGCCCACATTCTGCTGCTCCAATTGATAGCGGGCCGCACGCTGGTCAGTCACACAGCCAGACAGCGCGGCAGAACAAACAAGCGCGATTGAAATTGGAAATATTACTTTTCTCATAAAACCCTCTTTGAAAGAGAGGTATTTGCCAACACGCTCCGTGTTCTCACAATCGCGGTTTATCGCCCGCGCAATTTTGCACCCTGAGATGTTGAGCAGCGCTCTAGGCTATTGAAGCCACCCATCGAGCTTTCCAAAAATAGATTCCGATTTTTGGGCTGATGCTGTAGTCGCAGTTGCAAGCCCCGTCGACAGCATTCATGAAGAGTGAAGTCCACGATTCTTCGAAGGTGGAGCACGCCTATGTCTACGACTGAATGTTTTGCCAACACACCACAACCGCCCTACTTCGTAGTCACATTTTCATCGCAACGGTTTGGCGCTGATGATGGCTATTGCGAAATGGCACAAAGCATGGCGGAACTGGCCTCAAAACAACCCGGTTATATTGGGGTTGAAAGTGCACGCGATACGGAAGGCTTCGGCATCACCAATTCGTTCTGGGCAGACGAAGAGAGCATCCGGGCATGGAAGCGCGACGTTGATCATCTCGTGGCGCAAAAACTCGGTCGCCAGCAATGGTATGAAACTTATCGCGTTCGCATCGCCCGGGTAGAACGCGCTTATGGTTTTGACGCAAAAACCACATAAAGCAATCTCCCAATTTGCTTCGTGAAGCGCTATGAGAGTTGTGAAACTATTCGGGAGCCAGCCATGCCCTCAAAAACCATCGACCATGCTGTCACCGCCCGCAGCCTGACCAGCGCTGCCACCGACCCCACCCACGCGGGTGTGCTGTCGTTCATGCGGCGTGTTTATACGAAGTCGCTGAAGGGTGCTGAAGCAGTCGTTTGGGGCATTCCGTTTGATGCGGCGGTTTCCAACCGGCCCGGCGCGCGCTTCGGTCCGCAGGCGATCCGTCGCGCATCGGCGATTTTCGACAACGATCCACAATATCCGTTTGAGCGCGATCTATTCGAAAACCTCGCCGTGATCGACTACGGCGACTGTCTTCTTGATTACGGCAATCATTATAAGACGCCCGCAACGATAGAGCGGGAAGCCGGAAAAATCCTCAAATCCGATGCGTTTTTGCTAACGCTTGGCGGGGACCATTTTGTGACATGGCCACTACTCAAAGCCCATGCCGCAAAATACGGCCCGCTTGCACTGGTTCAATTCGACGCGCATCAGGATACCTGGTTTGATGATGGCAAGCGCATTGACCACGGTTCTTTCGTAGCTCGAGCCGTGCGTGACGGAATTATCGATCCTGAACATTCTATCCAGATCGGCATTCGGACGCATGCGCCAGAAGATTGCGGAATCAAGATCATCTATGGTCACGAGGTTGAGGACATGTCGGCGCAGGCAATTGCCGACGTGATTCTGAAACGCACTGTTGGCAAGAAGACCTATCTGACTTTTGACATTGATTGTCTTGATCCGGCATTTGCACCAGGAACCGGCACGCCAGTTGCTGGTGGCCCGTCTTCAGCGAAGGTGCTGTCTGTGCTTCGCAAGCTCACACAACTTGATTTTGTGGGTGCAGATGTTGTTGAGGTTGCACCCGCTTACGATCATGCCGATATAACGGCAATAGCCGGAGCGACCATTGCGATGTATTATCTCGGACTTCTGGCCGAGCAAAAAGCGCGACGATGAAAACTAAGCCTTGCTGCAGCTCAGAAATTGATTCAAGCAGCTCGAAAATTGTTTCCGAATAATGGCGTAACTTTCTGAAATCTAAAGGCAAAGCGCATGAAACCGAAAATCTTCATCGACGGCGAACACGGCACAACTGGTCTGCAAATTCGCAGTCGCCTTGCCGAGCGCGACGATCTTGAAGTGATTTCCATTCCAGAAGCCGAGCGTCGCAACAAGGATTTGCGTGCCGACTATCTGCGTTCTGCCGATATTGCGATCTTGTGCCTGCCGGATGACGCTTCCAAGGAGGCTGTTTCGCTGCTCGAAGGTCACAACTCGACCCGGATAATCGATACGTCGACTGCTCATCGAGTGCACTCAGAGTGGGCCTACGGCTTTGCGGAGCTCGCCAAAGGCCAGCGTGAGCGGATTGCTGAAGCACGCCTTGTTGCTAATCCCGGCTGCTATCCGACCGGCGCTATCGCCCTCGTTCGCCCCTTGCGCGATGCCGGGTTGTTGGCGGCTGATTATCCAATCAGCGTCAACGCGGTTTCCGGCTATACAGGCGGCGGCAAACAGATGATCGCGCAGATGGAAGATAAGAACCATCCGGAGCATCTAGCGGCCAACAACTTCCTCTATGGCCTGCCGCTGCGTCACAAGCATGTGGCTGAACTGCAATTGCATGGTCGTCTGGATCGCCGCCCACTCTTCAGCCCAAGCGTCGGCCGTTTCCCTCAAGGCATGATCGTTCAGGTTCCTCTCTTTGTGACCGAACTTGAAGGCTCGCCGTCGCTTAATGATATCCATAAGGTTTTGACCGAACATTATGCTGGGCAGAATATCGTTGAGGTTGTTTCGCTGGAGGAAAGCAGTCAACTGCCGCGCGTCGATGCTGAAGAGCTTGCTGGCAAGGATGGCATGAAGCTTTTCGTGTTTGGAACGGAAGGCGACAATCAGGTCAATCTCGTAGCGCTGCTCGACAATCTCGGCAAGGGCGCATCGGGTGCCGCTGTTCAGAATATGAATCTGATGCTCGGCAAAGCCTGATGACGGAAAGGCCGATATTCCCCGCCGAATGGAATGTCGGTTCTTATGTGCCGCTCGCGGACACACATTCAAGTCTGGTCTGGAAAGTCGAACGCAATGACTTTCCAGACGAAGTTTTTGTTGTCAAGCAGCTCAAGCCCGCTGGGATGGAGGAACTGCGAGGCACACATTATCTTTCATGGCGTGACGGTCATGGGGCTGCAAAGCTCTATGATCTCAAGGAAACATCGATGTTGCTCGAATATGCGGGCGGCTACCACCTCGATGAGCAACTCAAAAGTGGCAAAGACGAAGAATGTCTCGCTATTTTCGGGCAAGTGCTGACTGCATTGCATCAGCCTTCCGCCTCACCTGTTCCAGATGATTTGCAACCACTTAACAAGCATTTTTCCGGCCTCTTTGCAGTCGCAAGCCACAAACCAATTTATGCGGAGGCTACGGAACTTGCAAAGCGCCTTTTGGAAATGCCGCGTGAAGCAATTCCGCTGCACGGCGATATTCATCATGAGAATGTCATGCGAGGACCTCGCGGCTGGCTTGTGATCGATCCCCACGGGCTGATGGGG
This sequence comes from Ochrobactrum sp. AN78, assembly GCF_029909885.1. Classification (NCBI taxonomy): domain Bacteria; kingdom Pseudomonadati; phylum Pseudomonadota; class Alphaproteobacteria; order Hyphomicrobiales; family Brucellaceae; genus Ochrobactrum; species Ochrobactrum sp. AN78. The sequence goes on from NZ_JASAMU010000006.1 coordinate 166,396, forward strand.
GATGCGGCATTTGATGCCGCCAACATCTTCTACAATCCGCTGGATCGCGATGATCTGTGCCTCAATCTCGAACGCGCTCAGCGCATGGCAGAGCATTTCGCGCCGATCCTCAGATGCGATCCTGCCTATGTCCTCGATTTCGCATTTTCCTATGGCTGTCTCTCAGCCGCTTGGCATCGCGAAGACCGCAATGATGCCGATGAAGCGCGGGAGCTGAAGATAGCTTCCGCGCTAAGGCATCTGCGTCAGACTGCTTATTCTTTGTAAGCGCCTTTTGTTGCGCGCCAGTGTGCAACGGCGAAAGCCAGCACCATCAACGCCACGAACTGGTGCGTCAGGCCGAGATCAAGAGGAACACTCATCAAAAGTGTGGCAATGCCTATCGCTGCCTGTACGAGTATCAGGCCGAGCAACACGATTGTACGGCGGGCATGGGTGGTTGCTGCCGCATTTTTCCAAACCTGCACGGCGTGAATGACCGCTAGAACCAGAACTGTGTAGGCGAACATGCGGTGTACGAACTGCACGGTCTTTGGATTTTCAAACAAATTGCGCCACCAAGGCGACTGGATGAACAAATCTGACGGGATGATCGCGCCATCCATCAGCGGCCAGGTATTGTACGTAAGACCTGCATGGAGCCCGGCGACAAGACCGCCAAGATAGATCTGCACCAGCACAGCAAAGACCAACCAGCCTGCGAAACGCTGGATAGACCGTTCCGCCGGGCGCTCGGTATAAGTGACGAGCCCTCGCGCGATATAGAACACGGCCGTTATGATGACGCAGGCCGTCGTCAAATGGATGGCAAGACGATACTGGCTGACGCTGGTAAGCTCGCTCAGTCCCGATGCAACCATCCACCAGCCAATAGCGCCCTGAAAGCCGCCGAGTGCCAGAAGGCCAAGCATCCGGTATTTAAGGCCGCTGTTCAGACGTCCGGTCAGCCAGAAGAAGGCGAGTGGAATTGCAACCAGAAAGCCGACAAATCGCGCAAGCATGCGATGCGCCCACTCCCACCAGAAGATGGACTGGAACGCTTCGAGTGACATGCCCTTATTGATCTGCTGATATTGCGGAATCTGGCGATACTTATCGAATTCTTCCAGCCATTCGGCATGATTGAGCGGCGGAATGACGCCGTGGATCGGTTTCCATTCAGTAATCGACAAACCAGAGCCAGTCATGCGCGTTGCACCACCGACCATGACGATTGCGATCAGAACGACAAAAACTGCATAGAGCCAATAGCGGATCAGCCGACGATTTTTATCCTCGCCGGATCTCACTGCGCTCTGCCCTTCATGTCGAACGGATACTGCCGCCATGCCATTTTATCCCTGACTGTTCATCTGCCCGATACATGCCGCATAGGAGAAGCGGTTACAAGCCAAGTTCACGCGACATGCCGACGCGTTTTCACTTCCTTTGCGTGTTCTCACAAGCTAGTGAAGAGCAGGATAGAGGAGAAAGACATGCCCGTTCGGCTGAAAAAACTCATAGGCACATTTCTGCTGGTTGCTCTTGTGATCGTCTATGCAGTTTTTGCGACAATTATAGCTGTGGCCCAGCTTGGTAATTCACCTGCATGGGTGCATCTCCTTTATTTCTTCTTCACCGGTATTCTCTGGGTGTTGCCTGCTATGGGTATCATCTGGTGGATGGCTCAGCCTCCTCGCCCAAAACGTCGTTGAGTGATTTGCGGGGGCAACCGAAACGTGACTGATGAAGCCCAAGCCAATCTAACGCCACGCCTCATTGTTGATTACGCGCAACTGCGTGCTTTTTGGTCAAAGCCGGGCGCATTGCACGGCAACGCACAAACTTTCGACTGGATCGACTGCTGGCGCAGGCATGTCAATTCGGACACTCTGGTTGCTGGTCTGTTTGCTGACAATACGCCGGTTATGTTGCTGCCACTTGAGACTGTCAGCGTAAACGGCACACGCGTGTTGCGTTATCCAGGCGGAAGCCATGCAAACTGTAACTTCCCCTGGCTTGGCGGTTCGGTCGAACACGCATCCGTCGGCCAGCTCGTGTCAACCATTCGGATCGCTAGGCCAGATATCGATGTGCTTTCGCTAACGCGGCAACTGCCCATTCTATCCGGCCAAGATAACCCTTTGTTGCAGCTGAAAAGTATTGAGAACCCCAATCCTGTGCTTGCCGCGTCTCTGATCAGCGGATTTGATGCAGTCCTTGAGCGAAGCAACGCCAAGCGAAAACTCAAAAAACATCGTCAGCATGGCCGTCGATATGAAGAGGCTGGCGGGTGGCGAATTTATGCCCCCCAGTCCCGTGAAGAAACGAACGAGATACTCAATGCTTTCTTTGCTCTCAAAGCACATAGATTCCGGCAAATGGGGATCGACGATCCTTTTGCCGATGCCCATATTCAAACGTTCTTCAAAGAGCTTTACGGAAACGCGACTGGGAGCCTGCACGCAGCATACGAACTGCAAGTCCTTGAAGTCGGCGGCAAAATCCGCTCGCTGATCGGCAAAACCCGTTCGAAACTCGGTCCGACTGTCGAATTCAGCGCGATAGCCGATGACGAGTTAATGACTGCCAGCCCTGGGGAGTTTCTGTTCTATGAAGACATCAAGAGAAGCTGTGACGCTGGCCTGACCATCTATAGCTTTGGGATCGGCGACGAGCCCTATAAGCGAGAATGGTGCGATATTGAATCGAGCATCTTCGACACCATTATCCCTCTAACGGCCAAAGGCAAAGCCTTCACCGCACTGCAATCAGTCCGTAACAAAGTCGTCGCGACAGTTAAAGGCAATCCCCACTTGTGGCAGTTCGCAAAAGCGCTACGCAGCAAACTGGCGAAACGCTAAGATTTCACGATAAGCGCTTCTCAATTTGATTCAGACGAGAGCGCTATCTCGTTGATCGTGAATCGAAATCAGGCGGTAGGTTGTGACGCATCAGGGTTAGCACCTGTCGCCTGCTGATTGTCCATCAGAATGATGACGTCTTCATAGCCGCCCTGATCCATATCAAGCGCTGCCATGACGACACTATTGTCGTCGGGATCGACAATATTCATGATCACGACAGCCGGACCGTCGGCAATACGGCGTATCTGCCGCGATGTGGAAGGGCCGCATTCGACCACCACGAAATCATAAACCGTTTCCAGCGCATCCAGGATATACGGCAGGCGATCAGCCGAACGCATCGCGTTCTCAGGCGCTACCTTGCCTAGCGGCATCACATGCGCCTGAGAATAGTGGTCCGTATGAATGACATCGTTGAAGCGCCGCTCACCGGCCAGAAGCTCTGTAATACCGGCTCGGTTACTGCCATCGAGCATAACTAGCCCCAGCGTACCGTAGGCTGTCATATCGATCAGAATAGCGCGTTTGCCCCGATCCGCCAGCTCCCGCAGAAGACGCACAGTCGCAGCGGATGCACTATCGCCTTCCGGAGATATCGCGATGACCCGCTTTAAACTGCCTTCAATCAGGCCGTTAGCCACCGTCTTCACACCATTTGGATTTTCTGGTGCATCTTCCGCAGAGGCAATTTTTGAACCTGACATGAAAGGCGACGCCCAGCGCCGCACAGGGCGGCTATCGGCAGTTTTGAACTCGCTTGCGGAAGGCGGCGTGAAAGCCATGTCTGGTGCCGCTTCAATCACTGGCATTTCAATTTCTTCCACCGCTGCAATACGGCGCCCATCCACTGTGACAAAGGCCCGTCCACTGAACAATTCACGCAGCAAGACGAAAATTGATAGGAGCAACAGTCCAGCAACAAAGGTCGCGCTGACAACCGGCAAGGTCTTTGGATAATATGGCAATCCCGGCGCATCGGCGCGAGAGAAAATCCGCGCATCGGCGGGGACATAATTGCGATCCGTGCGCGAGGTAGCTTCGCGATAACGCGTCAGATAGGTCTCAAGAAGCTGACGCTGCGCAGCCGCTTCACGCTCGAGCGCCCGCAGTTCGACTTCCTGCTCACCAGCCTGGGCGGCCTGTGCCTTGACACGATTTAACTCACGATTGAGTTCATCCTCGCGCAGTCTCGCAGCACTGACCTCATTGTTGAGGCTCGTCAAAAGCTTGCGCCCTTCCCCATTGATCTGTCGGTCGAGATCGGCGAGTTGCGAGCGCAACGATTTGATGCGCGGATGGCCTTCAAGCAACGTTACTGAAAGATCAGCGATTTGCGAATTGAGCTGAATGCGACGTTCGGAAAGGCGCTGCATCATACCGGATGCTACAACATCAGGCAGAGTATCAACCGGGACACCGGCTGCAAGCGCTCTGCGAATGCTTTCCGCTTTTGCTTCCGAGGTCGCGCGGCTTGAACGCAGTCGCGTCAATTCCGTCGAGACTTCGGATAGCTGCTGGGTGGCAATGGTGCTGTTTGTCTGTCCCGTCAGAAGGCCATTTGCTCCGCGATAGTCCGCAACTTTCTTTTCTGAATCCCGCACTTTGCCGCGCAGATCCTCGATTTCTGGTGCAAGCCAGCCGGTTGCATCATCGTTAGACTGGAGTTTTGCAGCGCCTTGCAGCGCGATATAGGCGTCAGCCACTGCGTTTGCGATATCCGCTGCTTCCTGCGGATTTGAAGACGTATATTGGACGACGATCACACGCGAACCGCTGACGTTGAAAACCTGCAAGTTCTGGCGCAACCTTTGCAGTACACGCTCTTCAGGTGCCAGACTGGTCGGATTGTTGCGCATACCAAGAAGAATCAAGATACGCGTCCAAGGCCTTACATTTGTTGAGGTAAATGCCTCGTTGTCGGTGAGCTTGAGCTTATCTGAGACTTGTTTCAGAAGATCGCCCGAAGTCAGCACTTCGACCTGGCTTTTCACCCCTTCCGGGTCCATCAATGGCCGTTCAGTTGTGGCTTCACCATTTGGACGTGTGAAAACGGATTCACGGGATTCGATCAGAATGCGGGTCTCAGCGCGATAATCGGGCGTCAGAAGGAGACATATGATCCAGGCAAGCACTGCCATAATGAGTGCGCCGCTGACAATCAAAAGCCAATTGCGGCGCAAGCTCGAAAAGAGCGCACCAATATCAATATCTGCGTCTTTCGACAGCCTATCGACTTCAGACATTCTCATACTCCGCCCGATTTTCCGCCCAATACTCTGGATGTGCGGTTCCCGAGCCATCACCTCGCCCACTCAAAACGTGTCGAAGGCCAATTTTGCAAGAAAATGTAAACGAACAAGGTAACCAGAGGGTTAAACTGTCTATTTGTTCGGTTTCACTGGAAAGAGAGAAAGTTTTTCCGGAAGCGTATCACTTCTTTACCAGCCATTAACCTTAATCAATCGATAACGTCATGTATCAGCATTTGGATATCTCCTATCCGAATCTGCAAATGCGGCAATGCTTTTCGGAAGAGACCGAGGCGACAATGACGATGCAGAAAACTCATAAAAAGCGCACGAGCCGGTTGGTTCTTGTTGCGCTTGGCCTTGCGGCGATGACGCTTTCCGCATGCTCCAGCTATCGCCCTGCCCCACAGGCGTTTCATGCCGCGTTAAACGAACCCTATTTGCTCAATGCAGGTGACCGTGTGCGCGTTACCGTGTTTGAGCAGGCAAGCCTCACCAATAATTATAGCGTCGATCAGTCGGGCTATATCGCATTCCCGCTTATTGGCAGCGTTCCGGCAAGTGGAAAGACGGTAAAGCAGCTAGAAGGCACAATTGCCTCAAAACTGCGTGGCGGCTACCTGCGCGATCCTGACGTCAGCGTTGAGGTCGACCGTTATCGTCCGATCTTCATCATGGGTGAAGTGGGCGGTGCGGGCCAATATTCTTACGTGCCAGGTATGACTGTGCAAAAGGCAATCGCCGCAGCTGGAGGGTTTACTCCACGCGCCAATCAGGAAAGTGTCGATATTACACGCACGATCAATGGAGACGTGATGACAGGGCGCGTCCTGATCTCTGATCCGATCCTACCGGGCGACACCGTCTATGTGCGCGAACGTCTATTCTGATGACGATAAATGTCTGATGAAAAGCACAACACGCCCTTACGAATCGTCCATTGTTTTCGCGAACCTACGGGTGGCTTGTTCCGCCATGTCCGCGATCTCATCAGCATTCAGGCTTCAAACGGGCACCAAGTTGGCATTCTCTGCGATGCGACAACCGGTGGCGTGCGCGAAGATGAATTACTGGAAGAATTACGGCCCAAGCTTGCATTGGGCATCCATCGTATCGCCATGCAAAGACATATCGGCATTGGCGATATCAAAGCTGCATACAAAGCCTATCGCATTATCAAGAAATTGCAGCCGGACATCTTGCACGGACATGGCGCCAAAGGTGGCGTTTATGCACGTCTGTTCGGCTCAGCTCTACGGGTTTTTAAGTCTCGCGTAGCCCGTATCTACTCACCGCATGGCGGTAGCCTGCATTTTGACAGAAAGACGCGTCGTGGTGGCGCGGTCTTTCTGGTCGAAAGGTTGCTGGCTCCGCTCACCGACGCTGTTCTGTTCGTTTCAAACTTCGAGAAGCGGACATATGAAGAGAAGGTTGGCAGGCCATACGACCTTCATGCGGTTATTTATAACGGCTTGTCTGATGAAGAGTTTGTTCATACAACAACCGCAACTGACGCCACTGATTTCCTTTTCATAGGAACGATGCGTGAATTAAAGGGGCCCGATCTGTTGATCCGCGCCCTTGCTTCTCTTCGTGACAAATCCCGGAAGCGTTTTACCGCCACTATGGTCGGCGATGGCGCGGAGAAGTCCGATTTTCTCACGCTCGCAAATGAGCTCGGCATGGCTGACCAAATCCGCTTTTTGCCCGGCATGGCTGCGCGAGAAGCGTTTCCGCTTGGCAAAAGCATCGTGATTCCATCACGCGCGGAAGCATTTCCTTACATCGTGCTGGAGGCATTGGCTGCTGGAAAAGCTGTCATTGCGAGCAGTGTTGGCGGCATTCCGGAAATCTTCGGCCCCAACTCACCGGCTCTTGTTGAGCCCAACATCGAGCTGCTCGCAGCCAAGCTGCTCGTAGTTGCCAGCGCTGAGGCTGATTTCGTAAAATCGATGCCCGACAGAACACGCCTGCGTGAGCGGTTCAGCCTTCAGGCAATGGCACATTCTATAGAATTGGTTTACCGTGAAGCACGTTCCTGAAAATCTTGCACCAGCTAGGACCATTTGATCAGCAAATCCTTAGGATTTGCAGTTAAATATAGTCCGGCACGTTGATTAGCAGGGGTAATATTGTGCGGGATAATGATGTGTCTTCTCCAATCGATCCTGAGGCAAGTAATGCCAAAGGCACGAGTGGTTCCAAACCGAGCGAACAGAACGGGTTGAACGCAATGGCGCGCCAGATGGCCGCGCAATATGAGCGTAACACCCTGTCGCCAACCATGCTCAGCGGTGTGATACGGCTCGTTGAATTCGGCATCGTCCTCACGACTGGCATTCTGAGCTTTGCCTATTATGTCAGTTTCAACACCTCGCTCCTGATCTACTATCTGCTCATCATGCTCGCGGGCGGTGGCCTTTACGTTCTGATGATGGAAATAAACAACGGCTATCAGATCAATATTCTGCGCAGCCCCAGCCGCCACCTGAAACGCGTAATCATCAGCTGGGCAACTGTGCTGGGAGCCGTTGCCGTAGCAGGTTTTCTCTTCAAGGTTTCATCGGATTTTTCGCGCGCCTGGTTTCTGATCTGGGCTTTGAGCGGAATGATCGTACTCATCATCTGCCGCCTCTTTGTCTCATGGAGAATCCGTCGTTGGGCACGGAATGGTATTATGGAGAGGCGCGCTGTCATCGTCGGCGGTGGACCCAATGCCGAAGCCCTGATCCGCACACTTGAACAGCAGCCGGATAACGACATTCGCATCTGCGGCATCTTCGATGACCGTGATGACAAGCGTTCGCCGCCCATCGTGGCAGGCTACCCCAAACTCGGAAACGTAAAGGAGCTGATCGAATTTGCGCGTATTGCGCATATCGACATGCTGATCGTTTCGCTCCCTATCAGTGCCGAAGAACGCATTCTGATGATCCTTAACAAGCTGTGGGTGCTGCCGGTCGATATCCGTCTGTCGGCACTTAACAACCACCTGCGTTTCCGCCCCCGCGCCTATTCCTATATCGGCAGCGTGCCGATGCTCGACATCTTCGACAAGCCAATCAACGACTGGGACTCAGTTGCCAAGCGTATTTTCGACATTGTGTTCAGTCTGCTTGGCATCGTCTTTCTTTCGCCCATCATGCTGGCAACCGCGATTGCCATTAAGCTCGACAGCAAAGGCCCGGTAATCTTCAAGCAAAAGCGGCATGGCTTTAACAACGAAGTCATCAATGTTTGGAAGTTCCGCTCGATGTATGCGGAACAGAGCGACCCGACTGCACGCAACGCCGTCACAAAAAACGATCCCCGCGTGACCCGCGTCGGGCGCTTTATCCGCAAGACATCCATCGACGAACTGCCGCAGTTCTTCAATTCGCTGACAGGTTCACTGTCGCTTGTAGGCCCTCGCCCCCATGCGGTGGCCGCGCACTCTCACAACGTGCTCTATAATGAAGTCGTTGATGGCTATTTCGCACGTCACCGCGTCAAGCCGGGCGTAACCGGCTGGGCGCAGATCAATGGCTGGCGCGGCGAAATCGACAATGAAGACAAGATCACCATGCGCACAGAATATGACCTGTTTTACATTGAAAACTGGTCGCTCTGGTTTGATCTCAAAATCCTGTTTCTGACCCCCGTCAGACTTCTCAACACGGAAAACGCTTATTGAGAACAGTCGCCAACGGTACCAGCAGTGTTTCGACACCTTACCGCGTTTTACCTGCAACAGAGGTTGCAGGTAAGCGCGCTTTAAACAGGCTCATCGCTAACTTTGCTATTGGACTTGGTGTTTTTCTACTTGGGTTCGTGATGAGCGAACCCGCTCCATACGAACTTTATATGGTCGCGCTCATAGCAATCGCCATGCTTTTTGGGATGCGGTTGACACGAACCAGCCTGGTGTTGCTCGCTTTGCTAACCGTGTTCAACTTCGGCGGCATGATTTCCGTCATGCAAATGGCTGACACTAAGGATGCGCCATTATATATCGCTGTTTCGCTGTTCCTTGCCTTTACGGCTGTCTTTTATGCCGCAATCATCGAAGCAGACTATCGTCGCCTGAAAACGATATTCAATGCCTATCTTCTCGTCGGTATCCTATCGTCGCTGCTCGGCATTGCGGGTTATCTAAGCCTGTTTCCTGGCGCCGATGCCTTTACCCGTTATGGCCGTGCAATGGGTGGCTTTAAAGATCCGAATGTTTACGGGCCGTTTTTGGTGCTTCCCTTCACATGGAGCCTTTACCGCATCATGAAAGGCAATGGCCGAGATTTGCTCGTCTATATGCCGTTGTGCTGTGTACTGACACTCGGCATACTGGTTTCCTTCTCACGTGCTGCTTGGGCCATGGCGCCGCTCTCGTTCCTTTGTCTTTTTGCAGTGCTGCTGCTTCAGAGCCAGAGCAACAGGTTTCGCCTGCGCTTGATCACAATCGGCTTGCTTGCGGTCCTTGTCATTGCACTGGCTATTCTACTACTCCTGCAAATTCCCGACGTTAGAGCGCTCTTTTTAGAGCGCGCGCGCCTTGAACAAAGTTACGACAGTGCGCGTCTGGGCCGGTTTGCCCGGCACTGGCTCGGCATGGTGCTTGCGACCGAACATCCACTGGGAATCGGACCATTGGAATTTGGTCCCATGTTCGGCGAAGACACCCATAATATCTGGCTGAAAGCAGTGCTTGATTATGGCTGGATCGGTTTCATCGCCTTCATGACTTTAACCTTCCTGACACTGGCCATCGGTTTCAAACTAATGTTCAGAAATCGACCATGGCAACCATTTCTGCTTTGCGCTTATGCGACCTATCTTGGTCATGTACTCATCGGCAATGTGATTGACACTGATCACTGGCGGCATTTTTATCTGCTTTTTGGCCTCGTATGGGGGTGTGCTGGGTTGGAGTATAAACACTACCGCAAAGCCGCTTCACACAATCAATTCCAAGGAAATCTGCTTTGCAATTCGTGATTTATGCCGCCGCAGCTATATTCGAAATAGCCGGATGCTTCTCGTTTTGGGCGTGGCTTAAACTGGATAAATCCCCCCTCTGGCTTGTTCCAGGTTTGGTTTGTCTCGCCCTTTTCGCCTATCTGTTGACACTGATTGAAAGCGATGCTGCGGGACGTGCCTATGCAGCCTATGGCGGGATTTATATTATTGCATCGATCGTATGGATATGGGCTGCAGAAGGCATGCGCCCAGATCGCTGGGACGTTATAGGCGCGACCGTAGCCTTTGTTGGCGCGTGCATTATTCTTTTCGTTCCACGCACTTAGTTCACATCCTGAAAAATGTGAAACGCTTCAGCTGATCTTACTGAACTCAATATAAAAATCGCGGATACCCGAGGCAAGAAACTGTACGGCCACACAGGTCAGCAAAAAGCCCATGATCTTTGTCACCGCCTGCATACCGTGTTCCCCGAGCACCTTCTCGATGAGCGATGCGGAGGACAGTGCAAGATAGGCGACACAGATCGTTATAGCGACTCCCAAAATAACAACCACATGGCCCACAACGGTATGCTCAGATGGTATCTGCGACGCAAAGCTCATAACAACCGCTATAGAACCCGGCCCTGCCAGGCTAGGCATTGCCAGTGGCGAGAAAGAGTAATCCAGTTCAGCCTTTTTGATATCGGCAGGTTCTGCATCCACTTCGGACGAAGAATCCTCACCAGAGAAAATCATCCGCAAGGCCAGGATCATGATAATCAGCCCGCCAGCCACACGAATACCGGGCATGGAGATACTAAACAACGAAATGATCCCATTTCCGAGCAGCAGAAAAGCCGTTAGGATCGAAAAGGCATATATGCAGGCTTTTCTTGCCTGAACGCGTTTGTTTTCCGCACTCATGCGTTTGGTCAGCGACATATATAACGGGATTGTCGTCAAAGGATTCATAATAGGCAAAAGACCGATCACAACGATCGACACATATTTTGCAAAATCAACAATCAAACTCATCCCAACAGCCTCAAACATCAAGCATCTCTGATAACAATAGCGCAGAAAAACTTGAAAGAACGCACTTTAATACCGGCAGATAACCTATTCGCTCACCAATTAAAATTTGGGAAGTCGATCAAGTGCCTAATCAATTTTGGCTATCATAACGCACATTAAATTATACCAAAAGGTCAAATTATTACACCGGGTAACTTTGCTATATAAAATAAACACCGCATTCACTCCGTATCATCAAAATTATTGTGAGCGAACAAGTGTGATTGTTAAAACAAAAAATGCTCATTAGATTAAACCATACTATAACGATAAAAATTCTATATTCATACTTCATCAATAATCTAGATTAGTTATTTTACTAAACTTTATTAAATGAGGAGATCACGCCTTACCCCCGTACGTGATCTTTGCGAGTAGCACATAAGGTTAAGATTGCCCCGGCCCTCAGCCGGGGTATTTTTTTGACCGCAGAACTACAAATTTCTCTGGACGCATAAACTCCCACTGGATCCACGGCATGTAAAATTGGATAGTTCATTTCTAAACTGCCAACCTTGCACATCATGCAGAAATAAATAGCGAATAACTACTTATGCAGCTTTGCGCCTTTAACCAGTTTGTCGACGATTTTCTTTTCTGCCCGAATGGCGATACCGACAACATTTGCAGATTCAGGTGCAAACTTTGAAAATACATCTCTATTCGCAACGTCATGCCCTGTGGAAAACATCTCTTCAATATAGAGAGAAGTTGTGATCCCTCTTTCCAGTGACTTTACGTGTATTTTGTGCATTTGAGCCGCATCGGCAGACATCACGACTACTGGCTGAATGGACAAAGCATTGTAAGTGTTGCCGGCCCCATCCTGATAAGGCTCGCCGATGATATCCGGGTGTTGACTGACAATCCCGCTAGCGAGAAAAGCGGTGACATTCAGCTCCTGCCAAGGTGCCAAATCATCACGCAAAACAATTGTGAACTTTGTATCGAACATGCAAAATGATCCCATTATATTCGTGCTAAGCGGATAATAGGGAACGCAATATTTTGAGTATTGAACGTTTGTGCAAATCTGAGCGAATTCTGCATGCTCCAACAAAACGGGGCATTGATCGCATTGATGCGAGATTCCATGGCGTTGGATTTAGCCCTCATCGTCATGATACTTATGCGCTCGGAATAACCTTAGCCGGTGTACAGACATTTCGTTATCGTGGAGCCTCCCGCGTTAGCGTTCCTGGGAATACGATTGTCATTCACCCCGACGAACTTCATGACGGTGCCGCCGGTTCTGAAAACATGCTGCATTACAGGATGTTCTATTTTCCGCCGGAACTATTGCTGGAAGCGTCAAGTCGCACGCACATCTTACCTTTTGTCAAAGAACCAATATTGTCTGACAAATCGCTGCATCAATTGCTGGTGGAGGTTCTTATAGATCTCAGCAACGAACCCGATGAACTGCTACTCGACGACGTTATAATGCGCTTGCAGTCCAATCTATGGAAGCATGCAGATAGAGAAATTACGCATCCAAAATTTATTGCGCGTGATGCGATCTTGAATATTCGTGAATATCTTAAGGAGAATATCGAAAGCACAGTATCATCTGTCGATCTTGAGAACATTTCCGGTCTCGACCGATATACATTGTCACGCCATTTCAGAGCACTTCATGGAACGAGCCCACATCGCTATCTAATTATGCGCAGGCTTGAAAAAGGTCGGCGCATGCTATCCGGCAGCAATATAAGTCTGGCTGAAACTGCACTAGCCTGTGGTTTCTCAGATCAGAGTCATTTCACGCGGCATTTCAAATCAGCCTTTGGAATGACACCCGGCCGCTGGTTACGGTTTACGCAACGACCGTAACTACCCATCGTGCAGTTCCAAGCTAATTGCAGCGACGGAAAGACTGAAAAATGTATGTGACTGCAGGTTGAACCGAAAGTGGTTCACCAGCATCGTCAATGCATTGTTCTCATTGGGGAAAAATGGTCGGAGCGGCGGGATTCGAACCCACGACCCCTTGACCCCCAGTCAAGTGCGCTACCGGGCTGCGCTACGCTCCGAGCCGGAGAAAGCCCTAGAATATAACGACTTGTGGTGCAAGGTCTATTTTCTGAATTTGTGAAAATGGAGACGCCTGCACCACAAAGCTGTAAGAACTACGTGTTACGGATTTGGTAGGTTTCCGGGACGTAACGGTAGCCCTCGCCAGCACGCTGCAGATAAGCAAGCGAGGGAAATGGCATGTGATAGCCAATAAATGGCAAGCGATCCGTAGCCAGCATATCGAAGATTCGCTTTCTCGTCTCGGCAGCCATTTCCTTGTCTATATCGAACGAAACGTGCCAGTCGGGACGCTGCAAGGTGATAACCGAATGATTAGCTGTGTCTGAAATCAGCATAAGCGACTTGCCATCCGATTCCACTCGGAATGCCAGATGCCCTGGTGTGTGACCAAAGGCGCCTATGGCATGGATACCCGAAACCACTTCGTTGCCATCATCAATGAAGATGGTCTTTTCTGCGAACGGCTTCACGTTCTTTTCGACCATTTGTGCGACGGTCTTTGCAGGGCTTTCAAGGCGGGCTGGATCGGTCCAAAAGTCAAACTCTTTCTGTCCTGCGGCATAGCGTGCATTTGCAAAGACGGGCTTACCCTCTTCCATCAAGCCGCCGATGTGATCGGGATGGAAATGACTCAGAACAACCAGAGAAATGTCATCCGCCTTGTAGCCGGAAGCCTCCAGTGCACTGATCAGTTTGCCCTGCCCGGCTTCACGAGCTCCTGCTCCCATACCCGTATCAAACAGAACGAGCTCTTTGCCGGTATTGATAAGAACAGGCGTGAAGCTGTTCACAAAACGGTCGGCAGGAAGTAGGTTTTCTTCCAGCAAGGCCGCAACATCTTTTGGATCCTGATTGATCGCATATGTCTTCTCTGGCGCTTCACCCGCCCGACGTCCATCAGAAAGAGTCGTGATTTCGAAGTCACCAAACTGAAACCGATGAAAGCCGGGATTTTCCGCCTTCGACACAGGTGTTTGCGCTGAGGCTTGCGAAGCTTCAAATGGTGACAAAGCTACTCCACCACCCGCAGCAGAAGCTGCAACAATAAAATTTCGCCGGGAAATAGCCATTGATCAGTCTCCAGAATTGATTGTGGTAATTAAGGATAGCTTAAAAAGCTCTTCGATCCAGCGCGAAACAATTAACTTTTCGTAAGGATCGGCTTGTTCACGGACTTGCAGCTCGCGAAAAAATTCTCTATTTGAGGGCTGCGCGGGACGACCCGTGCCTGTGTTCGCATAGGGGACGGCCCCATTGGAGGGTGCTCCATGGCTGGGCCTATAGAACAATTTGCGATCCGACCCATCGTCGAGCTTGGCACAGTGGGTGGCCAGCAGATTGTTTTCACGAATTCCGCACTTTACATGCTGCTGACAGTGACAGTTGCTGCAGGCTTCCTTTTTCTCGCCTCGCGCCGAGGTAAGGTCGTACCAGGTCGCTGGCAATCATCAGCTGAAATGCTTTACGAGTTTGTATCAAAGACAGTGCGTGAAAATGCAGGTGAACACGGAATGAAATTCTTCCCGTTGGTGTTCTCGCTTTTCATGTTTATTCTTGTGGCCAACCTCATCGGCATGTTTCCTTATGCCTTCACGGTAACAAGCCATATCATCGTCACGTTCGCGCTGGCTATGCTCGTATTTCTAACCGTTACTATTTACGGACTGCTACGCCACGGTTTCAAGTTCTTCCTCTTGTTCATGCCGGCAGGCGTCCCGGTGATGCTCGCGCCGATTATCGTTCCGATCGAACTCATGTCTTATATCTCACGTCCGATCAGCCATTCAGTACGTCTGTTTGCAGTCATGCTCGCCGGTCACATCACGCTGAAGGTATTTGCTGGATTTGTGGTTGGACTGGGCAGTTTGGGTTCGCTGGGATTAATGTCGGCCATTATGCCTCTCGCCATGACTGTCGCATTGACGGCACTTGAATTGCTGATGGCAATAATTCAGGCATATGTCTTTACCATGCTGAGCTGCATGTATCTCAATGACGCTCTGCATCCTTCTCATTAGACCTATAGTATTGACGAAAGGACGGCCTTTCGTTCTCTTGAAAAATGGGACGGCCCATACCCAAGGAGCACTAAAATGGCATGGATTTATCTGGCACTCGCCGGTGGCCTCGAAATTATTTGGGCCTATTTCATGAAAAAGTCGGAAGGCTTTTCGCTTTTAACGCCCAGCGTCATCACGATTGTAACGATGATCGGCAGTTTCGCCCTGCTTTCGATTGCAATGCGTACTCTGCCGCTGGGGACAGCCTATGCCATTTGGACCGGCATTGGCGCGGTTGGCGCATTCGTCGTCGGAATATTCATTCTGGGTGAAGCGGCAACATTCTTCCGCGTCGCCAGCGTGACACTTATTCTGGCCGGCATTATTGGCCTGAAGCTATCGTCGACGTAGGCCAAAAAAGAAAGGGAGGCACTGCCTCCCTTTTTCATTTTATTGTCTGAAAAACTTGAACCCGTTTTTCAGCGAACCTGATCCAGCAGGCGCTTGCATTCAAGCAAGTCAAAAAGCGCTTCCTGAAGAAGCGAGCGATTATCCTTCGACGGGCGTTTCCCATCAGCACCAATAGGGCCTTCTTCCTCACCCTTCAGTAAGCCAAACAGCTTGCGTGCGGGTTGCGGTGCCTTGATGCCGCTTGGCAGCGCCATTTCATTATCGGCAGCGTTTTCCATCGCCTGCTTTTCAGCTGCAGCCTGCTTCTGGCGCGTGATGGCTTCGATGGCCTGAACATCGCCATTGCCAAGCGCGATAATGAATTGCGCATTGTTTTCGCGGAGAAGTCGCTGAACACCCTTGATGGTATAACCTTGATCATAAAGCAGGTGGCGAATGCCTTTGAGCAATTCAACATCAAGCGGACGATAATAGCGACGACCACCGCCTCGCTTCATCGGTTTTATCTGGGTAAAGCGTGTTTCCCAAAAACGCAGCACATGCTGCGGAAGATCGAGATCTTCTGCTACTTCGCTTATAGTCCTGAATGCATCAGGGCTTTTGTCCATCTGCTTGCCCTTTCCAGTGGTTTAGCCTCGCCGCGCAGCGAGTCCTGCCAGCCCAGATAGTTCAAATGGCAATCGACACGTCATTTTGTGCGAGCCATAATATCATGATAATCGAACGGCATTTAACATATAAATATCGAGCGAAAAGCCCCTACTTTTCGGCTTGTTATATTAGGGAACCGACTCGCTTTGTCCGTAGATTATATAATATCAGAACTTTATAAGCACCCCTTCATATATAACAGGAAGAAGCACAGATTTCAGGCTGCTGATGTCACTGGATATATAAGCAAGCAAAATACTTCGCCCCCGAGGGGGCGACGCAGTAAAATACAAAGAGATTAAAAACCTCTATCCATCTAAAAACTACGACTTGGCGCTTTTCGACCCGCGCTTCTGGTGTTCTTGAAGGATGCGTTGTTTGAGAACGTTAGACGCTTTGAACGTCATGACGCGACGTGGAAGAATTGGCACTTCCTCACCGGTCTTCGGGTTGCGGCCGATGCGCTCATTCTTGTCACGGACCTGAAATGTCGCGAACGACGACAATTTCACAGTTTCACCGTTTACGATAGCGTCACAGACTTCGTCGAGGATCATCTCGACCAGAGCCGCCGATTCTGTTCTGGACAGGCCTACCTTGCGGTAAACAGCCTCTGCCAGATCAGCGCGTGTGACCGTCTTACCTCCCATAACCGAACCTACCTGGTTAGCGTTTGAACAGATAATATCCTTAAGTGACAGGAGGTTACACAAATAAACGCGGTCCGGTCAAGCCGCGAGTTTCTTCGCGGCCCATCAATTTTCTAATTACCAGCGCAACAATACCGCGCCCCAGGTAAATCCGCCGCCCATCGCCTCCAAAAGCACGAGGTCGCCCTTCTTGATACGACCGTCTGCGGCGGCTGTCGCAAGCGCCAGCGGAACTGAGGCCGCTGACGTGTTGCCGTGTTTATCGACGGTGATAACCACCTTTTCCTCGGCAATATTCAACTTTTTTGCTGAAGCGTCGATAATACGCTTGTTGGCCTGATGTGGCACGAACCAGTCGATATCGTCTGCAGTCAGACCTGTTTCGGCAAAAGAGGCTTCGATCACATCTGTGATCATGCCCACGGCATGTTTGAAGACTTCACGGCCTTCCATGCGCAAATGACCCACCGTTTGCGTGGTCGATGGGCCGCCATCCACAAAAAGCTTTTCCTTATGATTGCCGTCAGAACGAAGATTTGCAGCCAGAATACCACGATCCGACGTCAGGCCTTTGCCTTCGCCTGCTTCTAGTACCAGCGCGCCCGCACCGTCACCGAACAGCACGCAGGTCGTGCGATCATTCCAATCGAGAATACGCGAGAAGGTTTCCGCTCCGATGACCAGCACGCGCTGAGCCATGCCACCGCGAATATAAAGGTCCGCTGTTGTCACGGCATAGATGAAGCCACTGCAAACCGCCTGTAGATCGAACGCAAAGCCTGATGTAATACCCAACTCGCGCTGGATTTCGACCGCGCTTGCTGGAAATGTGTGATTTGGCGTCGATGTTGCGACGAGAACCAGATCGATATCGGAAGCTTGAAGACCAGCATTTTCAAGCGCTGCACGCGCAGCCGCTGCACCGAGCGAAACAGTCGTCTCGGTTTCATCTGCGATGTGACGCTGGCGAATACCGGTGCGCTGAACGATCCATTCGTCAGAGGTTTCAATCACGCCTTCAAAATCGGCATTCTTCATGATCCGCTTAGGCAGCGCCGAACCAATACCTCTTACGACAGATCTTATCATCTTTTTTCCTGTCCTCGAGCGGCTTCTATTTTCCTGAACCGGAATAGCCACTCTATCTTTTTGTTTTATAGCAGTTTCGGATGAAAACCCGATTCCATGAAACTGCTCTAGCCTGACCACACCGGGTGCACGCCTGCCGATGAACATTCATACCCGGTTAAGAGGGTTAATTATCACTTGGCTGCTTCGCTGCCGTCATTGGATGCAGCATGCGGATGACTGTGGTGGAAATGAGCCAGATCGGCTTCAATCTTCTCAAGAAGCTTGTTACGCACCATGTCATAGCCAACTTCAATTGCCGAGCAGAAGCCTTCCGCAGTAGCACCGCCATGGCTTTTGATCACAACGCCGCTCATACCAAGCAACACGCCACCATTCACTTTGTTCGGATCCATCTTTTCGCGGACGCGGTCAAATGCGCCCTTTGCAAAAATATACCCGATCTTCGCGAGCCATGTGCGGGTCATTGCCTGACGGAGCAGTGTGGCCATCTGACGTGCCGTACCTTCGGCAGTTTTCAGTGCAACATTGCCTGTGAAGCCTTCTGTCACGACGACATCGACGGTGCCCTTGCCAATATCGTTGCCTTCAACAAAACCAGTATATTGCAATCCCGCAAGTGGTGTATCTCGTAGAATTTGTGCGGCTTCCTTGATCTCGTCGAGGCCTTTGACCTCTTCCGTACCAACATTGAGGAGCCCCACCGTCGGCTTGCGTATCTCAAAAAGCGCGCGCGCCATACCGGCGCCCATCACTGCATAATCTACGAGCTGCCGCGCATCAGCACCGATTGTAGCGCCTACGTCCAAAACAACGCTTTCACCGCGCAAAGTCGGCCAGATGGCAGCTATAGCCGGACGCTCAACATCAGACAGCATGCGCAGGCAGAATTTTGACATGGCCATCAGTGCGCCGGTATTTCCAGCCGAAACACAGACATCGGCATCGCCCGTCTTTACTGCTTCAATCGCTTGCCACATGGAAGATTTGCCGCGACCAGAGCGAAGCGCCTGGCTAGGTTTGTCATCCATTTTAACGGCGACCTGGCTGGCGCGAAATTCGGACGCTGCCTGCAGTTTCGGGTAACGTGCCAACACAGGCTCGACCTGACCGGCCAGCCCAAAAAAAATGAACCGGATATCAGGATGGCGTTCAAGTGCCTTCGCCGCGCCGGGGATGACCACTTCTGGGCCAAAATCACCGCCCATGGCGTCAATCGAAATTTTTATCACTATTGATTATTCCTGTGCGATCCCTTCCCCAATCCTGCCTGTCTAAAAGCAGAGGGGTTTTCCGCGAAAATAGTGTTTTTCCGGTCGCGCACAACCAGATTCTCTCAAGCATCAGTTAAATCACGGCTTATTCTGCCATTCTGAAAGCTTGGCAAAAGGCGAATCAGGCTTTTCTTCCTCTTCCACGTCGCCGAAAACGGCTGGTTCCGCATCTGCTGGCAAGCCCGGCTTGCGTGGATATGGATCGAGTGCGAGTTCAAAAAATTCTTCGGCCACTGCACCGATGTCAATTTTATCGCCGACGAAAGTCTCCGGAATATCTGCACCGTCAGCATCCAGCAGCAACTCGCCACTTTCATCGAGCTGAATTTTAGCGAGGCGCGAATTTTCCGGTACGAAAATCGTATCCACTTCTTCGGCAATCGTGGCATCGATCGGTTCCAGCGTCACAACGCAAGACTGCACGATTTCTGCATTGATGGTGCCTCGTAGGCGGATGCCGTTCTTTTTCCACGGCGTCAGCAGAAACTCAGCGGCAAAGGAGTTCACAGCCTGAAGGTCATGTTCAGCTGCCAATGCTGCTCTTTCCCTGTCATTGGTCCCAATCTTCACCGTCAAGCCCTTGTGGGGCAGATGAAGAACCGGAACAGGATAGGTCAGCGCCGGTTTATCAGTCATTCTCGTTTGCCTCTTTTGTACTATCGATTGACGCAAGCATCATTTCGTCTGCATCCATAAAGGATATGTCGCCTGCTGCCAAAGCACTGTCTTCAATGTTTACCAACCGATCACGGCACGCAAATACATATTCACTCAGATAGTGAGCATGTGGCCAGAATTCGAGATCGGGTCGAATGTTTCGCGTCAAAGCGGTCGCCAGCGCTTTTTTATCATCGGCGTCCAGTGCCGTGCCATACGAGCTGACGCGCCCGTAAAACATGCGTGCAAGCTTCTTCATGCGCTTGGGAACGCCTTGATCGCCGATTCCCAATTCTCGCAACGAATGATCAACATCCTTGAAAAATTCGTCTGCAATGTCCTGCGCAAGCGGCATCAGCACCGAATTTTCACCCTTCATGCGATGAAGAGATATGAAAATATGAACCGAAAGCATCTCATAACGACCTAAAGGCGTATCAGGCACCTGAAATTGTGCATAAAATCGCTTTTGCCGCGCCGCCGCCACGATCGTCTCGTAAACGCGAAGCACAACTGTCTCATTAGCTTTTGATTTGCGGCGAAAAAGTCGAAGAATCATTCCTGTACGACCGTACTTGTTGCATCCAGAAGCAAGGTGGTTTACCGAAGTTCTCTCGACGGCGAAAGTGCCGCGCTGATATAGAATGTATGGAGAGGTCTTTGTTGCAGCGAATTTTCCCAAGCGCACGCAAACAGCGTGCCCTTCTCGCAGGCACAGCAATTCTCTTTTCGGCGGCTCTCGTCGGATGCAACACTGCATCCACGCTAAACCCGTCGGAAACGCTTACAGAGGGTTACGTGCTCGATCAGGAGGCGCTTGATTCGGTTCCGGTTGGCTCCAGCCGTGAACAGGTGCTTCTCGCACTCGGTACACCGTCCACCACGGCAACCTTCGACAATGAAGTGTTCTATTACATTTCGCAGAAGCGCTACCGTGCGGCACAGTTCATGAAGCCGAAGATCATCGACCGTCATATCCTTGCGGTTTACTTCGACAAGGAAGGCAAGGTCAGCAATATTGCCAATTATGGCCTGCAGGACGGTAAATTGTTCGATTTCGTATCGCGCACGACCCCAACGGGCGGCAAGGATCAGACCTTTATCGGTCAGATCATCCAGGGCGTTGGCAAGGCTCCGACATCGCTGCCGGGTGCAGCAGGCGGCGCAAACAACTGATCTGTTGCGAATCTCAAAAAAAGCCCGCCAACTAGCGGGCTTTTATTTTGCGACTTACAGCGGTTCCAGTTAAGAGTGAACCGCTGTAACTATTTGTTTTTACGCATTTCCGAACGCAAAACCGGTTCCCACTTTTGCTGGAAATGCTTTAAATCAAACCATGTGGGCTAGTACCGCCAGCAACAAGAGTGCAACGATGTTGGTGATCTTGATTGCGGGGTTAACTGCCGGACCGGCCGTATCCTTGTAAGGATCGCCCACCGTATCGCCTGTTACAGAGGCTTTGTGCGCTTCCGACCCCTTCATGTGCTTCACACCATCGGCATCGGTAAAGCCGTCCTCGAAGCTCTTCTTGGCATTATCCCATGCACCACCACCCGACGTCATGGAAATGGCCACGAACAACCCGTTAATGATCACACCCAAGAGCGACGCACCCAGGGCCGCAAATGCTGCAGCTTTCGAACCCGAAATTAGCAGCACGCCGAAATAGACAACGAGCGGTGCCAGAACCGGCAGCAGCGACGGAATAATCATTTCACGGATTGCTGCTTTGGTCAGAAGATCGACCGCTCGCGCGTAATCCGGGCGCTCCTGCCCTGTCATAATGCCGGGTTTTTCACGGAACTGACGCCGTACTTCTTGCACCACGGCACTCCCTGCCCGACCGACTGCCGTCATGGCCATGCCGCCGAAAAGATATGGAATGAGGCCACCGAAGATCAAACCGGCCACCACATATGGGTTAGACAGCTCAAAGGAAACCGGCCCCATATCGGCAAAATAAGGATAGGTTTGCCCATTCGCGGCAAAATAAGCCAAGTCGTTGGAGTAAGCTGCGAACAGCACCAAAGCGCCCAAACCCGCCGAACCAATTGCATAGCCCTTGGTGACGGCCTTGGTCGTGTTACCGACCGCATCGAGCGCATCGGTTGATTTGCGAACTTCCGGATCGAGCCCTGCCATTTCCGCAATACCACCGGCATTGTCGGTTACAGGGCCAAATGCATCCAGCGCCACAATCATACCGGCGATGCCCAGCATCGCCGTCACAGCGATTGCAGTGCCAAACAAGCCCGCCAACTGATAGGTGCCGATAATGCCGCCAACGATGACAATTGCAGGCAGAGCGGTCGATTCCAGCGAAACGGCCAGCCCCTGAATGACATTTGTGCCATGGCCGGTAACGGAAGCCTGCGCGATGGAATTGACCGGACGCTTGTTGGTGCCGGTGTAATATTCCGTAATCACCACGATCAAGCCCGTAACGACAAGACCAATCAAGCCACAGATAAAGAGATTGGTGCCTGTAATCGACATGCCTGCGACAGTGCCTATTTCACCCCAGCCAATTGTCAGCGTGTTGGCAACTGCCAAACCCACGATCGACAGAAGCCCGGTTGCAATGAGGCCTTTGTAAAGCGCACCCATGATGGAGCCGTTGACGCCTAGCTTGACAAAGAAGGTGCCTGCAATCGAGGTCAGCACGCATGCGCCGCAAATTGCCAGCGGATAGAGCATGACGCTCGAAAGCACATCGGAGCCGTTAAAGAAGATCGCACCCAGAACCATTGTCGCAACCACAGTGACTGCATAGGTCTCGAACAGATCCGCGGCCATGCCTGCACAGTCGCCGACATTATCACCCACATTATCGGCAATGGTTGCTGGATTACGTGGATCATCTTCGGGAATGCCGGCCTCGACCTTACCAACCAGATCGCCACCGACGTCAGCGCCCTTGGTGAAGATGCCACCGCCCAGACGCGCAAAGATCGAAATCAGCGAAGCGCCAAAACCGAGCGCTACAAGCGCGTCAATCACGGTGCGGTCAGATGGCGAGTAGCCCATCCAGACCGTCAGAATAAAATAATAGACGGATACACCGAGCAGCGCGAGACCAGCGACAAGCATGCCGGTGATAGCACCAGATTTAAATGCGAGCTCCAGCCCGCCAGCAAGGCTGAGGGACGCGGCCTGCGCCGTCCGTACGTTTGCACGGACGGAAACATGCATGCCGATAAATCCGGTCAACCCGGAGAGAATAGCCCCTATGAGAAAGCCGATACCAGCAGTAATCGACAACAGATACCAGACTGCCAGAAAGACGACGACGCCAACAAGGGCGATCGTGGAATATTGTCGCGTGAGGTAGGCGGACGCGCCTTCACGGATAGCGCCGGCGATTTCCTGCATACGCGGCGTGCCCTGATCGGCCGCAAGCACTGAGCGGATCGCCCATGCGGCAAAAAGAACGGAAACGACACCGCAGGCAATGACGAGAAGAAGAACTCCAATTCCCATTTAGGCCAACTCCCATTGAGCTCGCGCCAGCCACAAGCAGATCGCTCGCAGTAGAGTAGCGATTACCTGCACACATCGGCGCAAAAAGACCCGGAAACCCCTCCCCGGGCCAGGACTGGCGGCATGGAAGTGCCTGAAGCCGACTATTCACCGGGCTTCCTCGGCTAGTTCTTATTTGTTTTTAGTTTTCGAAACATCTGCCTGAAATCAAATAATTGGCACAAGTTTCTGCATTTCAGCATTCTCAATGCCGCTGGCTCAACATGCGGAAGCTGTCTGCAAAGGTCAAGCCGTAGTTTGTTGGTCGACAAATGAAAAAGACTGCGGTTTCTCGCAGCCTTTTTCAATTTTATATAACTATTGATTATTACTTGCCACGCGGCTTTGTACCACGGCTTTCGCCGCGAAGTTCAAAAGCAAGACGATCCAGCACAGCGTTGACCAGTTTAGGTTCGTCTTCCGTGTAGAAAGCCTTGGCAATATCCACATATTCCGAAACGATCACAGCTGTTGGCACATCCTTGCGGGTCTTCAATTCCCATGCACCCGCACGCAGAATTGCGCGCAACGTGGAATCAAGGCGTGAAAGCGGCCAGTCTTCGGTCAGCGCGTTATGGATCAGCGGGTCCAGCGTAAGCTGATTATCGACAACACCGGCAACAATGCCGCGAAACCATTGAGGATCAGCATCGAGATATTGCGTGCCGTCCACTTCCTTGCCGAGCCGATGAGCCTCGTACTCGGCAACGACTTCCATAACGCCCGTACCGGCGACATCCATCTGGTAAAGCGCCTGTACGGCAGCCAGACGGGCAACGCCGCGCTTGTTTGCAGGTCGTGGGGCGTTCGGTGCGGAACGGCCTTCAGAAGAAGAAGTCATCGTCTCAGGCTCCGAATTTCTTGCGCAGATCAATCATGGTAAGCGCTGCGCGGGCAGCAAAGCCGCCCTTGTCCTTGTCTTCACGACGCGCACGCACCCAAGCTTGCTCGTCATTTTCTACCGTGAGAATACCATTGCCGATTGCGAGGCCTTCCTCAACCGAAAGATCGGTCAGAGCGCGGCAGGATTCGTTGGCAACAATATCGAAATGATAGGTTTCGCCGCGAATGACTGTGCCAAGTGCAACAAAGCCATCATACTCGGTGCCACCATTTTCCGCGCCATCAAGGGCAAAAGAGATAGTCGCAGGCACTTCAAGTGCGCCAGGAACTGTCACAACATCATAAGTTGCACCAGCTGCATCGAGAGCCGCCTTTGCGCCATCGAGAAGCGCATCGGACAAATCCTCATAGAAACGCGCTTCGACAATGAGCAGGTGCGGCGCATGCGCCTCGTGCTTGGACATGAGAAACTCCATGACAGAAATCGCGGACCGCAAATCTGCGGTCAACGCTAAATTCAGAAAATAGCTAAGGGTTGTTAGGCTCTAAGCTTATTTCTGATATTGCGCAAGCCTTGCTGCGTAACGAGCAAGCTGATCGATCTCGATATTGATCTTATCACCTGTCTGACGATCCCCCCAAGTGGTCACTTCCAGTGAATGGCGAATGAGCAGAACATCGAACTCATTTCCGTTCACGCCGTTGACCGTCAGCGATGTTCCATCAAGGGCGACGGAACCCTTCTGGGCAATAAACGGCGCAAGCTCTTCTGGAGCGCGCAGAGTGAAGCGGACTGCATCGCCCTCGTCCTTGCGCTCAACAATTTCTGCCTGTCCGTCGACATGACCAGACACCAGATGTCCACCCATCTCATCGCCAAGCTTGAGGGAACGCTCAAGATTAATCCGCGTGCCATTCTCCCATTTTGAGATCGTGGTTAGGCGAAGGGCTTCCTCCCATGCTTCGACTTCAAACCAACGCGCATTGGTGCCTTTTTCTGGCAAAGCCACAACGGTCAGACAAACACCGGAGCAGGAAATGGACGCTCCAAGTTCAATCGTCTCCGGATCGTAAACCGTTTCGATACGCAACAGAATGCCTTCATTAAGAGGCTTGATACGATCCACTTTGCCGATATCTGTAACAATCCCAGTGAACATCACGCTTTCCTTACATACTCGATACAGACATCGTCGCCGTACTGCGCATGGCGCAAAATTGTAAATTCATTATCGATATGGGATTGCAAATCCGCGACGGCAACCCCATTCGTCGCGCCAATTTCCACAGGCGAGGAAAACAGGACAAGCCGGTCAACCAGCTTCTCCTGCAGAAAACTCTTGGCAACACTTGCCCCGCCTTCAACGAGAACGGAAGAAATTCCCTGAGCGGCAAGATCGTCCATTAGCTCCGGCAAGGCGATGCGGCCCTCATCGCTTTCCGCAGCGATAATGCGGCATCCTGCAAGCTGCATTTCGTATCGCCGTTCGGGCGCCACATTTTCACAACAGGAAAGCCACAATGGAACGGCTTCTGAACTGCGAACAAGCCGTGAATCGAGCGGTAACTTCAATCCACTGTCCAGTATAAGGCGAATTGGAGAGCGTTGTTCCAGTCCTGGAAGGCGGCAATTCAGGATGGGATCATCGGCAATTGCCGTATCAACCCCGATGAGGATCACATCGGTCTGTGAGCGCAGAATATGCGACTGCGCGCGCGCAATGGGACCAGTAATTGGAACCTGCCCCTCACCTTTTGTCCCGATGAAGCCATCGGCAGAAAGTGCAAGTTTTAGAATCACTTCCGGACGTTTTTTAGAAGATCGATTCAGATAGCCTGCCAGATCATCAGCCGCCATGTCCGACAAAACGCCTGGCACCACTTCAATGCCAGCCTCACGCAGAATGGCGAAGCCTTTTCCGCTCACTCTTTCATCGGGATCAGTCGCCGCAACGAATACCCGCGCAACACCTGCACGTACCAGTGCTTCCGCACAAGGCGGGGTGCGACCGTGATGGGCACAGGGTTCGAGCGACACGTAGGCTGTTGCGCCTTGCGCTGCTTCGCCGGCATCTGCCAAGGCTTGCGGCTCCGCATGAGGTCGTCCGCCAATCGCCGTTACGCCACGACCAACAATAACTCCGTCCTTGACGATTATTGTGCCAACAGAAGGATTTGTCCCCGTCAGGCCTTTGTTGCGGCGCGCATAACGGATGGTCGCTTCCATGAAACGGAGATCATCCGAAGTCACATTGGCATGCGGGAATTCCAAACGGTTCATATTATGCGTCCGAATCGCGTTCATTCTCGATCGTTGTCAGTTCATCGATGACATTGTGGAAATCAACGGCTTTGCTGAAATTGCGATAAACCGATGCGAAACGGATATAGGCAATATCGTCAACACCCTTGAGCGCATCCATTGCCAAGCGGCCAATTTCATCTGAGGTCACTTCCGCTTCGCCAGAGCTTTCAAGCTGTCGCACAATACCGGAGATGGCGCGTTCGATCCGCTCTTCATCAATCTCGCGCTTGCGCAGCGCCACATCGATGGAACGAGCAAGCTTTTCACGATCAAAAGGCACACGGCGACCGCTCTTTTTGACGACCATGAGGTCGCGGAGCTGCACGCGTTCAAACGTCGTGAACCGTCCACCACAAACCGAACAGACGCGACGCCTGCGAATAACCGCGCCGTCTTCCGCTGGACGAGAATCTTTCACTTGAGTGTCTTCAGATTGGCAATAGGGACAACGCATGGCACTCTCTCAACTTACTTTTACGCATGTCGTTCCCGCAAACCGCTTCACACTGAGGGCGCGAGACATGCCTTAGAGCGTTGAGCGCCCTCTTGGACGCAAAAAAGAACGCTCTAAATTATTGGATCTACGCATCGTGCTTTCTAAAAATCAAATCCGATTTTTGGGCCGGTACTGTAGACAGACTGATTCCTATTAATCATAGCGCATCCGAACAAAGCTGCATAATCGGGACCGAAACGAAAAAGCCCCGCTCAACAGGGTTGAGCGGGGCTTGAGCAATGCGTGAATAATTATCCCTGATAATCATACATTGGGAAACGACTGGTCAGCGAAATGACCTTGGTCTTTACCGCTTCTTCAACGGCTGCATTGCCTTCATCGGAATTTGCAACCTTGAGACCATCAAGCACTTCTGCGATCAGCGAGCCGATTTCCTTGAATTCGGCCTTACCGAAGCCGCGGGTCGTACCAGCAGGCGTGCCGAGACGAATACCCGAGGTTACAAATGGCTTTTCCGGGTCGAAAGGAATGCCGTTCTTGTTACAGGTCACATTTGCACGACCGAGAGCTGCTTCTGCGCGCTTGCCTGTTGCATTCTTCGGACGCAAGTCAACCAGCATGAGATGGTTGTCAGTGCCGCCAGAGACGATATCGAGGCCCTGCGACTTCAGTTCGTCCGAGAGTGCACGCGCATTATCGACGACGTTCTGAGCGTAGGTTTTGAATTCTGGCTTCAGCGCTTCTGCAAACGCAACGGCCTTACCAGCAATTACATGCATCAGTGGCCCGCCCTGCAGACCAGGGAAGACAGCTGAATTGAACTTCTTCGCCAGATCGGGGTCGTTGGTGAGAATCATGCCGCCGCGAGGGCCGCGAAGCGACTTGTGAGTCGTCGTGGTGCAGACATGGGCATGTGGAACAGGCGATGGGTGCACACCACCGGCAACCAGACCAGCAATATGCGCCATGTCGACCATGAGATATGCGCCGACTTCATCAGCGATTTCGCGGAAGCGCTTCCAGTCCCAGATACGGGAATAGGCCGTACCACCAGCCAGAATCAGCTTTGGCTTGTTTTCACGTGCAAGACGGGCAACTTCA
Organism: Ochrobactrum sp. AN78; assembly: GCF_029909885.1. Classification (NCBI taxonomy): domain Bacteria; kingdom Pseudomonadati; phylum Pseudomonadota; class Alphaproteobacteria; order Hyphomicrobiales; family Brucellaceae; genus Ochrobactrum; species Ochrobactrum sp. AN78. The sequence continues at coordinate 194,496 of NZ_JASAMU010000006.1, forward strand.
TCCATGTCGAGAAGATGATCATCTTCGCGCACGCCGTAAGAAACTACGTTGAACCACTTGCCCGACATGTTGACAGGAGAGCCGTGCGTCAGATGGCCACCTGAATTAAGGTCAAGGCCCATGAAAGTGTCGCCCGGCTGCAGAAGCGCAAGGAATACAGCCTGATTCATCTGGCTGCCCGAGTTAGGCTGTACATTGGCGAACTCTGCGCCAAACAGTTTCTTGGCGCGTTCGATTGCCAGTTCTTCAACAACGTCAACATACTGGCAACCGCCGTAATAGCGCTTGCCCGGATAACCTTCGGCATATTTGTTGGTAAGGATGGAGCCTTGAGCTTCAAGTACCGCACGGGAAACGATGTTTTCCGAGGCGATCAGCTCGATTTCATGACGCTGACGTCCGAGTTCGTTACGGATCGCACCGAAAATATCGGCATCGATTTCTTCAAGAGTTGCATTGAAAAAAGCGGTATTGGCTTGCGACATGTTTCACACCCTCCGGTTTAGCCGGTCAAAGCTATATGAGATGAGGCGCATTATCACACTTCGATTGGCAAGGCCAATGGCGCTTAAGCGAAAAGCATGTTCCAAAATGCGGCATGACGTAGCCATAGCGCCTATCGTGATTGAACCACACGTAACCGCTCACTCTATTTTCATTTTTAAGCATGTCTTTTAAGGAAAACCGGTTCCCACTTTTCCGCGACATGCTTCAAACAAAAAAGCCGCCCGAAAAAGGATCGGACGGCTTTTTTGCAAGTGAATTCAAATCAGGTATCGGTGCCCAGCGCCAACGCGGTCGCACCATCCATCTTGTAGATATCATCGCGGAACTGCACAACACCATCGCCTGTCGACCATGCGGTGATGTAAACGAAATGCAGCGGCACAGGATCGGCCACCTGAATCGGCGTATTCACACCGGAAGCAATAGTGCCCTCAATATTCCGGCGATCCCAACCAGCGGTGTTCTTTAACAGCCAGACGTCAAGATCGCGAACATTCTGCACGCGAACACAACCCGACGAATCGAAACGCATGAGCTTGTTGAAGTAACTCTTCTGCGGCGTGTCGTGCATATAAACGGCGTGCTGATTGTGGAAGTTGATCTTCGTCGAGGACATGGCGTTGATCTTGCCTGGGTCCTGACGGAACATCAGCTTCACAGCGTCATCCGTATTCCAGTCAACGCTTTCCGGCGGAACTTCCTGACCCTGCGCATTGTAAAGGCGGATCTTGTTGTTTGCCAAATATTGCGGGTTTTTCCGCATCAGCGGAATAATATCCTTCTGGATGATCGACTTCGGCGCAGTCCAGTAAGGATTGAGAATGACTTCGTGAATCTTGGATTCCAGAATAGGCGTCTGACGATCGATCTTACCGACAACAGCCGTATGACGCTGCGCGACGTTGCCGCCTTCTACAGCCTCAATACGGGCAGCCGGAATGTTGACCATTACAAAACGCTGCTCCGACTGGCTTGCAGCAGCCATGCCAGAAAGTCGCTGAAGGTTGGTTTGCAGCTGCCCAAGACGCGTATTGGCGTCCACATTCATGGCAGCATACGTAAACTGGCCCATAACACCGTCAGCTGGAAGACCATGACGTGACTGGAAGCGCTTAACGGCTGCATCGACGTAGGTGTCGAACGCGCCAGAAACACCGGCTTCGCGTGGGAGGTCACCTGAAACGATAAGGCGCTGACGAAGAGCCTGTACTGTCGGTGCGTTCGCGCCAAGCTGCAGTTTCGCATTTCCGGGCACCTGTGGCCAGCCACCGCGACCTGCAATATCGGTATACTGAGCAATCGCGGACTGAAGATTACCAACCGTCTGCTGGCTTAGAACCGGCTGATTGGTAGCAACTTTCTGACCACCAGTCGCACGGGCATCAAACTGGTCATCCCAGTTACCACGGCGTGGTGCAGCAAGAATGTCGTTCAAAGCTTGCTGCTGAGCAAAAGCTGCAGGAACCATTGCCGAGGCGGCGGCCGTAAGACCGGCAGTTGCTGCGCCACGCAGGAAGCTGCGACGACCTACATTGAAAGCTTGCGTCTTCTTGTCGGTTTTGGTCATAGATTTGGTCCCAAAGGCTAACCGGTTGCGCCCAGATGCATCGCATCTGCAGATAGCTCTAAATTATGCGCTGTATATATTCGCTTATGTCGATTTTTATGGCTTATTCATGTCGCGGAGCCCGGATTTCAAGCCGGGCCATGCTGAAATAGCTCGCAATCATGAAGTTCGGCGCACAAAGCATACCAATTGTGACCGTTCTGCAACAAACCTGTAGGTTGCTAAAGCGCGCCGAATTTTATTCCATGCATACGGTACGCTTCATTTTCTGTTTTCAAGCATGGTTTTATCCCAAAACCGGATCCACTTTTGGGAGACGTACTTTACAGCCTGTAAGCGATGCTGTCGTTCCAGAAACGATCAAGACGCTGAAGCGAACGGTTCATTGCAGTGAACTCTTCCACCTGAATACCACCAACCTGCTCAATAGAAGCAATATGGCGCTGATACAGAGCCTGCACCTGATCAGCAATCTCATTGCCCTTGTCGGTCAGGCTCACACGGACCGAACGGCGGTCGGTGTTGGAGCGCTCATGATGGATAAAGCCCATCTCAACAAGCTTCTTGAGATTATAAGAGACGTTCGAGCCAAGGTAATAGCCACGCGAGCGCAACTCACCAGCTGTCAGTTCGGAATTGCCGATATTGAACAGGAGCAGCGCCTGCGTCGCGTTGATGTCGCTGCGGCCATTACGGTCGAATTCGTCCTTGATAACGTCGAGCAGTCGACGATGCAGGCGCTCAACCAGTTGCAAAGCTTCGAGATAAAGCGTGCGCAGGGCGGCTTCGGGATTCAAAAGCGGAGCAGATGCATCCATTCTGTGCTGTGCATTGATCATTTCTTTTGCCTCTCTGTCGGAGCAGCCTTTCATGAGGCCGCTCTCTTTGTCCTGTTTCATGCGGTGTATTTTCTCACCGTTCATGAGAGGACTTTAGGCGAGATGCATAAAATTCGAATTAAAAGTCAGCCTTAACAGTAGCTTACCAAGGGAAATGCAGTTTCAGGCTTAATGTTCTATTACTCGTGGATTGAATTTAACGTTTTAACCCCGGCCGAAATACAAGCTGTCTCCGATGTCAAATTCGAAAAATCCACTAGATTCATAAGCTTGCTAGTGGTCATTGAGATTCCGGCATTTTCTAAACACCTGTAATTTGTGATGCAAATGTCGGAATCAGGCCACTACAGCATAATTCCTTCAACTTGAATCAGTTTAAGGTAAAATTATGCTGTAAATATAGAGTGTTAGAGCGACCTTTGTGCGCCCAAGAGGGCGCACGGCGCTCTAGGCTATAATTTCAGCCGGGAACCCCCATGCGCGGTCCCATACGCGACTGCCGTCTTTTCTCAATGAAAAGCACCACGCGGAAAACGATATAGATGATGATGCAGACCGCATTAAACCCGACGGTAAACGGCTTATATTCAAAGTGGCGTGCAAAGACAGAATAGATGGCGATTTCGCCAATTGCCGCAACAAACCACAACACAGCCCCCCATGGCGCGCGCATCCAGAGGCCGGTCGCTGCAACGGGCATGAGAAGAGCGAGCGCAACCGATGCAGTCTGCCACTGCCACGGCATGAGATCAAAGCGCCACAGCAACCCCGGCTGAATACCGATCAATTTTATCCAGTAAAAAACGCCACTGGCGAGAGCCGCCAATGCGATCAGCCGCATGAACCAGACGAACGACCATTCGGCTCCACTTGGCTGTATATGCTGGTGCAGTTCATCCTGACGCATCAAAAGCTCAGTTCCCTCTCGCCAAGATTGGCAAAATACGCATTCACCATTTCCGGCTTCACATCTTCGATCGAAGCAGGATTCCAAGCGGGCGCACCATCCTTATCAATCAGGACAGCCCGCACGCCTTCGTAAAAATCATGTGCCTCAAGCATACGCGATGCGACGCGATATTCCATCCGCATGCAATCATCCAGATCAAGCGCTCGGCCATCGGCGATCTGGCGGAACGTAACCGCGACACTTGTCGGCGAACGCGTTGCAAGAACGGTCAGAATATCATTGGCAGGCTTGCTGCCATCAGCAGCCGACTTTTCCAGTGCTGCAGTACATTCGGCAAGTGTTGCATGGGCAAAACTTGCTTCAATCAACTGACGCGTTTCCACAGGCGTTTCAAAATCCGGATACTGACAGCGCGCCAGCGCGGTATCGACATCTGCCGTAGCGATAAGATCGTCACGCAAATCGTCAAGGTCATTTACAGCAATGGCATGCGTGGCAATTCCACTTTGCAGACAATCACCCCAGCGAATGCGGTTGCCGGTGAGTGCAAGATAGTAGCCGAAATTATCATGGAGATGAGGCAGGAAGGCGCTTCCGCCCACATCCGGAAAGAAGCCAATGCCAGTTTCAGGCATTGCGAAAAGTGTGTTCTCAGTCACGATACGGTGTGAGCCATGTACAGAAATGCCTGCACCGCCGCCCATAACAATACCATTCAACAACGAAATATATGGTTTGGGGAAACGTCCGATACGCGCATTGAGGCGATATTCGTCCTGGAAAAAATCATACGCGGGCGTGCCATTCTGCCCCGCCTTATACGCTGCAACGACATCGCCACCAGCACAAAAGGCACGGCCCTCACCCTCAAGAATCACACAGGCGACGTCTGGATCGGTTTCCCATGCTTGAAGCGCGCGGTCGAGTGCAAGAATCATCTTATGCGTCAGCGCATTGAGCGCAGATGTACGCGTTAGCTTGACGAGCCCTGCCTTGCCCTTGCGTTCGAAGCCGATTTCACTGCCGCCACCGAAGTCAATCTGCATGTCATCTCTCCCGTTTGATTAGAGCGGTTTCAGTTAAGACTGAATCGTTGGAACTGCTCTAATCATTCTTTCTTGCGCATTATCCTGCACAAAACCGCTTCGCACTTTTACTGGAAATGCTTTAAATGGGTAGAAATTGCGAAGCCCCGCGTCAATCCTGCGCAGGCCATTGTGCTTGGATTAGCCACTTTTCCCGTGATAAACCGTGCTCATCTGATAACAAGCTTCCGAACCGTTAGATTCCCAAGCTTTCTTCTCTCGGGAACATTTATATGACTGATCGTTTGTCCAACATTTCTTCTGCCAACATTTCAGGCCATGTCGATGACGTGACCGGAGGTCGTCGTCTGCGCCGAATGCGCAAGGCCGACTGGTCGCGCAGACTGGTTCAGGAAACACATCTCACGGTGGACGATCTTATCCTGCCATTCTTCCTTACCTATGGAACAGGCGTCAGCGAACCCGTGGAGGCTATGCCCGGCGTGGAGCGCTATTCCGTGGATATGGCCGTACGCATGGCCGAGAAAGCTGCGAAGCTTGGTATTCCGGCGATTGCGCCCTTCCCGCGCGAAAAGGCTGAAGTGAAGACCGAAGATGGTTCTTTTGTTGCAAGCCCAGACAATCTGATCAACCGCGCGGTCCGTGCCGTTAAGAAAGAAGTGCCGGAAATCGGCATCATCACCGATGCCGCACTCGATCCATTCACGACCCATGGTCATGATGGCATTTTACGCAACGGCGAAATCATCAATGATGAATCCGTCGCCATGGTGGTTCGTGGGGCACTTGCTCAGGCTGAAGCGGGTGCGGATGTTATCGCGCCTTCCGACATGATGGATGGCCGCATTGGTGCAATCCGTCAGGCCCTGGATGCACATGGTTTCAACCATGTGCCTATCATGTCTTATGCGACGAAGTTTGCTTCCGCCTTCTATGGTCCTTATCGCGATGCGATCGGCACTGCTGGTTTGCTGAAGGGCGACAAGAAGACATATTACATCGACCCTGCAAACCCGGATGAAGCGGTGCGCGAAGCCGAACAGGACGTGGCCGAAGGTGCTGACATGCTGATGGTCAAGCCCGGCATGCCTTATCTCGACATCATCCATCGTCTGAAGAGCACTTTCCGACTGCCAACCTTCGCCTATCAGGTGTCGGGCGAATATTCGATGATCAAAGCCGCAGGCATGAATGGCTGGATCGACGAAGAAAAGGTGATGATGGAAAGCCTACTGGCTTTCAAACGTGCTGGTTGTGACGGCATTCTGACTTATTTTGCAATGGAAGTGGCTGAAAAGCTTAAAAACCACGGCTGAGGGTTCAGAACCACTATTTCCTTGAAATAGTCTCTTTCATTCACCATTTTGGTAACTGTTCTGCACAATGCGGAGCAGCGGACGGCTTTATTTTTCCGTACGTTTCTCTTTTAAACGACTGGAAGGGACAATGTCCGACCATACTCTGCACGGCGAAATCATGGGGCCGCGTTACGAAAGCCGCGCATTTTTTGAAGGCGTCCGAACGCGCCGCATCATGGCTTTTCTTATCGATTACATGATTGTCTTTTTTCTCTGCATTCCAGTGGCAGTCGTGATTTTCATTCTGGGTATTATCACGCTCTCTTTGGGATGGGCGCTTTACGCGATCATGTTTCCAGTTGTGGCGTTGTTTTACGTCTCACGCACGTTGGGAGGCCCTCAGCAGGCCACCAAGGGCATGCAGATGATGAATATCAAGCTTGTGCGCCTTGAAGGCGGAACTGTCGATCCGATGCTGGCAATCGTGCACTCAGTTCTTTTCTGGGGCTTGAACGTCGTGCTTACGCCGCTGATCCTGCTGGCCACTCTGGTGACCGATCGCAAGCGTGCGGCTCATGATCTTTTGCTCGGAACTGCAGTGATCCGTTCGGATCGATAAACCAATCATCAAAAAAATTCAGGGCCGGCTGTGCAGAATGTCTATTGACGTTTTGTGCAGCCGGCTCAATCTTTAGGCTCAGGATATATCGTGATGGTTCCGGTATTGCCGTTTTGTGGATATTGAATGACCCATCAACCGCAACAGTCTCCGCAGTTCTTTCTAACGGCTCCCTCGCCCTGCCCTTATCTTGAGGGCCAGCTGGAGCGGAAAGTTTTCACGCATCTCGTTGGCGACAAAGCCAGCGAGATCAATGACCTGCTGACGCAGGGCGGTTTTCGTCGTTCCCAGAACATTGCCTATCGGCCAGCATGCGAGTTATGCCGTGCATGTGTTTCAGTCCGAATTCTGACCGGTGAATTTGAAATGAACCGGAGCATGCGACGGGTGTCACACCAAAATCGTGATTTGATTGGTCGCCAGCACAAGGCACAGCCAAGCACCGAACAATATGCACTCTTTCGCGATTATCTCGATGCTCGTCACCATTCCGGCGGCATGTCCGATATGACCGTTCTCGATTATGCGATGATGGTGGAAGATACGCACGTCAACACGCAGATTATCGAATATCGCAGACGTGGGCCAGATAGCTTCATCAGCGCAAAAGGCGATGGTGAACTTGTTGCGGTAGCATTGACCGACGTGATGGCCGATGGCCTATCGATGGTCTATTCGTTTTTCTCGCCCCATATGCATGAACGCTCGCTGGGTACGTTCATGATACTCGACCATATTCAACGCGCTCGCGCTGCTGGCCTGCCCCATGTCTATCTCGGCTATTGGGTCGAAGGCTCGCGGAAGATGCAGTACAAGGTCCGTTTCAAGCCGCAAGAGCACCTTGGTCCACGCGGCTGGCAACGGTTTGAAGGCTACAGCATAATTCCTTAAACTTGAATCAGTTTAAGGTAAAATTATGCTGTAAATATAGAGTGTTAGAGCGACCTTTGTGCGCCCAAGAGGGCGCACGGCGCTCTAGTGATCTGATTCCGACATTTTCCTCCCTCAGTTACAAACGTCGAACAATTCAGCCATAATCAAAACCGCGCTCAGTTCACCAACCGCTTTTCCATAGGATAAGATAACTGGCCAGCGCGCCAAAGCTTCGGCTCTCCAATCTGCACGTATCCCATACTCTGATAAAAGCGGCGCGCAGTGCCAGTGCTCACCAGTTGGGCAACAGCCACGCCAGTTTTGCGCAAATGTTCTTCCATAGCCAGCATCACTGCCTTGCTGACACCACGAAAGCGAAAATCGGGAGACACGTAATTGAGCAGAATTTTCCCATCGCTGGAGACTTGTCCCACCCCCGCAATATTGCCGTCAATCTCCACCACTACCGTTAGCTGAAGCGGCGCCGTGATCCAGTGGCGAATATTTTCTGGTGTCTTATTGGCAAGCCACGCTGAGAGAATATCATTCCTCTCTTTGTGGTCCTCGACGCACAGCTCGGCAATCGATCGTCTTATCGCATCGCAGATAGGGTCGACATCCTCGGCTCGTGCTGATCTGATCTGCAAGCGTAGGCTCTCCTGCGTCACAACAGATATCCAGAAGAATAAGGCCTAACGCTGTCAGTATCGACCCCAATTTTTGAGCACCGATCCGACTGAATCAGACCGGCGCTCTAATCATTTGTTTTTACACATTATCCGGCACACAGCTGCTCCGTGCAGTTGCTGGAAATGCCTTAAAACTTACCCGAACGCGGGAAGCCTTTTGGCACAACTCGCCCTGCGGACGCGCGGGCCGCGATCCACTCGACCAGCTCTTCCTTGCTGCGATTGAAGGTGCGATCAGCCGAATCCTGCCATGACAGCCCTTCGGCAATTGCAAAGGTACGGACATCAGACACGCCGCCGTCCTTGTACTTCTGCAGACGTACACCCTTGCCACGCGTCATTTCCGGGATTTCGGAAAGCGGGAAGACAACCATCTTGCGGTTCTCACCGACGACGGCAATGTGATCACCCGAGATGCGCTGACAAAGCTTTGTCTCGTCCGGCACCTTCACATTCATCACCTGCTTACCCTTACGGGTATTGGCGACTGCTTCATTTTCAGGAACGATGAAGCCATTGCCCTCATGAGAAACCAACAGCAGCTTGGCTGACGGGTCATGCACGAAAGCCGTAAGAATATCCTGATCGTTTTCCATATCGACAAGAATACGGATCGGCTCGCCATGACCGCGACCGCCCGGTAGCGTATTTGCACCAATCGTAAAGAACTTACCGCCCGTTGTGACCAGCAGAATTTTGTCTGTCGTTTCCGCATGGAAAGCGAGTTTGAGCTTGTCGCCTTCCTTGAAAGCCAGCGTGGAGAAGTCGGCCAGATGCCCCTTCATTGCACGAAGCCAACCTTTTTCAGACACGACAATGGTCACTGGCTCGCGTTCAATCATCGCCTGATGAATGTCTTCCAGATCATGGGTCGGCGCTTCGGCAAAGGTGCTGCGACGCTTGCCCAGTTTGGTAGCAGGGCCAAATTTCTCGCGCACTGCCTTGATCTCGGTGCTGATCTTCTTCCACTGGCGAGTGCCAGAGGCGAGCAGCCCCTCAATATCGGTCTTCTCAGATGTCAGATCATCGAATTCCTTGCGGATTTCAAACTCTTCAAGCTTGCGCAACGAACGCAGGCGCATATTGAGAATGGCTTCGGCCTGATTATCTGTCAAATCGAAGAACCGCATCAATTCCTGCTTCGGCTCGTCTTCCTCGCGAATGATCCGGATGACTTCGTCGAGATTAAGATAGGCTTTGAGGAAACCACCAAGGATTTCAAGGCGCTTCTCAATCTCGGCCAAGCGGAATTCGGAGCGGCGAACCAGCACTTCCTTGCGGTGCTCCAGCCATTCCCGCAGCACACCGCCAAGCGACAGAACGTTCGGCACTTTGCCGTGCGAGAGCACGTTCATGTTGAGCGAAACGCGGTTTTCAAGCTCGGTCAGCTTGAACAGCGATTCCATCAGCAGTTCAGGATCGACTGTACGGTTCTTGGGTTCGAGAACGACGCGAATATCTTCCGCAGATTCGTCACGGATATCGTCGAGCAACGGCAGCTTCTTTGCCAGAAGCAGTTCCGCGATCTTCTCGATCAAGCGCGATTTCTGCACCTGATAAGGGATCTCGGTGACGACGATAACCCAAGTACCGCGATTGCCTTCTTCCTTGTGCCAGCGTGCACGCGCGCGGAACGAACCTCGCCCGGTGCGATAGGCTTCAACGATGTTGGCATGATCCTCAACCAGAATGCCGCCAGTCGGGAAATCCGGTCCGCGCACCTTACATTTCAGAAATGCAGCCGGATCGTTTTCCGCTTCTTTTTTCAATTCTTCCCATTGTTCGGGCGAAGTGATGAGTTCTTCAACGCTCGCCTCTGGGTGATTGATAAGATAAAGCGCCGACGAGCAAAGCTCCGCCACATTATGCGGCGGAATATTGGTGGCCATGCCGACCGCAATACCTGCCGAGCCATTGGCGAGAAGATTCGGGAAAGCACCCGGAAGAACAATCGGTTCTTCGTCTTCTTCGTTATAGGTCGGGCGGAAGTCGATGGCGTTTTCGGTGATGCCTTCAAGCAGCAGCGTTGCCACTTCAGTCATGCGCGCTTCGGTATAACGCATCGCAGCGGCATTATCGCCATCGATATTGCCGAAGTTGCCCTGCCCGTCCACAAGCGGATAGCGCACGGCAAAATCCTGCGCGAGACGCACCAGTGCATCATAGATCGAAGCATCGCCATGCGGATGGAACTTACCCATCACATCACCGACAATACGCGCACATTTTGCATAAGCCTGATCGGGATTGAGCCGCAACAAGCGCATGGCGTGCATGATGCGCCGATGCACCGGCTTCAGACCGTCGCGCACGTCCGGCAGCGCACGATGCATGATCGTGGACAGCGCATAAGCGAGGTAGCGCTCCTCGAGGGCTGACTTGAGATCGACCCGTTCGATGTGTTCTTCGCCGTCGCCCGGCGGAATCAGACTTTTACCCATACTTCTCAGTACCAATTGCGCGATTCGTCAGCAAGTAGCGATGAGAACCAATCCAGTACATTCGTCGCAATGTTGCCGTCATTCAGCATCTATAGAGGAATTGTAGATGTTTTCTCCACAGCAATCATGGCGCGAACGAAACGGGCTGTATTTTCATTCGTAAAGGCTTATGAAGGCTGTCTAAATTTACCAAATGATCAGGAGCCAATAAATGAAGGTTTTCGTTGTTAGCAAGCAGGCCGCGCGCGTCTTCGCAGCAAGCACGGCACTCTCGCTTGTTCTTGGCAGTGCAGCAATGGCTGCAGATGCAAATGCAGTCGCAGAGCGCGTCAAGGCCCTCTATACAAAGCAGGGCGGAGAGCTGAACTTCGCCGAAGTTCAGGCTGACGGCGACAACATTTTGCTCAAAGGCACCACAATCAAGCTGCCTACCGTTTCTGACCGCGCGACGCCTGTAGGCGATATAACGCTCGAAAACGTGCAGGACACGCCAGAAGGCGGCTATAGCATCGAAAAAGTTTCGGTTGCAGATTTGGACTTCGCTCCTGAAGGTGCGGACAAGAACGATAAAGCCACGATCAAAGGCATTTCGATGGAGAACGTTATTCTTCCATCCGAGAAAGCCGAAGGCCCGCTCGCAAAGATGGTCTTCTACGACAAGATGAAGATCGACGAATTTTCGGTTGGCACTCCGGGCAAAGATGGCGCTCAGATTAAGGGCGTGGAAGTGACTCTCAATTCGGCCAACAAAGCCGAAAAAATCGACTACACTCTCACCATTGCCGATATTGATGCGGTTTTCGAGAAGGACGGCAAAAACCCGCTGGCACCGCTCGACATGAACGCACTCAAAGGCTCTGTCAATTCAAAGGGCACATGGCAGCCAAAGTCCGGCAACGCGACATTGGATCAGTTTGAAATCGACGCCAAGGACCTTGGCAAGATCAACCTGACGGGCGCCATCGACGGCTATGATCTGTCTTTTGTCGAAGCATTGCAGAAGACCCAGGAAAACATGGCTAAGGCCGATGCGGAAAAAGATGCCGCTGGTCTCGCACTTCTGGGCCTTGCAGAACAGCTGAGCCTTAAGAACCTGTCGATCCGCTTCGATAACGAAACACTGACGCAGAAGCTGCTCGACTACTATGGCAAGCAGCAGGGCGCTGATGGCAAGCAGCTTGGCGAACAGCTGAAGATGATGGTTCCGCTGATGGCAACACAGCTCAAGAACCCGGAATTTGCTCAGCAGCTCAAGGCCGCAGCTGAAAAGTATTTCGACGATCCAAAGTCGCTGACTATTTCCGCTTCGCCGGACCAGTCGGTTAGCTTCGCATCCATCGTTGCAACCGCGTCGCTCGACCCAACGAAGATTATCCAGCTTTTGAAAGTTGGCGTCGAAGCCAACAACTAATCAGATTGAAGCTGATGAAACGGAGCCCGGTGAGTTCTGCTCACCGGGTTTTCTTTGTGCTCTTTCATTCCATCAAAGAAAAAGCCCGGTCTCGCGACCGGGCTTTTTTGTTGTCAATTCTTAGACGAATTAGCTCTTCTGGGTTGGTGCCAGACGAATGTGCAGATCACGCAGCTGCGCTGGTGTTACATCCGAAGGTGCATTCATCAGAAGATCAAGCGCCTGCTGGTTCATCGGGAAGAGCGAAATTTCACGCAGGTTCTTTGCACCGACGAGTAGCATGATCACGCGGTCAACACCGGCAGCCATGCCACCATGTGGAGGCGCGCCGTACTGGAACGCCCGGTAGAGGCCGCCGAAGCGCTCTTCGACATCCTGCTGGCTGAGGCCAACCTTTTCGAACGCCTTGACCATGACATCTGGCAGCTGGTTACGGATCGAACCGGAAGCGATTTCGAAGCCGTTACAAACCAGATCATACTGGTAAGCCTTAAGCGTAAGCGGGTCCTGCGTTTCCAGCGCTTCCATACCACCCTGTGGCATCGAGAAGGGGTTGTGCGCGAAGTCGAGTTTCTTGTTGTCTTCGTCCCATTCGTAGAACGGGAAGTCGATGATCCAAGCGAGTTCAAAACGTTCGCGATCAACAAGGTTCAGTTCTTCACCGGCGCGCGTTCGTGCATCACCTGCGAATTTATAGAACTTCGATGGCTGACCAGCTACGAAGAAGCAGGCATCGCCATCGCCGAGACCAAGCTGGTTGCGGAGGGCTTCGGTGCGTTCTTCACCAATGTTCTTGGCAATCGGGCCCGCGCCTTCGAGCTTGTCACCTTCCTTGCGCCAGAAGATGTAACCCAGACCGGGCTGACCTTCACCCTGTGCCCATGAGTTCATACGATCACAGAATGCGCGGCTGCCGCCCGTCTTGGCCGGGATTGCCCAGACTTCAACCTTGGGATCGTTGGCGATCATGTTCGCGAAGACCTTGAAGCCCGAACCAGCAAAATGCTCGGTCACCGCCTGCATTTCAATCGGGTTGCGCAGGTCCGGCTTGTCCGAACCATAGGTGCGGATCGCGTCATCATAAGCGATGCGGCGGAAATTCTGCGTGACCGGCTTACCTTCAGCAAATTCTTCGAAAATGCCGCGCATGACCGGTTCCATCGTTTCCCAGATTTCTTCCTGGGTTACGAAGCTCATTTCAAGATCGAGCTGATAGAATTCACCCGGCAGACGGTCTGCACGCGGATCTTCATCGCGGAAGCAAGGTGCGATCTGGAAGTAGCGGTCGAAACCAGCAACCATCAGAAGCTGCTTATACTGCTGTGGAGCCTGCGGTAGCGCGTAGAACTTACCTTCATGAATTCGGCTTGGCACGAGAAAGTCGCGCGCGCCTTCTGGCGAAGAAGCCGTCAGGATTGGCGTCGAGAACTCGTTGAAGCCGATTTCGGTCATGCGGCGACGCATCGCTGCAATGATCTTGGTGCGGCTCATGATGTTCTTGTGCAGCGTTTCACGACGCAGGTCGAGGAAACGATACTTCAGACGAATGTCTTCCGGATAATCCGGCTCACCAAAAACTGGCAGCGGTAATTCCTTGGCAGCAGCGAGAACTTCGATCTCGGTTGCGAAGATTTCGACTTCGCCGGTCGGCAGATTTGCGTTCACCGCTTCGTCTGCACGCGCTTTCACTTCACCGTCGACGCGAATAACCCACTCGCCGCGAACCGTTTCAGCAATCTTGAACGCGGGCGAATCAGGATCAGCCACGACTTGCGTCAGACCGTAATGATCACGAATATCGATGAAGAGAATGCCGCCATGGTCACGGACGCGATGAACCCAGCCAGACAGACGGACTTTGGAACCAACATCCGATTTGCGAAGGGCTGCGCAGGTGTGGCTGCGATAACGGTGCATGATTTCTGCCTTTTGGAACTCAGTAATCTTGTGCAGGCAAAGCGCTGCAAATTCGGGCGGAAAAGCGCATTTTGCTCACGCTTTGTCAAGCCGACACTGTCTGTGTTAGACCAGCTTGACAGAATATGTCGACAAAAATCACTATTTCCGTGTTATTCCCTCGCAATATCATTCTTGCGGCGCGGCAAGCGGGCCGCCTTTTAATATTCTGTTTAAACGCGCATCTTTTCCGAAAACCGCTTCACACTTTTCGGGATGCGCTCTAAAAGAAAAATATGCAGCTCATCACGACCACAGAGGCCCTTGAAGAGGCCGTATCCGCCCTCGCCAAATCCGACTTCGTCACAGTCGATACCGAATTTATTCGGGAAACGACGTTCTGGCCGGAGCTCTGCCTCATTCAGATGGCTTCTCCTGACCACACTGCATTGGTGGATGCACTGGCTCCCGGCCTTGATCTGGCACCTTTCTTTCGGCTGATGGCCGATGAAAAAGTGGTCAAGGTTTTCCATGCCGCACGTCAGGATATCGAAATTGTATTCCATCTTGGAGACCTCATCCCTGCCCCAATTTTCGACAGCCAGGTGGCTGCGATGGTTTGTGGGTTTGGCGATGCGATTTCCTATGATGCGCTGGTTCAAAAAGTAACAGGCAAACAGCTCGACAAGTCGTCCCGTTTTACCGACTGGCGTCGTCGTCCGCTTTCTGAAAAGCAGCTCGATTATGCTTTGGCAGACGTAACCTATCTGCGCGACATCTATCTCTATCTCAAAGCAGAGCTGGAGAAAGAAGGTCGCAGCGAGTGGGTCAGCGAAGAAATGGCAGTACTCAGCGCACGCGAAACCTATGATCTGCATCCAGACGATGCTTGGAAACGGGTTAAAACCCGCATGCGCAAGCCTATTGAACTCGCAATCGTTCAGTCCGTTGCAGCATGGCGTGAACGTGAAGCACGCGAGCGTAATGTTCCACGTGGCCGCGTCATCAAGGACGACACAATAGCCGAAATTGCACAGCAGCAACCCAAAGATGCAGAAGCACTGGGGCGCCTGCGTTCTATTCCTAAAGGCTGGGAACGCTCCGGTCAGGCATCCGGACTGATTGCGGCTATCCAGTCGGCGCTGGCTATTCCAAAAGAAGATCTGCCGCGCCTACCCAAGCAATCGCATTCGCCTGAGGGCAGTGCAGCGGCAGCCGATATTCTCAAGGTTCTGCTCAAGCTTGTGACCGAAGAACACGGCGTTGCGGCAAAGATTGTCGCCAATTCGGATGATATCGACAAGATCGCAGCTGAAGGCGAAAACGCCAAGGTGCCCGCACTGCACGGCTGGCGACGGGAAGTCTTCGGCCAAAAGGCACTAGACCTCATCGCTGGCAAAATTGGTATCAAATTTGAAAACCGTCGTATCCAGGCGGTGGAACTGAACTAACGCAGCAATGGAAACAATGAAAAGGCCGATTCGAAGAAATATCGGATCGGCCTTTTTTTGTTTGTTGGAAGCGCTGTAATTATTTGTTTTTACACATTATCCGACGCAAAACCGCTTCGCACTTTTGCTGGAAATGCTTTAGAGCGCATCCCGAAAAGTGTGAAACGGTTTTCGGACAAAGATGCGCGTTAAAACAGATAATTAGAGCGCCGATCTGATCCAATCAGATCGAAACGCTCTAAGGGTGCTCTTTCGCCTCAATGGCGCTGTCGCCGACGGCAAAGTACAGGTTTTTCCCGGTAAGCTTGGCAAGTTGCTGCAATCGCCCTTCTGGACGATCGGAAATCAAATCAGCGAGATCCCCCGGCACGACCAGCGCAATGCCGTTATCCTCTTCACGCCAATAAAGGCGAGGAATCACGCCCGGCATGGACGCCGAAAGCAGATAGATAACGCGTAAGAGCGCGCCCAGCAGCCTGGCACGCTCACGCAATCGTGGCGTTGCAAGTTGCAAAATCTCCGGCGCAATCTCGTCCTCGACCAGCCCTTCGTGGCGATAATAATTTGCCAGTGCCATGAAAGAACGGCCCGGGTGATCAATACCACCAAACGAACCATGCGCGATGATGTTCAGTGCCTGCGAGCCGCGATAATCAGGATGTGCACGCCAACTTATGTCGGCAACCAGACAGGCCGCCTGTCGGTAACGACTTTCATCTTCAGTCTCGTCAAATCCGAGAACCGGCAAAGAAAGTGTGGTCCATGTTGCAAGTTCGCGCGCATGACGCGGTGAACGCGAGCGCAGGATTGCCAGTTCTTCCGCCGATGCCAGCAGAGGATCGAGCCTCTGCTCGTTCTTCGGCAGCAGCGAATACAGGTAACCCTCACGCACACCAAGAGCCGAAAATACGATCTTCGATGGTTTCATACGCCGAATAGTTTCAAGCAGAACGGTTGCGCCATAAGCAAGAAGCTGGCGACGGTTTTTCGACACCGCTTCGATGCCGCGCATCGTGTCGAGATTGCCTTTTGCAACACGCTTTAGGAAACTCTGCGCTTCCACCGGGTCCATCTCATATCCGTGCATGACATGAAGCGTATAGTGCTTTGCAGTCATGTGCAGCTTGGCGAGATTTCGCCACGTGCCGCCAACTGCGTAGAACACCTCCCCCTGATGCTGTTCAAGAAGCGTTGCGCGCGCAAGTTCCGTACGGGTGATCTTCGCAGCCTCTGGAAGCTGTTCGTTGGACATGTCCTGCAACCGAAGGCCACCGAGCGGAAGCGTAATGCCCTCGCCTACATCATGATCGTTGACACCAACCAGCTCAAGGCTGCCGCCGCCAAGGTCGCCCGTTACGCCTTGTGGCTTGTAGAATCCGGAAATAATGCCGAGTGCGGAATAATAGGCTTCTTCCTTGCCGGACAAGACTTCAATATGCCGACCGAGAATGGCTTCAGCCTGTGCGATAAAATCGGGACCATTCTTCGCTTCGCGCGCGGCTGCGGTTGCCAGCGCATGAATCGAAATCGCGCCAGCCTGTTCGGCCAGAACACGGAACCGTTTCAAAGCGCGCAATGCTATATCGACAGATTTTTCATTAAGCTTGCCGGTCTTGGCCAATCCCTTGCCAAGACCACAGAGAAGCTTTTCATTAAAAAGCACCGTCGGCGAACGAACGATGCCTTCATAAACCACGACACGAATCGAGTTGGACCCAATGTCGATGACCGCGACGGGCTTGAGGCCTTTCAAACGGCCTTGTGCGACTGCTGGACTCATGAAGTCGTGTTTCTTTCCGCCTGCGCACGTTTACGATGCGCAATCAGGCGGGGGGCAGATGACTTCAGCGACTTTCCGCGACCCGACAAGCTTGGATTTGTCATGAAATATTCCTGCGCGTTGAAAGCTTCTTCTCCAGCTTCTTTTTCTATCCGGCGAGAGGTACCATCCGCAAGTAGCTGATAGCTCTGCTGGTTATCAATTATGTTGGCAAACATGATCTGCGACAGGATTTGCTGATGCACGGTGGCATTGGTGATGGGCACCAAAGTTTCAACACGGCGGTCGAGATTGCGTGGCATCATATCGGCTGAACCGATATAGACGATTGCCTTGCCGGAAGGTAGGTCATGCCCGTTTCCAAAGCAAAATATGCGGCTGTGCTCAAGAAAACGTCCAACAATGGACTTTGCGCGGATGTTATCTGAGAGACCCGGAACACCCGGTCGCAGACAGCAAATGCCACGCACCACCAGATCGATGTGAACGCCTGCCTGACTTGCCTTATAGAGCGCATCAATAATCTGTGGATCGACGAGCGAATTCATCTTCATCCAGATCGCAGCAGGCTGTCCGGCCTTCGCATTGGTGATTTCGTCTTCGATGTGCTTGAGGATTCGCGTGCGAAGCGTCAGCGGTGAAATAGCGATTTTCATCTCTTCAGCCGGTTGCGCATAGCCCGTGATGAAATTGAAAATATGCGCTACATCGCGCGCAATATCGGGATCAGATGTAAAGAACGACAGATCGGTATAGATACGCGCCGTGATCGGATGATAATTGCCGGTACCCAGATGCACATATGTGCGCAGTCTCTGGTCTTCACGACGCACCACGAGCGACATCTTCGCATGTGTTTTCAGCTCAATGAAGCCGAACACAACCTGCACGCCAGCGCGTTCAAGATCACGTGCCCAGCGAATATTGGCTTCTTCATCGAAACGCGCCTTCAGTTCGACAAGCGCCGTAACCGACTTGCCTGCTTCAGCAGCATCAACCAATGCGCGTACAATCGGGCTGTCATTGGAGGTGCGATAAAGCGTCTGCTTGATCGCCAGCACATCCGGGTCTGCAGCGGCCTGACGCAGGAACTGCACTACAACGTCGAACGATTCATATGGATGGTGGACAACGATGTCTTTCTCGCGAATCGCTGCGAAACAATCGCCGCCATGTTCGCGAATACGTTCTGGGAAGCGCGGATTGTAGGATATGAACTTGAGATCATCCCGTGGAATCGACACGATTTCCGAAATCATGTTGAGCGCAAGGAGGCCTTCCAGAACGCTAATCCTGTTTTCCGATACGCCAAGCTCGGTTGCAACGAAGACGCGCAGCGCCTCAGGGATTTCGGAGTCAAACTCAATACGGATGACCTGACCGCGCCGACGACGCTTCAACGCAGTTTCAAAAAGACGGACGAGATCTTCCGCCTCTTCTTCCACTTCGATATCGCTGTCACGAATGATGCGGAATGTTCCTGCGCCACGCACTTCATAGCCCGGGAAAAGGCGGCCAATGAACAGGCTGACTGCATCCTCAATCGTGATGAAACGGTAAGCATTCTGTTGCTCGGTCGGCAGCTGGATGAAACGCCTGAGCGCAACAGGAATACGCAAGAGTGCAGTCATCGGATGGCTGTCGAGGCGGCGCGCGAGTTGCAGCGCAATGGAAAAGCCGAGATTGGGAATGAACGGAAACGGATGAGCCGGGTCGATGGAAAGCGGAGTCAGAACCGGGAAAATCGTCTCAAGGAAATGATTCTCAAGCCAGTCCTTCTCCGTCTTCGACAAAGCCAACGGGCGCACGATTTCGATACTCTCTTTTTCAAGCTCCTCACGCAGCGTGCGCAGACGCTCCTGCTGGCCTTCCTGGAGACGTCCTACCTCCTCCAGAACAAAATCGAGCTGCTCTTGGGGAGTGCGGCCATCAGCACTGCGCATGGCAACACCAGCGCGCACCTGTGCAGCGAGCCCCGCAATGCGGACCATGAAAAACTCATCGAGATTGGCTGCTGAAATGGACAGAAATCTTAGGCGCTCAAGCAGGGGCTGGGTTATATTCGCAGCTTCTTCAAGAACACGGCGATTGAACTGCAGCCAGGAAAACTCGCGATTGACGAAGCGCTCAGGGCTTTGCATCAGCGCCGAGGTCTGGTCATCGTTCAAAGTTTCGTGAGCGTTTTGAACTTTGCCGGTGTTCTTGCCCGCAGAAACATCAGTTGCTGCCTCTGTGGTCACATCGGAGGTCAAATCTGTGGTTTGGGGTGCCATAACGCTGTTTTCGTTCATTTTTCCTGTCCCGGCTTTTACCGGAAAATCCCGGCGCGACCATAAGCCTATGGCTGTCATATGACAGTTTGATAGCAAACCGCTTGAAATGTCTCCAGAATTGATGAAAACGCTTCCAGAAACAAGCCGTTCGCGGTAAACCCTCCCAAAATAGCCACCCTACTAGTGGTCTGATTCCGACATTTTCATCCCTCGGATACAGGCGTCGGACAAATGTTGGAATCAGACCACTAGCAAGCTTATGAATCTAGTGGATTTTTCGAATTTGACGTTTGACACAGCGTGTGTGTCAGTCTGGATTCAAACGTCAAATTCAATCCACTAGAATGTCGCGATCCACAAGCACCGGAGCGTATCATGTCCGATCACATCATCCCACACTTCCAGAATGACGCTGGCCATAATGCCATTGAAATCGGCGTGAAGGAATTCATGTGCGTCGGCGCGAATCCACCCTTCGATCATCCACATGTCTTCCTCGACATGGGTGACGAAAGCGAAGTCGTTTGCCCTTATTGCTCGACGCTCTACCGCTACAACGCGCATCTTCATGCTGACGAAACCGTTCCGGCGGGCTGCGTCTATGAAGCGCCAGCCGACAAAGCTGCCTGAAAATAGATAGCGGCAATTATCGTGTCGCTTAAATTATGAGCAGCTTGGGCAAAGGGCGCATATTGATTGCAGGAGCAGGCGTTGCAGGATTAAGTGCAGCGCTTGAGCTTGCAGCCAGAGGTTGGTCAGTAGAGCTTTTCGAAAAAGCCAATGCACTCTCTGAAGTTGGTGCGGGCCTGCAATTGGCCCCGAACGCCATGCGCCATCTGCAACGCCTTGGCATTGCCGCCAGGCTTTCCACACAAGCTGTTACGCCTGATGCGCTTTTCCTGATTGATAGTCGCAGCGCACGCCCTCTTCTCGCAATGGAGCTTGGCGATAAAGCACTCAAGCGCTGGCATTACCCTTACCTTGTCTGCCACCGCGCAGACCTGCAATCAGCTCTACTTGCTGCTTGCGTGGAAAACCCAGCCATAGACATTAATCTCGGCTCGGAAATCATTCGACACGAAGTCATTGGCCAAGCGATACAGGCTGAGGTTCGTCGCGGAAACGTAACTGAGACCATTGAAGCGCATTATCTGCTCGGATGTGACGGTGTATGGTCTGCAGAACGGGCAAATGCTGCGCAAAGCAAAGCCCGCTTCAGCGGACATATCGCGTGGCGCAGCACGATCGCTACCAGTGATTTGCCCGCATCCTTCACAAATGTACTGCCGCTGAAAAAAGCTGTATCGGCATGGCTTGGTAAACAGGTTCATTTCATCGCCTATCCGGTCAAAGGTGGGACACATTTCAATTTCGTCGCGATAACAGGCGGCGAAAATCCGGGCGAAGGCTGGTCAAAGGTCGGAGACCACGAGCAGCTCAAATTTATTTACAAGAAATGGCACCCAGCAGTTCGCGATGTGATCGCCACAGCGCCAGAATGGACCTATTGGCCATTGTTCGAGATGCCGGATGCGCAATACGTCTGCGATGGACGAACAATCCTGCTTGGTGATGCTTCTCACGCTGTTACGCCTTTCGGGGCGCAAGGTGCGGCCATGGCCATCGAAGACGCGGCAACACTGGCAGAAGCACTAGACGCTGCCGATCAACAAGCGGCACTTCAGCATTTCGACAAAGTGCGTAAGGAACGGATCGCAGCTGTCGCCAAACGTGGGCAGCTGAACCGGTTCGCCTATCACGCGACCGGTGTCTTTGCGCTCGGCCGCAACATGCTTTTTGCCATACGCAGTCCAGATTCTTTCCTGAAAGATCTGGACTGGCTGTATGGTTATGATGCCGTTGCGGTCGTGCAAAATTAACGGGCGTCTCGGGCAGCTTCCAACGTCGCGATATCAATCTTGACCATTGTCATCATGGCATTTGCGACACGCTGTCTGACGTCTGACGCACCGTCCTGCAAAATATCCAGCAGAAATTCCGGCACAATTTGCCAAGCGAAGCCATATTTATCCGTCAGCCAGCTACATTCCATGGCCGAGCCGCCTTCCAGCAACCTATCCCAAAAAGCATCAAGTTCCGCTTGATCCTTGCATTTCAGAATAAGCGACGTGGCCGGATTGAACTTGAACTGTGGTCCGCCATTCAAGGCCGTCATCGCCTGCCCATCGAGCGTGAAATTTGCAGTCACGACGTCGGTTCCTCCGGTTTGATGGCCATGTTCAAACCGAATGAAGCCATCTATTGATGCCGGTCTTCCCAAATCGCGGAAGAGCGACACGTAATAATTGGCTGCCTCTTCGGCCTTATTATCAAACCAGAGGCAGACTGTTAAACCAGACATGGATTTCTCCTCCCATATGTCTCAGCCCCTATGTCTTTGCGTTAGCCCATGGCTTTGGCAGCTGCTTCCATATCCATCCACATCAGTTCCCAGATATGGCCATCGAGATCTTCAAAGCTGCGGCCATACATGAAACCATAATCCTGCTTTGCAGCAGGATCCGCCCGACCGCCAGCCTTCACGGCCTTCTCAACCGTTTCATCCACTTCCGTCTTGCTGTCCGCTGACAAGCAGATCAACACTTCGCTTGTAGCATTCGCATCTGAAATCTTCTTTGGCGTGAACTGGCTGAATTTATCGTGACTGAGGACCATTGCGTGGATGGTGTCGGAAAACACCATGCAGGATCCTGTTTCATCCGAGAACATCGGGTTTTTGGTCGCGCCTATCGCTTCATAAAAACTGGTTGAGCGCGCAACATCTTTGACGGGCAGGTTCACGAAAATCAATTTAGGCATGTTATTCCTCCATTGGTGGGCTTGAAGCGCCCATTTTACATTTTGGTTTTCTATCGCCTGCCCGACCCCCTTGGCGATATAGTCGGGTTTAATGAATCGGCCAGCCCCAACCAACGTAAGTTCACTTGCACATAATGACAGGTAAGTTATAATTAGCAACTATGAAGTTAGAAAAAGTAACTAAACCCGACAATCCTACAGCAAGACGCAGCTATGATGATGCATGTGCTGCGGCTCATGCCCTTGATTTGATTGGTGAACGTTGGGCATTGCTCGTCATTCGTGAATTGATGTTTGGGCCTAAGCGCTTTAGCGATTTGCGCGCCGACCTACCCGGAATAAGTGCCAATGTCCTCACCCAGCGGCTAGAGGGATTGGAAGAAGCTGGCATTCTACGCAAATCGAAGCTCCCGCCTCCCGCCTCAGTAAAAGTCTATGAATTGACCAAGTGGGGCTACGAGGCCGAACCGATTCTACAGACGCTCGGCCGATGGGCGGCCCGTTCACCCAGCCATGACCCAAACTTACCTATCTCAACCACTTCGTTCCTGCTTTCGCTCAGAACCATGATCGATCCCAATCTTTCACAAGGCTTGACAGCTATTGTCGGACTGCGGCTGGATGGAGAAGACTTCATTGCACACTTGCAAGACAGCAAACTGGCGATTACGCGCGGCAAAGCGGAGCAGTACGATATCGCCTTTGAAAGCTCGCCTCGCATGATGGCCGCAACCATTTATGGCGGGCAACCTCTCGCGGCCCTTGAAGCTGCAAATGTGCTCACGCTCAAAGGCGACCGCGCTTTGGCAGAAAAATTTATTATGCTTTTTCCACTTCCAGCCAAGGCATCTCCACACGATTAATTATACGCAACCTTTTGGTTGCTTTTATATTTAAGTCGTGTAAATTAGCAACCATACAGTTGCCAATTTGAAAGGATGTAGATCATGACAACGGCATTAGTAACGGACCGAATAGAAAAAACTGTAGACCTTCGCGCAGGCATTGATCGCGTATGGCGCGCACTCACTGACCATGAGGAATTCGGTGAATGGTTCAAAGTCAAAATTGATGGGCCATTTATCGTCGACACCCCTTCGACCGGTCACTTTACGTTCGACGGATGCGGCGACACCAAATGGACTTCCTTCATCAAGGATATGAAAGCTCCGCATTATTTTGCCTTCACATGGCATCCCTATGCAGTTGAAACAGATGCGGATTACTCTAAAGAACCACAGACTCTGGTAGAGTTTAAGCTCAAGGAAACAGAATCCGGTACAAGGCTTACCGTCATCGAAACAGGCTTCGACGCGCTACCGGCTGATCGCCAGCCAATAGCTCTTCGAATGAATACTGGCGGGTGGGAAGAGCAGATGCGGAATATAAAGGATTACCTCGAAAGCAAATGACCGAAGCCTCGTTCACGCAACCAGGAAATATATCTGCCATTTTTGCAGCGCTGGCCGATCCCACTCGGCTGGCGCTGATCGAGACCTTGAGTGACGGCGAAAGCCGCTCAATCGTCACGCTCTCTCAAAACGGCAGCATTAGCAGGCAGGGCATGACCAAGCATCTTTCGGTGCTTGCACAAGCAGGATTGGTTGAGCGCGATAAAGTAGGCAGAGAAAGCCGCTTCCGGCTTTGCCCTACCCCGCTTGTCGATGCCCGAGCTTATCTCACCACCGTTTCCTCGCAATGGGACGATGCACTGCAGCGTCTGCGCAACTTTGTCGAAGACTAATTCATCGTTGATAGGACAGCAGGGTCGAAGTGCCTTTTACAAAGCCGAGCTTTTCGTAAAAGGAGATGAGTCTTTCGGGACAATAAAGCTCAAAGCTTTTGACCCGCTGCAATTTTTCGTGGTTGAGAATGCGTTCAACGAGTGCTTGTCCAAGCCCTTGACCACGGCACTGTTCAGCTATGATCACATCAAAAATCATGGCTTTGAAAGTGAAATCGCTTAACACCCGCGCAAAGCCGATAATCGCTCCACTTGTATCGCGGCAGAACAGCGTAAGATCGCAATGCGTGAGCATATGGGACACATCTTCAAATGTGCGTGCTGAGGTCCACCATTCTTTACTGTAAAAAGCATGGAACTCGCGATATTGCTTTGGCTCCAGATGTTCAGTCCAACGATATTCTGTCACGACCACCTCTTCTATCGGGATAGACATACCAGTTGCAAAGGCCAGCCAGAATGACAATCCATTTTGAACAGACGTGCCCAATCTTCCGCATTTTCGATATCGAAAAAGCCAAAGATTTCTATGTTGGCTTTCTAGGCTTCACGCTCGATTGGGAACATCGCTTTGCAGAGGGAATGCCGCTTTATATGCAGGTTTCGCGTGGGGATCTCGTGCTACATCTAAGCGAACATCACGGCGACGGCAGCCCTGGCGCGAATATCTTCGTGCGTATGCAGGGCGTCGAGGAATTCCAAAAGGAAGTCAATTCGCGCGGTTATCGCTACATGCGCCCAGGCATTGAAGATGCTCCATGGGGTCACGTTATGGCGGTGATTGATCCTTTCGGCAATCGCATTCAGTTTTGCCAAGGCCCACACGACGAATAATCCGCCACATTCAGTCTATTGGCAGAACACCCGCCGGATATTATCCGGCGGGTGTTCTGGTATTTCAGCCAGTTTATCGCTTAGTGCAGGATCTGGCTCAGGAACAGCTTGGTGCGCTCATGCTGCGGATTGTCGAAGAATTCGGCTGGCGAATTCTGCTCAACGATCTGACCCTGATCCATGAAGATCACGCGATTGGCAACCTGACGCGCAAAGCCCATTTCGTGCGTCACGCAAATCATCGTCATACCTTCCTCGGCAAGGCTCACCATCGTATCGAGCACTTCCTTGACCATTTCCGGATCAAGCGCCGATGTCGGCTCGTCGAACAGCATAACCTTTGGGTTCATACAAAGCGCACGGGCAATTGCCACACGCTGCTGCTGACCACCTGAAAGCTGGCCCGGATACTTGTTGGCCTGTTCCGGGATTTTCACGCGCGCCAAATAATGCATGGCGACTTCTTCCGCCTTCTTCTTTGGCATTTTACGCACCCAGATCGGCGCTAGCGTGCAGTTTTCCAGAATAGTCAGATGCGGGAAGAGATTAAAGTGCTGGAACACCATACCGACTTCACGGCGCACTTCATCGATCTTCTTGAGGTCATTGGTAAGTTCAATACCGTCAACGATGATCTGGCCTTTCTGGTGTTCTTCCAGACGGTTGATGCAACGGATCATCGTTGACTTACCCGAGCCCGATGGGCCCGCAACAACGATACGTTCGCCGCGCATGACCTTCAGGTTGATATCACGCAGAACGTGAAACTCGCCATACCATTTGTGCATATTCTTAAGTTCGATGGCCACTTCGGTCTTCGAGACTTCATGTTTTTTACGGTCGATTTCGACACCGAGTTCGGATTGTGGGAGGGCGCTTTGTGCACTCATTTCCAATATTTCCTTGATTCTTATTGTTTATGACCCGTGTCGAGCCTTCGTTCCATGAATATAGAGTATCGCGACATGGCGAAACAGAAAATCCAGAAAACAAAGCCCGCAAAGATCAATCCTGTTGCAGGTGTCTGTGGAGAAGCCCAGTTTGCATCGGAGAAGTTCTGACGGACGATGCCGAGCAGATCAAACAATCCAATGATGTAGACAAGGCTCGTATCCTTGAAGAGACCAATGAAGGTGTTTACGATGCCTGCAATCGAGATCTTCAATGCCTGCGGCAATACAATGAGGCCGGTCTTCTGCCAGTAACTCAACCCCAGAGCATCTGCTCCTTCATATTGTCCACGTGGGATTGCCTGAAGGCCGCCACGTATCACTTCAGCCATATAGGCAGATGCGAACAGCGCCACACCAATCAAAGCACGCATCAGCTTGTCGAAAGTCACACCCGGTGGCAGGAACAATGGCAGCATCACGCTTGCCATGAACAAGACCGTCACCAGCGGAACGCCGCGCACCATTTCGATAAATATGATGGAAAGCGTTTTGATCACAGGCAACTTTGAACGCCGCCCGAGCGCGAGCACGATACCAAGTGGCAGCGACACGGTGATACCGACGAAGGATAGCACCAGCGTAACGAGAAGGCCGCCCCAAAGCGATGATTCTACATAACGCAAGCCGAACCAGCCGCCGACCAGCAGAAAAAATGCAACAACCGGGAACACCAGGAAAAACAGGATGGCGTTCATCGTCTTGTGCGGGACCTTCGGGATCATCAGCGGAACCAGCAGAACGACAAACAATGCTGCCGTCAAATTGACACGCCAACGCTCTTCAAGCGGATAGCGACCATAGATAAACTGCTGGTATTTTGCGTTCACAAAGGCCCAGCAGGCACCAGACCAGCCTTCCGGCTGCACACCGCCCTGAGCTACGGTCAAACATGCTGTGCGATCAGTACCCGTCCATGCCGCATTGATGAATAGCCATTGGATCATTGACGGCAGAAACCATGCAACAATCGCGAGGCCGAAGAGCGTCAGAGCAGCATCAGCTGGCGTTGCAAAAAGATTGACACGCAGCCAGTGGGAAAAGCCCTGAACCGAGCGAGGTGGCGTCTCACCCTCGACCATTTGCGTGCGAACATATTGGAGATTTGCGTTTTCCATTGTCATCTCTCCACCAGCGCCATTTTGGCATTGAACCAGTTCATGATGCCGGAGGTAACCAGACTAATGCCGAGATAGATAACCATCCATATTGCCACGACTTCCACAGCCTGACCGGTCTGGTTGAGGATCGTGCCGCCAACGGCCACAAGATCCGGATAACCGATTGCAATAGCGAGCGAGGAGTTCTTGATAAGATTGAGATACTGGCTCGACAGTGGTGGGATAATGATGCGCAATGCCTGCGGCACGATGATGAGACGCATCGTCTGCCCGGACCTCAGACCGACCGCATAGGCGGCTTCCGTCTGCCCCTTGTTCACGCCGAGAACGCCTGCGCGAACAGTTTCCGCAATGAACGATGCCGTATAGAACGACAAGGCCAGCAGGAGAGCGAGAAACTCCGGCTTAATCTGTGCGCCGCCAGTAAGATTGAATGTCCCTAGCTTCGGCAAATCGAAAGTAATCGGGAAACCTGTGGCGATCAGAGCGAGGATCGGCAAACCGATAATAAGTGCTGCACACACACGAACTGTATGAAACGGTTGACCCGTTGCCATCTGACGGCGCTTCGCCCAGCGAGCGACGAAAAACGAAGCCACGACGCCAAGCAGCAGTGCTACCGGCAATAACCAAGCGCCCTCGCCCCATACGGGCGCGGGCATGAAGAAGCCGCGATTGTTCAGGTAAGTTCCAAGCGGCAATGAAAGGCTTTCACGCGCTTGGGGCAGAACCGAGAGAACGCCGAAATACCAGAAGAAAATAACCAGCAGTGGCGGAATATTGCGGAACACTTCCACGTAGACCATGCAGATCTTGCGGATCAGCCAGTTACGTGAAAGCCGCCCAATACCGACCAGAAACCCGATCACCGACGCCAGAACCACACCGAGCGCCGCGACGTAAAGCGTGTTGATCAGACCGACAAGAACCGCCCGACCATAGGTTGAATCGCTTGAATAAGAGATCAGAGTCTGACTGACATCGAAGCCAGCGCGTCCGTTCAGAAAGCCGAAGCCGGAAGCGATGTTGGCACGTTGAAGATTGGTGATCGTGTTACCCACGATCCAATAAATCGAAGCCACAACGGCGACGAACACCAGAACCTGATAGAAGATGCCGCGAACGCGCGGATCATACAGGAGAGACGTTCCACCGCCGCTGCGGCGTTGTTCGGTTACAGAATAGGAAGCCATATGTTTCCTGTTTTCTTTCGGCCTTCGCATCAGCTTTGAAAAAATAGCTGTAGCTCCCGACCCCCACCGGGATAATCAGTTCAAAGCAGATACGTTTAAATGCCGAGTCGTGCAGCCTTGCACAGTGAGCGCGAGGCGCGGATTAAATTGCTTGGTACGATGTGCCAGATTCTGATCTGCGAACTGATGGCTCAAAGGATACCTGAATTCGTTTCTCTCAGCACTATCCTAGAGCCGACAAATCCGGCGGGCGCATAGCTGCCCCCGCCTGATATCATCCAACAACAGCAATCCTTAGCGGATAGGCATACCGTATTGCACGCCACCCTTGGTCCACTGTGCGTTCAGACCGCGAGCAATCTTGAGCGGGCTACCGGCACCGAGATTGCGCTCGAACAATTCACCGTAATTGCCAACACCCTTGATGATGTTCACGACCCAATCATTGGTGAGACCGAGATCCGTTCCGATCTTTGTGTCAGCTTCAGAGCCAAGCAAGCGCTTGATTTCCGGATTGTCGGAGTTTTTCATCTCTTCGACATTTGCCTTGGTGATGCCGAACTCTTCAGCATTGAGCAACGCATAGTGGGTCCAGCGGATAACGTCGGCCCACTTTGAATCCCCCTGACGAACAGCCGGTCCAAGCGGCTCCTTGGAAATGATTTCTGGCAAAACGACATGATCGTCTGGATTGGCCAGTGTCAGGCGGGTCGAATAAAGGCCGGACTGGTCAGTTGTGTAAGCATCGCAACGACCAGAATCGTATGCTGCGTTGGCTTCTTCGAGCTTCTCAAAGACGACCGGATTGTAATCCATCTTATTGGCGCGGAAATAGTCGGCCATGTTCAATTCAGTGGTCGTACCAGCCTGAACGCAGATGGATGCACCGGAAAGCTGAAGCGCGGAATTGATGCCTGAAAGTTTCTTGGAATTGATCATGAAGCCCTGGCCGTCATAATAATTGACGCCCGGGAAATCGAGACCAAGCGATGTGTCGCGGCTGATGGTCCAAGTGGTGTTACGGATCAGAACGTCCACTTCACCGGACTGCAGCGCGGTAAATCGCTCTTTCGCGTTCAGTGGTGTAAACTTAACTTTGGTTGGATCGCCAAAAATGGCTGCGGCAACCGCACGGCAATAATCAACGTCAAAGCCCGACCATTCGCCCTTGTCATCTGGCGATGCGAAACCGAGCAAACCTGTATTGACGCCACACTGCAGGAACCCTTTCGCCTTCACATCAGAAAGCGTATCTGCCGATGCTCCCGAAGCCGCGCCAAACAACGCCGCTGCACCCAATACCCCTGTCAAAACAGTTTTTTTCATCTGGCCTGCAACCTTTTATGTTCCCTGGAGATCGATAAGCCGAACAGCCAATCGTCTCTGTTGCTTTATTTTTAGCATTAAGCTGAAGAGCCAGTCGTAAGACCTCCCCCAACCCCTGCATCACACAAGCTATCTCTCGCCCGGAGCCGTTATCGACCCTCATTGGTTTTTATGGGCGTAGGACACCTGTCGCCTTCACCGCTCTATCGAAGGCGATATTTTGGTTTTGGTCAAGCTCTTAACGTCCAGAGAAAAGCCTGTTTGCTCAAAAAAATGTCGCGATGCATGCAGAAATTTACATGATTTCCCTATTTCCGAGTAAATTTGTTCGGATTGCAGATTAGCAATTACTTAAAATGAAAAGAATAAAAATAACTAATTAAATACAAATACTTAATAGCGTTACGAGGTGAAACTCACTGTGAGAAACACCTCGTTCTTGTCAAGCTTATATACGTGGCATGATCTGATCTTCATCAAGAGAAAAAATAATATTTCGCGTCGCCATAAAGCGAGCAGCCCACCACGTCGCGATAAAGCCAATTACCAGCCCAGCCACGACATCAGTCGGGTAATGAGCACCGGCGGCAAGCCTGCTGATTACAAAAAGTATGCAGACCGGCACGGTCAGAAATCGCCAGCGCGGCAAGAAAATCCATAGTGATACCAGCATGATACCGGCCATCATGGAATGTCCTGACGGGAAGCTTTCGTAGGAGTGTTCACCGCGAAACGGTGAGAAATACGCAGACCCCAGTTCATCAAGCAAAAGCGGGCGTGCACGCCCTATAACAAGCTTCCCAATCTCAGTTGGAAAACTGCCCACTACAATCGAAGCAAGCACAAGCGTTGCCCAGCTGTGAAAGCGAACGAGTATCTGCTGCGCGTTAAGACGTATGGAAGGTGAAAGCAGGAGTGCTGTAACCATCCAAACGATCATACCTATGCCCAGCCAGACAATCGTACGAATCAGGTCGGTAGTCGTCCGAAGCACTTCCATGAGGATGAAATCGCTGTTCATTGCAGCCCGGACAATCTGCGCGTCCCAAATATGCAAAACCAGCAACACGAAAGGCAGAAGCACAACGAGTGCCGTCATCTCCATTGTCCAACTCGACGGCGCACCCGGATAAGCTGGCCTCAAAAGCGCTCTTATCAGCTCCGATGCTGCGCGAACCGGATAAAAGATAATGCTTGAGGCTTTACGCTTATTCAGATCGGGCATATCGAGATTACTCTTTCTCTGGTTTACATTATCACTGTTACAAAGCTCGATGTTGCATCCGCCCCATGCGCGCTTTATCCAATAAATTGGAAGTATCCACCGGAAGCGGACACAAACACATTCCGTTGCAAAATTGTTTCCGATGGACGCAAGTTTACAAAACTCTCCAAATGAGAGTCGGTAGATCAGCATGCAACACGGCCTGGAGGCAATTTCGTGACTAACAAGCAGGACAAGACAGAAAAGCTGGGCATAAACACGCGCTTGACCCGTGATGGGTACGAGCCTCGCGACTATCACGGGTTCGTTAATCCACCCGTCGTGCGCGCTTCCACGGTCCTGTTTCCTGATGCGCAAACCATGGCGACAGGCAATCAAAAATACACTTATGGCACCCGGGGAACGCCAACTAGTGAAGCATTGTGCAAGGCAATCGACGCGCTGGAAGGGTCTGCTGGGACTGTCTGCGTCCCGTCAGGACTGGCCGCTGTCACAATTCCCTTGCTGGCCTTCCTGTCGCCCGGCGACCACGTTCTGTTTGTCGACTCGATCTACAATCCGACCCGTCACTTCGCTGATACGATCTTGAAGCGTATGGGCATTGACGTTGAATATTACGATCCGGAGATCGGCTCAGGCATTGCCAAGCTTTTGCGCCCCAACACCAAAGTGGTGTTCACGGAATCGCCTGCCTCCAACACGTTCGAAATACAGGACATTCCGGCTATCGTTGACGCGGCTCACAAGGCTGGCGCTATTGTCATGATGGACAATACATGGGCAACACCGCTCTATTTCAAACCGCTGGATTTTGGCGTCGATATCAGTATCCACGCATCCACAAAGTATCCGTCGGGCCATGCCGACATTTTGTTCGGAACTATTTCGGCCAACGAAAAATGCTGGCCGCAGTTGCTAGAAACCCATGGTACGCTTGGTCTGTGTGCGGCGCCTGATGACGCCTATCAGATTCTGCGCGGCTTGCGCACGATGGGCGTTCGTCTCGAACATCATCGCAAAAGCGCGCTAGAGGTTGCGCATTGGCTGGAAAGCCACCCAGCTGTCGATCGTGTGCTGCACCCAGCGCTTGAAAGCCATCCCGGCCATGAACTTTGGAAGCGCGATTTCAAAGGGTCGTCGGGTGTGTTTGCCTTCGTGCTCAAGAGCGGTGGACGCCAAGAGGCCCACGCATTCCTGAATGCGCTCGATATTTTTGGGCTCGGCTATTCGTGGGGCGGATATGAAAGCCTTGCAAATGAAGTCGGTCTGAAAGATCGCACAGTCGCCAAGGGCGATTACCCAGGTCCAGTCGTTCGCCTGCAAATAGGCCTAGAAGATGTTCCTGACCTGATCGCAGATCTTGAAAAAGGCTTTGCCGCAATCTGAATAACAAAAGCGCGCCTTATTTGGCGCGCTACAAACGCCGCTGTTACAACGTCGATCTGAGTGCCTCAGATCGACGTTTTGCGTTATGAAGCACGATATCGAACGGGTTCACTTTAAATGCAATATAAGTTATATATAAATATCAAATAATAAAGCTAACAACACTATCCTTTTGCTTCCATTGCTTGCTGAAATATCTATACTCTCTGACTATCGGCAATAAAATTTCGGCTAGTGACAGTGTTATCGCAGAATTTGACTAAAAAACCGGCTATTTTCTTCGCACAGAGTCTAGTAGCACTCTTCTTTCTGACACTCTCTGTGTTCCCCACTGCGGCGCAGGACGCACCTTTACGTCAGGTGAAAGTCGGCGTTTACGTCAGCGAGCCTTTTGTCAGCAAACAGGGCGATACATTCACCGGAATGGCGGTCGACCTCTGGAGCAGTGTAAGCACGCGTCTGGGGTTAGCATCTCAGTTCATCGAATATCCGAACTATAATGCATTGGTGAAGGCTGTCTCGGAGAGCGAAGTTGATGCAGCTGTTACAAACATCACCATCACCGAAAAGCGCGCTGAAGTCGTCGATTTTACCCATCCATGGTTTGATGCAGGCCTGCGGATCATGGTGCATACGCAAGCCGGCAATGGCTGGGAGGATCTGATCGGCGATCTGGAAAATGCCGGCCACCTCGCAACCTATGCTTGGATCGGCATTGTCATTCTGATTGCCACTATTCTGCTAACGCTCTTTGACCGCCGGTTCGACCAAAACTTCCCACGCCGCTGGCTGGAAGGCTTGGCAGAAAGCTTCTATCACGTTGTTTCACTTGCCACTTCAGGCAAAAGCTCTCGTAAGAATCTCTTTGGATGGGCGGGGCGTATTTGGCAGGCGTTCTGGCTTGTATTCGGCATTGCCGTGGTGGCTTATGTAACGTCCTCCGTTACCAGCGTTATGACCGTTGCGCATATCTCCAACAACATCAACAACCTAGCTGATCTACAAAACAAGACTGTGGGTGTGCGTGCGGGCAGTATTGCGGAACAGATGATGGCCGCTCGCTCAATCTCGACAGTGACCTTCGACCACCTACCCGAAGCGGTGACCGCACTGACAAACGATGAAATTTCGGCAATTGTCGGCGACAGCCCGGTGCTAGAATACTATGCACACAAGCATCCAGACGAGCCGGTTGAAATGGTCGGGAATATCTTTAGTCCAGACAAATATGGTTTCGCCTTCCCGCGCCATAGCGACCTTGTAAAGTCCGCTTCCATTGCAATTATCAGCCTTCAGGAAAATGAAGAACTTGCTGCCATCAAGAACAAATACTTTGGTCGTGATGAATAGTTAACAAATAAAAAAGCGACACAACAGTCGCTTTTTTATTGATCTGTGCCATCATCGGCCAGAAACAATATTAGATATAATACCTGATGCTACACTTATCAGAAGATAATCATTATTAACCTTCACCCAGTGATACCCACGCGGTGGCTTGCTCAACTTATATTGCGAGTAATTCTTCACCTGATTACCACGATAGTTTGCAGGCAAGCGATTGCCCTTCTTCCAGCTTTGTTGCTTGCGAACTTCCTGTTTCGGACCACTTTTATGCTGTTGAACCTTCTGTGATTTGCTTTGAGACGAAGGCTGGTGTTGCGCCATCGCGACAGGTGCAGCAAGAAACGAGAATGCGGTTAGCGCGAGAACAATCGGCTTCATCATGGTTTCCTTCTTGAGTTTAAGATGCCAATAGTCCGCCCCGCCAGATGAACGAAACATGAATAGCTTGATTAAAAAAAAGTAATGTTTCCGTAGCTGTAAGCTGGGAACAATACATACCCGTTTCACATGCCTAAGAAATGCGGTAGGGAACCAGTCAGATTAGTTTCTTCCGATTTGAGGTGCTGAAAGCACCAAAAGGAAATGCCATGATGAACTGGGTTTTCGTGTTGCAGGGTGTTATCGCTATCGGCCTGGCGGGTTTAGCCATTGCCGTCATTCTGCGTCACCGTCGCTGAAGCGTACGCGACAAACGGACCAACGGGAACTTCTTACCGACCTTCATCGTTTATTAACCAATGGAGTTGTTCAGGGAGAACCCCGATGAGACTTTCTTTCAAAGCAGCAATAGTTGCATTAGGCGTCTTTTCTGCGGGTGCAGCACAGGCTGCTAATGCAATCGTGACAACCAACCTTAATGTCCGCACAGGTCCGGGCACAGGCTATGCTGCACTTGGTAGCATCCCAAGCCGTGCGCCCGTCAACGTGCGAGGCTGCACGTCGGGTTATGGTTGGTGCCAGATCAGCTATGGCGGCTTGTCGGGCTGGGCCTCATCTCGCTATCTCGCAATGCGTGAAGGATCGAGCGGCGGCTATTCAGACGACTTTGGCCGAAACGCAGCACTGATTGGTATTCCACTGATTGCGGGCGTAGCCATTGGCGCCGCGCTCAATGATCGTAATGATCGGTGGGATCGCGACTATTATCGCGGTCGCGGATGGGATCGTGGACGTTGGCACCGTGATCGCAATTGGGACCGTGGACGCGGATGGGATCGGGGCGGTCGACATTGGGATGGTCCGCGTGATCGTGGTCCGAGATTCGTCCCGCGTTCCCGTAGCGGTGACGGACCACACGGCCAGTAAGCCATGAGCATATTCGCGTTGTGTTATGACAGATCGGTTCAGGATAAATTAGTTTCTGGATCGACTGCAAGGCCTGTTGACTTACGTGCGAAATAAGAACATTTAAAGAACGTTCGCATTTAGAGCGGCTCCACTCAAGACCCTGTCGCCGGAACAGCTCTAATTATTTGTACTTACGCATTATCCTCACGCAAAACCACTTCGCAGTTTTCTGGAAATGCTTCAGAGGTAATATAAGAATTCCATGGCAATCAAATTTACAAGCTCACCCGACCGTCAACCTGAACCCAAAACAGGCAAGGGAAAGGCTTCTAAAAAGAAATCCGCAAATGATGCTGAAATAAATGCGGAGCTAGATCTCGACACCAAGGGAAAGTGAATTAAATGACGGCGGCACGACTTATTGTGGTTGCGGCCTTTGACCGGAACGATGACGGGGAATTAGTTCCTGCTTTTGACCCCATCGCGTTTGAGACCGAGGGCCGCGCTCTGCGCACAGCTCAAGCGCTAGAGGGGAAACATATCGGTATAGTGGCGTGGAGCAGAGAAGCCGATCCCGATATTGGCGAATATGGACCACCTGCCATCATATTTCAGTATGGCGATATTCCTGACATGGAATAAGTGCACTTGATGCTGCCCCTCCCGTCACCCAAGGCGACTTCGCTAGCCTTACCTCAGATACGCTTCACACCACGACCGGCGCCGAAGGCAGCTCAGCACAAAAAGTCTTGCATAAGCGCGTCCGAGCATTCGCGGGAATGTGTATATTTGGATGAGTTTCTTTCGAATTGATACGTCGTTTATCAACATTGGTGATACTGTTGCTATCTTGAGCACAATGATCTGAACGGACACCTGTGCAGATCCGGAACCTTCCGCTCATAAGCAAGAAAGTGTTCATCATGGCAAAAGGCCAAGTACGTAGCAATCGTGAAGTGCGGAAACCAAAGAAAGACAAATCAGCGGCAACCGAAACCCCATCCAGCCCATTGGCTGGACGCTTCCCTACGCAAATTAAAGATACCGCAAAAACAAAGAAGTAATTAAAAGTCGCGGTTTGGCACACTGGTCTTTATTGATTTCAGCAGCCAGATACAAAGTTGAGGTAGGCGCTAACGCGCCTCCCCCATTAATCAAAGCCTTGCAAGATGCGCGCTACGTCGAGCCACCAGCAGCCCAACTACTGCGGGCTAGCTTTCCCATCGCTTTAATAATCGAAGCTTTTGATCCGAGCGCGCAGGATACTGACCTAGGCTTAAAAATTTTCTCGTGCCTGTAGCGGCGTGCAATCTCTCATCGCTAGCTGTAGCGCACAAAATCGCGTGGCAACGAGCGCAAGATCGCATGGCAACACTTTTATAACGAAAGACAAGAAGCTGACCGTGTTTTCGGGCCGTATTTTTTGATTTCAGATCAGTAAGTTTATGCGGTAGATACACACCACTTGGGTGGCTGGCGTGGGGTGACGCATTGAGAAAAGCTGAGTACGATTTTTTTGACGTGACCCGCGGGGTTGCTGCGCTCTGGGTATACCTTTCTCATTTGCTTCTGGTTTGTGGCCTTTGGTACCCATTCATTAGCAGAGGTGATTTGGCAGTGGATGTTTTCATCCTCTTAAGCGGCTTTGTTATTGGCTTGATGCGCATTGACAAGCCAGAGCGCTACTCACGTTACCTATACCGCAGATTTGCTAGAATTTACCCAGTCTACCTAATAGCGTTGTTCTTAGGCATTCTCACATCCTCCCTTTATGGCCCAGTTCTCGGCGAATCTGACTATGCCGACGCGCGTGCGTGGTTCACTGACAGACATGCAGAGGTTTTTGCTAATTTTTGGGAGAATTTCTCTGCACACCTAGTTATGCTTCACGGAACGATACCAAATAGCATTTTACCAATGGGTGAATATGCGTTTAGCGGTCCACTATGGTCAATTTCGCTTGAATGGCAATTCTACGTGGTCGCGCCCCTTCTAGTTGGCATCCTCACGACATCTCGTAAACACGGGTATTTAATGTTGGTGATCGCTATAGTCGTTTTTGGGCAAGCCGCCATAGAGATCGGCAAAATCTGGCAAACCTCATCACCTTCATTTTTGCCGTTACGATTAGACTATTTCCTTATTGGCGTGTTGTCGGCGTACGCGTTCAAGTCATCAGCACAAATGAATCCGTACTTCAAGATCGTATTGGTTCTCACTGTTTTGTTGGGACAGTCGTACCTTCGCGGATACTCTTTGGCCTTGCCTATTTGGGCAATCACTTGGTTTCTAGCTTCCACTGCCCAAAGTTCGCAGCGCCTTCGAAGCGCGGTCAACTATCTAACGCCATTGAAATGGTTTGGAGACAGATCCTACGCGTTCTATGTTCTTCACATGCCAATTTTGCTGGTGTTGGCGTATTGTCTGACGCTTGATCGATTCAGTTTATTAGGTCACTGGGGAGCCTTCGCGATTCTCTTTCTAACGTCCTTTCCTCTAACTGTTGCCGCTTCAGCATTGACGTACAAGTTTATAGAACAACCGATAATCGAAGCTGCGCGAAAGCCGCGTGATCAGTCGTTGCCATGTCGCAACGCGTTATAAGGTATCTTGGCTCGAGGGCCAGACAATAGCAGCAAGGATTGCTAAAGAAGTTTCGCCATCCGCTGCGGCATCTATGTCGCGCTTAGCACCAAGGCGAATTCTCTCGATCGCCGCACCAATCTGCTGCCACTGGGAAAAAGCCGCGAGTACCATGTCTGCGACCTTATCCAGCGTTTCAGCAGTAATGCCGATCTCTGACGACAATATTGGGTAGTCAGAAGCCTGGGAATGAGTGGCCGCTTTGAATGCCTGCGCTTCAGCGACCTTCTGTTGATAGGTCATAGACTGACCAAACCCAGGAGTAATGTATAGCAGGCGCTCAGCTTCAGCATCAGCGTCGATTTGGCGTTTCAAACGAGCCTGCAGATCAGGAAACGAGGAATAAAATATTCCATGCGGAGCTAGAACTCTAGCCAATTCTTCATCAGACTGATTTCCATCTTCATCTCTCGGCCAAGCCGTTGGTTGAAAACCAAAATTGCACAATTCCTTGAACTTGGCATCGTTTTTCGGCACCAGACTATTGCTTAAGGACGAAAAGATTCGCCCATCAGTTGCGGACCAATACCAATTTGTTGGGTCGTAATTCATTGTTTCACCTCAAAGATATTGGCCGCCCGAAGCTACTGTACCAGCTACCGAGCCTGGGAAATAGTTCGCTCCAGATCCTGACGTACCGATAGTTCCGTTTGCGTAAACAGTGTATCGCTTGCCAGTCGCCGAGCCTGTGATGTTCAACACGCCGGGAGCTGTAACCATATTCCGGACACTCGATCAAGGATGTAACCAGAGTGCTTGAAGCGCACTATCTGGCACACGATGAAGAGACAAACGATGCTGTGATTTTGAAGCTTGAGCGGGGCAAAAAGTGAACAATTTTGTAAACCGCTCACGAAAGACCTGTAAACCGGCCTTATACCCACATCACCTAACCCATTGAAAACAATGGCGATCCCGGTAGGGTTCGAACCTACGACAACCGGCTTAGAAGGCCGGTGCTCTATCCAGCTGAGCTACGGGACCTCACCATCAGAACCCGGCCTTAACACAATGTGCTGGGCCGGGAAAAGCTGCTGCTTCATTATCCTCAAAATCACACTGGATTTAAGGCGAAACATGTAGCGGTTTTAAACTGTTAATGCGTCCAAGGCTGAACGCGGTAGAAGCTGAAATTATCCGAATAAGAAACCTTGCGGCGCTTTGCTTCGTGCGGCTCGATCACGCGATATGCAATGCCATTGCGGGTCGCATATTCGATCGCATCTTCGCGGCTGTCAAATGACAGGCGAATCTGGCTCTTCATGTCGCCAGACGATGTGTAGCCCATCAAAGGCTCAACCTTGCGAGCGCTTTCCGGCTCATATTCCAGAAGCCAGTTTTCTGTTTTGGCTTTACCAGACTGCATTGCGGTCTTAGCTGGACGGTAAATACGTGCAACCATTTGAAGAACCTTGATCTATAGTCTTGTGCCCGAAGGCCGATAATTTCAACAAGGCAATAGTTTACACGCTGCACCATGTCAACGCGATAAAGGCGCACGCCACAGCAACTCACTGCGACATACTCATCTTGTCAAATTATCTGTAAAAAAAATGGTCGGAGCGAGAGGATTCGAACCTCCGACCCTCTGGTCCCAAACCAGATGCGCTACCAGGCTGCGCTACGCTCCGTGCTTTGTAAGCGGCCTTTTCCTAGTTAATCGCCAGATATAAAGCAAGCGATAAAAACAGCTTTTTCGAATTTTATTCACAGCCTTACGCTTATTTGCAGTTTTCAACGTTAAGCAGAAGGTCAGGAACCAACGACGGGTTCAGGCGTTTCTTTTACATCCTCAAATTTCAGGAGTTTCAGAGTGAATCGCAACGGACTTTATCTGATCATCGGTGCTCTCATCGTCGTCGTGGCAGGTTTTGCTATTTATACCTATCAGGAAGAAACCAAACCATCCGGCATTGAAATGAAAATCGGTGAAGGTGGCGTTTCCATTCAAGAAAACTAATCTTTTAGGATGATTGAAACGGTCAGACACACCAATAAGTAGGCGACTTGAAACGGTTATAAACATATAAACCGATTAAGATTTCAAACGCTTACCGTTTGTGATGCAACGATTCGGCTCTGCCCATGTTATTTGCGTTGCCACGACAACGGAGGATAGAAATGGATATCCAGACTTCAGATGCACTGTACCGTCGCCACGAAAATGAGTGGGCCGCATTTCGTGATGCAGTTCAGCAAAAAGAGGCCAGCCAGAAAAGCAATGAGCCTGTTTCCGGTGAAGCCTTTTCGGGCAACAAGTCATCCGGCCAGGAATAATCCATTCCATCTACTTTGATTAAACGCCGCTTTCGCGGCGTTTTTTATTGTCCGAACAACGCTATAAAATCTTAAAATCAAGAAAATTCACTTGGGATTTCAAACCCGTCCGCTACTTTCAGCGCATCGGAAAGTTTCATTACGTTAGGATCAGGAAATGTCGGCACAGAAAGTTGCAATCATCACAGCAGGCGGCAGTGGCATGGGGGCTGCATCCGCTCGCAAGCTCGCACAGGATGGCTTTGCCGTCGCAATTCTCTCATCATCAGGCAAAGGTGAAGCACTGGCCAAGGAATTGGGCGGCATCGGCGTGACCGGTTCAAACCAGTCAGCTGACGACCTCAAGAAGCTTGTCGATCTCACGA
Source organism: Ochrobactrum sp. AN78 (assembly GCF_029909885.1). Lineage (NCBI taxonomy): Bacteria > Pseudomonadati > Pseudomonadota > Alphaproteobacteria > Hyphomicrobiales > Brucellaceae > Ochrobactrum > Ochrobactrum sp. AN78. Next base: position 234,614 of record NZ_JASAMU010000006.1, read on the forward strand.
TCGAAAAATGGGGCCGTATCGACACGCTGGTTAACAGTGCCGGCCATGGCCCTCGCGCACCGATTCTCGATATTACAGATGAGGACTGGCACAAGGGGCTCGACACCTATTTCCTGAACGTCGTTCGTCCGAGCCGTCTTGTTGTCCCTATCATGCAACAGCAAAAATCCGGCACGATCATCAATATCTCGACTGCATGGGCTTTTGAGCCAAGCGCGATGTTCCCGACTTCAGCAGTTTTCCGTGCTGGTTTGGCCTCGTTTACAAAAGTCTTCGCCGACACCTATGCGGCAGACAATATCCGTATGAACAATGTTTTGCCGGGCTGGATCGACAGTCTGCCAGCAACAGAAGAACGCCGGGATAGCGTGCCTATGCAGCGCTATGGCAAAAGCGAAGAAATCGCTGCGACGGTTTCATTCCTTGCCTCCGAAGGTGCTGCCTACATCACGGGTCAGAACCTGCGCGTGGATGGCGGCCTCACCCGCTCGGTCTGATAAAAACCCTGGTAACGAAATGCGAAGGAAGACTCGGTAGTGTCTTCCTGTCGCGATTCGGACAGGGGACATGAAAAATGGCGCCACGGAAACGGAGTTCCCGCCCGACAAAACGCTCAACCGGGCGTTCTACCGGGCGCAAGAACAGTTCAGGTTCATCAGCACCAATTCTGGCGCTTGGCGCTATTTTGGGATTGGGTGCGTTTAGCCTGTGGGCAACAGCTCAGCATAAAAGCCCGCAAGCAGCATTGACCGCCTTGTTCCAGCGCACTGTCCCGACAACCACTTCGTCTGCTCCTGCCAAGGTTGAAGCCAGACAACCTGCCGAGAAGGCAGTGGTCGAAAAGAAGTCGCAAAGCAGAGATTATGCTGGCGCGGTGGGTCCTGTGCCACGCCCGGCCGCATTGGTAGCGCCGGCACCGGCCAAGCCTGTGCAGCAAGCCGCAATTGAGGTTTCAAAGCCCACAATGGCGACGCAGAAAGTGGCTCCACCGCCGCCTCCCCCAGCATCCGCACGCGCATTGCCGATGCCACCGCGCGGCACCAATACGGCCGCTCATTCTCCATCGGTGATTTATGCCAAGGCAAAACTCACCATTCACAAGAACGCATGGGATCGCTCACCGGCTATCGGTACAGTCGAGAAGGGTCGCGAAATGCGCTCCTACGGTAAGACCGGCAAGTGGCATCGCGTGGTCGTGCCTTCAACCAATATCATTGGCTGGGTTCATGAAGATCAGTTGCTCGGTGGCCGTAACAAGCCCGAAAGCGCACAGATGATGACCACCGGCTCGATTGCCAAGAAGACGCAAGCACCAACTCCAGCGGCACCTGTCGTGCAGAAGGCGCGCATTCAGCCGCCAATGGCCGTTGGACAGAAAAACTAGATTTTCTGTGCGGCTGTTGCCATGGCTGCGATTTGCGGATCACCCGGCAGATAGTCAAAGCCAATTGCGAGCAGCGACGAGGTATCGGCGACCATGTCGCCGAACAGCTGCTCATAAAGCGTCTGTCTGCCCACAAGCGTCAGCAAAACCTTCATAAGAAAGGCTGGCACCGGCAGCAACCGTGACGGACGGCCCATTGCTTTGCGGGCTTTTGAGACAAGTTCGCGGGTTGAGCGGGGTTCTGGCTCGGCAAGATGGAAAATTTGGCCTGAAACCTGATCTTTTTTTGCATTGACGAGAAACACCAATGCACGCGCCACATTTTCCAGCGAGACAAAACTGCGCCGGTTGTCGGCCAAACCAAAGGGAAGCGGTAGTCCTGTGTCGCAAAGCTTCATTAAAGCGCGCAGATTGGCCCGTGCATCTGGGCCATAAACGAGTACCGGACGCGCAATAACCACCTCAATGCCACGCATCGCAAGCAATGCTGCTTCGGCCGTTGCTTTGGCATGGCCGTAATCATCACGCGGTGAAAACGGCATATCCGGCATTAACGGCGATGGATTGCCTGCAATCGTGTAGATTGTTGAGACAAAGATAAAACGGCGTACACCGGCCTGTCTGGCTTGTTCCGCAAGCTCGACTGTCAGGCGATGATTGACAGTGTCAAACTCATCCGCCTGTGGTCGCTCAGCGCCTGTGCGATGCGCAAGTGCAGCGCAATGAATGACCGCATCAACGCCATCAAAGTGTGGCGCCAAAAGCGCATTGCGTGAAAGAGCGAGGGTTTCGTGTCCATTGCCGACCAGCTCGCGCAGAACAGCGCTTCCGATAAATCCGCTGGCTCCGGTGACGGCTATCTTCATCCCTCACCGTGGCCGGCTTCTGACAAGACCTGTGCCGCAAGCGTGCGGGTTATACGAGTCTTCTGTTCAAGAGCCGCGCGGTCAAGGCGATCCACAATCTGTATTGCAGACAAAAGTGAGCGTTCGATCCGACTCACCAAATAGCTGACCACATGTGGCTCAACGCTGATCTGTCGGTCGGCGAAAAGCTTGTGAATGACACCACCGAGCAGCATGTCGTCGGGTTCCGCAATCTCGACAACTGTCGCCGCCTTAAGGCGCGATGCCAGATCAGGGAGCTTGACCTTCCAGTTTGCAGGCAAGAGACGCGAGGTCATCAGAAGCGAAGGTCCGGGCCCAAGAGCGGCATTCTGACGAACGCTGTTGATGAGATGAAACAGGCCCGTTTCGTCAAAACGCGCACCACCGATATTATCAATCAGCACAGGATATTCGGCGGCACCATGCACCACACTCTCGCTGATAGATTTAGGGTCAGCCAACAACGCGCCTGTTGCTGCACGCCAGACTTCTGCGAGATGTGTTTTACCCGCACCCGTTGGTCCGGCAAGGATCACAACCGGGGCAACCCAGTTCGGCCAGCGATCAATCAAATCCACAGCCGCACGGTTTGACCCCGTGACGATAATGTCTTCGCGGTGATAACCGGGCTGATGCTCAAGAGCGAGCGGAATCTGACGCGGCGCGTCACTCATCGCTGCCTCCAGAATGTCTGGCTCCTGAAAATCTGGCCCGGTTACGCATCAATTTCATTTCTCTTTGCCTGTATTCTCGCCAGCCTCGATCAGCGGCCCTGCATCGGAATGAGGGCGCTTATAGACCGGGTCGTACATCGGAGAATGGAGATAGCGATTCAGTGCAAACCGCACAAGCACCCCGACAGCCGCAGCAGCTGGCACTGCGACCAGCATCCCAGTGAAGCCAAACAGAGAACCGAAAGCGAACAGAGCAAACATCAGCCAGACAGGATGTAGGCCTACAGACGAGCCGACGAGCTTCGGCTGGAGGATATTTCCCTCGACAAACTGGCCCAGGAAAAACACCGCGGCAACAGCCACGATCATGACCCAATCAGGCCAGAACTGAACGAGCGCAACACCGATTGCGAGTGTCAGACCGACGAAGGATCCGATATAAGGAATGAAGCTGATAAGGCCTGCGAAAAAGCCAATAAGCAGGCCGAAATTAAGCCCCGTCAGGGTCAGGCCGATAGCATAATAGGTGCCGAGAATGAGGCACAACGTGCCCTGCCCGCGCACAAAGCCAGCCACTGCTGCATCCATGTCGCGCGCAATGCCGCGGACGGTGTAAAGTTGCCGGCGCGGAACCCATGAATCGATGCGGTCAACCATGCGATCCCAGTCGAGCAGCATGTAGAATGCAACCACCGGCGTAACTATGAAAAGACCCGCAATATCAATGAGAGATTTCCCCGAATTCCACAGGGACTGGAGCAATGTGGAGAGGAAACCGGCGCCTTGTTGCAGCAACGTGCTGAGATTTTCTTGAATGACAGAGCTATCGATACCGATATAGCGCTTCAGCCAACCGGAATTTTCGTTGGCCATCAGAGCCTGAAGCTGCGAGATGTAATCCGGCAGTTTGGAGATGAAATCCGCGAGCTGTGTTGCCAGAATCGGGATGATAATCATCAGCCCTATGACCAGGATCATCAGAAAGATGAGCAGAATGACAATTGTTGCGGCCAGTCGCGATAGCCCTAACCGCTCCAGCCTGTCGGCCACAGGATCAAGGAAGTAGGCCAGCGCCATACCCGCTACGAATGGCAGCAAAACTGGGCTGAAAACCACAAGAAACAGTAGGAATATCGCAACGGTACAGGTCCAGAACATGGCCTGACGGCGGACGACAGAACCGGTAAAGCCGCCCACTTCCACATTCACGTGAATATCGCCATCGCGTGCCACAGCCTCTGACTGCTGTATCGTCTTACTCGTCGTGTCACGCACAGGCGCTGGTTTCTTGGCCATATTGATCCATTCTCTGCAAAGATATTTCCTGCGTCTCAACTATAATATGACGATGTTACTATTCTCGTAAGCGCAGGCAGATAAAGATAGTTAGATCGTCGCAAAAAGATTGCAATGATTATGAGTGAGCCGCTCGCCGTGCATCGACAGGTTACACTAAATCCACACCACCCAAAATTTCGGCAGATTCCTACGCTGTTTTGCGCTTTTCCAGCCTCTCGGCCTTGCAGGACAAGCAATCTCATGTCATTGCGCCGGTAAATATTCCCCAAAAGGGGCACAGCCCCGTTTCAGGCCAGTTTCAGGAGCAGGTGATGACCACTGAGAATAACCCCGCCAAGAAAAATGGACTGACTTATGCGGAAGCTGGTGTCGATATCGATGCAGGCAACCTGATGGTCGACAAGATCAAGCCGCTTGTCCGCTCCACGCGCCGTCCAGGTGCTGATGGTGAAATTGGTGGTTTCGGTGGTCTGTTCGATCTCAAGGCTGCAGGCTTTACCGACCCTGTTCTTGTTGCGGCTAATGATGGCGTTGGCACCAAGCTCAAAATTGCTATCGATGCGGACAAGCATGACACGGTCGGCATCGACCTTGTGGCCATGTGCGTGAACGATCTCGTCGTTCAGGGTGCGGAGCCGCTTTTCTTCCTCGATTATTTCGCAACTGGCAAGCTGTCGCCTGATCAAGGTGTGGCTATCGTTTCCGGCATTGCCGAAGGTTGTCTTCAGGCTGGTTGCGCGTTGATCGGTGGTGAAACCGCTGAAATGCCCGGCATGTATCGCGATGGCGATTACGATCTGGCCGGTTTTGCGGTTGGTGCTGCAGAACGCAATCGTCTCCTGCCACGCGGCGATATCTCCGAGGGCGACGTCATTCTCGGCCTTTCCTCGTCAGGTGTCCATTCCAACGGCTTCTCGCTGGTGCGTCGCATTGTTGAAATGTCCGGCCTTGGCTGGAAATCCGATGCACCATTCCAGTCTGGAGCAACGCTTGGCGAAGCTCTGCTAGAGCCTACCCGCATCTATGTGAAGTCACTACTGGCTGCAATCCGCGCTTCGGATGGCATCAAGGCCCTGGCACACATCACTGGCGGTGGCTTCCCGGATAACATTCCACGTGTTCTGCCGGACGGTCTTGCTGCAGAAATCGATCTCAACGCAATCAAGGTGCCAGCCGTGTTCTCCTGGCTTGCCAAGACCGGCGGCGTTGAGCCACTCGAAATGCTGCGCACTTTCAACTGCGGCGTCGGCATGATTGCGGTTGTCATGCCTGACAAGGTTGATGAAGTGGTAGCTAGCCTCGCCGCCGAAGGCGAAAACGTCGTTACGCTCGGCCGCATGGTTAAGCGCGAAGGTGAAGGCGTTGTATATCAGGGTACACTGGCACTATGAGCCACAAGCGGGTCGTTATTTTCATCTCGGGCGGCGGCTCCAATATGGAGGCGCTGATTCGAGCTGCTCAAACACCCGATTTTCCGGCTGAAATTGTTTCAGTCTTTTCCGATAAGTCTGATGCTGGTGGCCTGGCGAAAGCACAAGCCGCTGGTATCGTAACGCAAGTTTTCGTCCGCAAGGAATATGCCTCGAAGGATGCACATGAAGATGCAATCCTTGAAGCTCTTGCGCTACTTAACCCGGATATCATTTGCCTTGCGGGCTATATGCGGCTTCTGTCCGGTAAATTCATTGCACCTTATGAGGGGCGTATCCTCAATATTCACCCTTCTCTGCTGCCGCTGTTTCCCGGCCTGCACACGCATCAGCGTGCGATTGATGCTGGCATGAAACTAGCAGGCTGCACCGTGCATCTGGTAACAGAAGGTATGGATGAAGGGCCTATTCTGGCACAGGCTGCCGTTCCGATTATTGACGGCGATACTGAAGACAGCCTCGCCGCACGCGTGCTGAAAGCAGAACACAAAATATACGCAGATGCGCTCAAAAAGTTTGCTGGTGGCGAGCTGAAAACTGGATTGTCACTCGATGCAATGGTGATCAGTGCCTGAGCCTAAACAGATGATTAAGCGCGACAAATTCATCACACCCGAATTTTTTCGTTAACAAAACTTTAATTCTCGTGAAAATGCCCTAATTCCAGTGCGTAAGGGGATTTGCTTCGGCATCCCTTGAGAGTCGCATAAGCGTCTCTTTCTGTATTGTGTTTTATTAGAGGACAACATCATGTCTCTCCGTTTTTCGACTTCCTTCCTGTCGGCGATGGCCGTCGTTTCGGGCATCGCAATCACCGCACCTGCCCTTGCTGCTGACTTCGTAGCGCCTCCCGGCTCAGGTCGCACCCAGCCGCGTTCGGAAGTTGGCACCCTCACCTGCGATATTTCGCCTGCAATCGGTGTCATCATCGGTAGCCAGCAGGATGTGGATTGTGTGTTCAGCCCTGTTCACGGTCGTGGCCCAGTTGAACGTTACACCGGCAATATCACTAAGATCGGCGTTGATGTAGGCTTCATCAATGGCGGCACGATTGCATGGGCCGTCTGGGCACCAACCGTTCGCCCTGAAGGCGCATTGAAGGGCCGTTACGTCGGCGCTTCGGCAAATGCCGCGATTGGCATCGGCGCCGGCACCAACATTCTGACCGGTGGCTCGTGGAAGACGATCTCCCTGCAGCCTATCTCGCTTCAGGGTCAGAAAGGTCTCAACGCAGCCGTTGGCCTTTCCAAGCTCAAGCTGAACTACGCAGGCTAATCAACTTGATAAATACAAAAGCCCGCGCCGAGCATTTGTTCGGCGCGGGCTTTTATTATCCAGTGATTTTCTTGACCCAGATCTTGGTGTCGTGAACCGCCAGACCACCATAAGGGGCAGCTGGCTCGGCCCCAATCAGAGTATTAATTCCCTCACCGCGCTCAAATGTGGAATTCGGAAAAATACCCTCCGACACCACCACGCCGCGTTTTTGACCAGCGCGCAGTACGGCATGAAGCACGACTTCACCGCGATGATTGCCGATTTCAATCCGCTCACCATCAGTGATATTAAGATCAGCCGCGTCGTCCGGGTGGATGAGAAGCTCTGGCCTGATTTCCTTGGCAAGCGATGTGGGCGTTTCGGCAAATGTCGAATTTAGGAAATTATGCGCTGGCGATGTTGCAAGGCGGAATGGATGGTCTGCATCCACAGCCTCAATCACATTCCAATAATCTGGAAATTCCGGCATCGACTGATGCGGTCCTTGCAGACCCATGACTTCCGGCGGTTTGTTGGGCGATGGGCTTCCAGTCCAGTCGGGACGGAAGCGGTATTTGCCATCCGGCCAGTTAAAGCCGTTAATGTAATGCGCTTCCTCAAATGGCGGCTGCAAATCGACAAAGCGCTTTTCCTTCAGTTCATCGAAATGCGGGAGATCGCTATTGGCATTCATATTGTCGATCAGCGTGCGCTCATCAAGGTCGAAGCCGGGCAAATGCGCAACGCCTAACCGCTTTGCAAGTTCGTTGATCACAAAGATGTTCGGCTGCGCCTCCGCAAGCGGTTCAATCAACTTGGGCCCAAGCACCACATGCTGCTGACCGCCGCCACGATAAATATCGTCATGTTCAAGGAAGGTCGTAGCAGGCAGAACGACGTCGGCCATCTTGGCCGTATCTGTCATGAACTGCTCATGCACAGCGACAAAAAGGTCTTCGCGAGCAAAACCTTCACGCACCAGACGCTGCTCCGGCGTCACATTCATCGGATTGGTATTCTGGATCAGCATCGCGGTCACTGGTGGACCACCATAAAGCGCTTCGCTATCACCCGTCAGAATGCGCCCGATCTTGGACTGATCGAGGAAACGGATATTCATATCCTGCATCGCGCGACCTTCGATCTCGCGCTTGTCCATCTTGAATATGCCGGAATTGGAATGGAATGCGCCGCCGCCTTCATATAAAAATGCGCCGGTCACACAGGCAATTGATGCAGCTGCGTGCATGTTGACCGCACCATTACGCTGGCGTGTGAAACCATAGCCAAGGCGGAAATAAGTCCGCTTGGTCTTACCCACCAGATGCGCAAACGCCTCAATCTCTTCGACGCTAAGGCCGGTGATTTCAGCTGCCCACTCAGGTGTGCGGGGACCAAGATGTGCTTCCAGCCCCCTGGGGTCGTCGGTGTAGCGATTAAGATAATCCCAGTCGGCAAGACCATCACGGAACAGAACATGCATGACAGCGCAAGCGAAAGCACCGTCGGAACCGGGTTTGAGCACAATGCCCATATCCGCCTGTCGGACGGTGGCATTGGCGTAGATGTCGATGACGACGATCTTGGCACCGCGGTCTTTTCGAGCGCGCACTGCATGGGTCATCACATTGACCTGTGTGGCTGCAGCATTGGTGCCCCAGATGACAACCACATCGGCCTTTGCCATCTCGCGCGGGTCTGGGCCTGTCAGACTTCCGGTTCCGGCAAAATAGCCAGTCCATGCCATATTGGTGCAGAAACTGTCGAACTGGTTCGAGTAACGCTTGGCAAAACGCAGGCGATTGATGGAATCTCGTTGCACCAGCCCCATTGTACCCGCGTAATAATAGGGCCAGACGCTTTCACTGCCATATGTTTCTTCGGCTTTGAGAAAGCGTTCTGCAATCAGATCAAGCGCCGCATCCCATGAGGCCTGCTTCCATTCGCCCTCGCCTTTGCGGCCAGTACGAATGAGCGGATGCTTCAAGCGGTCACGGTGATGAACACGTTCCGCGTAGCGTGCGACCTTGGCGCAAATCACACCCGCAGTGTAGCTATTATCCTTCGCGCCGCGCACACGGCCAATAGTGCGCTCATCCAGTAGCTCAATATCAAGCGCGCAAGTGGACGGGCAATCATGTGGACAAGCTGAATGTCCGATTTTGATGTTCGATCTGGATGATAGCTGGGTCATAAAGCTTTTTTAGCGCAAGCTCGCTTTGGCAGAAACGAATTTCTGATGGATTGAACCACCTGCGACGAAATAAATTTTTATGAAAGCCGTAAGGTGATAGCACCCAACACAATGAGACCGGCAGCCAGAAAACGTGGCAAGCCGACTTTCTCTTTGAGAATGAATGCAGAAATCAGCACACCAAACAGGATCGCTGTCTCTCGCAAAGCTGCGACTACTGCAATCGGCGCCATTGTCATCGCCCACAGGGCAAGGCCGTATGAGCCCAATGTCCCTAGCCCTCCAACCAGCGATGGACGCCAGCGGTTACGCACATAGTTTAGAAACCGATCCGGCTCACGATAGAGCGCCCAGCCAGTGAGCGGGAAGGCATTTATCAGAAACAACCACAGCGTATAGGACAAGGTATGGCCCGACGCGCGCACCCCAACGCCATCAATGATGGTATAGGCTGCGATAAAGCCCGCATTGGCTAAAGCAATCAGAGCAGTTTTGCTGGAAGTGCCGCCGTTACGACGCCTTGCTTCTAGCGCCATAGCCAGAACGCCCGAACAGATCAGGATTACGCCGATCCAGCTACGCCAGCCCATCACTTCGCCAATCAGTGGCGCGCTGACCAGCGCCACCAACAGGGGCGGCGTTCCGCGCATAATCGGATAGGCTTCGCTCATGTCGCCCGATTTGTAGGCGGCAGCAACCAGCGACATATAAAAGGCCTGCGTGATCGTCGATAGGCCAATAAATATCCAGCTCGACGGATGCGGCAGCGGCAAAAAGGGTAAGAAAAATACAGCGACTAATCCCGCTGCACCAGTAACACTGGCTGCTGCGAAAAACTTGTCGCCACTCCCCTTTACGATAGCATTCCAGCTTGCGTGAAGAAACGCGCCACAAAGGACTATCAGCAGAACACTACCAGACATGCAAAGCTCGACTCAGATGAGAGCGGATGATGACAGTTTTATGTCATATTTAACTGAGCTGGGATATTGCCGAAAGCGACGAGGCATGAAACAAGCGCGAACATGAATTACCGTCACGCCTATCACGCCGGGAACTTTGCTGACGTCGTCAAGCACGTCATCCTTTCCCGCATCGTTGAATATCTCAAGCGCAAGGATCAGGCCTTTCGTGTGATTGATACCCATGCGGGTATCGGTCTTTACGATCTGCGCGGCACTGAAGCTGAGAAAACCGGCGAGTGGACCGGCGGTATCAGTCGTGTGATGGATGCGGTCGAAAAAGGAGAAATTCCACAAGCGGCGATAGAACTGCTTGAGCCTTATCTCGACACAGTTCGTACGGTGAACAAAGGAAATAAGCTCAAGCATTATCCAGGCTCACCGCTCCTGACGAGACACCTGCTGCGCAAGCAGGATCGTCTTTCAGCGATTGAGCTGCACCCGCAAGATGCCAAAAAGCTGGCAAAGCTGTTTGATGGCGATTATCAGGCGCGCGTCATTGAACTTGATGGCTGGCTGTCGCTTGGTGCGCATATGCCGCCCAAGGAAAAGCGTGGGCTTGTGCTTGTTGATCCGCCGTTTGAAATAGAAGGCGAATTCGACCGTCTCGTGGATGGGCTCGTTAAGGCCTACAAGCGCTTTCCCGGTGGAACCTATGCGTTCTGGTATCCGGTGAAGGACCGCAAAGAGACGGAGCGGTTTTCGAAGCGTCTGCGCGAAACAGAGATTCCGAAAATCATGCGGATCGAACTTGCGATTCGCGCGCAGTCACTGGAACCTCGTCTTGATGGCACAGGAATGATTGTCGTGAACCCGCCCTTTACACTGGAAAGTGAGATGCAAATCCTGCTTCCCTGCCTTACCAAGTTGCTTAGCGAAGAAAAGGGGGGCAATTTCAGCATTCAATGGATACGCGGTGAGACGGATCGTACTTGACCGTTTCCAATTGCTGAATGAAACTGCGCCCAGACAAGTTTGGAAAAACGAGCTTCATGCTCGAATTGTGAGACAGGATAGAGACATGCAACGCAAGTTGGATCGCATCGGACAGTTTTCTCGGGCAGCCCTTCTGGCCGCTTCGGTTCTTCCCCTGACGTTCGCTTCCCTGCCCGCAAGCGCCGCTGACTATCTGACATCGGCACCAGCATCCGTCGGCGATGCCGGTCTTTGCAGCCAGCAAGGCGTTTTGCGCAGTGTCGTTGCTGATTTTGGTTATCAGGTCCGCAATGTTCCGAACCTGCCGCAGGTTGGTATTTCGGCCATGAGCGATGTTCGCCTCACCCGTTATGAACCAAAGAACAATCCAGCTCAGATCGAACGCACCTATTGCAAGGCCACTGCGGTTCTCAGCGATGGTCAGTACCGTTCGGTTTGGTACATGGTAGAAGAAGGACAGGGGTTTGCCGGTGTAGGCCAGAATGTAGAATTCTGCGTTGACGGCTTCGACCGCTGGTTTGTCTACGACGCAAGCTGCCGCGTTCTGCGCTGATCGTGAACATCATGCTGCGCAAACTGGCGGTACTATCAGCCGCCCTTCTTGCCACTTCTTTTACAGCGCTACCCGTAATGGCGCAGGACCGGGGCAATAATCGCCCCGGTGATTTTGATTTTTACGTGCTGTCTCTTTCCTGGTCTCCTAGCTATTGTGCTCTAGAGGGTCCAAGAGCAAACAAGCAGCAATGCGGCACCAGGCGTCCGTTTGGCTTTGTGGTTCATGGCCTTTGGCCGCAAAACGAGTGGGGTTATCCAGCAAATTGTCAGTTTGACAATGTACGCAGCCGTGGCAGCTTTGTTCCCCGCCAAATTGTTTCAAGCGTTTCCGATATCATGCCGTCAACAGGGCTAGTTGCGCACCAGTGGCGCAAGCATGGAAGCTGCTCTGGCCTCTCCCAGAACGATTATTTCGCGACTGTTCGCCAAGCCTATCAGCACGTGAACATTCCGCCGAGCCTCCGGAGTATGGCTGGAAACCGGCGTGTTGATCCGTTACTTGTTGAAAAGGCATTTATTGCGGCAAATCCTGACATGAAGCCTGACGGCGTGTCTATATCCTGCAAGAGCAACTATCTTCAGGAAGTGCGCATCTGCATGACCAAAGACCTCAAATTCCGTGCCTGCGAGCAGGTCAATAACAATGCTTGTCGCAGCCGATCCGTTATGATGCCCGCGGCTCGTTGAAACCGCACTCGCTTTTGTTTCTGCGCATTATCCTGCGCAAAATTGCTTCGCAATTCTGCCAGAAATGCTCTCGATAATTTCTCACTCAGGAATGAATATGACACAGATTCTCTATTCACCCGCCTCGCCGTATAGCGCGAAGGTGCGTATGGCCGCCCATCATGCGGATATTCCATTTGAAAGTGTGATGGTTACAACCTCTGCAGAACCGGAAACCCTCATCAACGCCAATCCGCTTGGCAAGATTCCGACATTGGTTACGGATGATGGCAAATCGGTTTTCGACAGCCGCGCGATCATGCAGTATTTGAACCGTGTTTCGGGCAGCAAGCTTTTCCCTCGCAATGCTGAAAAGCGCACCGACGCGGAACGTTTTGAAGCGATTGCGGATGGCTTGTCCGATGTTCTGCTCGCGCATGTTTATGAACGCCGTATGCGTCCGGAAGAAAAAGTGCACCAGCCATGGCTTGATCTGCAATGGCGTAAGGCGGAACGCGCACTCGATCTTTTGAATGAAGCTCCGCCTCGCCTTGCTGGCAAGCTTCATGGCGGACATCTGGCTGTGGCAGCCACGTTGGGTTACTTAGGCCTGCGCTTTGAAGGCAAATGGGAGCGTGGTCGCCCAAAACTTAAGCGCTGGATGAAGCGCTTTGAAGAACTGCATCCGGAACTTTCGAAGCTCCTGCCCCACGGTTAAAAATTCAGACAATAAAATTTGCGCAATAAAAAACCGGGCAGGAAACTGCCCGGTTTTTCTGTCCAATTACGAAGTAATTAGAACTTGTAGCCAACGCCAACGCGGATATCGTGGGTGTCGAGCTTGTTACGGACCGATTCAGTACCGAGATCGTATGTCTTGTTACCGAACTGAGTGTAACGGTATTCAACGCGACCAAGGATGTTTTCGGTCAGCTTAGCTTCCAGACCGGCACCAGCAGTCCAACCAACGCGGAACTTGCTTTCGTCTTCAATGCCGTTGTCGAGCTTAACCTGCGAACCAGCAACACCAGCGGTGATGTAAGGCATAACTGGGTTCAGGTCGTAACCAAGACGGCCACGGAGCGAGCCTTCAAAGCCCTGCTTGGCTTCCAGACCGTTCTTGGACTTCTTTGCCCAGGAATAACCTGCATCACCTTCAACACCGTATACGAACTGGTCCTGCTGGAAGTTCCAGCCAGCGTATGCGCCAGCCTTCATATCATCAGGCTTGATAGCGCCGTCAGTGTTGGTCTTTACCTTGTTCCAGCCGTAGCCGAGGTACAGACCGGTGTAACCACCAGCCCAGCTGGACTGTGGAGCCATTTCAACAGGAGCTGGAACAGGAGGTTGTTCCATGATGGCGTCAGCTGCGAAAGCAGTTGCAGAGAACGGCAGCAGCGCAGCCGAGGCGATTACAAGAGACTTAAGAGTGCGCATAGCATTCTCCTTACTTAAAATTACCTTTAGCGCGGTCCCTTATCGGGCGGACAGCATATTGGGGAGTGAACCGCCCATGCCGCGCTGACAGGACAGACATATCGAGGGTAAATGCGGCACGATCTGCCCCCTTCTGTGGAGAGAACCTGACGAGAAGGTGGCAAAATTGCGATGTTGCATTCTCGCAACGCTCCCACCGCACACCTATATAGGAACAAGCGGCATTTCATTTTATTGAACTGAAAGAGCTTGATCCAATTGAAGCCACTGAATTTGCTATGTTTTTGTCAGTAGTGAACAACACGCCTTTTAAATTTAGCTGTATTTTTTCCAACAAAATGGCATGAAATGAAGCGATGAATCACGATAAGAAAGTGTTTACCCTGTTGGAAAATCCGGAACCCAACCTGCTTGCAAATTGCCCTGTTCTGGTGACGGGCGGCGCTCGTCGCATAGGAAAGGCCATTGTTGAAGACTTGGCTGCCCATGGCTTTCCGGTGGCTATTCACTGCAACCGTTCTTTCGATGAAGGTGAGGCGCTTGCGGCCCAAATCGTTGAAAATGGCGGTGTAGCCTGTGTTTTACAGGCTGATCTGTCAGACGAAAACGACGTGCGTGGCTTGCTCCAGCAGGCAGCTGACCAGCTCGGACCGATTCGTTTGCTCATTAACAACGCCTCGCTGTTTGAAGATGATCGCGTTGGTGATCTGGATATGCAGCTTTGGGATCGTCATTTTGCGATTCATTTGAAAACGCCGGTGATTCTTGCCGAAGCAATGGCGAAAGCTCTGCCCGACGATGCAGAGGGCCTCATTATAAACATCATCGACCAGCGGGTCTGGAAACTGAACCCGCAGTTCTTTTCTTACACGCTTTCAAAGACCGCCCTATGGAATGCCACAAAGACACTTGCGCAAACGCTGGCACCGCGCATTCGGGTCAATGCTATTGCCCCCGGTCCTACTTTGCCGAGCGAGCGTCAGAATGCAGACGACTTTGAACTACAGGTTAGCCATTTGCCTTTGCAACGCGCGCCCGATCTGTCGGAATTTGGACGCACTGTTCGATATTTCTGGGAAAGCCGTTCAGTGACAGGCCAGATGATTGCCCTCGATGGTGGGCAGCATCTGGCATGGGAGACCCCAGATATTGCAGGAATTAAGGAATGACCGGACCACGCAAGACCAATGATGATGCCATTTCACACCTGCCGTCGGATGATGAGCAGGATGTGGCTGGCATTATTATGGGCGATGCAGAATCTGATGACGATGATGACGCAATCGAAGATGTGCCAGCCGTTGCCTCGGCTGCCGATTCCATTCAGTGGGATTCGTCAGATGGCTTGCCGGATACTAAAGGTCTGAGCGGCGCCGATATTATCAATGCCTTCGTCAAACGCTTACCGAATAACCCGGGCGTCTATCGCATGTTCAACAGCGATGGCGACGTGCTTTATGTCGGCAAGGCACGCAGCCTGAAGAAGCGTGTATCCAATTATGCGCGCGGCGTTGGTCATTCGAACCGTATCACCCGGATGATCAGTGAGACGGCGACGATGGAATTTGTGGTCACGCGCACCGAAACCGAAGCGCTGCTGCTTGAGGCTAATCTTATCAAGCGTTTGCGGCCGCGTTTTAACGTGCTGTTGCGCGACGATAAATCGTTCCCCTATATTCTATTAAGCGGCAATCACCGTGCGCCCGGCATTTTCAAACATCGCGGTGCGCGTACGCGCAAGGGCGAATATTTTGGCCCATTTGCTTCCGCAGGCGCCGTTGGCCGCACGATCAACGCGCTTCAGCGCGCATTTCTGCTGCGCACCTGCACAGATTCGGTTTTCGAAACACGAACGCGCCCTTGCCTGCTTTATCAAATCAAACGTTGTTCAGGTCCATGCACCCATGAAGTCAGTGATGAGGATTATGCCGAGCTGGTAGCGGAAGCCAAAGCCTTCTTGTCTGGTAAAAGCCAAACCGTAAAGGATCATCTTGCGGCAGCAATGCAGGCGGCCTCTGCCGAGCTCGATTTCGAACATGCTGCGGTTTATCGTGACCGCCTCTCGGCTCTTTCCCATGTACAATCGCATCAGGGCATCAACCCTCAGACGGTTGAAGAGGCCGATGTCTTTGCTATCCATCAGGAAGGTGGCATGACCTGTATTCAGGTCTTCTTCTTCCGCACTGGACAGAACTGGGGTAACCGCGCTTATTTTCCAAAAGCCGACAGTTCGCTCGGGCCTGCTGAAGTGCTTGGCGCGTTCCTTTCGCAGTTCTACGATGACAAACCCTGCCCGAAGCTGGTTCTACTCTCCGAAAGCGTTGAAGAACAATCGCTTATCGCTGAAGCGTTATCTTCGCGTGCGAGCCATCGCGTGCACGTCAATGTTCCGCAACGCGGAGAAAAGAAAGAACTGGTCGATCATGCTCTGACCAATGCGCGCGAAGCGCTGGGGCGGCGGCTTGCAGAAACCTCCTCGCAGGCACGCCTTCTGAAAGGCCTGGCGGAAACCTTTGGCCTTCCACATACACCGCGACGCATCGAGGTCTATGATAACTCGCATATCATGGGCACGAACGCGGTGGGTGGCATGATCGTTGCTGGGCCGGAAGGCTTCGTCAAGAATCAGTATCGTAAGTTCAATATCAAATCGACTGACATCACACCCGGCGATGACTTTGGCATGATGCGCGAAGTGATCGAGCGACGGTTTTCGCGGCTCGTCAAGGAACATGGTGAACCGGAGCCTGTCACGGGCACAGAAAACCTGGAAGCTGTCAACGATGCCTTCCCGGCATGGCCCGATGTTATTCTCATTGACGGTGGTCAAGGTCAGGTCGGAGCGGTCCGTCAGATACTTGGCGAGTTAGGCATAAGCCAGTTGGTGACGGCCATCGGCATTGCCAAGGGTGTGGACCGCGAAGCAGGACGCGAGCGCTTTTTTGTCGAAGGCAAACAAGCTTTTACGCTGCCGCCGCGTGATCCGGTTCTCTACTTCATCCAGCGTATGCGCGATGAAGCACATCGGTTCGCCATCGGCACGCATCGGGCACGACGCAAGAAGGAAATGGTTGCTAATCCGCTGGATGAAATTTCGGGAATCGGCCCAACGCGCAAGCGTGCACTCCTCCATCATTTCGGCACGGCAAAAGCCGTATCCAGAGCAGCAATTGAGGATCTGATGCAGATCGATGGTATATCGGAGGCCATGGCAAAGACCATTCACGACCATTTTCATGAACGATGACGTAATTTTGTCCGGGTTTGGGCAACTAATCCTGTAAGGGCGTCATTACGTCCCGGCAGAACAGACGCGCAGGTGTTGATTTTCTCTGTCATCCCTGATGATGTGCACCAACAACGAATGCGGCGGTACAATGCGGAAAAATCACACTCTCTCTTTACCCAACATTCTGACTTATGTGAGAATTCTTGCGGTGCCTCTGGTTGCTTTATGCTTCTTTGTTGAAGGCCGTCTTCATTCCAGTGATTTTGCTCGTTGGAGCGCGTTGGGAATTTTTGTTTTTGCGAGCATTACAGATTTTTTCGACGGATATTTAGCGCGTGCTTGGAAACAAACCTCCACGATAGGACGTATGCTCGATCCAATTGCTGACAAGCTCTTGGTTTCCACCTGTCTTCTGTTGCTCGCGGCCGATCCAGCAAAGACAATTGCTGGCTGGAGCCTTTGGGCTGCGATCATTATCCTTTGCCGCGAAATTCTTGTATCGGGCTTGCGTGAATATCTCGCCGAGTTGAAGGTCAGTGTTCCGGTTTCGCAACTTGCCAAGTGGAAAACCACAGCACAGATGGTTGCATTGGCGTTTCTGCTCGCTGGCCCTGCAGGGGAAAAAATCCTGCCTTACACAACCGAAATTGGCATTGGTCTGCTGTGGATTTCAGCCATCCTGACGCTTTACACCGGATGGGACTATTTTCGCGCAGGCCTCAAACACGTGATGGATTGATCGTCGTGCGCGTAAATCTGGTCTATTTCGCCTGGGTGCGTGAAAAAATCGGAAAGGGAGAGGAAGTAATCGAGCTTCCTTCCGAAAAGATCACTGTTGGTGAGCTTATCGCTCACCTCAAAAGCCTTGGCGATGAATATGAAGCGGCTTTTGAGCATGAGAGTGTCATTCGTGCCGCGATCAATCAGGAACATGCCGAACATGACGAACTCGTCAGAGACGGCAACGAAGTGGCGCTTTTTCCACCTATGACAGGTGGCTGATATGGCCTGTATATGACGAGCCAATCGACCTGTCCTCTTTTCATCAGCGTTAGCGATGCCGACTTCGACATCGCGGAAGAAATCCGCAAGCTTGGTGACGGTCGCAAGGATATTGGCGCCATCGTCAGCTTCACCGGTCTTTGCCGCGATGAAGGCGGTAAACTTTCCGCACTTGAGCTGGAACATTATCCTGGAATGGCAGAAGCCGAAGTTCTGCGTATAGCTCGTGACGCCATTAGCCGCTGGCCATTGTCTGGAGTTTCCATCATTCACCGTTTTGGGCTGATTAAACCCGGTGAAAATATCGTTCTCGTTGTCACTGCCTCAGCCCATCGTCAGTCCGCTTTTGAGGCCGCATCATTTCTGATGGACTTCATGAAAACGGGAGCCCCATTCTGGAAGCGGGAACATCTGGTTGATGGCGGAATCGGCGGCTGGGTAGAATCAAAAACCGAAGACGAGCAAAGCCGGGGACGCTGGTAGAAGACTTGAAACCCCTCACCTTTTGTGGGCAAGTTGTCGCAGGTAAAACTGTTTTTTACATGGAAAGAATTTCACTGACCCTGTTTAATCACGAATTAACTATTTAAGCCCCTAAAATATAGGGTATTTTGGATAGTGCGATGTCGCACCGCCACAATTTTCACATGAAGCAGCGTTTATTGTCTGCCTTATGAATCATGATGTTTACGGGCATAGGATCACTGACACATTCGATGGATTGTCAGCACCACCGAAAACACAGAGTAAGAAATGCGGGGAACGGAAGTTTCGGATTTGGCAATGCTAAAAGGACTTACGAAAACTCTTTCAATCGTGGCAGCTCTCGCTGCGGGCATAGGCGTGCTCGGGGGAGCGGCCATGTTTTTCACAACGTCCATGCCAACTGCCAGTATCGCAGCTGACAAGACTATTAGTGGTAAGGTTGTTTACCGTGAGCGCATCGCTCTGCCGCCTGAAGCGCACCTCATCGTGCAGCTCAATGATGTTTCCCTCGCGGATGCGCCTTCCAAGACTATTGGAGAAACACGGATCGAGGCTCCACAGGGGTCACCTATCCCTTTTGCCATCAATTTCGATACAGACGGTATTGAGCCGCAGCACACCTATGCTTTGCAGGCGCGTATCGTTGCCGGTGACACGCTTTGGTTTGTGAGCGACGAACGTTACACTATCGACCCAAAGAACCCTGATGAACCCGTTGAGCTGAAGGTCGTCATGGTTCGCAAGAGTGCCGATGAAGCCGTAACGATTGGCATCGAAGGCAAGGACTGGCTCGCTGAAGACATTCAGGGTGGCGGCGTCATTGATACCGCGCAAACAACGCTACTGGTGGACTCTGACGGCACTGTCAGCGGTTCGGGTGGTTGCAATCGCTTTATGAGCAAAGCAGTGATCTCAGGAAGCAGCATCTCGTTTGCCGAAATCGGCTCGACCTATATGCAGTGCCCACCTGCGCTGATGAATCAGGAACGCAAGTTCCTCGATGTTCTCGGCAAAACGCGCTCATACAAGATGGATGCGGGGAAACTCGTTCTGATCGATGAGGGCGGCGACGAGCTGGCAAGACTTGCCCAGAGTCTCTAATTCCTTCAAATTTAATAAGACGAACAAAAAAGCCCGGTCTCGCAACCGGGCTTTTTTATTTATCCTATCAGCAATTAGCCGACGATTTCGGTGCCGGAGAACCAGTAAGCGATTTCTTCAGCTGCAGTTTCAGGAGCGTCCGAACCGTGAACCGAGTTTTCGCCGATCGACAGAGCAAATTCCTTACGGATGGTGCCTGCGTCTGCGTTTGCTGGGTTGGTTGCACCCATAACTTCGCGATTCTTCAAGATGGCGTTTTCGCCTTCGAGAACCTGAACGATTGTTGGGCCAGACGACATGGATTCAACCAGCTCACCAAAGAAAGGACGTTCTTTATGAACAGCGTAGAAGCCTTCAGCTTCACGGGTGCTCATCCAAACGCGCTTAGAAGCAACAACACGCAGACCAGCTTCTTCGAGCTTGGAGGTGATAGCACCAGTCAGGTTGCGGCGGGTCGCATCAGGCTTGATCATGGAGAAGGTACGTTCGATTGCCATTATGACACCTTGTATGATGGAAAATTAGAAAAGTGAGGCTCTATAGCGTTGATAGCCCCGATTGCCAAGGGGGAGCCCCTTCACCAACTCTCTTATCAGCTTGAGACGGCAGGAAATTGACTGCATAGATGTGTAAATTCGATTCAGATGCGGGGCAGTCATGGAACAGCACTTTCAAATGTTCGCCTATTACAATCGATGGGCGAATGAATTGCTCTATTCAGCAGCCGCTGATTTAAGCGATGCTGAATACCGGCTGGATCTGGGACTATTCTTCGGGTCAGTGCACCGCACCTTCAATCATTTGCTGGTCACGGATCGCATCTGGATGAAACGCTTTACCGGTGAAGGCGATCACCCAAACCTGCTCGATGCTATTATCACTGACGATTTCATCACGCTCCGCGACATGCGACGCGCAGAAGATGAGCGCATCTGCAAGTATGTTGAAGGTATGAATGCGGAACAGCTCGCCGGTCGTTTTACCTATATGACGGCAACCAATGTTCGTACGATCAGCCAACGGGTTGCACCAGCACTTTCCCATCTCTTCAACCACCAGACACACCATCGCGGACAAATCCACGCGGCATTGACGCGGCTCAGCGCTGATGCACCTTCCTTGGATCTCATTCAGTTTCAGCGCACCGAAGCAGGCCGCCGCTTCGCCTGATAGTTGATAGTCGATACTTGCGGAAATATCCGAAGCCGTGCAAAAGCCTTTTCACCATGCTTATTCTTGACGACATCTCCGTACGTATCGCCGGACGCCTTCTGATCGACCACGCCAGTGTAACGCTGCCTGCGGGATCGAAGACGGGTTTTGTTGGCCGTAACGGCACCGGCAAATCCACGCTTTTCCGCGTCATCACCGGAGACCTTGCGTCGGAAACCGGGAGCATTTCGCTGCCGAGGAATACACGCATCGGTCAGGTGGCGCAGGAAGCGCCCGGCACCGAAGACGCGCTGATCGAAATCGTCATGAAAGCGGACAAGGAACGCGCAGCTCTTCTTGAAGAAGCTGAGACGGCAACTGATCCGCATCGCATTGCCGAAATTCATACACGCCTTGCCGATATTAGCGCGCATTCCGCAGAAGCACGAGCAGGTGCAATCCTGTCAGGTCTCGGTTTCAATGCTGAGGCACAGCGCAGGCCCGCGTCGGCCTTCTCCGGCGGCTGGCGGATGCGTGTGGCTTTGGCCGCAGTGCTGTTTGCTGAACCTGATTTGCTGTTGCTCGATGAGCCTACCAATTATCTCGATCTGGAAGGTGTTCTGTGGCTTGTCGATTATGTGAAGCGTTATCCGCACACTGTCATCATCATCAGCCATGATCGTGACCTGCTGAACTCGGCCACATCATCGATCATGCATCTTGACCAGAAGAAGATCAGCTTCTGGCGCGGCAACTATGATCAGTTTGAGCGGCAACGCCATGAGATGCTTGAACTTCAGCAGAAGGCGCATGCCAAGCAGGAAGCGCATCGCAAGCATATGGAATCCTTCGTGGAGCGATTCCGGGCTAAGGCCACCAAGGCCCGTCAGGCGCAGTCGCGCATGAAGGCTTTGGAGAAGTTGAAACCCATTGAGCTTTACGTTGAAAGCAATGTGCAGCCGTTCCGCTTTCCCGACGCGGACAAAAAGACAGCATCGCCAGTCATCGCACTTGATAATGCAGATGTCGGTTATGTGCCGGGGAAACCGGTGCTGCGCAATGTCACGTTACGCATCGACAATGACGATCGCATTGCGCTGCTCGGCTCCAATGGCAACGGTAAGTCGACTCTTGCCAAACTGATTGCCGGACGTTTACAGCCAGAAAAAGGGAATTTGACCCTTTCTCCCAATCTAAAGGTCGCGTTCTTCGCACAGCATCAGATGGACGATTTGATCCCTGAAGATAATGCGATTGAGCATGTGCGCAAACTCATGCCGGGCGAGTTGGAAGCCAAAGTACGTGCGCGCGTGGCTCAGATGGGGCTTTCAACCGAGAAAATGCTCACACCTGCCAGAGACCTATCCGGTGGCGAAAAGGCACGTCTTTTGATGGGCCTTGCCACTTTTCATGGTCCAAACCTGCTGATCCTCGACGAGCCGACCAACCACCTGGACATCGATAGCCGTGAAGAGCTTGTGCATGCGCTCAATGCGTTTAATGGCGCGGTGATCCTCATCGCCCACGACCGCCACCTGATCGAAGCAACCATGGACCGCCTGTGGCTTGTGCGCGAAGGTGGTGTAAAAGCATTCGATGGCGACCTTGACGAGTATCGTCAGATTGTTCTGGCCGATGCGAAGGGCGAACAGCTTTCTGAGCGTGACGAAGGTCCAAAAGTCAACAAGGCGGAGCAGCGTAAGCTCGCAGCCCAGAAGCGCGAAACATTGGCCCCCTTGCTCAAAAAGATCAAGGAAACCGAGAGCTTGATGCAGAAACTGCAGAAACAGATTCAGGGCTTCACTTCACAACTGGAAGATCCCGCTCTTTATGAAAAGGAACCGCAGAAAGCGATCCGGATCAACAAAGAGATGAGCGATGCAAAATCAGCTCTCGCAAATGCGGAAGACAAATGGCTGGAAATGTCTTCTGAATACGAAGAGGCAATGGCTGAGTAGAAATCCTACACATCGTGCTTTGTGCGCCAAAGAGGGCGCATGGAGTTCTAAAGCATGTTCGCGGGCGCTCAAATGGATTCATTTGAGCGCCCGCGAACATGCGACAGCTAAAAGAATCTAGAGCGAGCGCTATGGGTGCGATTAAGCGCGACACGCTCTAGAGCATTTCCTGTTTAAGATGAATCGTTAGAAATGCGTCTTACTATTTGTTTTTACGCATGTCTCCCAAAACAGGTTCCCACTTTTGGGAGACATGCTCTAATCAACCCGCCGACGAATGCGTGTACGCATCAGCGCGTAGACGCCGAGCACACCGAGGATGAGACCAATCGTTGTATAGGTCTCATCCGCTTCTTCAGCGCCTCGCCTCAAAACAAGATCTATTTTCGACAGTTGCAGGCCGTCCGTGTTGCCCTGAACGGCTCGAAAGGCATAAGTGCCGGATAAAACAGGGTCTATATCGCCCGCACTCTGACGCAATACACTGCCATCCTGAGGACGATCCGTATTGATTGAACTGCTTGTGGATGCGAAATCGAGACCTTGCGACAGCACCGGCATGCCATTGCGGCTAACAGCAAGCGTTACAGCTGAACGACGCTCAGCTGGCACATAGCCCGGCAATGGCACAGCATCGAGAAAAATACGCACCGGCGCGTCGCTTGCCGAAAGCGGGATTTCCTGTGTGATAAATCCACTCTGGCGGCTTTCAAGGATCGGCCAGCGACCGATCTCATGACCCGTGAAATGGCGCACATACCAAGGATAACCAAGTGCGAGACCGAAGCCCGCAACAATCATTGCGACGAAAATGGCACGCATCAGGCTTTGCGCTCCCAGCGACGATCTGTTGTCTGTTGCCAGTAAGTCAAATCGTGGTTCTCCGTCTTAAAGGCTTTCCACTGAGCCCGTGCATGGTCCAGCTGATCCTGATCATGCCCATCGAACATAACGACAAGACGCTCATAATCCCCTGCCTGCTCAAGTGCTGCACCTTCCACCAAAAAGCGAACCGTCGCTCCATTGGGATTGGCGTCAGACGTCGTCAGCAATACTGGCTGCTGCTCAGGATGCGGTTCCTTATCGGTGCCATGTGCGACGAAGGATGTGTCGGAAAAGGTCCACAGCAGGCTATCGAGAGCATCGCGCCGTTCATCACTTACCGCCTGTATAGTCACGCGCCAACCGCGCCCAAGCGAACGCTCGACGAGCCCCGGCAGAGCTTCATCCAGTGTCGATTCTGTGAGGTGGTAAAAGAGAATTTCAGCCATGCGCTCTCTTTAAAGCATTCGTTGGGGCGAAGAAAGTGATTCACTTTTTCGCCCCAACATGTTGTTCCTGAATCAGATTCAGTTTTCGAAGTTATCGCGAACGAGGCGGTCGAGAAGTCGAACGCCATAGCCCGAAGCCCATGACTGGCTATATTCGTTTGTTGGTGAACCCATGGCTGTACCAGCGACATCAAGATGCGCCCAAGGTGTGTCACCCACGAAGCGCTTAAGGAACTGCGCCGCCGTGATCGAACCTGCATAGCGACCCGAGCTGTTTTTCATGTCGGCAAATTTGGAATCGATCATCTTGTCGTATTCCTTGCCCAGCGGCATGCGCCACAACTTTTCACCCGTTGCCTGGCCTGCTTCATAAAGCTGATCTGCGAGTTCATCGTCGTTCGAGAACAGACCTGCATGATGTGTGCCAAGTGCGACCATGATAGCGCCAGTCAGGGTTGCAAGGTTGATCATGAACTTCGGTTTGAAGCGATCATTGGTGTAGTAGAGTGCATCGGCCAGCACGAGGCGGCCTTCGGCATCGGTGTTGATGACTTCAATAGTCTGGCCAGACATCGATGTCACGATATCACCCGGACGCTGTGCATTGCCATCAGGCATGTTTTCAACAAGACCGATCACGCCGATTGCGTTGACCTTGGCTTTACGGCCTGCAAGGGCGCGCATCAGACCGGTTACAGCTGCGGCGCCGCCCATGTCGCCTTTCATTTCCTCCATGCCAGCAGCAGGCTTGATTGAGATACCGCCGGTATCAAACACCACGCCCTTACCGACGAAAGCGACTGGCTTTTCCTTGGCCTTCGCTCCCTGCCATTCCATGATGACAAGACGCGGTGGACGAACGGACCCTTGCGAAACGCCCAGAAGCGAACCCATGCCGAGCTTCTTCATTTCCTTTTCGCCAAGAACTTCAACCTTTACGCCAAGTTTCTCTAGCTTTTCTGCCTCTTCAGCGAACTCGACAGGGCCGAGAATATTGGCTGGCTCATTAACAAGATCACGCGCCTTCAACACGCCATCAGCCACGGCCTCAGCAGCTTCAAGAGCTCTTTTGGCACTGTGTACATCGGCAGTGTGAATATTGATCTTAGCTGCGTGTTTCGGCTCGCCGTTCTCTTCGTTCTTGCGCGTCTTGTAGCGATTGAACTCGTATGAACGCAGAATCATTCCCAGAGCCACGTCGCCTGCTTCGTCGCCAGCAATCGTGGTTTCAGGGAGAGCAAGTGTCACCGTTGCGCGTTCGGACTTACCGATTCGCGAGAATGCCGCGCCACCGATCTTGATCCAGTCGTCATTGCCAAGTTCGCCGGGCTCACCCACACCAACCAGTACGATCTTATCTACGCCACCGTTGGAAGTTTCAATTGCTTCTGCAGTTTTACCCAAAGCACCCGAAAAGCCCGATATTTCGGCTATGCGCGCAATCTTTTCAGCTCCACCAACTGCCAGCCCCGCTTCTTCTGCAAAGCCTCCACCCTTCGTAACCAGAACGATGCTTACGCCTTTTTGAGGTGCTGAAAATTCACTGAAAGAAATAGAAGGACGTTTCGACATAACAACTCCAAACAGAGGCCAGACAATGAGATGACACGATTGTGTCGCGACTTTTCCTTACTCATGTGAGACGAATATGGCGAAACGGCAAGTCCGCCGCATCATGAAAATCAGTTTTGCGTTAACTTCGGTGACAACTTGCCAAGCTCCGTTTCCGTCCCCACCTATGTTCAGCAAAAACAGGTTGCAACAGTCGGCTCTCTCCATTTAGAGAAGCTTGCGCTAGCTTCGGCTGGAAATCTTTAGTAATCTGTTAACCAAATTTCTTCGGCTAATTTTAGCCAAGTGCAATTAGACTGAATATTCATTTACGAGCATTGTTTCTTTAGGGACAGGCTCCTTCAACGGAACCGGGATGTAAACTCCGCTTATGAAATTGATTGAGTTGTACATCCTGCGCCGCGTGGCGATCATGTTCTTTGCGGTGCTAGGCGCCGCAGTGGGCATCACGTGGACTGTGCAGGTGCTGCAACGTGTCGACTTCCTCACCACAAGCGGCCAGTCCATTCAGACTATTATACAGTTCAGTTCCCTCCTGATCCCTTCTGCAATTCCTTTGGTCATGCCATTTGCGCTGATCATTGCAATTACGCAGACGCTCTCGACGATGAACCAGGATTCCGAGCTGGTGGTTATCAACGCATCTGGTGCGCCGCGTAGCGCAGTAATGCGTCCGATACTTATGCTTGCAGCCATTATCTCGGTGGTTTCCTTTCTGGTCGCAAACTATGTCGATCCATATGCCCGCATGAACATGCGTGCAATGATCGCCAATGCGAGTGCGGATTTGCTCAATGTCGTTGTGCAGGAAGGCAGCTTTCGCAAACTCGCGGATAATCTCTATATCCAGATCGCCGAGCGCCGTGCCGATGGCAGCATCGGCGGGTTATTCATAGCCGATTCCCGCGACCCTTCGCTTGACCTGATTTATTATGCAGCCGATGGCAACATCGCGAGCACGCCAGCGGGTGACATGCTGCTGATGAAAGACGGCGAAGTTCAGCGTCGCGATGTTTCAGACGGCACCGTTTCAATCATCAAGTTCAATTCCTATGCGTTCGATCTCAGCCAGTTTACCTCTGCTGGCGATGATTTTGTCATCTACGCTAAAGATCGACCGCTGAATTATCTGCTCAATCCAGACCCGAATGATCCGATTTTGCAAACGCGACCTTTGCGCTATAAGGCAGAATTGCATCGTCGCTTGACGGAATGGCTCTATCCGGTTGTTTTTGCGATGATTGCGCTAGCCTTTGCCGGCGATTCCCGGTCTCATCGTGAAGCGCGTGTCTCCGCATCATTCTCAGCAATCAGCACAGCGCTGCTCGTCTATTGGGCCGGTTATTTTTCTGCCGATCGCGCCGATAAGGACGAAACCTATATCGTCATCATGTATCTCATTCCACTCAGTGTGATCCTGCTCGCTGGCTATGCCCTCGTCACGGGTCGACGCATCGGAATTCCCGACAAATGGAATGACCGCA
The DNA here is from genome assembly GCF_029909885.1 of Ochrobactrum sp. AN78. Lineage (NCBI taxonomy): Bacteria > Pseudomonadati > Pseudomonadota > Alphaproteobacteria > Hyphomicrobiales > Brucellaceae > Ochrobactrum > Ochrobactrum sp. AN78. Next base: position 261,550 of record NZ_JASAMU010000006.1, read on the forward strand.
TTCTCGACGGCCTCGATCGTCTGAGGATTCGTGTGTCTGGCACATATAACCGTTTGCTTGGAAGATTCCGCGGAGATGCGGGAGGTCGCGCATGATCGGCTGGACGCTTGGGCGCTATTTCTTTGCACGCTATGTACAGATCACATTCTATTTTCTGTTCGGCATTTTTGCGCTGGCGCTCCTTCTTGATTTTACGGAAAACGCCAGCAAGCTCGCAAACCTGCCCGGCTATACCGTATGGGCCGCACTTGGCATTTCTGCCATGCGCGTTCCATTCATCATGCAGCAGATGATTCCCTTCGTCGCCTTGTTCTCGGCAATGGCGACACTCATTTCGCTCAATCGCAAGTATGAGCTGGTCGTTGCGCGCTCTGTCGGCGTTTCTGCGTGGCAATTCTTGTTGCCTGCTTGCTTCGGCGCATTGCTGTTTGGTCTGGCAACGATCTTTATTCTTAATCCTTTTGCCGCTTATGGCTTTTCTAAAGCCGACGAGATCGCTTCCAACTGGAAAAACGGTAAGGTGACAGATGTTTCTGCACTGCGTGATCCTTGGTTGCGCCAAAAAACCGATGAGGGCGAAACTATCATCGGGGCCAAAAGCATTCTTGATCGTGGCGCAACACTTGCTGACGCCACGTTCATCCAGTTCGATGACAAAAAGAAGATCAAGGACCGTTATGACGCTCGCACCGCGAAACTTATGGATGGTCATTGGGAACTAACTGGCGTCACACGATTCTCGCGTGGCGAGGAACCGCGCAAACTGGAGAGCTTCAACATTCCAACGCAGTTGCGTCCGGAATATGTGGAAGAAAAGCTCGCCTCCCCTGATACAATTCCGTTCACGCAGCTCCGCCACAAGATCGAAGTTGCGCGTTCTTTTGGCTATTCGGCAAACGCATTTGATATGCAATACCAGTCACTTCTGGCATTGCCTGCATTGCTGATGGCCATGACTCTCATTGCTGCAACAGTGTCCCTGAAATTTGTGCGTTTTGGTCAGTCTGGCGCGATGATTCTGGGTGGTGTTGTTGCTGGCTTCATGCTTTATGTCGTTTCGGTGCTGGTGAAGGCATTCGGGAATGCGGGATTCGTTCCGCCATTCGTTGCTGCTTGGGTTCCAGTTATTATTGCAACATTCTTTGGTATCTCCTTTTTGTTGCATAAGGAGGATGGTTAGTGGGTTTGAGTAACGCCCGCATGGTGCTGCCCCATTTGTTCTCGCGTCTTGCTCGCGGGTCTGCCTTTGCGTGCGCCCTTGCTATACCTTTCATTTCAGTTGCAATTATCCCTACGCAGGTTCAGGCGCAGGATGCTCTTGGAGCTGATTACAAGAGTGATCCCAATGCGCGTATGCTTCTGCAGGCGGATGAGCTTGTCTATGATCGCGATGTGAACGTTGTTACCGCTCAAGGTAAAGTTCGTATCGAGTATGACGGCAATCGCCTCGTTGCGGATCAAGTGACATATAATCAACAGACCCGTCGCATGACCGCCACCGGGAATGTCGAAATTGTCGAACGCGACGGCAACAAGATTTACTCCGATCACCTTGATGTGACGGATAGTTTCCGCGACGGCTTTGTAAATGGTCTGCGCGTTGAGACGACGGACAACACGCGCTTTGCAGCGGAAAGTGCCGAGCGTAGCAATGGTGAGATCACCACCTTTAACAATGGTGTCTACACTGCTTGTCAGGCTTGCGAAAAAGATCCCGATAAGCCAGTTCTCTGGCAGATCAAGGCACGAAAGATCATCTGGAACAGTGCGACCAAAACCGTGCGTTTCGAGCGCGGTAAGTTTGAGCTTTTCGGTATGCCATTGGCCTATTTTCCAGCTTTCGAAATGGCTGACCCGACCGTCAAGCGCAAAAGCGGCTTCCTGTTTCCAGGCTTCGCCTACAAGGACGATCTTGGTTTTGGCATCAAGAATTCATACTTCTGGGCTCTCGCTCCAAATTACGATCTGACGCTTTCAACGACTGCTTACACGAAGCAAGGCTTCCTGACGCAGGCTGAATGGCGCCATCGCCTTGAAAACGGCAGCTACAATCTGCAGATCGCTGGTATTCATCAGATGAAACCTGGCGAGTTCGACGCCGACACTCTTGATCGCGGCGAAGATAACCGCGGCATGGTGGCATCGAAGGGTGACTTCGATATCAATTCGCGCTGGAAATTCGGCTGGGACGTTATGGCTCAGACTGATCGCAATTTCAGCCGTACCTATAACCTCGAAGGCTATAATGCGCAGACGCAGGTTTCGAAGATCTATCTGACGGGCATCAATAACCGGAACTATTTCGATCTCAACTTCTATCGCTTCAATGTGCAGGAATCGTATCCGCTTACGAGCACATATAAAGATGCAGAAATGCATTCGAAGCAGCCTTGGGTTTTCCCAAGCCTCGACTATTCCTACACATTACCTGATCCGGTCTATGGCGGTGAGCTAAACATCACTACCAATGCGCAGGTTCTGTATCGTCAGAATGCGAATTATACCCTTAATCCGGGAAATAACTCGATTTACTACCCGCGAATTCCTGGCTTTAGCGGCACGAATGCTCGGTTCACAACTGAGGCTGAGTGGAAGCGCACATTTATCACGCCAGCAGGCTTGGTAATTACGCCGCTTTTGGCCCTGCGCGGCGATGCTATCAGCGCAAATTCCAACTTTGATCCTGCTGTCGCCGGTTATACGGATGCTGTGGTTCGGTCTGAAGCGTTGCGGGCAATGGCAACGGCAGGTCTTGAACTGCGTTGGCCGATCCTGTTTTCGACCACCAGCTCGACGCATATTCTTGAGCCAATTGCGCAGATCTATATGCGCAATAATGAACGTTATGCTGGCCAGCTTCCAAACGAAGATGCTCAGAGCTTCGTATTCGATGCGACCAACCTGTTCTCGCGCGACAAGTTTTCGGGGTATGACCGCGTCGAAGGCGGCACTCGCGCCAATCTCGGCCTGCGTTACTCCGGTAATTTCAGCAATAGTGACTGGGGGCTTTATGCGCTTGCCGGACAATCGTTCCAGCTCGGCGGCGTGAACTCCTTCGGTACAAGCGATTTTGTGAATGTCGGCGCTGATTCAGGCCTGCAGGACGCTCGTTCTGACTATGTTGCCATGATTGGCACATCCAATTCGACAGGTCTTGCACTTGCTGCACGTGGACGGTTCGACAAAGAAAGCCTAGATGTCCGCCGCGGTGAACTTGAAGTGCAACAGAGCTGGCAGAAGTTGTCCGTTTCGGCGCAATATGCCTATATTGCACCGCAGCCAGCCTATGGATATGCCGATCTCAGACAAGAAGTCACGGGTGCAGCTACTGCACGTCTTGATGCAAATTGGCGTGTTTTCGGCTCGGGAACTTATGATCTCGTATCGGATACACTAGTTCGGGCATCGTCTGGCCTTGCCTATGATGACGAGTGTTTCACTTACTCGATGGCTTACGTTCAGACCCGCAATCCGGGAGAGGATAAAGCATCGCATAGTGTAGGTTTCAATATATCGTTCCGAACGCTTGGCGACATCGGCAGCGGTGCTCAAACCTTCTAAACTTAGAAAGAGCGGAAACAATTGACCTTGTTTCCGCTCTTTCCTTTTATGCGTCGGCATTGCTGCTGATATTCAAATAACGCTTAGGTTTTTATCGATTTTATTCAGTTTAGTGCCTGCTATAACCTCGCAAAATGCTAAAGGGTCATTGTTTCGCCGCTTTGGCTCCTCTATACAGGCATCATAATATGATTGGCTTCTGATACGCCAGCTCACTTTGAAGGCGTTATTTGGACACCAACCTGAAGGAAATCGGGAAAGAAAGATGATGTTTGCAAGACCTCTATTCGCCTCCCTGCTAGGCGCTGCCGTATGTGTGACGGCGCTTGGAACGGCTGCGACCCTGAACCCGGCTTTTGCTGCCGGCGGAACGGAGGTCAAGGTCATTGTCTCCGGCAATGCAATCACGAATGGCGATATTCAGCGCCGTGCGGCTTTCTTGAAGCTGCAGCGTAAAGGTGGCAATCTCAATCAGGTTGCACGTGAAGAACTGACTGAGGAAATGCTGAAGCGCGTGGAAATGAAATCACGCGGCGTCAACATCTCTGATAAAGAAGTCGACGAAGCCTATGCAGGTTTTGCTACGCGCAACAAGATGAGTGTCGCGCAGTTGAATCAGGTCATGAATCAGGCCGGCATCACCCCTGATCACTTCAAGAAATACATCATGGTCCAGATGGGCTGGGGCCGCCTTGTAAGTGCACGTTTCCGCTCAACTGGTATGGTCAGCGAGCAGGATGCTGTGCAGCGCATGCTGAAAGATGGCGGCAAGAAGCCGGTTGCAACCGAATATCAGCTTCAGCAGGTGATTTTCGTTGTCCCTAGCTCGAAACGTTCGCCTGCCCTGCTGGCCAAGCGCCGTCAGGAAGCAAACGCTTTGCGCTCACGCTTTCAGAGCTGCGATTCTACCCGTCAGCTGACCAAAGGAATGATCGACGTTACGGTTCGCGACCTTGGCCGCATCATCGAACAGCAGCTGCCCGGCGATTGGTCGAAGGATGTCAAAGCAACCGGTGCCAACCGCGCAACACCACCGCATGACACCGAAAAAGGCGTCGAATTTCTGGCAGTCTGCTCGACCCGACAGGTATCGGACGACCGTGTTGCTCAGCTCGTTTTCTCCATGGAAGGCACAGATTCTGAAGCTGGACAGGAAAAGAAGGCAGATGAAATGAGCAAGAAGTATCTGCAGGAACTCCGTGAGAAGGCAACAATCGTAAATCGTTGAGTTTACGTTTCAGTGCCTTGGCAGTAATAATCTGTCCGTATAATTTGAGGGGGCTTTTGCCCCCTTATTTCATTAGCCGAGAAAATAGCTATGCCTAATCAACCGGTTCCTCCGCTCGCCGTGAGCATTGGCGATCCTTCAGGCGTTGGAGCTGATGTTGCTCTTAGCGCCTGGCTAAGACGTACAGAGCTTTCTCTGCCTCCCTTCATGCTAATTGCTGACCCAAAGCAGCTGGCTGCCCGCGCGCAGCATCTCGGTCTGACTGTGCCGATTGCCACAATAGAGGCATCAGCAGAGGCCGCTGATATTTTCAACGAGAAGCTACCTGTGTTGCCGCTCGTCAATGGGCACAAGGAAAGCCCCGGTAGGCCTCTTCCAGAGAATGCAGCCGGAGTTATAGAAGCAATTGAACGCGCCGTGGCCCTGACATTACGTGGTGAGACATCGGCCATTGTCACCTGCCCTATTGCAAAGAAACCGCTCTATGATGCTGGCTTTAAGCATCCCGGTCACACTGAATTTCTCGCAGAACTCGCGAGCCAGCATCTTGGGCGCACAGTCATCCCTGTAATGATGCTTGCTGGTCCAGAGCTGCGCGCGGTGCCTGTCACGATCCACATTCCACTCGTAGAAGTGCCGCGGGTATTGACGAAGGATGACATTCTGGAAGTAGCCTATATCACAGCGCAGGAGCTGACTGATCGCTTCGGCATCGCCGCGCCTCGAATTGCTATTTCCGGTCTCAATCCTCATGCGGGTGAAGGCGGTGCTCTTGGCAAGGAAGACGATGCCATCATCCGTCCAGCAGTAGAAAAATTGCAGCGCAAAGGCATCAATGCCTGGGGGCCACTACCCGCAGACACGATGTTTCATGCACCTGCAAGATCAACTTATGATGTTGCTATTTGCATGTATCACGATCAAGCGCTTATCCCTGCCAAGGCGCTCGCCTTTGACGAGACGGTCAATGTCACGCTGGGCCTCCCATTCATCCGAACATCGCCGGATCATGGTACAGCCTTCGATATCGCCGCAAAAGGCATCGCACGACCAGATAGCTTTATTGCTTCCATAAGACTGGCGCAGGAACTTGCAGAAAACCAAGCAAGGCGGAAATCATGAGCATCGACAATCTTCCGCCGCTGCGTGAGGTGATTGAACGGCATGACCTGATGCCGAAAAAGTCGCTTGGGCAAAACTTCTTGTTCGATCTAAATCTAACATCGAAGATTGCACGACAGGCTGGCAATCTGCAGGATCAGCCGGTTATCGAGGTCGGTCCCGGCCCGGGCGGGCTTACGCGTGCCCTTCTCGCCCAAGGTGCTTATGTGACGGCAATCGAACGCGATGAACGCTGCCTTGATGCGCTTGCAGAGATAGAGGCACATTATCCGGGACGTTTGCGTATTATTGCCGGCGATGCATTGGAGCAGGATTTCAAAACGCTGTTTCCAGATGGTCCAAAGCCGCGCATCGTTGCCAACTTGCCTTATAATGTCGGTACGCAGTTGTTACTCAACTGGCTTCTGACAGAGCCATGGCCACCATTTTATTCGTCCATGACACTGATGTTTCAGCGTGAAGTGGCAGAACGCATTGTAGCCGCTCCCGATAGTGATCATTACGGACGCCTCGGCGTTCTGGCAGGTTGGCGAACGCGTTCGAAGATTGCTTTCGATGTGCCGCCTCAAGCGTTTACACCGCCGCCCAAGGTGATGTCGTCGGTGGTGCATATTACACCAAGCGAGGAACCGCTTCCGTGCCGTGCCGACGCATTGGGTCAGATCACACAGGCAGCCTTCGGGCAGCGCCGCAAGATGCTGCGTCAGAGCTTGAAACCTGTTGGTGGTGCCACATTGCTGGAAAAGACCGGCATCGACGGTACGCGCCGTGCAGAAACCCTGAGCGTCGAAGAATTCGTCGCACTCGCGAATGCTTATCGCCCGGTATGATCGAAACTGGAGTTGGGAGCAGCTGTCATCGGCGTAAGGTTCATCTGTTTGAAAACCTTGTCCACGTGATCAATTTCCGAACGGAAACTCGACATGGATGAACCTGTAAGCTTTTCGCCCGCATTGAGCTGCGCTTTCAGCGGGTCGACATAATGATCGCCGACTTTCAACTCGTAATAAAGGTGCGGACCCGTCGAATAACCGGTTGAGCCGACATAGGCGATAACCTCCCCCTGCTTCACATGCTGTCCGACTTTCAGGCCTTTAGCCTCAGCGGATAGGTGAGCATAGGTGGTGCTGTAGCCACCTTGGTGGCGAATACGGACATACTTGCCATAGCCCTTTTGCGATGAAATCAGCTCTACGGTTCCGTCGCCCGCCGCAACAATAGGAGAACCGATCGGGGCATCGTAGTCGACACCGTTATGATGTTTGCGAACATGCAGAACGGGATGAACACGCCAACCGAAGCCATCATTTAGGCGACCATTCGGCAATGGCTTGTGCATGAGATATTTGGTCATCGAGGAGCCGTCCTCGTTGAAGTAATCGGCGTTTCCTTCAACTTCATGTCTGTATAAGCGTTTGCTCTCGCCGTGCGACGTAAACTCGACGAAGACCAGTTCCGGATCAGTGTCTACGCTTTCACGAAACAAAAGATCTATTTTATCGGCCCCGTTGGCACCTTTCTGGAGAGACACATTATTTTCAGAAGCAAGCTTCTTCACATCGTCTGCAACAGCGCGTGGAGCCCCTGCTGCAATCAGTCGAGATTGAATGGAGCCATCAGTCCGAATCGCGACAGCGGGATGTGATGCCGAGAGCATCGCATCATGAGAAAGCCGCGCAAAAAGCCGCTGATTATCATTGGCGCGGAAGACACCATCATCTGTGCGGCCATAAACCGAGTCCGACGCGCTGCCATGCCGAAACCGCGCCATGGTTATGTGCGCGGGTTTGTTGGGCAACTGATCCAGAAGCAGGACCAGATTGTCACCGGGAACAAGGTCTTTTCGCCCGAGTGCCTGTTCCAGATTTGCAGCATCTTCTGCAGCAACATCAGCCGCCTGCATGAGCACGCCCACCTTCTCACGCGATTGTGGAGCGAGAACGATTTCATGAGCTGCCTGATGGGCTATACCGGCAGGCTTCGCGAAACTTACATTTAGCGGCACGCCTTTCTGATTGGCGAGTGCTGATATTTCCGTATCATGAATAGAGGCGCTGTCCCCTCGCCGTTCAACTTTTGAAGGACTGTGACTTATCAGACCTTGCGGACTCCTCTCATTTTCCAAATCAAGAATGACATGCTGATAAGTAAAAAGCGTCGCCTCGCCATCGTCGGTGCCTTCCGCAATATCGATGCGCTTGGCAATCCGGCGGTTCTCGTCGAGATTATTCTGGGGAAGTAAGCGGGCTTCCTTCATTGCAGCGCGGCTATGAACGAGTGTCGTGGGATCAACCATAACCGGCTGAGACGCATGCCCATGACGCACCAAGCCGCCCGTTAACAGAACCATGGCCCCACCTGCCAACAACGTTGCTGAGGCAAGCGCTATGCAGGCACGAATGTGGGTATGAAATGAAAAGCGAATACGTTCGAGGGGTTTGAGGGTACGCTGCGAAAGCGGTGCGAGTTTTGCATGCACAGCAGACAAAGCAGCATATGAAGCATCGGACCGGATCGCGAGATCCGGGGATACAACAACATGAATCTGCTTATCTCTGCGGGCAATGCGAAATAGCATGCAGTGAGCGTCTCCAAATTCCATCTGAAATAGAAGACGGACCAGAGGGCCAGAGCACGGCTAAATTATGGCTCCTGTGGCCATAATCCAACGGAAATAAAGCACGAATGCTCAAGTTAAATTTATCAAGCGCTCGCTCGCGCCTTGCGATGTGCGGAGAGAGAGGACCATGTATAGATTATCAAACCGACCCAGATCAGCACAAAAGCCACAAGCTGCGCATGCGAGAACGGCTCATGGAAGATGAAGATCGCGAAGACGAACAGCAATGTAGGTGTGAGATACTGCATTAAGCCGAGCGTCGTATAGCGCAGAAGCTTTGCACCGCCCGCATAAAGAATGAGCGGAATAGCCGTGAATGGGCCCGCCAGCAAAAGCAGCCAGATATTCGATACGGATTCCCCTGAGAAGAAGTGATCCTGACCATTTGCCGTCAACCACAGAACATAGCCAAGTGCAGGGACCGACAGAATGACGACTTCGAGCGTGAAGCCTTGCAAAGGTGGCATCGGCAGGGACTTACGGAAAAAGCCGTAGAGGCCGAAAGTCAGGGGCAAAACCAGCGAAACCCATGGCAGACCACCGGCATTGAATGTGAGAACAAGAACCGCCGCGAAAGCAAACCCGACAGCGATATATTGAACTTTGCTCAGACGTTCTCCAAGAAACAGTCCGCCAAGAACCACGTTGAACAACGGGTTGATATAATAGCCGAGTGCTGCGCCGATAATCTGATCATGTGCAACCGCCCAGACATAGACCGACCAGTTGATGGTAATCAGTGCGGCGGTCAATGCGGCCATAGCGAGCATTCGCGGCTTGCGCAAAGCATCAAGGATTGTTCGGAATTGGCCGATGGCAAGGAGCAGAACTGCCGCCACAGGAACCGACCAAATAACGCGATGGGCGACGATTTCGAGCGCAGGCAGATGTGACAGCGCTTTAAGATAGAAAGGCAAGAGAGCCCAAAGACCATAAGCCCCCATAGCCATCATGAAGCCACGGCTTCCATCCGAAAGTTGGCCTCCGGATAAGGTTTGCTCGGCCATTTCTATCTCCGCAATAAGAAAAACCCCCAAAAGCCGAGGGCTATTTAGGGCTGGATATTTTGCTATGCGCCCATCGATCCATAAAATCTATTCAATTAAACTGATCAAAGCATCAATGATCGTGAAGAGCGACGGCTATTCCGCCGCCACCAAACCCGCGAGCGAACGGTTCTTCATCAGCTTATAATTGACCGAATCCATCAACGCCTGAAACGATGCATCAATGATGTTGTCGGAGACGCCGACCGTGCGCCAACGTGCGCCTGTTGCGTCACCCGATTCGATCAGAACGCGGGTGATAGCTGCGGTACCCCCATTGAGGATACGCACCTTGAAATCGACCAGTTCAAGGTCCACGATTTCGTCCTGATAGCGCCCAAGATCCTTGCGCAGCGCAATGTCTAGCGCGTTGACGGGACCATGGCCTTCGGCAACCGACATATGCATCTCGCCATCGACTTCAACTTTAACCACGGCCTCGGAAACCGTTTTCAGCATGCCGTTGGCATCAAAACGTCGTTCGACGAGGCAGCGAAAGGAATCTACCTTGAAGAATTCCGGCTGTGGCGTGAGCATGGCTCGCGCCAGAAGTTCGAAGCTCGCATCCGCACCTTCATAGGCGTAGCCTTCCGCTTCACGCTCCTTGACCAGCACGATCAACGTATCGAGCCGCACGTCATCCTTGGCGACGCGGATGCCACGACGCTCCAATTCCGCGATGAAATTCGACTTGCCGCCTTGATCCGACACCATGACACGTCGGCGATTGCCGACAGTTTCAGGCGGAACATGTTCATAAGTCTGCGGGTCTTTGAGTAGCGCCGACGCGTGAATGCCTGCCTTGGTAGCGAAGGCAGATGTGCCTGTATAAGGAGCCTGCTCTGTCGGTGCCCGGTTAAGAATATCATCGAAGGCGCGCGAGATACGGGTGATGGCTTTGAGAGCATCAGGCTTTACGCTGAGCTCAAAGCGATCAGCCCAATACGGTTTCAATACTAGCGTCGGGATGAGTGAAACAAGGTTGGCATTGCCGCAGCGCTCGCCGATCCCATTAAGCGTTCCCTGCACATGGCGCACGCCTGCATCGATTGCAGCAAGCGAAACCGCGACAGCCTGTTCGGTGTCGTTATGCGCGTGAATGCCAAGGCTTTCGCCCGGAACATGTGCTTTCACAGCATTGATAATCTCCGCCACTTCTGATGGCTGCGTTCCGCCATTGGTGTCGCAAAGAACGACCCAGCGCGCGCCAGCTTCATAGGCAGCCTTCGCGCACGCCAACGCGTATTCCGGATTGGCTTTGTAGCCATCGAAGAAATGTTCACAATCGACCAGCGCTTCACGGCCAGCCATACGAACGGCTGTAACCGAGGCTGTGATCGATTCCAGATTTTCCTCGTTGGTACAGCCGAGCGCGATCCTCACATGATAATCCCAGCTCTTCGCCACGAAACAGATTGCATCGCTTGAAGCTTGCAAAAGGGCCGTCAGACCCGGATCGTTGGAGGCAGAGACTCCGGCGCGCTTGGTCATGCCGAAAGCTGTAAATTTGGCGCGCGAAGTCTGACGCTTTTTGAAGAAAGCAGTATCGGTCGGGTTCGCCCCGGGATAGCCACCCTCAACATAATCGACGCCCAATTCTTCGAGCAGAATGACAATCGCTTTTTTGTCTTCGACAGAGAAATCAACGCCGGGAGTTTGCTGTCCGTCCCGCAAAGTCGTGTCGTAGATATAGATGCGTTCACGTGCCATCACTCATCCCCCGCCATCAGGACTGTACAACAAACTCCCGTTTTCGGCTTTGCCCGTCCTCGCACGCTACGCGGCTGTGGGCGGGCGGTGTGCGTTTGCTGTCCCTCCCGCAAAGTCGTGTCGTAGATATATATGCGCTCGCGTGCCATTTTGCCTGCCTGTCGGTGGGTATATGCCGTTAGAATGTATGGCTTTTTCAGTTGTCAGTGTCGTGGTCTGGGTGTTGGTAGGACACCATGGTTCTTACAAACTCGATACTTTCCGGATCACGCTCTGTTTCGTAACCGGGCAGTTTTGCGAGGTTATCGACATAGGGAAGCTTGACCTCGACGCCCCATTGAACCGTGGGTTCGATCTCTTCCGGCGCATCGAAAGCGCCGATGGAGAGCGCTACGCCATCCGGCGCCTCATAGGTGAGCGGGGTTCCACACTCAGGACAGAACCCGCGCTTGACGTGATTGGATGACTGGAAGCGCTTTGGCTCGTCGCGGGTCCATGTGAGGTTTGCTTCCCCAACTGAAACCAGTGGCGCATAGAAATTGCCAAACGCCTTCTGGCACATGCGGCAATGACAGATCGAAGCTGAGCCGAGTGCGCCTTCTACACGAAAGCGCACCGCACCGCACTGGCATCCCCCACTATAAAGCGGCTTGTTATCAAGCGTCATGGCATCCTCCCTCCAATTAAAAGGCAGTTAGCTTACCACATCCCAAGTCGTGATGCGTTCGCCGGTGGCAGGATCCTTGCCATCCTTCAACTGCACACCCTCTGCCAGCAATTCATCGCGAATACGATCAGCTTCGGCCCAGTTTTTGTCGGCGATCACACGCAGGCGCTCGGCAATCAATGCTTCAATTGCAGCCGTGTCGACATCAGCCTTTGCAAAGACCGGTACGTCCTGTGCTGTCACGAAATAAGGGTCGAGCAAGCCTAACAGCGTCATACCTTCGCCCAAAGCTGCAACGTCTCTGGCTTTGAATGCCTTGCGCAGCGCCGTGATTGCAGTCCAGGTATTCAGATCATCTGACAGTGCTTCCGCAACTTCACCAACCGACGAAAGCGAAGACGGCATTGCGAAATCTGCATCACGCAGCAATCCATACCAGCGATGCAGTTCTTCGGCGGATTCTGCCAGGCGCTGTGCCGTCCAGTTGATCGGTTCGCGATAATGCGTTTGCAGCATCGAAAGACGTGCAGCCAGACCGACCCATCGATCGCGCGCAGCCTTGTCGTCCCACACACCAAGCTGCGGTAGACCATCATTCAGCACATCGCGAATGGTGATGAAATTGCCGAGAGACTTCGACATCTTCTGTCCTTCGACCTGCAGGAAGCCGTTATGCATCCAGATGCTGGCCATGCGCTCAGTGCCGAATGCGCAGCATGACTGCGCAAGCTCATTTTCATGGTGCGGAAACACGAGATCGATACCGCCACCATGAATGTCGAACTGGTTCTTATACGGATCATCGCACTGCAGGCCGCCACCAAAAGGTGACAGCAACTTGGCCATGGACATGGCCGAGCACTCGATGTGCCAACCGGGACGGCCAAGCGTTTGAATGCCCGCAGGCGATGGCCAGCCGGGTTCCCCATTGCGCGATGGCTTCCAGAGTACGAAATCCATCTCGTCGCGCTTGTAAGATGCAACGTCAACACGGGCGCCAGCTAGCATTTCATCAAAAGGACGGTGCGAGAGCGCGCCATAACGTGCGCCGCCCAGCGTATTCATTGCAGACGGCGAGAAAAGTACATGGTCATCGGCAACATAGGCGACACCGCGCTCAACCAGCTTCTCAATCAGGTCACGCATATCATCCAGATGCTCAGTCGCACGTGGCTGGCTCGAAGGCTCTAAGTTTGCCAGCGCTTTGATATCCGCCTGAAACTGGTTGTTTGTGCCCTCTGTTACCCGACGGATTGCTTCATTGAGCGGGAGATCAGGATATTCGCTCGCCGCACGTGCGTTGATCTTGTCGTCAACGTCAGTGATGTTACGTGCATAAGTGACATGCGCCTCGCCATAGACATGACGAAGCAAACGGAACAGCACATCGAAGACAATGACCGGGCGCGCATTGCCGATATGGGCGAAGTCGTAAACAGTCGGTCCGCATACATACATGCGCACATTGTTTGCATCGATGGGGACAAAGTCCTCCTTCGCGCGAGTTGCGGTGTTGTACAGACGTAGTTGCGGCGCGTCAGCCATTTTATTTCCCCAAAAGGACCAGAAATACGGGCACGAAGGACCGCAGCCGACTGGCCGGGGCGTTATCATCCTGTTTTATGGTAGGGGAGACGAAAACGGCCGGGCCAGCAAGCTGCTAGCCAATAATAATCGAACCAGTACAAATGATTGTGGTCGGCGTTTTCATGACGCTACTTATCTCTCTCGACTTTATCCCCGTCAAGAGCTTTTGGAAAAGTTCGAGCGAAATAAAGCATTTCCAAAAGAAGGATGAAGCGGTTTTGTTTGTTGGATACGCGAGAATAATGAGCTGGATTGGGGATAGCCGAGAATGCTGTGGTATTTCGGCAACCGTGTTAAACCTTCACAGCTGTTAACCGGAATTCCCCAAAACCGGCTCCAAACAGCCTTCATTCCGTCTCAATCAATCACAAAATAGTGAGTGTAATTGGAAGAGGAATGAACCAATGCCTAAAAGTGAACCGCAACCACGACAAGACAAGCTGATTGATCAGTATCGTGAAATCGGCCCTGCCGTGCTCCTTGCAGCACTCATGAATAAGAAGAACCGTAAGGGCGAAGCCCGTAACGACAATATGCGCAGCTCAATTCTAGCTGTTAAAGAATCTGACTAGAAGGCTGATGCCGATTAGCGCCATCACAGCACCGATGATGCAATCGAGCACCCGCCAGGCCGCAGGCTTCGCAAAGATGGGTTGCAACAGACGCGCCCCATATCCGAGCGAGAAAAACCAAACAAATGATGCGATCACCGCGCCTGCACCATAAGCGGCGCGGGCAGAACCTTCATAGCGGGCAGAAAGACTGCCTAACAATACCACCGTGTCGAGATAGACATGCGGATTGAGGAAAGTCAGCGCCAGACAGGTAGCAACTGCAGCTTTCAGGCTGACACTGCCGTTCGATCTCACCTGCATTGCTTCTGGATGAAACGCGCGGCGAAATGCGACCGACGCGTACCAGAACAGGAACGCAGCGCCTGCAAGCGTAACAAACGAGATTAGCTTTGGTGATTGAGCAATCAGCGTACCCAGCCCCGCAACACCGGCGGCGATCAGCAGCGCGTCTGAAAGTGCACAGATTAGACTCAGAATAAAGACATGCTGTCGCAGCAGGCCTTGCCGCAAGATGAACGCGTTTTGTGCACCGATAGCGATGATAAGTGACGCACCAAGAAAAAAGCCTGAAAAAGCTGCTGAGAACACGGATGACTTTCCTGAAATTATAGCATTTGAGCCAAAAGCGCGAAGCGGTTTTGCGTGAGGCAAATGCATAAAACAATGAGCTATGCGGCTCCAACTATTCAGTCTTAAGTGGAGCCGCTGTAAGTGATCAGAACATCGAAAGCTGGTCGCCCGAATCCTCCTCCGGCCCTGACTTTTTCTTTCTTTTTGGCAGAGACTGTTCTGACGTCAAGCTTTCTTCCACTCTTGTCTGCAAATCTGGTGAAGTATTGGCAACTTTGTTGACCTTGTCTGACACCGGAATGGCTTCAAAAAAGTCATCCTGAACTGGACGCATAATGTCGGCGACATCTTTTGGAAGCAAGGTTTTGCAGTTCAGCCAACGAGCGAAATCCTCTGGCTTCACCACCACCGGCATACGTTCGTGAATAGGCCGCAGCAATCCGTTTGCGTTTGTCGTCAAAATGCCCGCAGTATCGATTTGCGAGCCATCGGAACTGCTCCAGGTTTCGACCAGCGCGCCAAAAGCGACAATCCCGCCGTGGCGCGGCCTGATCCAATAGGCTTGCGCCTTATTCTTTCCCTCACGCCGCCATTCGTAAAAACCGGAAGCCGGAATCAAGGCCCGTCGATGATTTAAGGCCGCGCGAAACGAGTTCTTCTCTGCCGCGGTTTCAGAGCGAATGTTGAAAACCAGATTCCAGTCTTTGGGATCTTTCACCCATGACGGCACAAAGCCCCAACGAACCAGCATGCCGCTCCGGCCGGGGCGATTGCTTCCCGGCGGTGGGGTTTCGCCTGCCAGAATAGAGAGTATTGGCTGGGTCGGCGCGATATTATAACGGGGAGGAAAATCCTCCTCGATCATCGCACCAAGCAATGCTTCAACTTCTTCGCGGCTTGCAGTCAGAGAAAAACGTCCACACATGGCGGCCATGTTCAGGCTTTTGTCGGAATGGTCAAGTGGGGTTTGCTGTTGCCAAAGCAGGCTGACCAGATCATAGCTTGAATATGGTTACAGTTCCCGTCATCCCTGCCCCTCTTCAAATCCACGGTGTCTCTCTCATCTGCCGTCGTGATGGCCGATTTTTGCTGGTTGAACGCGGCAAAGAGCCATGGAAGGGCTGGCTCGCCTTTCCCGGAGGCAGCATTGAGGCCGGTGAAACTCCTGAGGCAGCAGCAGTCCGTGAGCTGAAAGAAGAAACTGCACTCGATGCAGGCTCGCTCAGCCACGTCATCACGGTTGATTTGGCGCTCGAAGGCAAGGCCTATGAGAAGAGCTATTTTCTTTCCGTTTATCGAGCGTTTGATGTTTCGGGCATTGAACAGGCAGGCGACGACGCTGCAGCAATCCATTGGTTGACCGTGGAAGAAATGGCGAGCGCGAGTGTCACCGACAGCACACTGGATGTGGCACGCTCTGTGGCTGAAGCGGAAGACAATCGCACTTCCTGACCCACCTAGCGGTCTAATTCCGACATTTGCATCCCTTGATACAGACGTTAAACAAATATCGGAATTCAAAAGACCACTACCAAGTATATGAATCTAGTTAATTTTTCGAATTCGACGTTGGAAACCGTGTGGACGTCAGTCGAGATTCAAACGTAAAATTCGATCCACTAGTCGCCTTGAAGTGGCCGCGATTTCGAGCGAAAAGGCAGCTCTAAAGGAGAGGTTACTTTTGAAAAGCAACTGGCTTTCCCTCTTGGTGGCCCTGTTGGTGGTAAGTTCGTGGCTGGGTATGGTTTCCCCGGCCCTTTCTGCGCAGGATGCTCCTTATGAGGGCAAAATGCTGCGCATTGCAGAAGTTCTCGGCTCCCTCCACTATTTGCGTAATCTTTGTGGAGAAACCAGCAGCGAGTGGCGAGACCGGATGGACGCCATTATTGCGGCCGAAAATCCCGGTGAAGCAGACCGGTTGCGCCTCGTTTCCAGTTTCAACCATGGATATCGTGCTTTCAGCGACAATTATGTCCGCTGTACGCCTTCTGCCCTTGCGGCGATTGACCGCTACATGAAAGAGGGAGAAAGCTTGTCGAACGAGATCATATCGCGTTATGGCAATTAACCAATTATTCAGTCTTGTGCGGATGGGCATAAATTGCCTCATTTAAATCCGCTGTAATCTGTTAACACTGTCTTAAAGCGACAGTCAGGCTGCATGCGTTTGCACTCCCGATAGTGGTGAGAAACCAGCGACTGCACAAATTAAACTGTTAGAGCGACCTTTGTGCGCCCATTCAGGCGCACGGTGTTCTAATGCAGAAAGAAGGGCGCAAGCCGGGATGAAATCGATGGAACACATGCCAGCAGATCTGGACGAGATGATTGCCCGCGAGAAGAAGCTCGTGGCAATCGAATACCAGAATGAAGCCTGGGCTGACGGCATTTCCGAAGGGATCGAGCCTGAAATTCTTGCTGAAGCTGCTTTCACCACAGCTTTGACCGAACTTATGCGTTCTGCGGGCGAAGACAGCGCTCTCGACCTCATCGAGAAAATGCGCGAACAGATTATCGCCGGCACCTTCCTGCCTGAACGTATTCTTCAGTAAGAATCAATAGCTGCGGCAAGCATTCGCATTCGGCTTGGTGGGGCATCGTAAATCCGCTCCCAGACTCTGCGAAACTGCCGCGTGGACGCAAAGCCTGCCCGCTGAGCGATGTTTTCCATATCGAGCGCAGAATTCAGCAGCATCTCGCGGGCCAGACTGACTTTCAGCCTATTTGCATAGTCCGTCACGCTCATATGTGCGTGCTCGTTGAACAGTCTAGAGAGATTGCGTGGGCTTGCGCCGCTAATGTCAGCCAGTTTTTCCACCGACCAACTGGCTGCGGGATTTTCCGCAATAGCATCCTGTGCACGATGCACCACTGGATGCATATGATTACGTCCTTCCAGCCAAGGCGAAAGCTGTGGATCTCCCCCACTGCGGCGCAAGTAGACGACCAGATAACGCGCAATTGATAATGCCAATGCATGACCTGCAATTTCTGCCACGATATGCAGCATGAGATCGATGCCCGAGGTGATACCCGCACTTGTCAGCCGATCCCGATCTTCCACAAACAACCGATTTTGCAAGACGCGTGATGTCGGGGCCAATCGGTTCAGTTCATCAATCGCCAAATGATGGGTTGTGCAAGCATAACCATCAAGCAAACCTGCGCGTGCCGCCAGAAGCGCGCCCGAACAGATTGAAACCAACCTGATGCCGGGACGGATAGCGCGCCGCATCCAACTTACAATCTGTGCTTCAAGAACATTGTCCTCTTCGCGACTGTTGCCGACACCTCCTAATGGGACATCCGCCGAGCCGGAGATGACGACCAACGCGCCGTCCGGTAGATTTTCTGGCAGAGGCTCAATATTGGCAATCGTGAGGCCAATTGAACTCAACACCGTCTGCGATGACCCGATAAATGTCACCTCAAACTGCACTTCGCTCTGCTCAAGATTGGCCTTACGCAAAACCTCTATCGGCCCCGCCACATCAAGCAAAAGCGTGCGTGGCGGGACAACGACAAAGACCCGGACAGTTTTGTGGCTGTCAACGGTTTGGTTCATGCAGCTTTCCGTTCTGCCCTGTCTGCAAGAGCTTGTTCGACCGTTGCAATCCGCGCGAAACGATCTGCGAGCACCAGCTCGGTACGGGCACGGATTTCGGCGGCACTCCACTCGCGACCATTCACATCGGTCATCGGAAATGTAAGGGTCGCCTCGCCGACGTAATCTACATCGAAACCCAGATCAGAAGCGTGTCGCGTCGTCGTCTCGCAGCATTGTTCAGTACGGATTCCGGAAACGATAACCCGTCTGATTCCGTTGGAAATAAGCCACACATCAAGCCCCGACCCAACGAGTGCGCTATGGCGACGCTTGCGGAAAACGGCATCCGGCTCAATCGTGATCGGTGCCAGCGCTTTCACGAAGCCCGAAGCTTCAGAAAACGGTCCTTCATTTTCAACATGAAAGATTTGCACAACGGGGATACCCTTGCGCTTCGCGCCATCGATCAGAGCCTGCTGACGCTCGATGTAAGCAGCAACATGCTCATCACGATAATAAGGGCGATGGCGGAAGGATTCCTGAACATCGATAACCAGAAGTGCCGTACCAGTAGCGGACATTTTGTGCTCCTTGTGAATTTATACAAGAAGACAATAATCCCTACAATCCAGCCCGAAAGAATGTCATCGGACAAAGATGGGACAATTCACGCCAATCAATCCACTATCAACGACGCGGCAAGGCTTCCAGAAACTCGACCGGCTCGCCCTTATTCGGATTGACGATTTCCGCTTCCCACATGACCTTGATGCCACGCACGAAAGTGCCAACCGGCCAGCCCGTGACAGTCTTTCCGTGATAAGGCGTCCAGCCAGCCTTTGAGCCAGCCTGATCATGTGTGATGGTTTCGCGACGCTTCATATCGACGATGGTCAGGTCGGCATCATAACCCACGGCAATGCGGCCCTTACGTGCCATGCCGAAAATGCGGTTCGGGCCGTGGCTCGAAAGATCAACAAAGCGTTCCAGCGAAAGCTTACCGGAATTCACATGATCGAGCATGATTGGCACCAGTGTCTGAACGCCCGTCATGCCGGAAGGTGATGCCGGATACGGCTTCTGCTTTTCTTCCAGCGTATGCGGCGCATGGTCGGAGCCAAGCACATCGATAATGCCCTGATCAACGCCCTTCCAGACGCCGTCACGGTGGCGCTTGTCGCGTACCGGCGGGTTCATCTGAATGAGATTGCCGAGTGTCGCATATTCGTCAGCCGACAGTGTGAGATGATGCGGAGTGGCTTCGCAGGTCGCCACGTCCTTATGACCTTGCAGGAAGTCGATTTCTTCCGCCGTCGAAATATGCAGCACGTGAATGCGCGCGCCGGTTTCGCGTGCGATACGCACCAGACGTTCGGTGCATTGCAGTGCGGTAGTTTCATCGCGCCAAACAGGATGACTTGATGGGTCGCCAGCAACCCGCAGACCTTCACGTTCTTTCAGACGGAATTCGTCCTCCGAATGGAACGCTGCGCGACGGCGCGTATTTTTCAGAATGGAACGAACACCGTCATCGTCCTCAACCAACAAGTTGCCGGTCGATGAGCCCATAAAAACCTTGATGCCAGCAGCGCCTGGTAAACGCTCAAGTTCTGCAACATCATTGGCATTCTCACGCGTTCCGCCGACCCAGAATGCAAAATCGCAATGCATACGATGACGGCCACGACGGATTTTGTCTTCCAGCGTTTCGGCAGAGGTTGTCAGCGGCTTGGTGTTCGGCATTTCGAAAACTGACGTAACGCCACCCAGAACGGCTGCAAGCGAACCCGTTTCCAGATCTTCCTTATGCTCAAGTCCCGGCTCACGGAAATGAACCTGACTATCAACGACGCCTGGCAGGATATGCAGGCCAGTGCAATCGATCACTTCGCCAGCGGAATTGGCCGAAAGCGACCCGATCGCCTCGATGCGTCCGTTACGAATGCCAATGTCGCGCCGACCTATACCGTCATGGTTGACGATGGTTGCACCTTTCAGGATCGTATCAAACGTTTGGACCATTGTTGTCTCCTGCTGGCTGAATGGGACTTGCGAGCCTTTTCAATGCGGCTTACGTAACGATGATTATAAAGGCAAGGAAGAAGCGATGGCGACGGTAGCGGAAACGATCAATCTTTCCAACAGAGCACTGGTTCATATCACAGGCGAAGACGCGGAAAAATTCGTACAGGCGGTGATTACGACCAATCTCGATAAGCTCGGTGCCAATGAACTGAAACCGGGCGCACTGCTCGCTCCGCAAGGCAAGATCATGTTCGACTTCCTCGTGTCGCGCATCAACAACGGGCTTCGGTTCGATATGCCAGCGGGCATCGCTGCCGATTTTGCCAAGCGGATGACGCTCTATCGTCTGCGCGCCAAAGCAGAAATTATCCAATCGCCAGAATCACTTGTCAGCGTTTGCTGGCAGACTGATTCCGCTTCTTCAGAAGATGATTCAATCTGGCAATCTGGAAAGCGCGATACCCGCTTTCCGGAAGAGCTGAACGTTATTCGCGTCTATGGAAAAGCTGGCGACATTAGCGACGAGAGCGCATGGATCGCGCTTCGTGCCGAGTATGGCATTGCCGAAGGCGAAGCTGACTTCGCCTATAATGACGTCTTCCCGCACGACATCAATTTCGACCAGACGGGGGGTGTGACCTTCCCGAAAGGTTGTTTCATCGGGCAGGAAGTCGTCTCACGCATGCATCATCGCGGTACGCCTCGCCGCCGTGTGCTCGTCGTAAAATCCGACACGCCGCTCCCCGCCATGGGTACGTCGATTACGGTCAATGGACGCGAAATCGGAACACTTGGCAGTTCTTCTGGCAAGATCGGCCTCGCCCTTGCAAGGATTGATCGGGTGAAAGATGCGCTCGATTCCAGCGCGGCCATTATGGCTGGTGAGATCGAAATCACGCTTCTCTTGCCACCGCATGTAGCTTTCACGTTCCCAACGACTGAAGCGGATAAAGCTTAATGGCAGCAGCAGACCGCACTTCGGGCAAAGATCGCGCATGGCAGCGTATGCTGTCTGGACGCAGGCTTGATCTGCTCGACCCGTCGCCACTTGATATAGAGATTGAAGATATCGCGCATGGGCTTGCACGCGTTGCGCGTTGGAACGGACAGACTGTTGGCGAGCACGCTTATTCGGTGGCACAGCATTCACTGCTTGTTGAGCAGATTTTCAACCGACTTGTTCCCGATGCCAGCATTGAATGGCAGATGCTCGCACTTCTGCACGATGGTCCGGAATATGTCATTGGCGACATGATTTCACCATTCAAGGCAGTGATGGGCGGCAATTACAAGCTGATTGAGAACCGACTGGAAAGTGCCATTCACTTACGTTTTTCCCTGCCAGCTTCCATATCCGCATCGCTCAAGAGGCTGATCAAGCGGGCTGATCAGGTGGCTGCCTATTTTGAGGCGACACGGCTTGCAGGATTTACGGAAGCTGAGGCTATCAAGTATTTTGGACGCCCACGAGGATTTGATCCAGCGGGGCTCGATATTACCCCGCGGCCGACGCAAAGCGTTCAGAACGACTTTCTCGCTCGGTTTGCTACTTTAGACCAGGCCCGAAAGAAGTAGACCATGACTTATATCGTGGTCAGTCCGCTCTCAAAGTTCGAAGCCCAAATCGAATTGCATCAACCGAGCCATATGGTAACGCTTAGCAGCGGTGATGTGCCTTCAACATCTGGCACCACGAAACGTCTCAGCCTTATCTTCAATGATATTGTTGAACCACGCGATGGGCTGGTGATGCCGGAAAGCGTTCATATCGAACAGTTTCTGGAATTTACGTCCACTTGGGATAGGGCCAGGCCGTTGCTGATCCACTGTTATGCAGGAGTATCGCGTTCGACGGCGGCGGCCTATATCGCAGCACTGTCTTTTGACGCACAGCTTGATGAAGCTCAGCTCGCAAGAACATTGCGTGAGCGTTCACCGTCTGCCACGCCCAATATGCGCCTGATAGAATTGGCCGACGAGATACTCGCGCGCAAGGGACGTATGGTCGAGGCTATTCGCGCCATCGGACACGGCAAAGATGCCTTCGAGGGCAACGTGTTCAGCCTGCCTGTTGCAAACTAATTGTGCGCGCTATCGCATTCAAAAACCCGCCGCGTGCATCGGGTGGGGTTTGCGCACGAGGTTCCCACACATGGCGCAGGAAGAAAAAACCTGTCATTCGGAAAGCATCGTTGAGATCGTCGTAGCAGGAGGGGCGCACCGATGTGCTGTTAACGAAGGCGGGCAATGGTAACATCTTGTCAGCCCAAGGCGCTCCTGCATCACCACAGACCGCACGTCCTGATTTGGGCGACACATAAATCAGATTTTCGCGAACGCCGGTGGCTGCACATTCCTTGAGATCAAGACCGAACCCCAGCTCTTCAAGCATCATCACTTCAAATCGCAGAAGCAACTCACCAGATGCAAGAGGATCATCGAAATGCTCGATGATAAGGCGCAGCGTTTCATAAAGCGCGCCTTGCGGGTCGCGTTCTGGCAGAAGCCGCAAATGCGCAGCCGCAAGCTGGATACCATAAAGAGCAACAGGCGTTTCAATAAGGCGCGCTGCCGCAAAGCCAAGTGGCTCAATTGTAAAACTGCCCAGATGCTCGTCCAACCGTGCCCACCATGCCAAATCGACATGATTGCCGGGCTGGAGCAGCGGCTGCATGCGACGGGAGCGCCCGCCGCGCACCATACCCATATGACGGCCATGTTCACGCGTCATCACTTCGACAATGGCGCTCGTTTCGCCATGTCGCCGTGTGCCGAGAACTATGCCTTCATCGCGCCATTCCATAGAGGTGTTTTACCAGATTCCTTTTTGCGCATAATTCTATACCAAAACCGAACGATTCTCTGAATTATGCGCGGCTATCACGCCATTCCAAGGATAAATGTTTACCCGATTCCTGTTGGGTTACTTCGGGAAATCGAGGCCCATTTCACGATAGCGTTCAGGATCATTGCCCCAGTTTTCCCTGACTTTCACAAACAGGAAGAGATGCGCATTCTGTTCCAGAATTTCGCTGATCTCTTTACGTGCTGACTGTCCGATCGCTTTGATCGTTTCGCCTTTGTGTCCGAGAACGATCTTCTTCTGACTTTCGCGCTCGACATAGATCACTTGCTCGATACGCACCGAGCCGTCCTTACGTTCTTCCCAGCGTTCAGTTTCTACCGTCGAGGAATAAGGCAATTCTTCATGCAGGCGCAGATAAAGCTTTTCGCGGGTAATTTCCGCCGCAAGCTGGCGCATCGGCATGTCCGAAATCTGGTCTTCAGGATAATACCATGGGCCGTTCGGAACGGTCTCCGCCAGGAACTTTGCGAGGTCCTTGCAGCCCGAACCATTGAGCGCCGAGATCATGAAGGTGCGGTCAAAGGCGACCTTTTCATTTGCCTTCTGCGCAAGTTCAAGCAGCTTTGGCGGCTCAACACGGTCTACCTTATTCAAAACCAGCACTTTCTTCTGGCGCACGTTGACCATGCTTTCGAGAAGTGCTTCGGCGTTCTCGTTCAGGCTACCCTGCGCGTCGAGGATAACGAGGATGATATCTGCATCCTTCGCGCCCCCCCAGGCCGTTGTGACCATCGCGCGGTCCAACCTGCGCTTAGGCCGGAAAATACCGGGCGTATCAACGAGCACGATCTGTGCGTTGTTCTCGATGAAAATGCCGCGTACCAGTGCACGCGTTGTCTGCACCTTATGCGTGACGATGGAAACCTTCGTACCCACGAGCTGGTTGACCAGCGTGGATTTTCCGGCATTTGGCGCACCAATCAGCGCAACAAAGCCTGAACGGGTCTGTCCGGTTTCAGTTTCGCCGGCTGACGGCGTCGTCGGAGTGTTCATTGCTTATCCTTTTGAGAGCGGACTTGTTCTTGAAAGAACAGGCATCGCCCTATCTTTTGTTTTGCGCAATTCCCGGCGTAAACCGGTCCCCACTTTCGCTGGAATTGCTCTATGTAATCTTGGCAGCAGGAAACGGTCCTCGCCCAAACCGCTCTGCCGATGCGACGGCCCACCACTGTCGCTGTTGATCCGATTATAGCCGAATTTCACTTACTGCATAATTCCTTAAACTCGGATCAGTTTAGGGTAAAATTATGCGGCAAAATTAACTGTTAGAGCGACCTTTGTGCACCCGGCAGAGCACAAGGCGCTCTAAAAGAATGCTGATTCACGCGTCACGCAGAACTGTCCCGCTTCCAGACAGTTTCCCTGTAAAGCATTGCTTCTGCGGCAGCCTGCTCAGCAATGCGCTTGGAACGCCCCTCGCCTGTTTCGGGCGCAAATCCCTTCACAGCCACTTCAACTGTAAAAAGCGGATCATGATCAGGGCCACTGCGGCTTACAATTGCGTAGACAGGATGCACATTGCCTTGCTGATGCGCCCATTCCTGTAGTTCTGTTTTTGCGTCGCGACGTGCGGCTCCGGTCTCGAGAGACCGCTTCTGCCAATAGCGTTTGATGAAACCGCGTGCTGCTTCTAGTCCGCTGTCCATATAAATGGTCGCAATCAATGCTTCGACGACATCGGCACGAACATTAAGCAGACGCTTGTCATTGAGGGATTTGATGTCGGAGCCGGTATGGATCAAATCGGCAAGACCAATCTCATCGGCAATTGCGGCGCAGGTTTCGGCATTGACCAGCGCATTAAGGCGAACTGACAATTCCCCTTCCGGCGCATCTGGAAAGGCTTCGAAAAGCATCTCAGCAACCACGAGACCAAGCACGCGGTCGCCAAGAAATTCCAACCGTTCATAATTGGCACGTGAAGGTGCCTGGACGCTCGAATGGGTGAGCGCACGTTCCAACCGTTTCAGATTGAGAAAACGGTGTCCCGTGCGCTCCTCCAGAATTGCTGCTGTTTTATTCTCGGAGACCATTTCAGTTTCCGGTTACGGCAGTATGCGGCTCACCACTCACCCAAGAAATGAGGCGGCTAAAGCGAACATCAGATGGCCATTTCCAGATTTCGAGCGGGCTCGACTTGTCTGCAATCGAGAAGAAAATAATGTTTGCACGACCGACCAGATTTTCAAAAGGCACATAACCAACGCCAAAACGGCTATCGAGCGAGTTGTCGCGATTGTCGCCCATCATAAAATAATGACCGGCAGGCACTTCGAATACGCGCGTATCGTCACCGATAGAATTTGGTGCCAGATCAAGCGTATCGTAAGTCACACCATTCGGCAGTGTCTCGCGGTAGACTTCAACTGGACGATTGACTTCGGTCACATCAGGATTGTCGATTGTGCCAACCCGCTCGCGCTTAACAGCCACATCATTGATGTAGAGAACGCCGCCACGCATCTGCACGCGATCACCTGGAAGACCGATCACACGCTTGATGTAATCGACATTGGTGTCGCTGGGCAGCTTGAACACTACGACGTCACCACGCTTGGGCTCAGTTCCCCAAATACGACCGGAGAAGAGGTCAAGACCGAACGGCAGTGAATAGCGCGAATAGCCATAGGCATATTTCGATACGAACAGATAGTCGCCTTCCAGTAGCGTTGGGCGCATGGAGCCGGACGGAATACTGAAAGGTTGGAAAAGCAGGCTGCGAATAATCAGTGCCAGCAGGAGAGCTTGCACGATAACGCTGACGGTTTCGCCAAGGCCGCCTGATTTTTTAGTTTCACTTTTGCTGGACACGCTCATTGTATCTCCGCTTGCCGATGTGCGATCTAATAACGGCTAAGGTTGCTCGAAGCAATCCAATCACCGCTACCTCGCACGATTATGAGCAGGAGTTTACCTGCCACAATCGCAATTGTTTGGCGCATGCCGCTATCGGAAAGGCGTTTTCGCTTTTCCGCAGCATGCATTATTCGGTTTCTGGCAGCGCTTCGATAATGACAAAAGCCTGCGCAAGAGGAAAATCATCGGTAATTGTCAGATGTATGGCAGCGCGTTTGCCTTTTGGCAGCATGCGTTTCAGTTGCTCAGCCGCGCCGCCGGTGAGCTGCATGGTCGGCTTGCCCGAAGGTGTATTGACAACCCCCATATCACGCCAGAAAACGCCATTCGAAAGGCCAGTGCCAAGCGCCTTGGAACAAGCTTCTTTTGCGGCAAAACGCTTTGCATAGGATGCAGCGCGCTGTTTGCGGCCATCTGATTTAGCTTGTTCTAGCTCGGTAAAAACCCGTTGGGTGAAACGATCACCGTGCTTCTCAAGGGTCTTTTCGATGCGGCGGATATCAATCAGATCACTACCAATGCCGATGATCATATTTTCTGCGGCCCCCGGACATGGTGCTTGTTGTGCTTTTCAGCAAGTCGTTCGAGCCTGCGACGACGGAAAGCAGTGACCGCAAAGCGCGTCACAAAATAGGCGACCACCGCAAAAACTGCGCCCAATATGGTCGAG
This sequence comes from Ochrobactrum sp. AN78, assembly GCF_029909885.1. NCBI lineage: Bacteria > Pseudomonadati > Pseudomonadota > Alphaproteobacteria > Hyphomicrobiales > Brucellaceae > Ochrobactrum > Ochrobactrum sp. AN78. The sequence continues at coordinate 288,200 of NZ_JASAMU010000006.1, forward strand.
CCGAACAACATCGGCTTGAGTAGAGGTGTCCAGACTTCTCCGAACTTCATCGTCTGAAGAGCATGTCCCAGATGCAAAGGCGGCGCGCTTTCAATATCGCCGCTGATGACAAAGCGGCCAAGCTCATAAGTGCTGCCCCAGATGAACGGGAGCGTCAGCGGATTGGCAAGCGTGGTTCCCAGCGCTGCTGCAGCAATATTACCGGCCAGAAAATAAGCCAGAACAATTGCTATAATCAGATGAAAGCCAAAAAACGGCGTAAAAGCCGAGAAAACGCCAACAGCCAGACCTGCAGCCACCGCATGTGGAGACGCAGTAATGCGTAGCACGCGCTTGCCGCCATATTTAAACGAGCGAGCGAATGAACGACGCGGCCAGACCAGCAGCCTTAGGCGCTCTTTGCGGGTCGGCGGATTTCGACGTTGGAATAACATAAACTTCTCATACTGTTCTCTACGCACCGAGACAATTGTTATTATTGTTCAAGAGATGCAGCAGAGATCCTATCGCTGCGCTCAAACGGCGCTCCATCAAGACGCGGCAAATAGAACTTCGGTGATACACCCAGCATACGGCGAAACATTGTCGTAAAGGCAGAAACACTGTCATAGCCCAGATCAAGCGCCACGCTTGTGACCGCTTCGCCTTCCGTAAGGCGCGGAACTGCTGCAAAAAGGCAGGCCTGCTGGCGCCACACTGACAAGCTCACGCCTGTTTCGCGCTGAAAGTGGCGGGTGAATGAGCGTCGGCTCATCGCCATACGATCCGCCCATTCATCAATTGTCGCGCGTGCTGACGGCTTTTTCACGAATTGACGACAGAGATTTTGCAGACGCGGATCGGCCGGGAAAGGCAGTCCGAGCGGCCTTTGTGGCAAGGTGTGCAAGTCTCTGAGGATCAACTCAATCACCAGAGCATCCCGACTGCCCGGCTCAGGGATGCTGTCGACCGACGTCGCATCGATGATGAGGCAACGCATCAGGTCCGTCATGCCAACCACGTGCAAATAGTCGGGCACACCCGAAATGGCGTCGAGCGCAATATAGATTGAGCGCATAAAGACATCGCCGACAATTTCGACGGAATGTTTTACACCAGCCGGAATCCACATGGCATGATCCCCAGGGATCAACCAGCGACCGGCATCCGTCGTGACCAGAACCACGCCTTGTGAAGCACACAAGAGCTGCGCTCGACTGTGGCTGTGACGCGGTACAAAATAGCCATCCGGATATTTCGTCGGCAGCGCGATCACCGGTCCGCTCAAGTGTTCCAGCATCTCAATGCGCTGTTCATGGAACTTTTGCAGGTCCTCACTGCCCGGCAACAAGAGCCCCGGTGGCGATTTCAGCTTCATCTGCTTTGGCCCACTCTCGAAAGTAATGGACCAAATCACGAAAGCAGGCGCGAAACAATATAATTATGAAGGGGTCAGGTTAGAAATATTCGAAAACATTCGAATTGGGTTCCCTGCCCAACCAACGCAAATTATGAGGAAATTTCCCTCACGGATTATCTTCGGAGTAGGACTATGAGCATGAGTGCTGCCGAGCAGCCTTCAAACACTGGCGCAAACAATACGGTTCTCGCCATTATTCTGGCCACGAGTATGGGCCACTTCCTGAACGACATGATGCAGTCGCTCCTTCCGGCCATCTATCCGATGCTCAAGGACAATTACAGCCTGTCGTTCTGGCAGATCGGCTTGCTCACCTTCACCTTTCAGGTCACGGCTTCAATTTTGCAGCCAATCGTCGGCATCTATACCGACCGTCGTCCTATGCCCTATTCATTGCCATTCGGTATGGGCTGCACGCTGATCGGTTTGATCCTACTTGCGTCCGCGCATCACTATTCGGTTCTGCTTCTCGGTGCAGCCTTCATTGGCTTCGGTTCATCTGTGTTCCATCCGGAAGCCGCTCGCGTTGCACGTCTTGCATCCGGTGGTCGTCATGGTTTCGCACAATCGATGTTCCAGGTGGGCGGCAATTTCGGCTCGTCCATCGGCCCGTTGCTTGCAGCTTTTATCGTTCTGCCCTTTGGACAAGCCAGCGTGTCGTGGTTCTCGATCGCAGCACTGATTGGCATGGCGCTGCTCTGGTATGTCGGAAACTGGTACAACCAGCACAATCTCGCCAATAAGAGCAAGCCGAAGCCTGACAAGACACTGCCATTGCCGCGCAACAAGGTTATTGCGTCGATCTCTGTGCTCGCCATGCTGATCTTTACCAAGTATGTCTACATGGCCAGCCTCACGAGCTACTACACCTTTTATACGATCAGCCATTTCGGCGTGACCGTTCAGGCATCGCAGTTGCTGCTGTTCCTGTTCCTCGGTGCGGTTGCAGCGGGCACAATTGTCGGTGGTCCTATCGGCGACAAGATCGGTACGCGCACCGTGATCTGGGTTTCAATCCTCGGCATCGTTCCGTTCACGCTGGCATTGCCTTATGCGAACCTCGAAGTAACAGCCGTTCTCACTGTTATTATCGGTTTCGTGCTGGCTTCCGCCTTCCCTGCAATCATTGTTTTCGCACAAGAGTTGCTGCCGGGACGTGTGGGAATGGTGTCAGGACTGTTCTTCGGCCTTGCATTCGGCATCGCCGGCATTGCGGCAGCGGCGCTGGGTGTGGTGGCAGACCGGACGAGCATCGAGTTTGTCTATCAGATATGCTCTTATCTTCCGCTTCTCGGATTGCTGACTATCTTCCTGCCGAAGATCGAGAAAGCTCGATAAGGACGCATCGATAGTTTAAAAAAGTGGAGCACCGTTCATCCCCCAACGAACGGTGCTCCTGATGCCACTGACCTTTTGACGGCCCGGTGCAGCGGCAGCTCTGAATAGAGTGAAATGCACCCTACTTCTTTGTTCTGGCGCACATTGCGATGCCTTTGCCGCAAAGTGCGCAATCTCTCACACGGCGAAGCTGAAGCCGTGCATGCTCTCTCTGCGAAACTCATCAAACGTCGCTGCTACCAAGCGGATCAGCGGCTTTCCATCTTCTGTTGCGCTGATGACGCCGTTGCGCACTTCCACCAGACCGTCAGCCACCAGTGGGCGCAACAAGGCCAGCTCGTCGGAGAACTCGACGCCCGGAGCGGCTATGTTCAGATCAACGCGGAAGTTGCACATAAGCGCGGTGATAATACCTGCACGAAGTCTGTCAGTGTCGCGCATTGTATAGCCACGCACAGTTGCAAGATCCCCCGCCGCGACGCGCTTGCTGTATTGCCCGACATCGGAAATATTCTGCGTGTAACCAGCTGGATATTGCGAAATCGATGAGGGGCCAAACCCAATCAACGTATGACAACGATCCGTCGTGTATCCCTGAAAGTTGCGATGCAACGTGCCATTTTCTGCTGCAATGGCCAGGGTATCGTCCGGTAATGCAAAGTGGTCTATGCCAACCGGCTGATAGCCGAAGCCAAGAAAACTTTCAGCAACAGCACTTGCCTGTGCGAACCGTTCGTCGGCATCGGGCAGAATGCTTTCATCAATCAGTCGCTGATTGGCACGACGCTGTGGCAGATGCGCATAACCAAAGCAGGCAATGCGATCAGGTGTCATCGCCGCAACGCGCTCGCAGGTTTCGCGAAGACTTTTCACCGTCTGAAGCGGCAGACCATAGATCAGATCGAAGTTCAGTCTATCAATGCCCACTTCACGCAGCAGCGTCGCGGCTCTTATTACCGTTTCAATAGGCTGAATGCGGCCAATAGCCTTTTGCACATCGGGATCGACATCCTGCACGCCAAGGCTGGCGCGGTTTACGCCTATCAACGCCAAGGTCTTCACCAGAATAGGATTGACCGTACGCGGATCGAGCTCAATCGCATGTTCCATATCTGGATCGAAATCGAACGCCAGACTCAAAGCCGCCATAATGCGCTTGAACTGCGTGGTATGCAGAATAGAAGGAGTGCCCCCGCCCCAATGTAGATGCACAACCTTTGGACGAGCTGTCAGGCCTGTGTTTACTGTTTCAATCTCGCTTAACAGCGCGACAACGAAATTCTCGATGACATCTTCGCGGACCGCCATTTTGGAATGACAGCCGCAATAGTGGCAAATCTCTTTGCAGTACGGCACGTGGATGTAAAGCGAGACGCTTTCTTCCGGGCCGATCTGGCGCAACCAACTGCGGGTGCTGTCCGGCGTGACTGGCGCGAAATCTGCAGCGGTCGGGAATGATGTATAGCGCGGAACAGCAAGTGCTGCATAACGTCTTATCGTGGCTTCATGCATGATGATTCCGCCCCGCGCGTTTTGCGTTCTGGTGATAACCTGTCGCTACTACGCGTACTGGACGAGGACGCAAACGGGCATTCTGCGGGGCAAGTCGGCATGATGCGGCAAGGAAGCCCACATACTTGACAGCCGATATTGTAATTGCCAGCCACAATGACACCTGTTCACCTCGTTAAGACAGAGCAGCATTTGACTGTGCTGCGTCAATTTCCACGATCAGGTGTAGTGGCGGTTCAAGAAACCTTCATTGATTTAAATCAACGAAATGAAAACAAATAAATGGCGATCAGAGCGGCTTGGTTTACGACTTAAGTTTTGGAACCGCTCTATCTATTCTTTTGAAACATTCTCCAAGTGGAGAAATGCTCAGACGGCTTCAATATCCATACCGGCAACGGCTGCAAGTGAGCGACGCGATAATATCTCAACGGTGTTTGCATCAAGCAACTGAATCAGGCCCTGTGTCTTTAGCTTGGTAAAGCTGCGGCTGACAGTTTCAATCGTCAGGCCGAGATAATCGGCAATATCCGTACGGTTCATCGCCAAATGAACGAGATTGGCCCTATCGCCTCGCTTTTCAGCACGCGCGGCCAAAACCAAAAGAAAGCTCGCAAGCTTTTCCACCGGAGCAAGACGCCCCAGCACAAGCTGGTTGTCGCGCGCAGTGCGCAGCGCTTCACGCGTCATCTGGTGAAGACGTTCCCTGAGCTTCGGAAAGCTAACCATCAATGCTTCCATTTCCTTGGAAGAAAAGGCGCAAAGGACCGAAGGGACAACAGCCTCCGCCGATTGCGAATAGACATCATCGTCAGCCAGACCGAGATAGTCGCCAGGAACCAGAAAACCGGCAATCTGGCGGCGCCCATCAGGCAGCGACGTATAGATGCGCAACATGCCCGAAGTCAGGCTGAAAACTCGGCGTTTCGGATCGCCCTCTTCCACTAGCATTTCGTTTGCATCAAGCTTCTTGGAAGTCATGATAGCTTCAAGCGCGCCAAGATCGCCGTCATCGAGTGCAGAGCAAACCGCCATACGACGTACATCGCAATCAACGCACACACCGCATGGAGCCCGATATGGAGATTTTGGATCAAAAATTAGAGGCGCAACAGCCACGACATATTCCTAAACAGGGGGATGGGCATGGGCTTGCCCTTCCCCCTAAATTAAGGGTGCAAAACAAATACCGCAAAGCGCAATTTCGCCGCAGGGTGGAAATCGCGTCTAGTAAAATCAATACAATAGTAGGAGCCGCTTAAATATTGCGACTACCTGGCTTAATCGCAGGGATTGCAGCCAATTCTGGCGGCAAATTGTCTGGCGAATAGGCTGGCACTTCATATTCGGCAAGTGAGATAAGCTTTGTGCCGACGTCTGCCTTGCCCGCTGAACGATCCACGATACAAGCGGCGGCTACGACTTCGATGCCAACGTCCTTCATGCAATCAATGGTTTCGCGAATCGAAAGCCCCGTGGTGACGATGTCTTCCACGATCACGACGCGCGATCCTTTCGGCACATCGAAACGACGTAAACGGAATACACCATTCTCGCGTTCCACCCAGACCGACGGCACCCCAAGGTGCCGCGAGGTTTCGTAGGACGGAATAAGCCCGCCGATTGCAGGTCCAACGACATAGTCGATCTGTCCGAGGCCAGCCGCCTTGATCTTCTCGGCTAATGCCTTGCAGAGCTTTTCGGTCTTGTCGGCATGCATGAAAACGCGTGCCTTCTGCAAGAAGATAGGGCTGCGCAGGCCAGAGGTTAAAATAAAATGGCCTTCAAGGATCGCTCCCGCTTCGCGGAAGACAGCAAGGACGTCTTCGGTTTTCATTGTGCCTTATCCGTTCACGCGCCTTGCGCCACTGACGCTCGCGCTTTCTTTCAATTGAGAAATAATACGATTGAGGTGTTTAAGGTCCCACACTTCAACGTCAATAATCATTTCAGTAAAGTCGGGCGCTGTCCGCACCATTGAGAGATTATGAATATTGGCGTCGTTCGACGCCACGATCTGCGCGATTTCAGCCAAAGACCCGGGCGAATTGATTGCAGACACACTGATCCGTGCCGGGAAGCGTTCATGCATCCCCTCATCAATGTCCCAGCGCACATCAATCCAGCGCTCCGGCTGATCATCATAAGCGGTCAGTGCGGGTGACTGAATCGGATAGATCGTGATCCCTGCTCCCGGCTGCATGATACCAACGATACGGTCGCCCGGCACAGCGCCTTCCGGTGCAAAACGCACAGGCAAGTCGGAATTGGTGCCACGGATCGGCAAGGCCTTGCGCTTTGGCCTTTCGCCATCAGCCACAGCTTTTTGCGCACCTTCAGAACCTTCCGGCACCTTGAAGATCATGCCAGCGGCGTTCTGAATATTAAACCAGCCCTTTTCGCCGGTCTTGGTAGGGTTGTTCTGCGAGGTAACACGCGTATCCTGATAGTCAGGATAAACTGCTTTCACAACGTCGGTAGATGGCAGTTCACCGCGACCAACTGCGGCCAGAACATCTTCAACTTCCTTGCGAGCCAGACGCGGCAGACCAGGTTTGAGAATATCCTTGCTGAAAGGTTTTCCTGCACGCTCGAAAGCGCGCTCAAGAATACGCATACCGAGGCCGGAATACTGTTTGCGAACCGCCGAGCGCGTTGCGCGACGGATTGCGGCGCGCGCTTTGCCCGTTGCAACAAGCGACTCCCATGCGGCAGGTGGGACCTGCGCTTTGGAACGAATGATGTCGACTTCGTCGCCATTCTTGAGCTCTGTCATCAACGGCATAATACGGCCATTGACCTTGGCACCAACACAGCTGTCGCCAATATCGGTATGAACCGCATAGGCGAAATCGATTGGCGTCGCCCCGCGCGGAAGCGCAATGAGACGACCTTTGGGTGTGAAACAGAATACCTGATCCTGAAACAATTCCAACTTGGTATGTTCGAGAAACTCTTCAGGGTTATCGCCCTCGGAAAGCTGCTCGATAGTCTGGCGCAGCCAAGCATAGGCATTGGTTTCGGTTGATATCTGATGCGGATTACTGGCACTGCCGCGATCCTTATAGATCGAATGGGCCGCCACACCGAATTCTGCAATTTCATCCATGACACGCGTGCGGATCTGCAGTTCGATACGCTGGCGTGATGGGCCAATGATCGTTGTATGGATGGAACGATAGTCGTTCTGCTTAGGTGTCGAAATGTAGTCTTTGAACCGACCTGGAACCATCGACCAGGTGGTATGGATCAGACCGAGTGCGCGATAGCAATCCTGTGTCGATTCAACCATGACGCGGAAGCCGAAAATATCGGACAGTTGTTCAAACGACAGGCCCTTGGTTTCCATTTTACGGAAAACCGACCAAGGCTTCTTCTGACGGCTCTTAACGCTCGCCTTGATACCGTTCTTTTGGAAAATCTCAGACAAGTCTTCTTCGATCTTCTGTAGAAGACCACGGTTCTTTTCAAGAAGCTCTGCAAGCCGATCCGTTACCGCACGCCATGCATCCGGGTTGATATAGCGGAATGCAAGTTCTTCGAGCTCTTCGCGCGTGTCCTGCATACCCATGCGGCCAGCGAGTGGCGCATAGATATCCATGGTTTCTTCAGCAATGCGCAGACGCTTGTCTTCGCGCATCACGCCAAGAGTACGCATATTGTGCAGTCGATCTGCAAGCTTCACCAGAAGCACGCGCACGTCTTCGGAAATAGCCAACAACAGCTTGCGCAAGTTTTCCGCCTGCACTGCCTTCTTGGAAACCAGATCGAGCTTCTTGAGTTTGGTCAGACCTTCAACGAGCTTACCAATCTCCGGGCCAAACAGCTGATCGATTTCCTGACGGGTAGCTGTGGTGTCTTCAATCGTGTCATGCAGAAGAGCAATCGCAATCGTTGCTTCATCCAAATGCATATCTGTGAGAATTGCTGCGACTTCGAGCGGGTGGGAAAAATATGGATCGCCGGACGCACGCTTCTGGCTGCCATGCTTCTGCATGGCGTAAACATACGCCTTGTTGAGAAGCGCCTCATTGACGTCAGGCTTGTATCGCTGAACACGCTCTACAAGCTCATATTGGCGCATCATTTACAGAAACTCCCTACCAGTCACGTACGCAGCGGTCATTTTGACCGGAAATCACTAAAAAATATAATAATTTGCGAGTTTCCGGACCTGTTTTCTGCCAACAGGCTTAATTTCAGTCACAAACGTCTCAGTGGCAAGCCAAAAGCTAATCTCAATTCCCAGCCTGCCATGCACATAAAAACGTGCGCCACAGCCTGGAAGCCGAAGCGCACGCAAAAAACCAAGGCCTGTTTGTATTCAAGTATTCAATGAGGCAAAACTCATTTCGACGTTTGCCTGAAATACTTGATCAGCAGAGCGACGATTAGAAGTCGTCGTTCTTTTCTGGAGCAACGAGGCCTTCAATACCAGCAAGCAGTTCTTCTTCCGACATACGGTCGAAGGAAACGACATCGTCTTCACCAGCTTCGGCAATCCCTTCAGCCAACGCATCGGAAGCATCGGTGATCTGGGCAGGAGCAGCAGCTTCCGGTTCGTCAACTTCAACGTGCTTCTGCAGCGAATGGATCAGGTCTTCCTTCAGATCATCCGGTGAAAGTGTCTCGTCAGCGATTTCACGCAGCGCGACAACTGGGTTCTTGTCGTTGTCGCGGTCGATCGTGATCTGGGCGCCCTGAGAAATCTGGCGGGCACGGTGACCGGCCAGCAGAACCAGTTCAAAACGGTTCTCGACCTTATCTACGCAGTCCTCAACGGTGACGCGGGCCATAGGCGGTCCCTTTCATTTCTTAAACTTTAACGGAATTTTTCTTGCACATAACGCTTGTGAGCCGAAATTACAAGCAAAAGCGCAAAACACCAACGACAAGGCTCAGAAATCTAGGCTAAGATACAACTGTTCATTAATCTGTCTGACAAATACACGATCTGGATCAAATTGGAACAATAGATTTTGATCGATTATCGATTGCTATATCGAAATATCGCGTAAAAGTAATTAAGATTGATCAAATAACAACCATCAGTTGCTTGTTTTTCTATAATATCTCCGTAGAACGCAATAAACGTCATTGGTAAAAATGAATACCCCCGCCGTTTAAGAAACAAATCTGAATACGCGGTCGCAGGCCCACTCCCTACCGGCCGCAGAGTGGATATATTGCACGATGTTCGATTCTCGTGAAAAAATTGCGCTATTTATTGACGGCGCCAATTTATACGCAGCTTCAAAAACACTCGGTTTCGATATTGATTACCGTAAACTTTTGAAGGCATTCCAGAAACGCGGCTATTTGCTGCGCGCCTATTATTATACGGCTCTGGTTGAGGATCAGGAATATTCATCGATCCGTCCACTCATCGATTGGCTCGATTACAACGGCTATAAGGTTGTCACGAAGGCAGCCAAGGAATTTACCGACTCGACAGGCCGCCGCAAGGTAAAAGGCAACATGGATATCGAACTTACCGTCGATGCCATGCAGCTCACCGACACCGTCGATCATTTCGTAATCTTCTCTGGCGATGGCGATTTCCGTTCGCTTGCCGAAGCATTGCAGCGCAAGGGTCGTAAGGTATCCGTCGTTTCCACTCTGACGACACAGCCTGCGATGATATCCGATGAATTGCGCCGTCAGGCCGATCATTTTATCGATCTGGTTTCGCTGAAAGCTGAAATTGGCCGCGATCCTTCGGAACGCCCACAGCAACAGCAGCGCCGTCAGGACGAAGATCTTGACGAAGACTACTGATATGCGCAATCGTCCGGTTCGTGCAGCTTCATAATTTCGAACTTCATGAACCCTTTTGCATCATTTATAAAAAGAGCGCCTTTCAGCGCTCTTTTTCTTTGAACAGTATTTTCGCCTCAGCCACGATCGCGCAGAAGACGGGATTTCTCGCGATTCCAGTCGCGCTGCTTCTCAGTCTCACGTTTGTCGTGATTCTTCTTACCGCGCGCCACGCCGATTTCCAGCTTAGCTCTACCACGATCGTTGAAGTATAACTTCAACGGAACGACGGTCATGCCTTCGCGTGAAACCGAATTGAAAATCCGTGCCATTTCGCGACGGCTAATCAACAGCTTACGCAAACGGCGCGGCTCGTGATTAAAGCGATTGCCCTGCGTATACTCCGGAATATAGGAATTGATCAGCCAGAACTCACCGTTTTCAAAGCTTGCATAGCTTTCAGCAATGTTGGCCTGATTGGCGCGCAAGGACTTAACCTCGGTGCCGGTCAGAACCAGACCAGCTTCGAGCGTATCAGAAATCTCGAAATTGTAGCGCGCTTTACGGTTTTCAGCGACCATTTTGCGGGCGGGAGAGTTTTTCGGCTTATTCATAATGGCACCATATAATGCTCATTGCCGGAAATGAAAACGCTCTCGCATGAGCAAGAGCGTAAAAATCACTCAACCGGGCAAAATTAGCAGCCTTAGAGCGTATTTTCTGCTGATGGATCGCATAGAAACACGCTCTGAAAGCTCGTTTAAACACATTATCCAACATCCAACGCAAAACCGCTTCGCACTTTGGCTGGAAATACTCTAATTCGTGAGACCGGCGTGCTTCATGGCCTGATCGATCTTCTCAGCGGTTGCTGCTTCGATTACAACCATTGGCGAGCGAAGAACATTTTCAACGCGACCAAGGCGCGACAGAGCATATTTCGGACCCGAAGGATTGGGCTCGATGAAGAGCGCCTTGTGCAATGGCATCAGACGATCCTGTAGTTCCAGTGCCTTGGCATAGTCACCAGCCTGGCAGGCATCCTGAAATTCTGCGCAAAGACGTGGCGCAATATTAGACGTCACTGAAATACAGCCGACGCCGCCATGTGCATTGAAGCCGAGAGCGGTCGCATCTTCGCCGGACAGCTGGATGAAGTCCTTGCCACACGTGCCGCGCTGTTCGGAAACACGCTCAATCTTGCCTGTCGCATCTTTCACACCGATGATGTTCTTGTGATCACGCACAAGCGTGCCCATGGTTTCCGGAGTCATATCAATGACGGAGCGGCCCGGAATGTTATAGATAATGAGCGGTATCGAGATCGAACGTGCGACCCGTGAAAAATGCTCATAGAGGCCGCGCTGGTTCGGCTTGTTATAATAGGGAGTGACGACAAGAACTGCATCTGCGCCCGCTTTTTCGGCATGCTGAGCAAGTTCGATTGCTTCGACAGTATTATTGGAACCTGCACCCGCAATCACCGGCACGCGACCTGCTGCTACTTCAATGCAGGCCTCAATGACGCGCTTATGCTCATCATGGGACAAAGTCGGCGTTTCGCCCGTTGTGCCAACGGGTACGAGACCTTTAGTGCCTTCTTCAATCTGCCAGTTCACGAAGTCACGAAAAGCTTTCTCGTCGAACGCTCCTTCACTATCGAATGGCGTGACAAGTGCAGTAATCGAGCCTTTCAGCATCAGTGAACTCCTGAGAAATAAAGACAGAACCTGACAATACCACACTGGCTTTTAACCGCGCCAGAATAGCTGCAAGGCGATGCACCATAGTCTCGCAGTGCAAATCCGGCAAGCGGGGGGCTAGCCCAAATCAGCTTCCAAATGACAGTTTTGCGAAAAATTCCTCTGCTTTTTTGTCAATCTAATCGACCTGATCGCATAGCATTTGCTCAAAGGTCATGGAGCTCTTAGGTAAATGATCGAAAAGAAAAACATAACCATTTATTAACCAATGCTTCACGCATCGGCATCATAGTCTTATACAGAACAAACACCCTATCGATCAGGCTTAGAAAAGCCAGATTTGAACAATATTTTACCCGCAATCAGGCACTCTATTCTCGTTAGATCATGTGTAAGAAAAATATAGATATGCCAATAAAGCAAAGAGCGCTCTTTTCGAGTGGATTGATTATTGCTGCTTCGCTTCTTGCGGGACAGATGGGGGCTGCCTATGCCCAGTCATCTTTGCCAACGGATGTTCCCACACCGCTGGTACGTCCGTTTGCGCCTACTGCCACACATGAATCTCCGATCAATCTGGTTACGCCAAAAGCACGTCCCGCCACCCCCGATCCGGTTATCACGTCTTCCTTCAATCGTGTTGAGAACCCGGCGACAATCAGTGGAACATTGAGAAGCGGCCTTGATGCGCTCTATTCACGCGATATTCCGGGCGCGATCGCCTATCGCAACGGCATGACAAAAGGCTCGCTTGACCGTCAGATATTGACCTGGTCGATAGCGGCATCTGGAATGGATGGCGTGCCGAGTGCTGAAATTGCAATGGCTGCCTCGGAACTGCCGGGCTGGCCGGGTATGGGCGCATTGCGTCGCAATTCGGAACGTGCACTTTTCAAGGAAAATGCGCCTGCTGCAACTGTAATTGCCACTTTCGGCACTACACGCCCGCAGGCAACTGAGGGTATGATCGCGCTTGCACGGGCATACTTGGCCACTGGAAACAACACAAAAGCACATCAACTTCTCGCCCCATGGTGGGCAACCGAACGCCTGTCGGCTGATGTCGAGACGCGAGTGCTGAAAGAATTTGCGAGCGTTCTCACACGCGATGACCATCAACGCCGCCTTCTGCGCTCCCTTTATAACGATCGCATGCAGTCGGCTAAACTTCTGGCGGGCCCCGCGCAAGCGCAGTCACTCTATAATGCTTATGCAGCATTGGCACAGAAGTCACCGAACACAGCAAAGGCTATCGCCGACGTAGATCGCTCGTGGCACTCGAATCCTGCATACATGTTCTTGCAGATTCGTTTTCTGCGCCGTGCAGATCGTTTCAGCGAAGCAACAGACTTGATGCTGAAAGCTCCGAAAGACTCCGCGTCACTGGTTGATCCAGACGCGTGGTGGGTGGAGCGTCGCATCCTGTCGCGCGAGCTTCTCGATATTAACAAGCCACAGCTCGCCTATAGGCTAGCGGCGGCACATGCCGCAGAATCACCGACAATGGCTGCTGAAGCGGAATTCCATGCCGGTTGGTATGCATTGCGTGCATTAAAGCAACCGAAGCTTGCAGCACCGCATTTTGCCAAGATAGCCGAGATTTCCTCACGTCCAATTTCCGCTTCGCGCGCCTATTACTGGCTCGGGCGAGCAGCAGAGGCGGGTGCTGGTGGTGATGCGAACGGTTATTATCGCCGCTCTGCACATTTTGGCACCACATTTTATGGACAGCTCTCTGCAGCCAAGCTCAGTGAGAAAGCGCCCGAGCTCGCCTATCCAAGACCATCCGATGCCGAACGTGTGCGTTTCTCCGGCCGCCCCGCAGTACAAGCCATCAAGCGTCTTGAACAGATCGGCTACGGAAACCGCGCAACCGCTCTTTATACGCAGCTATCGCAAGAACTCAGCAGCGTGGGAGAATTGGCGCTCCTCGCTGTGATGGCGGAGAAGAACGAGAATCATTATCTCGCTCTTCGCGTCGGCAAGACCGCCGCCTTCCGTGGACTGGACGTTGGTGCGCTATCACACCCGATCGGCGCCATTCCGGCACATGCAAATATCAGTGGTTCCGGCAAGGCGCTTGCTTATGCAATTGCTCGCCAGGAAAGCGAATTCAATGTTGGCGCGGTTTCAAAAGCTGGTGCACGCGGGCTGTTGCAGCTAATGCCAGCCACCGCGAAGAGCGTCGCAACCCGCAATGGAATGGCCTATTCTGCGCCCAAACTCACAACCGATGCGGCCTATAATGCGACGCTTGGCGCACATTTTCTTGGCGAACAGCTCGACCGATTCAATGGATCTTACGTACTAACCTTTGCCGGTTATAATGCCGGGCCCCGCCGAGCTGCCGATTGGGTGGAAAAATATGGCGATCCGCGTGGCAAACCAATCGAAGAAGTTGTCGACTGGATTGAGCGCATTCCATTTTCTGAAACGCGGAACTACGTTCAGCGCGTGATGGAGAATTATGAAGTTTATAAAGCACGCCTTACAGGCAGTGCCGATATACGCACTGACCTGATCTATGGCCGACGTTAGAGCGCCGAACTGATTCAACCGACCCAAACGCGCTAGAATTCAACTTTTCATGTGGAAGTAGCAGTAGGCTTATTCTAAGCCTGCGTTTTTTTGGTGCGAGTTGGAGCCTTCGATTTCGAAGCAGCTTTCTTTGGCTTTGCGTTCTTCTTGAGCACTGCGCGCTGTGTGGCCTCGGTAAGTTTGCTTGCTTGAACAGTCCAGTTTTCGCGAGCAACACGTCCGGAAAATCCAATATGGCGTTCAATCCAAGCAGATTCTTCCATATTCCACTGGGCTATCTGCGCATAATGAAATACGCCGAGCTTTTGCAGCATTCCTTCCACTGCCTTGCCAATACCGTTGATTGCAGTCAGATCGTCCGGCTTTCCGCGCAAAGGTGTATCAAGCAGCTCTGGACGATCAGGATCTTGGAATTCCGCGATCGGCTCTTCAACCAGAACTTCTTCTATAGATTCTGGATCGGATTCGAGCTCTTCTGTTTTTGCCTGTGGCATAGGTTCTTCGACCGCTTCCGCCACTACTTTGAACTTATCTTTCAAAGGCTCTTCCGCCACGACGGCTTTGGTCGACGCGACCGGCTCTGGATTTTCGTCGACCGCGGGCTTTGAAAGCGCTGCCGCGATAATGGTGTTTTCCTTATCGGTGTCCGCAGCTTTCTTGCCTCTGATAAGGCGTCCCAAAACGCAGCCAATTACAAAAGCAACTGCAATAAGAATCGCCAGTTGAATGATCAACATCGGCATATAGGTTCCCTCATACTCTACGCACTTGCGTGCGGCCACGACGGCCACAGCGGCAAATCAAAAACCCCGCACCCATTGGCAAGTCCGCCCAGGGACCACCAGAAATCTGTCCGTTCTTGTTCACTTGGCAGCGGTAAGCCAACCCACTGCCACACCAATCACCGCCGAAAGCAAGAGAACTGGCCAAAACATCTCCGCTAGATAAAGCATATGGAATCCGCCTGCCATTCAATCCGAAGCACCTGTCAATATATACAGGAAAGGCAGCGAAGCGCCCGGTGTCAATTGGATAAAGAGAAGAAACGGGGGATGAGGCCGCATATTGGCAAAATGATATCAAGGCTTTGTAATATTGGAGCTCGATAATTGCAGCCCATGGGGTAAAGGCGCATTCAGAACAGCATTCAACTCACTATACGTCGCATCGTTGAGTGCAGCCCCCTTGACCGAGAATGTCGCTTCTGAGATTTCGATTTCAGCCTCGGAAAATCTCTTGGCTAGATCAATCACGAAGTACACACAATCCTCGAACTCGGGCTGAGCGCCGCGTGCAAGCGCCATTTCATCGTCAACCAATCGGCCTTGTCCTGCCGTTTCAGCTGCACTCATGATCAAATCACGCATCGCATTGTCGGGAATGAACCCCGAGAGAACGATGCCCTCCCCGCTTTTGGTTAGTTTAAAAACGTATGGAGTTGCTGCCTGAAGAATGGTTGTCAGATCGGAAAAATCGCCGACGCCATTGACCTGTTGTACAGACTTAACCGCGACCTTCCGCGATTCTGGGTCTGGAGCCATGCCTTTTAAGATCACATCACGGCCATCGACATCAAAGCCAGTCCAGGCATAAGGCGCGAGCGCGTGCCCCGTGCGTTCAGCTATATCGGCTTCGACCCGGCCTGCACCAAACCATAGCGCCAATGAAGTTAGCGCCGCAGTCCATGTCACACCTGGCCAAAACCACTTCAACATAAGTCCGCTTCTCCAACTAAATAGATCCGTCTTTATCGATGCCACCAGAGAAACCGTCATGTCTCAAAAAGCAAGACCTATGCTGAATTTTGAGCAATTCCCACAAAAGTGGAAGCCGACTTTGCGTAGGATTATGGGTGGAAACAACTGATTGTTCCAACGTTTCCATCTTAGCGGAATCGTTTTGAAAATCGCAGACAACAAAAAACCCGGCAGCCATGCTGCCGGGTTTCCTGTAACCAATCCGTAAGGATTAGAACGAACGCTGGAAGCGAACCATACCCTGCCAAGCGTCCTGACCGTCGAGGACAGAATTCTTGTCGTCCCACTTGGTGTAGGAAACTTCTGGAGTAATGGTGAAGCCTGGAACCAGTTCGTAAGCTACGTTTGCAGTAGCTGCGAAGGTCTTTGCGTCTTCGTAAGCGAGCTGAAGGTTAAAGGTAGCCTTGTCGGTTGCCTTGAACTTCGCGCCACCCCAAACAGCCCAATCGCCACCCCAGGTGCCGTAGAAGCTGTCGATTACGCGAATGCCACGGAAGTTGCCGTTTGCATCAACAGCGCCGTAGTAGGTGTCGTCATTCGACTTGTAGCCGCCCTGTACCCAAACCGAGAACTGGTCAGTTACGTTTACGTCCAAACGAACCTTACCGGCCCATTCTTCGTTAACTGCATCGTATGCGCCAACAGCTGCGATCGAGCCCCAGCCCTGAGCGTACTTCAGGCCACCAACAACGTGTGGTGTGTAGTCATCGATAACGCCGTTGAAATCAACGTCTTTGTCGTTACCCTGTTCAAGAGCGATTACAGCCGAGAAGCCGTTGCCGCCAGTGAAAGTGTAGCTGATTGCGTTGGTGCGGTAACCGCCAGCAAGGATCACGTCGTCGTTGATGACGTCGCCGAGGTAACCAGTGAAGGTTACGAAGTTCGACTCATCGAGACCGAGGCGCAGGCCGCCGAGCTGGATGTATGCGTAACGAAGATCGCCCGACGAACCGTTGGTGCCGTCGTTCCAGTCGTAACGAGTTTCAGCAAAAGTCTTGAGGGTACCGAGTTCGGTTTCCGAAGCAGTCGAGAAACGAAGCGTGAAACGTGCCTTCTGAGCGTAGGTGTCACGATCCTTGCCACCGAGGGTGATCGAATTACCATCAACACCGCGGCTGATGCTACCGCCACGAGCGTAAACGTCATCGCCACCAGCAACGTCGTAACGAACATAGCCCGATACGCGCAGGCAGGTTTCGGTGCCTGGGATGTAGAAGTAGCCAGCGCCGTAAGCATCGCAAACGCGGACATATTCAACTGCTTCTGGCTCTGGTGCGACGATTGCGTCGGCAGCCTGAGCGCCGGAAGCTGCAACCAGAGCTGCAGCGGAGCCGAGGAGAAGGCTCTTGATGTTCATTTCTGACCTCCAGTCAAAGTTAAAAATGGGTCTGGGCATTCTGATTTGGCTGAAGGACAACCTGTCCCCATCCCCTGATGAAAAAGTCGCCCCGAAGCGCTCCTTCTTCTGGATGTGAAGATACTCGCCAACTTTTTCGTTTCAACATCGAATATCACTCCCAACCTTTCTGGAGCCTCTATGAGGGACGGTTGTTGCAGAAATGACACGAAATTGCCCCCTTTGGAGTGTGGATTTTAGGTTTTGTTAATGTTTGTAAACGCCAATTAACGGGTCTTAATGATTGAAAACATGTATTTTTTGACTCTTACGCACAGATTGGCGCCCGAATCCTGCTGCTACTGAGCCAAATATGGCATCCGTCCCCACTTAATAAGCGCGATAAATCCTGCGACTGCTTAAAACCATCCGAATCTCTTTCTGGACACGGAGTGTGCCCGTTGTTTCAGATGAGGGCAAAAGCCCGTAATTCCGGCTTATTCACACGCGCCTATATATAAAAGGTGAAATTATGCTGGGAATTTTACGGTTAGCTGCGCAAATCGCTTGAAATGATGAAGCGTACCGGCTATCTCGCCTCTACCGGAGAGGTGGCCGAGTGGTCGAAGGCGCTCCCCTGCTAAGGGAGTAGACCTCATAAGGGTCTCGTGGGTTCGAATCCCATCCTCTCCGCCATCGCCAAACCGGCGACCTTTGACCCTCCAGGCAGTGTTTTTCCCTTAGAATAGCTTACCATTGCCCGCCTAACAGCGCATGAAACCTCCGTTTTGAGGCTTGGCCGATTCTTGTCATTTTCTGATTCAAAAACCTGAAATCAATCAAGGTATTGTATTTATTTCCCTTTTTTGACCGCGGTCGATTCTTGACTGGAGGTCAGAAATGAACATCAAGAGCCTTCTTCTCGGCTCCGCTGCAGCTCTGGTTGCAGCTTCCGGCGCTCAGGCTGCCGACGCAATCGTCGCACCAGAGCCAGAAGCAGTTGAATATGTCCGCGTTTGCGATGCTTACGGCGCTGGCTACTTCTACATCCCAGGCACCGAAACCTGCCTGCGCATCCATGGTTATGTTCGTTACGACGCAGCTGCTGGCCGCGATCCATACAACAGCCACGACGCAAAGACCTGGAGCAAGAACACACGCTTCACGCTTCGTACGTCGACTGCTTCGGAAACCGAACTCGGCACCCTTAAGACCTACACTGAAAACCGCTTCAACTTCACGAACGGCGATCAGGGCGATCACACACTGAACTTTGCTTACATTCAGCTCGGTGGTCTGCGTCTCGGCCTCGATGAATCGGCATTCCACACCTTCACCGGCTACCTCGGCGACATCATCAACGATGACGTGGTTGCTGCTGGCGTCTACCGCACCAACCTGATCAGCTACACCTTCACTGGTGGCAATGGCTTCTCGGCAATCGTATCGCTTGAACAGGGTGGCGGCAGCTACGACGATCATGGTGACTTCGACGGCGACGGCGATTTCTCTGAATCGAACGTAATTGACGACTACATGCCACACGTAGTTGGCGGCCTGAAGTTCGCTCAGGGCTGGGGTTCCATCGCCGGCGCAGTAGCATACGACTCGCTGCTCGAAGAATGGGCCGGTAAGGTTCGTTTGGACGTAAACGTCACCGAACAGTTCTCCGTCTGGGTACAGGGCGGCTACTCTTCTTATGAAGACGACATCGGCATGTACGGCAACTGGGGCGGCGATTGGGCTGTCTGGGGCGGCGCAAAGTTCAAGGCTACCGACAAGGCAACCTTCAACCTCCAGGGCGCTTACGAAGATTGGGGCAAGACCGCAATCGCAGCAAACGTTGCGTATCAGCTGGTTCCTGGTTTCACCATCACGCCAGAAATCAACTACACCCGTTGGGATAGCGATCATCCACTCCGTCAGGCTGGCATTATCGAAAACAAAGATGCGTTCGGCGGCATCATCCGCTTCCAGCGTTCGTTCTAATCAGAACTACGCTTAAGCATCTGACGCCAGCGGGAAACCGTTGGCGTCAGTCATTCGGGGAGCGTTCACGAAAAGGTGAACACTGATTCTTGTGAGATGGGGATCTCGACGGAATCGGAATGAGGGAGTTGCGGGGACGAACAATGGGGGGCAATGGGTTCTAATTAAGGATCGAAACATGTCTCCACATAAAGTTAGCTCACTTATCTTGTACTCGATGAATTATTTCTTTATGCATGCTTCCCATAAAAAAGTGGGGGACTTGCTATGATCGTCGTTGGGGGCACGAGGATCGATGGAGGCGAAGGTTATTCGCCGGTTATCGATTACAACCTTGAATATACATCCGTAAAAAGCCTGAAGCACCGGCTCGTAGAGCAGTTTTCTTTGGCAGAATTAGCCGGAAAGTATATCAACATCCTTTGGGATGATGGCTCACACAAGTATAATGTGAAATCGTTCCTTGGTGAGATCGACGAAATTTTGAAAGGCATTCGCTTTTCTGGTTTCGATCAAGAAATGCTCGACTCCGTCATAGGTTCGCTTCGTGAGCGCGGCAACAGCAATGCAACCATCAATAGAAAGATGGCTGCGCTGAGCAAGCTGCTGCGAAAGGCGCACAAAATGGGGGACGTTTACAGTCTGCCGGAGTTTGTCCGACAGAAAGAGCGGGCGGGACGCATCCGTTTTCTCGAACATGAAGAAGAGAAGCGCTTATTTGCTGCTGTCAAATCGCGTTGCGAGGATAGCTACCGCCTGTCGGTTTTCCTTGTCGACAGCGGCTGCCGTCTTGGCGAAGCAATTGGCCTCACCTGGAATGATATTCAGGAGCATCGCGTTACATTCTGGCTGACCAAGTCAAACCGCAGTCGCACTGTTCCACTGACTAAACGTGCACGAAAATCTACTGAAATTGCGCATGAGCGGCTGAAGGGGCCCTTCTCCATGCTCAATCAGGTGCGGTTCCGCCAAATATGGAATGATGCGAAAATCGAGGTAGGACTTGGCACTGATGACCAAGTCGTTCCACATATTCTGCGCCATACATGCGCGTCGCGTCTCGTTCGCGGCGGCATAGATATACGGCGTGTGCAGATGTGGCTCGGTCACCAGACTCTGCAGATGACAATGCGTTACGCCCACCTTGCCACACATGATCTCGATTCCTGCGTCAAGGTTCTGGAGATTCGCTAAGGTAAATCTCCCAAAGAGAGGGTTTCGCGACATACGCGCGAAATCAAGTAACGAAGCTATGTTAAGTTATGTGTATTCATGTGCCATCGATACATGAATAATGGACTATGTCGGTTTAGTGGAAACATCGATTGCTGACCTATGGAGCATCACGAGCACGTTTTTCTCCGGGCACGAGCGCGTCGTTCGACTGGTGATTGACGATAAGAGCTCGCACAGTTCTTGATGACAGGCAGTCGTGTAATTTCTGCGAAGAACAGCTGCGCGCCACCGACATTGAACCATTGCAACAGATACTCGCGCCGTAATATTTCGATACGACATACGTTCGGCTTGAGAACCGTCTCTAGCGTTAGAGATGTTCTTGAAAGCACTCACAGCAAATAGTGTGAAGCGGCTTTCGCAAGGGCAATACGTAAAAACAAACATTTACAACGGTTCCGACGATTTAATCTTAACTGGAACCGCTTTAAACGATCAGCTAAACGCTAACTCCCTCCGCAAATTTTCCAAATGCTGCGATCTTGTCTTTGAGACGAATACAGGTGAGCCGTTTTTGCATTTGATGCAGATAGAGATCGTGTGACACGTAATCATAAATTTCGAATAAGCGATGTGGCAAGGCTTGTCACAAGTTGCTATGCCTGTCTGATCCTTTATCGGGTGCCGGGGCACTGAACCAGTCGGTGAGATCGCATCGCTGTTACCATTCTGCTGCTCTGTCCCATCAGACCAAGTTGACCGGAAACACTATGGCATCGCCTCGTCTTACGCCGCTTGTTGAAAGCCTCCCCTCCACTGTCCCTTTTGTTGGCCCAGAAACGCTCGAACTTCAGCGTCGCAAGCCTTTTTCGGCTCGTATAGGCGCAAATGAAAGCAGCTTCGGCCCTGCTCCCTCTGTCATAGAAGCCATGCGACAAGAGGCTTCCGAAGTCTGGAAGTATGGTGATCCGGAGAACTATGCGCTGCGTCATGCAATTGCAGCTCATCACAATGTAAAAGCCGAAAATGTCATGCCAGGTGCAGGCGTCGACGCTTTACTTGGTCTTGTGGTGAGGCAATATGTTCAGCAAGGCGACAAAGTCATCAACTCGCTTGGCGGCTATCCGACATTCAACTATCACGTCGCAGGTTTCGGCGGAACATTGCTGACGGTCCCATATAATCAGGATAGGCCTGACCTAGACGCATTGATCGAAAAGGCGCGTAAGGAAAATCCGGCGCTGCTTTACATCGCCAACCCAGATAATCCCATGGGTACTTGGCACGACGGGTCGGATATTCAGGCGTTTATTGAACGCATTCCAGAAACCACAATGCTTATTCTCGATGAGGCCTATTGCGAAACTGGCCCCGCATCTGCATTCCCAGCCTTTGAACTGGATCGCCCGAACATTCTGCGCATGCGCACTTTCTCAAAAGCTTATGGACTTGCAGGGATTCGAGTTGGCTATGTTCTGGGCTGCGCCGATGCGATCAAGTCTTTCGACAAGGTTCGCGATCATTTTGCCGTTAATCGGATTGCCCAAGCTGCAGCAATCGCGGCGTTGAAAGATCAGAATTATTTGCGTGGTGTGGTCAATAAAATCCATGCTGGACGAGATCGAATCGAAATTGTTGCGACGCGTCATGGGTTGAAGCCTATCCCCTCAGCTACAAATTTCGTCACTATTGATTGCGGGCATGATGGAACTTTCGCAACTGCCATTCTCAATGGGCTAATTGAGCGCGATATTTTTGTCCGCAAACCCGGTGCTCCGATGCTGGATCGTTGCATTCGTGTGAGCGTTGGCATCGATAAGCAGATGGACATATTTGAAGCAGCACTGCCTGAAGCAATTGCTGACGCCCGAAAAGCCCTGAACATCGCCTAACTGCGGAGAACCCAATGTCTGATCAACACGATACCCAACCTCGCAATGTTCTGTTTGGTACACTTGCCGGCCTTTGTGGTGCTCTCGCAATAGCCGCGTATGCGGGTGCGGCGCATGGAGGTGAGAATCATTTAGGTGCGATAGCGCCGCTGCTTATCGGCCACGCTCCCGCCCTTCTGGTGTTGTCATTGATTGTTCCTAACAGCCGTATTGCGAATATTGGTGGTGCGTTATTAGTGGCTGGACTGGTGCTATTCTGCGGTGATCTGTTCATGCGAGACATGACAGGCAACCGACTTTTTCCAATGGCAGCCCCTACTGGGGGAAGTTTGATGATTTTGGGCTGGCTTGTGGTTGGCATCAGTAGCTGGTTCAAGAAAGCCTGAAACCGTCTCACTTCGCAGGAACACTGCTACTTAGTTAAACGTTACGGCAACGGCGCTCTAAAAGAAGAAGGGGCCTTGCAGATCTGCAAGGCCCCTTCTCTCTAAAACGGTGTAAGTTCAAGCCGACTTATAAGCCGTCCCAGATTTAAAATTTTTAAGCAGAACACGGTTTCCGTCATTTCATTTAACAGGAAACGCTCCGAAATTACGAGTTGCCCTTTAGCCGTGCGTTGCAAAGGCTGTAGTAACCGCCGCCCTTCTGAACCCACTTCAGACCGCCCAATGCATTTGCATCCTTGGCTGCATGATACTGCTCAAGGCAGGTATGCATGCGGGCCTTGCCTGGAGATTCGCTCGAAAACTTCGACGAAACTGCTGTCGGAAACTTCACGCCGCGTGGTGCGGCTGCGGTTGGTGCCGCAGGTTCCGAATTACCGTCGGTGGTCAGAGCAACTGGATCAGCGCCTGGGCCACATTCCGATTTGCGGAAATCATTCCATTTCGTGCCACCATCGGTACCGGCATCTTTAGCTGCCTGATACTTGGCGCTGCACTGCTTCATTGTGAGGCTCTTCGCCCCATCATCCGCTGCTGGTGCGGCTGCATTTTTAGCTGGTGCTGCCGCTTTCTTCGCTGGCGCTGCAGGTGCCGCTGGAGTGGCTGCGGCATCGTCACCGCATTGCGTCTTGCGGAAATCATTCCACTTAGCATCGCCCAGTGTTCCAGCATCTTTGGCCGCTTGATACTTCGCACTACATTCTTTCATAGTCAGCGCACTTGCCGGTGATGAAAAAACAAAGGCAGATGCGCTCAAAATGATTGCTGTGCCAGCCAAGGCTGTGATGGTACGAATAGACATCTCGTCGCTCCCTGTCGGATACGGGCTATTGAATTCGTTGCTCTTGAGCGCATTTCGATCTGATTTTTCAGATCTGCGCGCCTCAACTCTTTGCTTCAATGCGCATCTTTTCCGAAAACCGTTTCACACTTTTCGGGATGCACTCCAGAACGGCTCAGTTAAGATTGAAACGTCCTAACCGTTCCGCCTCTACGCATTATCCTTACGCAAAATTGCCGCGCAGTTTTGCCGGAAATGCTTTTTTGGTTCATTCGCAGATCGCTTATCGCGACAATCAAAACATCAGTCTGCTTTGCCGGTCTTTATACCTTTTAAAGTTTCGCATCCACCGACTAGCTTGATGCCAGGCAAGTTGACTGTCAATCAGTTGCTTAATATTACCACTGTCTACAATACAAAATTTCTAACTGTCATTCTTTAGACGTTACGTAAATTTGAATGACACAAAGTAAATATATAGTAGTTCCAAACTCTTGTCCTGTCTTTATTGGAACAGAGTTAAAATGCGGGGACATCCAAGTGACACAACGGATCATGATCATTGGCGGCGCTGGCTCGGGGAAGTCTACCCTTGCAAGCATGCTCGGAAAAATCAGTGGTCTACCTGTGATTCACATCGACACCATTTACTGGGAAGCCAACTGGGTTATGCGCCCGCGCAACGAGATCGGCCGTCTTACGAACCAGGTTGCTGATCGCGATGAATGGATATTCGAAGGCAATCATAGCGAAACAATGGCGCACCGCGCATCACGTGCCGATATGCTCATATTTCTCGATATTTCGACGCCGCGACGGCTCTGGCGAATCATAAGGCGAACGTTTCGACATTACGGCCGGTCGCGCCCGGATATGGCTGAAGGCTGTGCAGAACGCTTTGATTGGGAATTTTTCAAGTTTGTCGCCAATTATCGTAAAAATGGCCGTATTCGGGCGCTTTCTTTTGTTGAAGAGGCTTCTTCCCATCTGCAAAAATATCATTTGCGCACGCCGGGCGATGTGAAGCGTTTTCTCGTTAAAGCACAACACGAAATATTCTTAAAAAATTGACGCTTAGGAATTGCGTGAAATCAACAAAGCCCCACCTAAAATAACAATATTTCAAGCAGTGCGGGCATGTTCTCTGAATGCTATATCTGCGATGTCTCCCAAGACTTGACGCTGGCGCGTGGAGCACTCGCCCATCAGTACAGCGCGAATTTACATGCACTCAGATGGCGGAACTTTAGTTCGAGCCATTTGTGCAATCTTGTCCGGATTACCGGTTTTCGCAGCTCTGGAGTTAAACGTGGCCGATATCGCAGATAGCGCCTCCCCGCTTGCTGATGTTACCAGCGCAATGGGTTTCGATCGTCACCGTCTTTACGAAGACGCGATCGCCATGCTGATTGGCACTTCCTTCATTGCGCTGGGCATTACGCTCTATAGTCAAGCGACGCTGATGACGGGTAGCACCGCTGGCATCGCCCTTTTGATCCAGTATGCCACCGGCATTGGATTTGGCCTGCTTTATTTTCTGATTAATTTGCCATTTTATTATTTTGCAGCAAAGCGTATGGGCTGGCCATTCACGATCAGGACATTCATCGCAGTCGCGCTGATGTCGTTCTTCGCAAAAGTCATTCCGTTATGTGTCGATTTCAGTTCGATCAACCCGCTCTTCGCAGCACTAATGGGGGGAACCTTGATGGGAATGGGGGTATTGGCATTGTTCCGTCACCGCTCCGGTGTTGGTGGCGTCAACATTCTCGCCCTTTATCTGCAGGATGCCTACGGCATTCGTGCTGGCTGGTTTCAGCTTGGACTCGATGTCCTCATCATGTTTGGATCGCTGTTTTTCATCCCTCTTGAAAACATGCTGCTTTCACTGGTGGGTGCGATAGCGATGAACGCCATCATCGCGATTAACCACAAGCCGGGGCGTTATCTCGGTATTAGCTAATAAAAAAGCCGCCTGATAAGGCGGCTTTTTTGTCAGTAATCAAGCAATCTTAGTGCGCAGTCATCCATTCGCGCGCACCGCGAAGAGCTGCAGCAAGCTCTGTCTTGCTCATGGTCGCCGCCACCTGATTGCGCATGCGCTCAGCTTTCTGATTACCACGAATGGCTGCGATGTTGAGCCACTTATGCGCTTCGACCACATCGATTTCACAGTCACGACCGATAGCGTATTTCAAACCCATCTCCAGCAGAATGCGATCCTGGGAACCTGCTTTGTCGTGCTGCGTAACGCTCTGAAACTGTGTCATTTTTCTTTGTCCCTGTTAAATCCCGAGAACCGTCCGCTCTTTGTT
The DNA here is from genome assembly GCF_029909885.1 of Ochrobactrum sp. AN78. NCBI lineage: Bacteria > Pseudomonadati > Pseudomonadota > Alphaproteobacteria > Hyphomicrobiales > Brucellaceae > Ochrobactrum > Ochrobactrum sp. AN78. The sequence continues at coordinate 314,136 of NZ_JASAMU010000006.1, forward strand.
TCCGAGACTGGCTTTCACCGTCTTGGAACTGTCGGATCTGTCGTTCCGTTCATGGTCTTTAAGATAAGCGACAGGATTAAAATGCGCGTTAAAACAGATGCTTAACAAGGGGACAACGAAATCCCAACAAGGAGTAAACTTGGGAATTCGTTAAACATCCAAACCATCTGAATTACAGCGTTTTTCGGAAATAGGGATGTTTTTCACCTTCTCGCTTGGAAACCAGATGATAACCATGGTGCAGATTGATGTGCCAAAGCGTGTTCAGAACTGAATGAATGAGATCGATGTTCTAGCTTTTATTTACCCCGTATTTGGCTTCAAAGCCGCTTCACACTTTTGGCGATGCATTCTGGAAACATTGCTATCAGCGAATTCGAGCACGCAAATTATCCCTCTTCCGCTCCGACCAAAACTCGATTACGTTTACGTTTGCGTAAGTATTCTGCAAGGCCTGAAACCTTGTGGCATTTTGGGAGGAATGCATGATCCGCAATTTTATTATGGGAATGACTGCAGCTGTTGCATTGACGGCGGGTCTGTCTGCTCCAGCATTTGCCGATGAGGCAATTGTAGGCACATGGAAGCGTCCAAACGGCACGATCATCAGCTACGCTGCATGTGGTGGCGGCAAATACTGCGGCACCGTGCAGACCGGTGAGTATAAGGGCAAGTCAATCGGCTCGATGTCCGGTAAAGACGGCACCTATAAGGGCGAAGTCAACAAGCTTGATGAAGGCAAGACCTATACCGGCAAGGCCAGCGTTAAAGGCAACACGCTATCGCTATCCGGATGCGTTATGGGCGGATTGATCTGCAAGAGCGAAAGCCTGACACGCCAATAAGCAATGCATGAGAGCAGCAATTAAAGCACCGATCTGACAGAAGCAGATCGGTGCTTTATTATTTTTCCGCGCATCTGAACCGAGAGGCCGTTCGGGATGCGCTGTAGAAACCGCTATTTAGCGAGCCTTCTGGCCGAACAGGATTTTCTGAGCTTCCTTGTCATTTGCCAGATTAGACTTTTCTCGCTCTTCTTTGCCGACCACAAGGCCACGCTGCACAGCCGGACGCGTGTTCATCGTTTCATGCCAGCGCTTGAGGTTTGGGAAATCTTCCAGATTCTGATCATAATTCTTGTAAGCATTGATCCAGCCGATACTCGCCATGTCAGCAATAGAATATTCGCCTGTAATGTATTCCTTACCTTCAAGCTGACGGTTCAGGACGCCATAGAGGCGATTAACCTCATTGGTGTAGCGATCAATACCGTACTGCACCTTTTCCGGCGCATAGACACGGAAATGTCCGGCCTGCCCCGACATCGGCCCAAGTCCGCCCATCTGCCACATCAACCATTCATCGACGGCCACACGCTTGCGTTCATCGGTCGGATAAAACTTGCCGAACTTTCGACCGAGATATTGCAGAATGGCACCCGATTCAAACACCGAAATTGGCTCGCCGCCCGGGCCTTCAGGATCAATTATGGCTGGCATACGATTATTCGGCGCAATTTTGAGAAAATCCGGCTGAAACTGATCACCTTTGCCGATATTCACATATTTGACTTCATAAGGAACACCAAGCTCCTCCAGCATAATGCTAATCTTGAAGCCGTTCGGTGTAGGCCAATAGTAAAGCTCAATGGGTTTTGTCTGTTCAGCCATGGGTATCTGTCTCCCGCTTTCTTGGCTTTGTCCGCATTTCCGATGCGGGCTAACATAGGCTCCGTGTAGCCCGGCACAAGAGCGAAGCGATCAAGTTAATGAAACATCAATATTTTTGAACGCCGGATGAATGCGGCTCTCAGGAGCAGTTCAGGTGAGACCCGTAAACTCAAACCCGTAGAACGAACAATTTCGATAGTCGGGGGAACCATGCTGCTGTGGCGCGTTACAATAGTCTGTTTGATGATCGCGGGAATTGCGATCATTGCTGGCCTTTTTGTTGATCGAAAATATGACGTTTATCGTGATCAGCCAGTCGTTGCCCCCGTTACAGCGATGCACCTCAAGCATATGAGCGGGGGCCAACAATTATGATGTCCCGCTTTCGTATCTCCGTAAGTATTGCACTTCGCGTTCTGCTGTTCACTGCCGTATTCACTGGGCCTGCAGCAACATTCGCCTATACGCAAATCGGCCAGAAAGCACATATGAGCGGGGCCGGTCTTGTGCTTTATGTGAGCCTGCAAAGAAGTGCGTAAACAGGGACATGCGACTGTCATGGAGTTTGCTATACTAAGCCATGACACAGCGAATCGAACAAACTTTCATCCCTGATATCAAAACCCCTCCCTTTGTGGAGCCGGAAGTTTTTACCGATGCAGGCGCGGCGGTTGCCGCGCTGCGCAAGCTTTATGATCGCAATACCGAATTTCTGCGCAAGGCTTTTGAGCAACTTGCACGGGGTGAAGTTCGCCCGCAACGCTATCGCGCATTTTATCCTGAAATCTGCCTATCTACTTCCAGCTTTGCCCACGTGGATACGCGTCTCGCTTTCGGTCATGTGACCACACCCGGAGACTATTCGGCCACGATCACGCGGCCCGATCTCTTCGATCATTATCTCAACGAGCAAATCCGCCTTCTGATGCGCAATCATGGCGTAGCAGTCACGGTTCGGGAATCGGCCACGCCACTTCCTATTCATTTTGCTTTCATTGAAGGTACTTATGTCGAGGCATCGGTTGCCAATGCCTTCACGCATCCGTTGCGCGATCTGTTCGATGTACCGGATCTGGCGGCAACCGACGACAAGATCGTCAATGCAGATTTCGATCCAATTCCCGGTGAACCAATGCCGCTGGCACCTTTCACCGCGCAGCGCGTGGACTACTCGCTGCACCGCCTTGCGCACTATACGGCGACAAGCCCCAAGCATTTCCAGAATTTCGTCCTGTTCACCAACTACCAGTTCTACATGGATGAGTTTTGTGATTATGCCCGTAGGCTTATGGCAGAAGGCGGCGGTGGATATGAAAGCTTTGTCGAGCCCGGCAATGCGATAACGCGCGCAGGTGAATCGGCGCCCAGCAGCGGAATTCCACTACAACGCATGCCGCAGATGCCAGCTTATCATCTGCAACGCGCTGATCATTCTGGTATTACAATGGTCAATATTGGCGTCGGCCCTTCCAATGCCAAGACCATCACAGACCACATCGCGGTGCTGCGTCCACACGCATGGCTAATGCTGGGTCATTGCGCAGGTCTGCGCAACAGTCAGCAGCTTGGTGATTATGTGCTGGCGCATGCTTATATGCGCGAAGATCACGTCCTTGATGACGACCTTCCTGCATGGGTTCCTCTGCCAGCGCTTGCCGAAATTCAGGTGGCACTTGAAGAAGCTGTCGAAGAAATCACCGGTCTTGAAGGCTATGATCTCAAGCGCATTATGCGTACCGGCACGGTCGCGACAATCGATAACCGGAATTGGGAACTTCGCGATCAGCGCGGTCCGGTTCAGCGTCTTTCGCAAGCGCGTGCGGTTGCGCTGGATATGGAATCGGCCACGATTGCCGCCAACGGCTTCCGCTTCCGCGTTCCTTACGGCACACTTCTCTGCGTTTCCGACAAACCGCTCCATGGCGAACTGAAACTGCCTGGCATGGCGACAGAATTCTATAAGCGTCAGGTCGCTCAGCATTTGCAGATCGGTATTCGCGCGATGGAAAAGATCGCGGCAATGCCGGATGAGAGACTGCATTCACGCAAGCTCAGAAGCTTCTACGAGACAGCCTTCCAATAAAAATAAGTCAGGAGGGCAATAGGTGAGTGGGGTAGTATGTTTTTCGCGAATACATACTGCCCTCTCTCCATCATGGCGCCGTAATCAGCGACTAGATGCGTATCATGTCAAAACGCCGCGAAAACCTTTCACTTTTTCTGCTAATCACCGCTGTTCTGGTGTCAGTTCCACTTGTGCTTGGCTTTCTCGGATCAGCGCATCCCGCGCTTGATTCATTCGCTCATTTCCGTCCATATCTTGCAATTCTGATGGCATTGCTCGCAATCCCGCTTTTGTTCACAATGATGCGGCGCGAAGGTGCAATGATCCTGTTGTTTGCGATCCTTGCATTCAGCACGACACTTGGTGCGGCACGCAATTTGCTTGATGGATCAACCTCTGCACAGGCTAATGTTCCTTTGGCAGGTGCGCGCTATAGTCTGGTTCAGATCAATCTGCGCTACAATAATCCTGAGCCAAAGCGCGTGTTGCAAATGATCGCGCAGGAAAAGCCTGACGTCATCACCTATCAGGAAGCTGGTTCAGACTGGGCCACGTGGATCGACATTCTGAAGGGCACCTACCCTTATCATTTTGAATGTCACAAAGACGGGAGCAATATGGGTGTCGGCATTCTGTCACGCCGCCCCTTCAGCGAAGGTAGCGAGCAGACCTGTCTTGGTGACGACCGCCTTGCCATGACTTCCATCGATTTCAGCGGCACAAGGGTCAATGTCGCAGCTTATCACTCGGTCCTGCCATGGCCTTTTAGTCAGGCGACTGTCATCAATGCGCTGGTGCCGGAACTGCAAAAGATCACCGGTCCTTCAATCATTGCCGGTGATTTCAATGCTACGCCGTGGAGTAATGCAGTCTATCGCATCGAAAAAGCGTCGAGTACAAAAGCCATCACCGGTATTGGTGGCACATGGATGCCCCAAAGTCTGCCTGTAAAACTCGCATCTTTCATTGGCCTGCCAATTGATCAGATTTTGGTGAGTCCTGACATCGAAGCCCCTGTCGCCGCTTCACGCGAAGAAGCTGGTTCCGATCACCTGCCAGTAAGGCTAGAGTTTTCAGTTCCCTTGCCTCAACGACAAGATGAAGACGAACCAGAAACCCAATCAGTTATGCTCCAATAAAAAAGGCGGTTTAAAACCGCCTTTTGTTAACTCTGCTTTCCCGTGAACATTACATGTTTACGTAAACCGGTCCCTCGCCGCCTTGTGGCGGAACCCAGTTGATGTTCTGGTTCGGGTCCTTAATATCGCAAGTCTTGCAGTGGACGCAGTTCTGCGCGTTGATTACAAAACGAACATCCTTGGCCTGCGGATCAGCCGCTGAATTGCCATCAGCATCAACCCACTCATAAACACCTGCCGGGCAGTAGCGTGTCGATGGTCCTGCAAAGACGTCGTGTTCAGATATCTGCTGCAGCTTCATGTCCGCGACCTGCAGATGAACAGGCTCGTTTTCATCGTGATTGGTGTTCGACAGAAACACTGATGAGAGGCGGTCAAAAGTCAGCACACCATCCGGCTTTGGATAGGTGATCTTTTTGTGCTTCGCTGCCGGTTCCAGTGCCTGCGCGTCGGTCTTGCCATGCTTCAACGTACCGAAGAACGAAAATCCGAAAAGCTGGTTGGTCCACATATCGAGGCCACCGAGCGCCACACCCACGACCGTTCCGAACTTGGACCACAATGGCTTGACGTTGCGGACTCTTTTGAGGTCCTTGCCAATTGCACTGTCGCGCCAGCTGTTTTCGATCTCGATCGGCTCATCATTGGCTCGACCAGCGGCAAGAGCCTCTGCGATCTTATCGGCAGCAAGAATGCCCGAAAGGACTGCATTATGGCTCCCTTTGATGCGTGGTACGTTCACAAAACCGGCCGAACAGCCGATTAGTGCGCCGCCAGGGAAGGAAAGCTTTGGTACCGACTGGAAGCCACCTTCAGTAATGGCGCGAGCGCCATAGGACAACCGCTTGCCGCCCTCAAAAGTATCCCGGATCGCTGGATGTGTCTTGAAACGCTGAAACTCTTCGAACGGAGCCAGATACGGGTTCTTGTAGTTGAGATGCAGCACGAAGCCGACCGCAACCATATTGTCTTCGAGGTGATAGAGGAATGAGCCGCCACCGGTCTTCATATCGAGCGGCCAGCCAAACGAATGCTGCACCAGACCCGGCTTATGCTTGGATGGATCAACCTGCCAAAGTTCCTTGAGGCCGATACCAAATTTTGCTGGCTCGCGACCTTCATCAAGCTTGAACTTCGCTATCAGTTCCTTGGCAAGCGAACCGCGCGCACCTTCCCCGATCAGCACATATTTGCCGAGCAGAGCCATGCCGCGTGTATAGTTCGGACCGTGTGTGCCATCGCGTTCAATGCCCATGTCGCCAGTTGCGACACCAATCACAGCGCCTTCATCATTATAAAGCACTTCAGTCGCCGCAAAGCCCGGATAGATTTCAACGCCAAGTTCTTCAGCCTTGGTACCAAGCCAGCGGCAGACATTGCCAAGAGACACAATGTAATTGCCATGATTGTTCATCAATGGCGGCATGGCGAAATTCGGTAGACGCACCGAGCCTGCAGGACCGAGCAGCAGAAAATGATCTGCGGTTACTGGTGTTTTGAACGGGTGTCCCTCTTCATCACGCCAGCCCGGCAGCAGTTGATCGATACCACTTGGATCGACGACTGCGCCTGACAGAATATGAGCGCCGACTTCCCCGCCCTTTTCAAGAACGACGACTGAAAATTCGGGATTGATTTGTTTGAAACGGATAGCCGCAGCAAGGCCAGCAGGGCCCGCGCCAACAATCACAATATCAAATTCCATGCTCTCGCGCTCGGGAAGCTCCTGGCTCGCGATTGCTGGGGCTTCGGACATTTGTGCCTCCGTCGGGTTTACATTTTCCCCTCACTATTTCAGCGCGGGCAATGCATCCAATTGTTTTTGCTCATGAACCTATCGCGAATGGGGATAAACCATATTCGGACAGGCCTTGTTTCCCCTTAAAACGCTTTCAATCCGAATACATCAGATCGCGCCCTAACGTTTTGTTCTAACGCGCATCATATCCGAAAACGCTCTTACTATTCCGCATGCGCTCCAGTTGCTTTACCCTCTCGCAGAGTTAAAGACTGTCGCATATGCGTCCAATTGTCCAAAATCACTGCAAAAAGTACCTTCATAGTATTTACCTTAACGTAAACGTCAATTCTTAAACGGCCAACTGTCTGATTGTGGGCTATTGTGACGCAACGCATCGTCCCTTCATAAAAATATTAGCTCTCAGTTTTGGGAGACATGCAGGTTGGTTTCTACGCATGTCTTTATCCGAAAACCGGTTCCTACTTTGGGGAGACATGCTTTAATCACTCTATAAACCGGAATTATGCGCTGCGCTCTTGCAATCGACGTCAAAATTCGCCACCTCAATCTGTGAGGTAAAAACATGATCGATGACCGGGAAACACTGGATATGGAAGGTCTGCTTCGCTTTTACGCGGAAGCGGGCGTCGACATGCCACTTTCCGACACGCCAATCGATCGCTTTACAGAACCACAGCGTCAGCTGGCACGGTCGGCACCAGCGCAGGAAGACAGATCTACGGCGCAAACAGACCGCGCGCGTCCGCAACAACAGCAGCCGCGCCAAGCAGCAGTCCCCTCACCCACAAGCCGCCCTGTGCAGGCTGCAACTGACGTTCCAGACGGCGCGCAGATCGCGCTTGCCCGTGAAGCAGCTTCCCAAGCTGCAACGCTGGAAGAACTGCGCGAAAAGCTCGCAGCATTTGATGGCTGCAATCTAAAGTTCACTGCAAAAAACCTCTGTTTTGCAGACGGCGATCCATCGTCAGACATCATGTTTGTCGGTGAAGCGCCGGGGCGTGATGAGGACATAGAAGGACTACCGTTCGTCGGTAAATCCGGACAGCTGCTCAACCGAATGATCGAGGCCATTGGTCTCAAGCGCGAGAATGTCTATATCGCCAACACAATTCCATGGCGTCCGCCGGGCAATCGTACACCCACGCCGGTCGAAACTGAATTGTGCCGCCCATTTATTGAACGACAGATTGAACTTGCGGCACCGAAAATACTGGTCGCACTGGGCGGTCCTGCCGGTAAGGCGTTGACGGGGGCGGCTGAAGGTATTTTGCGCCTGCGCGGCAACTGGAAAGTGCATCGCACGCCTTCAGGCATTGAAATTCCTGTTATGCCAACACTGCATCCGGCTTATCTGCTGCGCACGCCCGCACAGAAGCGCTTTGCCTGGCGTGATTTTCTCGCTGTAAAAATGAAGCTCGCCGAATTAGGCGATTGATATTCCTTCATTTCGGTGGCATCGGCAGCAAGACTGTCACCAACATGCCGCAAACATGCAGTAGTTCGCATTTTGAACGGTGCCTGACGGTAACAGGTATTCTTTAAATATAGTCCGTGTGGACAATATAGGCCTTCGTGGAGTTCATCATGGCTGGACAGCTCCTGCCCATTGCCGCCTTGTTGGCAAGCACATTTCTCATGCTGCTTGCAGGTGGGCTTGCGGGTATTCTCCTGCCCATCCGTGGCGGGATCGAAGGCTGGTCGACCACGACTATCGGTTGGATGGGAACTTCCTATTCACTGGCTTTCACAATGGGCTGCATCCTGATCCCACATCTGGTGCGACGCGTCGGGCATGTGCGCGTGTTTTCAGCCTTGCTGACACTCCTCTCCATTGCACTGCTCCTGCATTCACTGATCATAAGCCCTTATGCCTGGATGATCTTTCGCGGCATCGCAGGCTTCTCGCTTGCCGGCTCCTACATGATTATCGAAAGCTGGCTGAATGAACGCGTTACAAATGAAACGCGTGGCAAGATTTTCTCGTTCTATATGATCATCACCATGCTTGGTCTGATGTGTGGACAATATATCCTGCCATTTGGCGATGCGACGACCGTTACGCTCTTCATCGTCTGCGCCATCATCTATGCAAGCGCCCTGCTGCCAACCACACTTTCAAGTGCGCAATCGCCAAACCCGCTTACTCAGGCTTCACTCGATTTGAAAGGCCTCTATCGCCGCTCTCCGGCTGCCGCCATTGGCTCTTTCATTGCTGGTATTGTGGCTAGCACATGGAGCTTTCTCGCTGCGATCTATGGCGAAATGAATGGGCTTACAACCTTTGGCATCGCGACCATGCTTGCCTGCGCCATGATCGGTGGCGCAATTTTTCAGTACCCGATCGGTCGCGCCTCTGACCTCGTAGACCGTCGAATTGTGATGGTCATAGCCGGTGTTATCGGGTTTGTCCTGTCGGCTGTCATGCTGTTGATTCATCCAACATCGCCTTACGCGCTTTACATCATGATGTTTCTGTTCGGCTCTGTGCTCTACCCGATCTACAGTCTCAATGTAGCGCACGCCAATGACTACGCCGATGCCAATGAATTTGTGAAAATCTCCGGCGGATTGCTGATAATCTATGGCTGCGGCAGTGTGCTTGGACCGGCAATTTCAGGCCCTATGATGGATCTCATCGGCGCGTCTGGCTTCTTCGTGACCATGGCCGTTGCCTATGCTATCTACGGATTACACGCCTTCTGGCGTATTCGGCGGTTCGAGCGTCCTGCAATCAGTGATCAGAAAACTGAATTCAAGTTCCATACGCCCGATGGTCAATCGACACCCGAAACAATGCAGCTTGATCCGCGCGCTGAGGGAACGCCGGGGCAAGCATGAGGTTACTGTGACTGTTGGGGGGTATTCGCCTTGTGCGGTTCAATCGCCAGCTGATGCTCGCGGTAGATGATATATCCGCCGGCTGCCATGACAATGGCACTGCCTATGAGCATTTCAAAAGTCGGAATATCACCAAAAAACAGAAAGCCTATCCCCAGGCCAAGCAGCATTGATGTGTATTCAAATGGTGCAATCGTGCTCATCGGTGCATGCCGATAGCATTCGGTCAGAAGGATTTGAGCGATACCACCAGCAATACCCGCACCAATCAGCATTGCGAGCTGTGGTCCGGTCGGCATAACCCAGCCGAACGGAACACTGACCAGCGCAATAACACTGGCGGAAATCGAGAAATAGATAACGATTGTCGAGGTGCGCTCTGTCTGCACAAGGCGACGCACCAGCATCATCGCAAAAGCAGCCATGACCGCCCCCCCAAGAGCCGCAAGCGCACCCATGGCTTCGTTATGTCCGACATTGCCTTCAGCAAATAAGGTCATGCGTGGCCAGATGATGATCATTACGCCCAAAAGGCCGATAATCACCGCACTCCAGCGATAAAGCCGGACGACTTCATGCAGGATTAGAGCGCCCAGCACCACAGCAATTAGGGGAGACGCGTAATTGATTGCAATTGCTTCAGGCAAAGGTAGCTTGGTCAGGGCATAAAAGCTCAGTGACATCGCACCCACGCCAACCATTCCGCGCCAGAAGTGACTGAAGCCGTGACGGGTTTGAAGAATGCCGGAGAGTTGCCCGCGCAGAGCGAAATAGACAAGGATCGCCAGTACTGCGAAGAATGAACGGAAGAAGATCAATTGACCAAGTGGAATGCCCTCAGCAGCTTTGAGCAAGGTCGACATGCCCACAAAAACAGCGACAGAAGCGACTTTAAGGCTGATCCCCAACATCGGGTTGTTCTGAAGTAGATCAGGCTCGATAGTTTCGCTGACCTGAACATTTGCGGAGGCCGCGTCCGGAAGGGACTTCACAACGCAATTCCTTAATCGGGAGATATGGAGCATGGCGGGAAATTACAGTTATCGCGCTATCCATAGGCCTGTTCGTAATAAAGTTCCAGCCAAGCAGAGAGCGGCATGTAAAAAATATTGAGCAACTTCGCTTTTCTTGTCGTTTGCTAAAAAGCCGGATACGACTCTTGCATCGAAGTGCTTGGAGCGCCTTTCGATTTGATTGACCCCGATCGGCGCTCTCATGATTTATTTCAACGCGCATCTTGCCCGAAAACCGTTTCACACTTTTCGGGATGCGCTTCAAAGAAGAGTTTCGCAATGCGTACTGAAACTGGTCAGACATTCCGCCTCGAAGACTATCGCCCAACGCCTTACGCTATTCCAGAAACGAAACTCGACTTCATCCTTGAGCCGGAAAAGACAATCGTTCGCGCCCAACTGACCATCGAGCGCCGAGCGGGCACGCCTGCAGGAACGCCACTTATTTTGGACGGCGATGAGCTGAAGTTGATCAGCTTGAGCCTGAACGGAGCATCGCTTAGCGACAACGGCTATTCAGTGACGCCCGATCAGCTCGAAATCACCGACCTGCCCGATACAGACCGTTTTACGCTTGAGATCGTCACCGAAGTTAATCCGACGACAAATCGCCAGCTCTCAGGGCTTTATCGGTCGAGCGACGTCTATTGCACACAGTGCGAAGCGGAGGGTTTCCGTCGTATCACCTTTTACTATGACCGGCCGGACGTGCTTTCCGTTTATACGGTAAGCATTGACGCCAAGAAGACAGCCGCCCCAATTTTGCTCGCGAATGGCAATCCCGTTGGGCACGGTGTTGTGCCAAGCGATGCCGATCGGCATTTTGCCGTCTGGCATGACCCGCATCCGAAGCCGTCCTATCTCTTTGCCCTTGTCGCGGGTTCGCTCGATGTTGTGAAAGACCATTTCACCACGCAATCAGGACGCCCAGTCGATCTCGCTATTTATGTCGAGCATGGCAAACAGGATCGCGCGCTTTACGCCATGGATGCACTCAAGCGTTCCATGCGTTGGGACGAGGAAAAATTTGGTCGCGAATACGATCTGGACGTCTTCAATATCGTTGCAGTTTCCGACTTCAATATGGGAGCAATGGAAAACAAAGGCCTCAATGTCTTCAACGATAAGTATGTGCTCGCTGACTCCGATACGGCAACAGACGTGGATTATGCAGGCATCGAAGCTGTTATAGCGCATGAATATTTTCATAACTGGACCGGTAATCGCATCACCTGCCGCGACTGGTTCCAGCTGTGCCTCAAGGAAGGTCTCACCGTTTATCGCGATCATGAATTTTCTGCGGATGAGCGCTCGCGCCCTGTGAAGCGCATCGCGGAAGTGAAAATCCTGAAAGCGCAGCAGTTTCCGGAAGATAGCGGCCCCCTTTCGCACCCGGTTCGTCCGCGCGAATATAGCGAGATCAACAATTTTTATACGGCGACAGTCTATGAAAAAGGCTCGGAAGTCGTGCGCATGATCCGCACCATCATCGGTCCTGAATTATTCCGCAAAGGCATGGACCTCTATTTCGAACGCCATGACGGAGAAGCGGCGACCATTGAAGACTTCATCAAAGTTTTTGCTGACGTTTCTGGACAGGATTTCTCACAATTCTCGCTTTGGTACGATCAGTCTGGAACACCCAAAGTCGAAGCGAGTTTCGACTTTAATGCTGAAAAAGAAACCTTCACCATAGAGTTTGCGCAATCGCTCGCACCGACTCCTGGGCAGCCAACAAAGAAGCCAATGCATATTCCGATCGCCTTTGGCCTTCTGGGATCAAACGGCAAAGATATTCTGCCCTCATCAGTCGAGGGCGGAGATGCTCATGATGGTGTTATCCATCTGCATCGGGCGTCGGAAACCATCGTCTTTCATGGCATCAAAGAGCGCCCCGTCCCGTCATTACTACGTGGCTTCTCCGCGCCAATCAATCTGATCTCCCCGCTTGATGCGGACGACCGTATATTCCTGGCATTGAACGACAGCGATCCTGTCGCTCGTTGGCAGGCCCTGACTGGCATTTTCACGCAAGCCCTGCTCGACGGTGCCAAACGTGTGCGGGGCAGCCATGAACCGGAAATTGACAACAGGATCATTGAACTTGCAGGGCGCGTTGCCTCCGACGAAACGCTTGATGCGGCCTTCCGAGCACTTTGTCTGACCTTACCGACTGAAAGCGATATAGCGCGTGAGATGGGTCACAATGTTGACCCTGATGCAATTCGCGCAAGCCGCGATCACCTCATCACGGCAATCGTATCCGCTTATGCGGGCAATTTCGCATCGCTTTATGCAAGCTTGCAGCAGGAAGGAACGTTCTCGCCAGATGCCGTATCAGCTGGCAAGCGCGCATTGCGCAACGTGCTTCTCGACTATCTCAGCCGACACGAAAACACCCCTGCCCGCGCTGCCCAGCAGTTTGCTGACGGCGATAACATGACCGATCGCGCAGCCGCTCTCAGTGTATTGGTGCATCGCTTTGGTGACAGCCATGAAGCTCAGGGCGCTCTTGCATCATTTGAAAAGCGGTTTGGTGACGACGGGTTAGTAATGGACAAGTGGTTTATCGTGCAAGCAACACGCCCCGGCGAAAAAGCGCTTGATGCCGTTCGTGCGCTTACTAAACACAAGCTCCTTTCGTTCGACAATCCAAACCGGGTACGTGCACTGATCGGGGCTTTTTCTGCAAGCAACCCAACCGGGTTCAATCGCAAGGATGGTGCGGCTTATAGTTTCTTCGCCGATATCATTCTCGCGATCGATCCGGAGAATCCGCAGCTTGCAGCGCGCCTTCTCACTGCTTTGCGCTCATGGCGCTCACTCGAAGATACGCGTCGTGAACATGCGCGTGCTGCACTGGCTCGCATCGCCGGAACTCCTAAGCTGTCGACCGATCTTCGCGACATCGTGGACCGAACCCTCGCCTGATTCGCGAATCATATATTGCTACTTGCTGATTCGTTACGCTCGACCCCAAAATGGGCCGGGCGCAACCGTTCTGCCGTCATCCAAGAAAAACCGCATAAAACCTGCAAAGACTTACGGCTTTCATGAGTCTTTTCATGATGTTAGATGAGCACTCTCTCAAACTGATTCCGCTTAACAGGTTGAGATTCAACAGAAAAACCAATTGCGGCGGCGGTGTTTTTTACATCTCGTTAACGAATTCACTGGACAGCGCGAATCACTTTTGATTCATTGAAGCTGTTCGGAGATGGCGTATTCCGAAACATTTTGAGTAGAGATTTCAGTTCAAGCAGTTTCGGGCGGACAGCGCTTCCGGCGCATCTTGGGAACTGTCACGGCAAATCAAGAGGGGCCAACAGATGGCAAGCACCGACGCGTACGACGCGACGGCGGGGAAGCATCGCGACTCCGGACGGAAGCGGAAGAAAGGCAGGCTCTCGGGGCATGCCAAGCTTCTTGCGGGTCCTGCCTACGGTAAGTTCGTGGCGGTTGAGCCCGTATTGCGTCGTCTTGTTCCGGCCCTCATCATCATCTTTCTCATCATACTTGGCGTGGCGCGCGTGTTCTCGATGTTATCGTGGCGCGAAGACATCGAATTGCAGCACAAGGCAGCCTTGTCCGCCGCGACTGCCAATCTGGCGCAGATGATCGAGCGTGCAGCCAATGGCACGCAGGCTGGTGCGCAAATGGCGCCCAAAGATCTTGATAATACCATTGCGGAATTTCGCTCCCGCGGTCTTTCTTCGAGCGGCATGACGATTGCTCTGGTCAATGACGATTCAGTCATCGTCACAGCCTCCGGCCCCGCAACCAACATCGTTGGCAAACAGGCCGATGATGTGTTTAGCGACATCCAGCCCCTGTTTATGTTTGCGGAACGTGCTGGCGTTTTGACAGTCGTCATGAACGGAGAAGCTGCCTACGGCACAGTGTCAAAACCAATGACTGTTCCTTACGCTATCATTGCAGCGGAACCGGAAAGCACGATATTTGCTGAATGGAAACGCGCCGTATCGCTTAACGTGACGCTCTTTGCAGGCACGACCGGAGTGATGTTTGCAATTCTCTATGCCTATTTCAGTCAGGCAGCGCGTGCCCGCGAAGCCGACGATCTTTCCGGCCAGATCCAGCGTCGTATCGATATGGCGCTTGCGCGTGGTCGTGGTGGTCTGTGGGATTGGGATATGGCACGCGGACGCATCTACTGGTCGCGCTCCATGTATGAGATGCTCGGCTATGAGGCGCAGGATGCTGTGCTTGCCTTTGGCGACGTGTCTGCAATCATCAATCCAGAAGACGGCGATCTTTATTCGATTGCGGAACAGGCAGCGGCTGGTGACATTTCGCATGTGGATCGCGTTTTCCGTATGCGCCATGCGGATGGTTCTTGGGTCTGGATGCGGGTTCGTGCCGAGATCGCGTCCGAAAATGATCTGCACCTCGTCGGCATTGCATTCGACGTCAGTGAACAGCATCGCTTTGCGCAGCAGACGGCAGAAGCCGATATGCGTATCCGGGAAGCCATCGAGAATATTTCCGAGGCATTCGTTCTCTGGGATTCCAATAACCGTCTGGTGATGGCCAATTCCAAGTTCAGCGAATACGCAGGTCTTCCGGTCTGGACACTCAAGCCCGGCGTGCCGCGCAACGAAGTTGATGCGCATACGCGTCCATTCAGCTTTGAACGTCGCATGGCGAACGAGCATAATCGCGCTGGTGGCCAGACTTTCGAACGTCAACTGAGCGATGGGCGCTGGCTACAGGTCAATGAACGCCGTACACAGGACGGTGGTTTGGTTTCCATCGGCACCGACATTACCCAGATCAAGCAGCATCAGGAACGTCTGGTGGATAGCGAACGACGCCTGATGGCGACCATTCACGACCTGTCCATTGCCCGTAAAGGTGAGCGCGACCGCGTACGTGAACTATCAGAACTGGCTCGCAAATACGGTCAGGAAAAGGAACGCGCGGAAGCTGCAAACCGCGCCAAGTCCGAATTCCTTGCCAATATGTCTCACGAGTTGCGCACCCCGCTCAATGCAATCATCGGTTTCTCCGAAATGATCCAGGCTGGCACTTTCGGGCCACTCGGCTCCGACCGCTATGAGGAATATATCAACGACATTCACACCAGCGGTAATTTCCTGCTCAACGTGATCAATGACATTCTCGATATGTCGAAGATCGAAGCGGGCCATTTTTCGCTTGATCGTGAGGAGATCGACCTCTGTCCGCTGATCAATGAAACTGTGCGCATGATTTCTTTGCAAGCAGATGAAAAAAACATCACAGTTGAGACGCGTATTGAAGAAGCCATGCAGCTCAATGCGGATCGCCGTGCCGTCAAGCAAGTGCTGATCAACCTTCTATCCAATGCGGTGAAGTTCACGTCTCACAATGGACGCATCACTGTTCGCGCACGGAAGACTGGATCAGCTCTGTTCATGACTATTCAGGACACTGGCGTCGGTATCCCGAAATCCGCTCTGCGGAAAATCGGTCAGCCGTTCGAGCAGGTCGAGAACCAGTTCACAAAATCGCATACTGGCTCAGGTCTAGGCCTTGCGATCACCAGATCTCTTGCTGAACTCCATGGCGGCTGGCTGCGCATCCGCTCAACTGAAGGCATTGGAACCGTAGTCTCGGTATGCATACCTGACCGGAGACAGGCCATTGCCTCCAGCCAACATACTGAAACCCACGCAGCATAATCAGTTTATCAGCTTGTCAAAACTGGTTCGAACATTCGAGGCCAGTTCCGTCAGGTGATGCTCCACGCGTTTAATGTCCGGCAGCTCGGCAGCGCGACAGAGAATATCAATCATTCCAGGAATGAACTCTTCACGCGTGGCGTCACTGCCAAGGCAGAGACGTATTGTTTGGCTGAGATTGGTATAGAAGCGATGCGCTTCAACCAGAGCATCAATTGTTGCTGGATCGGCGAATGAGGGATCAAGGCCAGCAAGCACTTCGTCAGTTGCAAGAGGACGCGGGGTCTTTGCGACCTTTCCAACGAGAACCGCGAACTGCGCTATGAATTCAAGATCGACAATACCGCCGGGTTTCAGCTTGAAATCCCAATCGTCGCGCGGTGGCTTTTCCTGATAAATGAGGTCGCGCATTTCACGCACGTCCTTGGCTATTTTAGCCGTATCGCGCTTGGTGGATAACACATCCTCTATTTCACCCTTGATGAAATCTATGAATGCAGCGTCGCCATGAATTGGGCGTGCGCGCGTCAGAGCCATGTGTTCCCATGTCCAAGCCTCTGTGCGCTGATATTTTCCGAATGACTCAATATGGGTTGCGACAGGGCCTTTGTTGCCCGATGGGCGCAATCGCATATCGACTTCGTAAAGCACACCTTCGGCAGTCGGAGCGGAGAGTGCAGCGATGAGGCGCTGTGTGAGCCGGATATAATATTGTGACGGAGCCAGCGGCTTCTCACCATCGGATTCTTCAGTATCCTTGTCATGTTCATAGAGCAGGATCAGATCGACATCAGAGCCTGCGGTCAGTTCGCGGCTACCGAGCTTGCCCATCGAAAGAAGCACTACCTTAGCACCCTTAACCTTACCATGACGCCGTTGCAGTTCGGCTTCAACAACCTCGAAGGCCTTACCGATCATCAGCTCAGCCAGATCGGAAAAGGCGCGCCCAGCACGGACGCCATCAATTGCACTTGTCAGCAGACGGATACCGATCAGAAAGCGATGTTCAGCCGCAAAAATACGAAGGCGATCCAAAACTTCTTCAAAATCGGTTGCAGCGCCCAGAAATGCTCGGAGCCTCTCTTCAAGATAGGTGCGGGTTGGTACTTCGGAAAAAATCGCCGGATCAAGCAAACCGTCGAAAACATGCGGCTTCCTTGTGATGATTTCGGCAAGTCGTGGCGCCGCACTCATGATCATCACGAGCAGATTGAGAAGACGCGGATTGGATTGCAGCAGACTGAAAAGCTGAATGCCCGCAGGCAAGCCTTGCAGAAACCCATCGAAACGCAAGAGCGATTCATCGGCGCGCTTGGTAGCAGCAAAGGCTTGTAATAAGGCTGGGGTCAGTTCAGTGAGGCGTTCGCGCGCTTCTGCTGATTGCGTGGCGCGATAGCGACCAAAGTGCCATGTGCGGATAACGCGGCAGATATCGCTGGGACGTTCATAGCCCATCGAGGCCAGCGTTTCCAAAGTACCCGGATCGTCTACATCGCCGGTGAAAACGAGATTGCCACTGGAGGAACCAAGCTCCGGCGCTTGTTCGAACAGCGCGGCATAGTGCTTTTCGACAACCTTGAGAGCTGACAGAAACACTTCGGAAAACTCTGCGGTATCAGCGTAACCCATCATATGAGAGACGCGAGCAAAGCCTTCATCGTCTTCCGGCAGAATATGGGTCTGTTCGTCGGCAATCATCTGAATGCGATGTTCTACATCGCGGAGAAAGAAATATTCTTTGGCAAGGCAATCGCGGGCTTTTTCGCTGATCCAGCCGCGCTCTGCGAGCTTTCCGAGCATCGGGACAGTTTGATTACCACGCAATTCAGGGAACCGTCCGCCTGCAATCAACTGCTGTGTTTGCACAAAGAATTCGATCTCGCGGATGCCACCACGACCGAGCTTCACATTATGGCCGCGAATGGCAATATCGCCGTGCCCCTTATGGGCGTGGATCTGCCGCTTGATGGAATGGACGTCAGCGATTGCCGCGTAGTCGAGATATTTGCGCCAAACGTAAGGGGCTAGCTCAGCCAACACCTGTTTGCCGGACTCACGATCCCCGGCAATAGGGCGCGCTTTGATCATCGCCGCACGTTCCCAATTCTGCCCGCGCCCTTCATAATAGTGAAGGGCTGCACCAACTGGGATCGCTAAAGGCGTCGAACCTGGATCAGGACGCAAACGCAGATCGACGCGGAAAACATAGCCGTCTGCCGTGCGATCCTGAAGAATGCGAACCAGACGCCGTGTCATCCGCGAAAACGTATCAACGCATTCGTAGGGATCACCGATAGCAGGACGCGTTTCGTCAACAAAGACGATAAGATCGATATCAGAGGAATAGTTGAGTTCACGCGCGCCGAATTTGCCCATGCCAAGCACAATCCAACCGCATTCCTTATCAGGGCTCTCACGGTCGGGCAGTTTGATTTTGCCCGCACTGTCCGCGTCGCGAAGCAGAAAGCGGATGGCGGCACCCGTGCAAGCTTCGGCCAGATCGGTGAGCCAGCCCGTTGTCGTTTCTGTATTGAAGATTTGCGCCAGATCACAAAGCGCGATCAGCACATGCACCTCACGTTTTCGCTGGCGCAGACTGCTCATCAAAGAAGCTTCTGTGACGCCCTCTTCCGTGCCGGATGCGGTAATCTCGGAAAGAATATCGGCGAGTGCCTCTTCGGGCGCGGCTGTTGCTATTCTATCAAGAATGCGCGGCTTACGGATCAAGGATTCACGAATAAACGGCGACAGATCAAGAACGGCTGCAAGAAAGCTCCTGGCTTTCTCATTGTTCAGCAGTGCGATGACGCGACCAAGCTCGTCTTCCTTTGCCCGTTCTTCAAGATCAGTCAGAAAGGATTGTGCTCGTTCAGAATCAAGCGGTGCCAGCCCACAAAGGTTACGGTCGAAAAGCAGTTCCTTTGAATTTTCAGCCGCCATGATCCCCTCTAGCATGTCACTTTATAGCTGTCCCAACGATTCAGTCTTAGTTGGAACCGCTATAACTATTTGTTTTAACGCTTTATCCTACGCAAAACCGGCTCCCACTTTTGCCGAAAATGCTTTAAGATTGTGCGTCCTTCGGCAAGGGAAACTCAAGTACTGCACGCAGGCCGGGTCCATTATCTTCCAGACGCAGAGCACCACCGTGCAATTTCATAACCGCCTTGGCAAGGCTTAAACCAAGCCCCGATCCCGGCTGTGTACGGCTTTCCTCAAGCCGTACGAACCGTTCAGTCGCTTGCTCGCGTTTGTCTTCTGGAATGCCTGGGCCGTTATCAGCGACCACGATGCGCACCCATTGTGAATCACGCTCCATGGAAAGTGTAACGACAGCAGGGTTCTCGCCTGAGAGCGCATATTTGATCGCATTATCAACGAGGTTGGAGACGGTCTGGCCCACAAGCTCACGGTTGATATGCAGCGGCGCATCATCAAGCGTGCTAAGTGTCAAAGTGGCACCCGCATCTTCGGCAACCGGCTCGTACATTTCAGCCACATCACTGACGATAGATGCGACCGACATGTTTTCCAAATTCTCAGCCGAATAGCCTGCTTCAAGACGTGAGATCATCAAAATCGCATTGAACGTGCGGATCAGCTGATCAGATTCACCGATGATATCTTCCAGCGCCTCACGATATTCAGGACCAGCCTTCTTCCCTGATAACGCCTCTTCAGCGCGGTTGCGCAGACGTGTGAGTGGTGTCTTGAGGTCATGCGCAATATTATCGGAAACTTGCTTCAAGCCTTCATTCAGTTCAAGAATGCGCCCAAGCATGACATTGAGATTGCTGGAGAGACGGTCAAACTCATCCCCGGAACCATTAACCGGCAATCGCCCTGTCAAGTCGCCATCCATAATGCGCTGCGAAGCACGCGAAACTTCATCGATGCGCTTAAGTGCACGCCGCCCAACGAAGAACCAGATCAGAAGCGCACCGACACCCATAATGCCGAGAGCCAACATAAGCGAACTGCGTACAAGATCGCGGAAACGCTCCGGCTCGCCCAAATCGCGACCTACCAGCAAGCGCATTCCATTAGGCAATGCAATCACAACTGCAATCGCACGGTGTTCAGTCTCGGTTCCCTGCTCACCATAGCGGCGATATTTGAAGGCGCGCTCGACAATCCCATCCGTATCCAGCACGCCCGGTTCAACACCTTCAACATTGCCGGATAGAATACGACCAGACGGGTCTGCGACCAGATAGAGGTAGGCGCCGGGTTGACGTGAACGGTAATCAATCGTGCGCACAAGTTGCGGAATACCACCCCGCGCATAGGCCTTACCGATGCTTGCGACTTCTTCGCCCAGCGCTTCCTGAGTCTGACTGTTGATAATGGAGGCGGAAAGATTGGTCATATAAAAGACCAGTGCTACCGCTCCTACGGCAAACAAAAGGAGATAAAGCGTCGATAGGCGCGCTGCCGTCGTGCGCATAAGCGCAGAGAAACGACCCATCATTCCACCTTGGCACTCGCAGTAGAGGCTTTAGTGCGCCCGGCTTTGAGCATATAGCCCGCACCACGAACGGTATGCAGCAATGGACCGTCAAAGCCTTTTTCGATTTTGCTGCGAAGTCGTGAGATGTGCACATCAATCACATTGGTCTGAGGATCGAAATGATAATCCCAGACATTTTCAAGCAGCATCGTGCGCGTTACCACCTGTCCTGCATGGCGCATCAGATATTCAAGCAAACGAAATTCTCGTGGCTGGAGGGTAATATCCACGTCCTGCCTGCGCGCTGTGTGGGCAAGCCTATCGAGTTCCAGATCGCCAACGCGGTAGATTGTATCTGCTTCGCGTGGGCTTGAGCGGCGTTGCAGAACTTCAACACGTGCAAGCAGTTCAGAAAATGCATAGGGCTTGGTCAGGTAGTCATCACCGCCTGCGCGCAAACCAGTTACGCGGTCATCCACTTCGCCGAGGGCGGAAAGAATGAGTACCGGCGTTTCCATGCCTTTGGCACGTAATCCGGCGACTACAGAAAGACCGTCACGCTTGGGCAACATGCGATCAACGACCAGCACATCATAATTGCCGTTTTCAGCCAGCGCATAACCGATTTCGCCATCGCCGGCGATGTCGGCAGAATGTCCGGCCTCAGTAAAGGCCTTCTCAAGATAGCGGGCCGCTTCGCGGTCGTCTTCAATAACGAGAATCTTCATGGCGATACTATAAACCGGATCGTTGGAGAAAATGAAGCAATGCCAGGCGGGTTCTCCGCCTGGCATTTTATTTTCAGATACTTTGCCTCACGCAACCATTATCCCTGATCGATCGGAAGGGCTACGAAACGACTCTGGTCGTTGCTCTGAAGCTGCAACAGCACAGCCTTACGACCAGCCTTTGAGGCTTCAGCAATTGCGTTGTCTATATCCTTGGCGCTCTTAACAATCTGATTGTTAACCGAAACAATGATGTCACCGGAACGAATGCCACGGTCAGACGCATCGCTATCGGGATCGACATTTGTGACAACAACGCCGTCACCGTCTTCCGACGGCGTGACCGTCAAACCATACGAGTCGAGCGTTTCGCCTTGCTCCGTATCACTTCCGCCAGACTGGCTGTCCGCCTTGCCCAGATCCTGTGGCATAGCGGCAATCGTAATGTCGATTTCTTCAGCCTTGTTCTTGCGCCAGACCGTCAAAGCAGCCTTTTCACCCGGAACGATATTGGCAACCTTACGGGCCAGATCACGTGGATCCTGAACCGGTTCACCATTAACCGCCGTGATTACATCGCCAGACTTAATGCCTGCCTTTGCCGCAGGACCATCCGCCTGAGGAGAGGCTACCAACGCACCCTTTTCTTCTGCAAGACCAAGTGAAGCAGCAATATCCTTGTTGACTGGCTGGATCTGCACGCCAATCCAACCACGCTCAACAGAGCCCTTTTTGATCAGTTGGTCGACGACCTGCTTGGCAGTCGATGCAGGAATTGCGAAGGCGATACCTACACTGCCGCCTGAAGGCGAGAAGATTGCAGTGTTGATGCCAATGACTTCACCTGAAAGATCGAAAGCTGGGCCACCGGAGTTGCCTTTGTTAACAGCAGCATCAATCTGGATGAAATCATCGTAAGGACCTGCACCGATGTCACGACCGCGGGCCGAAACGATACCGGATGTGACCGTACCACCAAGACCAAACGGATTGCCAACAGCAACGACCCAATCACCGACTCGGATCTTGCTGTCATCGCCGAGCTTTACATATGTGAACTTGCGCTTGGCATCATCGATCTTCAGCACAGCAAGATCGGTACGCGCATCAGTGCCGATCAGCTTCGCATCGAGTTCGGTGCCATCATCAAGAACGACGCTGTAGGCATCACCGTCAGAAACAACGTGGTTGTTTGTAATGAGGTAACCGTCTTCGGAGATGAAGAAGCCGGAACCCTGTGCCACAGGACGTTCGTGACCCGGACGCGGCTTGCCACGATTGCCCGGACGGCGGTTATCTGGACGTGCGTCACCGCGCGGCTCCATTCCAAAATCACGGAAGAAGCGCTTCAGCGGATGGCCGTCTGGCAACTGATCGAAACCGGGAGGTGTCCCGAACTGCTGGCCACGGCTATCCGCTTCCTGCACATCCTTCTTGACGCGAACGCTAACGACTGCCGGGCGCACTTTTTCAACCAGATCGGCAAAGCCTGCCTGCTGAGGCGGAGTGACACTGACTGCTTCGGCGCGGGCGTTGTTCATCACGCCCATTGGGCCAGTTGCGACGAACGCACCGGCAAGCGCGGCTGACAGCGCTACCGCTGCAACACCCTTGCGATACTTTGAAGTTATAATCTTCGACATCTGTCTCTCCTTACGAGCAGCAATCTCGGACGTAGAATTCCCACCAAGGCAAATCCGGTCCTATAATCCTTTATAGAGCTCAAGATAGTTCGGGCTACCTTACCGCTCAATTTCCGGAAGATGAAAGTTTTGTAAGGTTTGAGAAAAAAATCAGAATAGAATATTAGCTCACTTATCGTCGAGAAGCCTGGAAAGCTCGGCTTTTTCTCGCGCCGATAGCGGCTTTTGGACTTCGGTTGTAGTGTTGCGCCGACGGAACGCAATGGTCAAAGCAATCCCGCCAATCAAAAGAATCAGCACCGGGAAGCCCCACAGAAGCGCTGTCTGTGCATTTAAGCGAGGTTTAAGCAGAACGAATTCGCCATAACGATCGACGACAAAGTCCATCACCTGTTTATCAGAATCGCCAGAAGTCAGGCGTTCACGCACGAGAACACGCAGGTCGCGCGCCAGTTCGGCATTTGAATCGTCAATCGATTCGTTCTGACAGACCATGCAGCGAAGTTCCGCAGATATCTCTCGCGCTCGTTTTTCAAGCTGAGGGTCGCCGAGCACTTCATCTGGATTGACTGCCAGAGCGGCTGATCCGCTAAATACCAGCGACAATCCCAGAAGAAGCAAGGAAAGACGTTTGCATATCCTCATGCTGTCGCCTCTGCTTCCTTTGATGCGGACTTGCGCGCCTTTGATGGAGCGCCGACACGCAGGCGACGGTCAGCGAGCGAGAACATCGCCCCCACCATCATGATGAGCGCGCCGTACCAGATCAGCGTTACATCCGGCTTCCACCAAACGCGCACCACGATGGAGCCATTGCCAGGTTCATCGCCTAAAGCCACGTAAACCTGACTGAACCATAAAGTACGGATGCCTGATTCAGTGGTTGGCATCTGACGGGCCGGGAAAAACCTCTTAGACGGTTCGATCAGACCCAGATCACGATTTGATGCATCCAGCAGTGTAAACGTGCCGCGGTTTTCTGTGAAGTTTGAACCGGTCAAAGGACGTAGACCTTCAAAGCGTAGCGAATAATCCGCAACCTTTGTCGTATCCCCCGGGCGCATCAACAGTACACTTTCGGTACCATACGTCGTGACGCTTATAATACCGAGCAAAGTCACGCCAAGGCCAATATGCGCAAGAGCTGTCCCGAATACCGAGCGTGGCAGTCCTTTAAAGCGCAACAGCGCTTTGCTCGCGGAAACCTTGCCGATACCGGCCTTCAACCAGAGATCAGTCAAGCTCCCAAGGATCAGCCATACAGCAAGACCGATGCCGAGCGCTGCGAGCACGGAATGAGCCTCGCTGCGCCAAATCACAATACCGACCGTAATGAGTGATAATGCGAATGCAGTCATCAGCCGTTGCGCAACGCCGTATAGATCTCCTCGCTTCCAGGCAAGCAGCGGACCAAAAGGCACAGCGAACAGCAGTGGGATCATCAATGGCCCGAAGGTCATGTTGAAGAAGGGAGCGCCGACCGAAATCTTGTCACCAGTCAACACTTCCAGCAAGAGTGGATAGAGCGTACCGATAAGAACGGTTGCGGCAGCGGTTGTGAGAAAGAGATTATTGAAGACCAAGGCGCCTTCGCGCGAGATCGGTTGGAACAATCCGCCCGAAGACAGGCTCTGAACGCGAAGAGCGAAAAGCGACAGAGAACCACCGATGAAGATGGCAAGAATAGCGAGAATGAACAGGCCTCGTCCCGGATCGGTCGCAAAACTATGCACTGACGTCAACACGCCGGAACGCACAAGGAAGGTTCCCAAAAGCGACAGTGAGAAAGTCAGGATCGCGAGCAGCACTGTCCAGATTTTGAGGGCCGAGCGTTTTTCCATGACAATAGCTGAATGCAGCAGTGCCGTTCCAACCAGCCATGGCATGAAGGACGCATTTTCGACCGGATCCCAGAACCACCAGCCGCCCCAGCCGAGCTCGTAATAGGCCCAGTAAGAGCCCATTGCAATGCCGCCCGTCAGGAACATCCACGCGACCAGCGCCCAAGGGCGAACCCAACGCGCCCATGCCGCATCAATACGACCTTCGATGAGGGCAGCGACAGCAAAGGAAAAGCATACAGAAAAGCCAACATAGCCGAGATAGAGCAACGGAGGATGGATCGCGAGACCTATATCCTGAAGGATCGGGTTCAAATCGCCACCTTCAATCGGTGCTGGAATAATGCGCGTAAATGGATTGGAAGTGAAAATGATGAAGGCCAGAAAGGCAGTTCCAATCCAGCCCTGAACGCCAAGAACGTTCGCACGCAGGGTTTCTGGCAAATTGCCGGAAAAGGCTGCAACCAGCGCACTGAAGAAACTAAGAATCAGCACCCACAGCAACATAGAGCCTTCATGATTGCCCCAAACGCCGGTAATTTTATAAAGCATCGGCTTTTGCGAATGGGAGTTTTCGACCACGTTAAGGACCGAAAAATCAGAGACGACATAGGCGAATGTCAGAACCATAAAAGAGAACGCAATCAACGCAAAGACGGCCAGTGCAGTTGGTACTGCAACCCCCATCAACTGCATGTCTCTACGCCGCGCACCTACGACCGGCGCGATAGACTGAACCACTGACAAAGCCAGTGCCAGAACAAGCGCGAAATGGCCAATCTCGACATTCATAAGCTTTGTCCAATTCCGATTACTGGTCC
Organism: Ochrobactrum sp. AN78; assembly: GCF_029909885.1. Taxonomy (NCBI): domain Bacteria; kingdom Pseudomonadati; phylum Pseudomonadota; class Alphaproteobacteria; order Hyphomicrobiales; family Brucellaceae; genus Ochrobactrum; species Ochrobactrum sp. AN78. Next base: position 339,790 of record NZ_JASAMU010000006.1, read on the forward strand.
GTTTCCCATCATTGACCTTCCCAAACGCCCTTTTTCTTCAGGCTGTCGGCGAGGTCCTTCGGGACATAATTTTCATCGTGTTTGGCGAGCACATTATCAGCTCGAAATACACCGTCGGAACCGAAGCGGCCTTCCGCGACGACGCCCTGTCCCTCACGGAAAAGATCAGGAGCAATTCCTTCGAAGACGACTTTAACGGTCTTGATTGTGTCTGTGACGGTAAAGCGCAATTCGCTGCCTTCTCGCATCACGGAGCCTTCTTCAACAAGGCCTCCCAAACGGAACCGGGCACCCGAAGTGATTTCCTGTTCAGTCAAATCGGCAGGTGTTCGGAAAAATCGAATGTCCTGATTAAAAGCCATAAGCATCAGGCCAACCGCGACAGCGAGAACAGCCAAAGCACCGCCGATCAATATCAGGCGCTTGCGCTTTCTCTGGCCGACTGTACGGGTTAAACTACCCTTTGGCTTTGTGTTACGTCCACTGCTTTCTGCGGTCGCACTCATTGTGTTGCGCTCCCTGCTTCCAAACCCAGTCCTGCGGCATAGCCTGTTAGCTCATCCCGCTTTTCACCATCCAACGCCGCAACTCCACGTTTCAGCGCATCAAGTGCATCATCCCGGCGATTAAGGATCATATATGAGCGCACAAGTCGCTTCCAGCCATCGATATCCCCGCCATTTTCGCGAAGACTTTCGTCCAAACGTTGAACCATACCTTCAACCATAGCCTGACGATCTTCAGGGCTCATGGAGGCCGCAGCGTCAACATCCTCGGTTGTAGGACCGTTCGCAGGCGCTTGCGGAGCAATTCCGCGGATACGCGCAATGGTCTGCTCAACCTGTGCACGCCAAGGCGCATCTGCCGGTGCTCTATCAAGGAACGTCTGTAGCCTTTTTACCGCGTCATCTGCATTACCATCCTGCATCTCGCCTTGCGCGAGGTAATATTGAGGCCGGATGTCATCAGGCTCAAGCGCAGCCGCTTTTTCAAACAGACCTTCTGCCTCGGCGGTAATTGGCCCACCGGATACTGCGATCAAAGCTTCGCCAAGACCAAGAATTCGTTGGAAGTTTTCACCTTCAAGGCGAATCGCGGAACGGTAGGCATTGACTGCATCAGCTCCGCGACCAATCCGCAGATAAATCGGTGCCAATACATCCCATCCGCGTGCATCGCCGGGGTTTTGCGCAAGATGCGCTTCGGCACGAGCAATAAGTTCATCAACCGAGCTATTTTGCGGGCTATTCGCCAGACGTGCCGCCAATGGCATCGAGGGCGTGTCAGGCGTTCCGAAAAGCGGGTAAATGCCCCAGGCGATCAAAGGAACGGCCAGAACCGCTGCGAGAGCCAGCACCCGACCGGATCGAGCTTTCTGCATATTGGCAGCCGATTCCGCACTGGCCTTTTCGGCATTCAAGATGCGTCGGGAGATTTCGATACGAGCCTGTTCGGCACTGGGAGCGTCGATCATGCCACGCGCAGCGTCGGCCTCAACCTCGCGCAACTGGTCGCGATACACTTCCAGGTCGTTCTTTTCAGGGGGCAAAAATTCCTGCTTGTTCCGTGTCAACGGCAACAAAACAGTCAATGTAGCTGCAAGAGTCAGCAGTGCGGCAGTCAACCAGAATTCCATGGCTGAGACTTAATCTCAGCCGAGGGAAAAACCAACACTAACCTGCCTGAAGTTGCAGACTAGGGCAATTCGCCGCAAAGGCTTAGAGCGCCGCGCGTCCTTTCGGACGCACAAAGGACGCTCTAACTCTTTGATTTTACGCATCGTGCTTTAGAGCGATCAGTTGAGCGGCGTCCAGCTGCCATCGGCGTTACGGCACGCTGTACCACGCGCGGTTTGCAGTTGGTCTGCAATCGTAAAAGTATGGGTATATTGGCGGCAGTTTTGCGAACCGACCTGGTAAGGCTGTGCCGCAGTTACATCCCCAGATGTCGATCCGCTGCCACTCCATGAAACTGCTTTACCAGCAGGCGAATATTCAAGGGCCCTATATTCCGCTTCAAGTGCCTTCTTGCGGTCATTTGCGGTCAACTGCCCTGCCGAACCACCCAAAAGCCCATTCCCGAGCGGTGCCAGCAAGTTCGGACGCGTTTCTGTCGATGAAGACGACCCACCAAGCGAAGTCAGTCCCAAACCTTTTCCACCACCGGATGTTCCGCAGGCAGCAAGCATGAACGCCATCGAAGCGATCAGAAGAGGAGCAGAAAACCTTGATACCATTATCATAACAAACCGGCCTTCATAAAAAGTGAGCATGCATACTATCGTAGGATGCAGCTAATAAGTCTAACCTTCTAGTTCGCCTCGTGGCAAAAACAACTATCAATCTTCAGTTAGCGGCAACACAACGCGAACTTGTAGTCCGCCCAAGTTGCTTTTGTCCAAATGCAAGGTGCCACCATATTCCCGCACAGTGTCCTGAACGATTGCCAATCCAAGCCCCGTGCCCGGTTTGGTCTCATCGACACGATTGCCACGTTTGAGTGCTTGTTCGATCTTGTCAGGAGCTAGGCCCGGACCGTCATCCTCTATCAAAATCTCAAACTGCCGTTGCGCATCTGCGGCCGGTCGCAAAATAATCTTAATCTGTCTGCGGCCCCATTTACCTGCATTCTCCAGCAGATTACCGACAATCTCTTCCAGATCTTCTTTTTCGCCAGCAAAAACGGCGTCCGGCAACACATTTCTGAATATGATTTTGAACGCCGGGTTGAGCTTTGCAGTCACCCGTTCCATCCGCTCAAGCACTGGAGTGACTTGAGTTCTGAATACGACGCTATCTCTTTGTGCCGCTATACGAGCGCGTTGCAGATAATGCTGTATCTGCACCTGCATAGCTTCGCTCTGCTCAAGAACAACCCGCCCCTGTTCGCCCCCCATCGCCCGCGCCTCATTGGTCAAGACCGAAAGAGGCGTCTTCAGCGAATGCGCAAGATTGCCGACCTGTGTGCGCGAACGTTCAACAATGCGCCGGTTGTTTTCAATCAGCGCATTCATCTCATTTGCGAGCGGTGCAATTTCAATCGGAAGCGATGTATCGAGCTTCGCTGATCGACCTTCACGAATGTCGGTCAATGCCTGACGGACCTTATCGAGTGGCCGCAAGCCGAATAGAATAATGCCAGCATTGATAAAGACGCTGCCAAGTCCGAAAATCGCCAGATAAAAAGCAAGCTTGCTGCGAAAATCAGAGATTTCGTTCATGACTTCACTCAAGTTACCCATCACGCGGAAGCGCGCAACGCGGTTTTCATTGTCAAGAACGACTTCCGTTTCGACGATATAGAGCTCTTCACCATTTAAGCCCGGCAGCGTATAGCTGCGCATAAACGAGCTATCAAACGGTGCCTGATTTACTGGTAATTCAGGCACAATACGCCCTACTGAGGATAGTGATTGCAACTTGCCATTAATGTTTGAAGTAACGGGATCAACAGACCAATACCAGCCGGACAGCGGGCTGGAATAACGCAGTTCACCAAGCTCGGGCCGACCTTGAAGAGTACCGTCCGGCGATATGCTGACCGCACCAACAAGACTGAACAGATGCGCTGTCAGAAGTCGTTCGAAATTGTTGCGTGCAGCATCGCCGTAAAGGGTACTGATGAGCGTGGCCACAACGACGAGTGCCAGAATGACCCAGAGCGTCGAAAGGGTGACGACGCGTATCGCAAGTGAACGCAAAGGGGGGAAAACGCTTAAAAGCTTCAGTTCCCGTTCCCCTTCGTGTCATTTTGCCCGTCCGAGCGGATGCGATAGCCCATGCCGCGGACTGTCTCGATCAGATCGACGCCCATCTTTTTACGCAGGCGGCCAACAAAAACTTCGATCGTGTTGGAATCGCGGTCAAAGTCCTGATCGTAAAGATGCTCGACCAGTTCCGTCCGCGAAACAACCTCATCCATATGATGCATGAGATAGGAAAGCAGACGATATTCATGAGAAGTCAGCTTCAACGCCACGCCGTCCACACTGGCTTTTGAAGTCTTTGTATCTAGGTGCAGAGAACCGCAGACCAATTCCGATGACGCGTGGCCGGCAGCGCGACGGATCAATGCACGCAATCGAGCCAGAACCTCTTCCATATGAAAAGGCTTGGCGACATAATCGTCGGCACCAGCATCAATACCGGCAACCTTATCACTCCAGCGATCACGCGCTGTCAGCATCAGAACCGGCATGGTCCGACCACTGCGGCGCCAACGTTCCACAACACTGATGCCATCCATCTGCGGAAGGCCAATATCGAGGATCACAGCATCGTAAGGTTCGGTGTCGCCCAGATGATGGCCTTCTTCGCCATCAAAAGCACTATCAACAACATAACCTGTGGCAACCATCGCATCCGAGAGCTGCCTGTTCAGGTCCTTGTCGTCTTCAACGATCAGGATACGCAAGTTTGAGGCTCCTCGCAGGGACGCATTAAAGCATTTCCAGCAAAAGAGCGAAGCGGTTTTGCGTAGGAGAATGCGCAAGAACAAACAGTGAGACGCGGTTTCAACAATTCGATCGTAACTGGAACTGCTCTACTGTGCGGGTACGGCTACTTCTACACGGCGCGGGCGTTCGCCATCGCGACCAGGTACGAGTACCACAATCACACACATGGCGCGGCCATTCTGTGTGGTCGGGGTTGCCTTGGCCAACTGGCCACCCTGTGAGGCAGCCACTTGTTCGCCCACTGCCGCACAATCCGCAGCAGCGGCGACCAGAAGATTAGACTTCTGTGGCGTAGCGATTGGCAAAGCACCGGCATCAACCGGTAACAGACCAATGCTAACGGCCAGAAGCGCGAAAATTTTGAGAGCAGGGTTCTGTTTCATCATGTCCCTTATATAGCGCCTCTCAGCTGAACGATGCATGAACGATCACCCTGCTTATAGACCCAAAGGAATTTTGGTCTGTAGAACAGCATCAACCAGATACCCCCGGCTGACGCCATTCTAAACTGTTGTTTTTATGCATAATATTATCCGGAGCATTCGTCAACATTCCGGAACTATGCCACTTTTCAAAACTTTGCTATCACGCTTTGTAAAATTATGAAATGCGCGAAGTTGCCCCTAAGCGGCCAAAGACAGCAATAAGGCTGGCGATACCGGTCGCAAGTTGCAGCAATATATCGGTCAAAGCACCCTGATCGACCGTATCGCCGATAAGGCCGAAAGCGCCTGCCAACGATAAAAACAGAGCGACCAATCCAGCCCAAACAGTACGAGACAGATACCAAGGCTTATCTTCAATCATGCAATTTCCTTTTTCATTTTAACAGAATGTTTGAAGTATCGAGCGTAGTGAAATCACCAGTTCCTGTTTTGGAACTCACCATTGCTACGCGAATCTGGAATTCATTCGTGCCGAGTTCAGCAAAGCGCTCTGGATTCGGATAGATCCAGGACGTGGTCTGCACCTGTGCACTTCGCACCAGCTTATCGGACTGCCAGACTTCCACCTGATAGACTTCACGCTCTTCACCAAGCGGGATATCCGCGCCCATCCAACTATCAGCATCGATCCGCCCTCGCCTGACCCACTGAAAGGATAAGTCACCATTCTCGAGTTGCTCAGTCTTGAGATGTACCGGGCTTAGAGGCTCCAGAGCTTGCAAGCCGCCGATCGCTTTCACTGTATCGAAAAATTCATCCGAGAATGATTTGCCTGCTGCCCCTATACGCCAGTTAAGCTCAAGCCCTATTTCAGAAGCTTGCAGTCCTATGCCCTGCACTCCACCATCAAACAATACAAACGGGGTTCCGACTGGCTTCTCAATAAGGCTTTCTGTTTCCGTACCAAGCTGCCCGCGTAAAAGTCTGCTCAATCGCCAGCGGTTTTGTCCGATTTCCTCTGCTTCGAGAAACTGAAAAACTTCCCATTTTCCATTGGGAGATTTTAAAAATGCCGTATTGGCCCCGTTCAGAATCTGAGCAAGCGGCTTTGATCCCAGTTCACCTGAATAAAGCACAAGCTCTATCGCATTCCCGTCGATCAAACGTCCGCTTGGAGCTCCCTTAATTGGCTTTGTCAGTTCACCCATCACAGCGCGCTCGCTGATCAGGCTGCGTTCGGCAAAGCCATCATCAGACGGTGAGGCGTAAACCGCGACGCCACGCCATGGTTTCGCATGACAAGCGATGCGGAACTGACCAGCGGGATCTTCCGCGCTCGGCCAAAGCGGCAGGTCGATGAGATGGAAAATCGGCTTCATATCGGAGACCGGTTTTCCCGGCGGAAGCTTGGGAGTTTCACCTTTGTCTGCAAACACAATATTCGGTGCAAGTGCGACGGCTTTGACAGCCCGTACTTCTCCGTCTTCCAACGCCGTTACAACATAGTCGCGCCCACCGCCCAAGACATCAAGCCGGACACGGTCGCCGACGTGAAGCGCTGCTTCAGACCACGGCAAAGAGAAACTCACGGTCCGCCGTTCAGCATAGCGGCGCGCCATCCAGCTTTCGGCGAGAGCCGTTGCCTGCCCAGTTTCCATCGAACCAGACAGGCTAAGGCTTTCCGTGCCCTGCCCTGTATCCCGACGCACAGAGGCCCCAACCACCTGAAAGTCACGCATCGGATCGTTGCAGTATAGTTCGGCAATAGAAGGCAGATCGCCCTGATCGTCGAGAACAGAACTCAATGCTTCGCCATCCTGTGGCTCGACCAACATATGCACTACATCAAGCGTCGGTGCCGCACGAGTGACGCTCCGAAATACGAACCGCCCGGCCTGCTCAAAACCATGGACGCCAAACACGTTCATCAGCGGCTCCAGAACACCACGTGCTGTTGACGGTTCCGAAATCACAAAACCAGTGAGGTGCCCATCGGCCGCGGCACAATCGGCCTCTGGCAATCCAAAGTCCGCCAATATGGCAGCTATCAGTTCATCAAGCGAAACTCCACTGATACGCCCGTTAAGCCAATGACCGAGGCGCCAGTTCGGCGTATCTCCCCATACGTCACCTTTCAGCGGAAACTCCGGAAATGGTCGCGTATCCCAAGACCACAAATAAACGCGATCCATGTCCAGCATCGAACCGCCATACACCGACGAGACCGGGTTGTTTTCAGGCCAGTGTCTGAAATGTGCGCGCAGGTGTGTTTCGGCGTGGAATATTGACCCCACTAGCGGGCGAATACTTATTCAATTTTGACCCCTGCTAGATTTCATCCGAGTATCTGACTTTTAGTC
>NZ_JASAMU010000007.1:0-283900 GCF_029909885.1 Ochrobactrum sp. AN78
GCCCAGCTTGATATAAAGCGCAACAGCGCGCATCCGGTCTTCGTAGGAATACATGAACTACCTCCCTGATAGTCCAAGTTTTCCTCCGCACCCCCCCCTTGAGGCGCACGCCGATATAGGAGCCATGAATATAATGCTCGAAAGGTCCGATCCACTCGATCTCGTAAATCTCCCCTTCCTTCACCTCGAGGTATTGCTCAAAACCAACGACTGAATCGATGCAGACCACTTTTTGCCCAACGTGGAATTGGTTCATGCTGTGTCACCTTCAATAATGGCTTCGGCAATAATGCCTCCTGCAATTCTATGTATATCCGACCACGCATCTTCATCGTCGAATACGCAGATCGCTATCGCTGCACATCGCTGCCTTTCTGCAAGGACGGCTGCCGCAATTCTCTCCGCGATGTGACGCTCAAGTTTAATTGCTGCAATATTTTCGCCCATCACGCCGCTGCCCTATTCTTAATGCTTCTATACTCGACTGCCACACCGCGCAGTCCGGCTCGATCGATGCCCAACTTCATTCCGCCGCTGATACCACGATCAGTGTAAACAACGCATTTCGTCCACACCCGAAACCAGGCAAGGCCTGCTTCAACCCCCAACGACCGTTCATTGGGCTGCATATCGTCCAGCACTTGTGTGTGCAGCAAATGGCTAGCAATCGGTGCCTCGCCTCGCCGCAGGCTGTCTAAGAGGCACGCTCGTGCATATTCGGTATTGGCTTCCACGTCGCCACTGTAATGGTTGCAGGCATATCTGCCGCTTCCTGACGAAGAGTTTCCATTTGGCTAGAAAGACCGCGAACAATATCGTTGCCAGTAATCTTGCCTTGTGACCCCAGCTTGCGGAGGCCACCCACGGTCGTATCCGGACCGACTGCCAATGCTTCCGCAACACGACCGCCTGATTCAATCACTGTATTTAGGTTGTCGCCCTGGAGTTTGCCTGTTGCCATCGCTTTGGCGAGAGCGTCAATTACTCATGCTGCTCGATCGCCCTTGGCACCGGACACAACGAGTGCGTTATTTAACGCCTCGGTGTAGTTGAGGGATTCATCGGTATTATAGCCAAGTTCGCGAAGGGCTGTAGCGTTCGAAAGATAGCTTTCAGCAGTCTGCGAAAGGACGGAATACGTGCGGCGTGCCATCTCACCGAGACGGCTCATAACCTCCGTGCCTTTATCAATCGAACCTGCGGCAAGATTGACGCGGGAGGTCATATCCGTCCACATGTCTGTCATCTTGCGCAATTGGTCGACGCCAAGCGCTGCACCTAGCCGCCTGTCACAGTCCCGCGCGAGGCTGTGCCGGTAATGTGCGCATTGTTCGGATCCCCCCAATAAGCACGCGGAATGCAGATGTGTTTCGGACGATAGACAATCGTCTCCATGCCGCCCTTCGCCGAAGCAATAAACGCCTGAAGCTGGACCGCCTCACTGGCCTTCATTGGCAAAGTTTCCATATCCACCGTGCGATAGGGATCAACGAACTCGACCGTCGATATAACCCGACCGCCGAATTTCGTCTGACTGGTCGGATTATTAAGCATGGGATACGACGGCACAAAGCGGACGATTGAGAGAAGATCGATCATGGATTGTCCTGAAAGGGGAGGAAACATTATTTGGCCCGTCAATTAGCCTAGACTTCTGCCGTGGTGGGCAACGGATATAACAATGAAGTCTGCCTTTAAGTGACCTCAATTGTTAGCTTGCTATTTAACCCATAAAAGCGGACTCTTGACTGTCAGCATTAGATTTATACTTGGGCTCGCTGGCGGGACTAAATTGTCCGTAACCGCAATCTGAAAGGAGGACTTCATGTCTTCCAATATCCATCTCGTCGATTTCCACATCAGCAACCGCATCCTTAATCAAATGATGGCTAAGGCGGGTTATGTCACGTTAAGAATGAAGCCACTATCTGGTCCGCTCTTTCACCAGTCGAAACTAGTTTTGCAGAATTTTATGACGGGTGTCATGCGTGACTATCGCGTTGATATCGCTCCATTGCCTGAAGTTACCTCAGCATATGGTACGGCTTAATTAACGAAGCTTTGTTGGGGTGAGCTCACCATTCGTGAGATCTCGCCTTTTATAAGTTATAGAAAAATATTAGTGCCTATATGCGTGATATTGAAATACAAATATCTGCTAATCGATACATTACTTAAATATAATTTGACAATTACAAGCTCATACATTAAGTATTAATAATCGATATTTTCTTAATGAGTTTTGCTTTATTACGCGTTTAGCATCGCGTCCTGAACGAACCCCTTTTAAAATTCGTTATCACTTTGTGTCATGCAACTGCGTGCTGCTATCTATACCTCTATGAAAGGGTTTATTATGACCACTGGCACAGTTAAATGGTTCAACTCCACAAAAGGCTTCGGCTTCATTCAGCCTGACAACGGTGGCGCGGATGCCTTCGTTCATATCTCTGCCGTCGAGCGCGCCGGAATGCGCGAAATCGTCGAAGGTCAAAAGATTGGCTACGATATGGAAAGAGACATGAAGTCTGGCAAGATGTCTGCCTGCAACCTTGTCGCAGCCTAAATAAGTTTTCTCCTTTCCTTTGACCACGGATGTACTGGCACTATTGAAAGAAGTTTACTTCTAAAGGGTCGAGTGCACGCTCGGCCCTTTTTATTATAGTTCTTATTGAATTAATGAATTTAACAGAGAGGCTCTTATGGAAAACCAACGAGACCATTCAAAAAACCTTACAAAACAATCTATGAAGACTGATATTTCGCCTTTGGAACAGTCCCGTTTGGTGAACAGCCTCTCGGCGCGCCTGACTTCATCGCGCGACTGGTCAAAACTTTCAAACGTCCTGAGACGAACTGCTGGAGGTTGTTCAAAAAGCCGAGCCCGTTAGTCATTGGTTTTATTTTATATTTGGAGGACTCCGTCATGATAACCGAATACACAAAAGATACGCTCTTCAAGCCAATTGATACGCGCACGGAGTCGCAGAAGTTGCGAAACGCTCTAGCCGCTAAGGCTATTCTTCACGAAGAGAGATCCGCGACCACCGCGAAAACGGACCGTTTGAGGGCGGCCAGAATAGCTCGCGATCATTCTTTGTAACCTATAAGTTAGGAGAGACTATGCAAGTTCTTGTCCGCGATAATAACGTTGATCAAGCCTTACGGGTTTTGAAGAAGAAATTGCAGCGTGAAGGCGTGTTTCGCGAAATGAAGGCCCGCAGGGCATATGAAAAGCCTTCCGAAAAACGCATTCGCGAAAAAGAAGCTGCTATAGGCAGGGCCCGAAAAGAAGCTAAGAAAAAAGCTCAACGCGAAGGATTGTTAGCTAAGCCTAAGAAAAAACCATTTTCTAGGCCGACAGCATCATCCGTACATAACTCTGATACCAAGACCGCAGCTTAAGAGAAACTAGGAACGGCATGAACGCCATCCAGATTCCTATCGTACTAACCCTCTCCGGCTGGCCTGCTTACTGTCCCGTGCAAAGCGCATAGGGCCTGATTTGTCGTATGCTTTGACGGTTCTTGTGCTAGCGCTTTGAGACACGTTCTCAACATACGAATGGAAGTTGCCGTCATTCTCAAACCGAGTCACAACATCCACACGCATTGGGCCAGCGGCTCTCGCTCTTTGTGGAGCGCTGAGTATTGGCATTGAGGGGGCACGGAGACTTGGCGTGCCAGTAGCAAAGGCCGGCAAATTATCTTTATTGATCGCTTCCAGAAGTCGGCGATGTTTGGCAGTTGACCGAGCATTGGTGATGAACTCTCTGTTCGACACCCTCGCGAGAATACTATCGCTGCGCCCGGTACCACGTCCGCGAATGAGGCCGGGACCGGGTCGCGAAGGCGTTCCATTGGCAAACTTAGGCAGTCCGCCGTCTTTGAACCCCATAAACCCGCCGAACAAACTTCCTGACTTGCCGAACAAGCCGTCGAAAAGGTTGTTCAGCGTCATATCGAGCAGCTTATAGATCATTTTTTGCAGTGCATCAGTAAGCGCCTCGACCGCATTCTTCCCAGAAGAAAGATCAGTCATCAGTCCTTTAAACGCATCAAGTTCGGTGCTGCGCCATTCCGATGACCTCTGCCTTAGCTCGCCCTGTGCTTCGTTAAGCTTGTTGGCTTCCGCGGTTGCGAGTGCCCACTGATCGGCAGTTTGAGCAATCTGCGATCGCAGTTCAGGCGTGATTGCAATGCCTGCCTTTTGAACCGCGTTGAGTAGTTCCTGCTCCGTGCGTGCCTTTTCAGCTGCAAACCCGTAATCATCGATCAACGGGTTAATTTGGCGAAGAGCCTCAGTTTCCGCGACAAGTGCAGCGGTGCGGTCGTTAGCATCCTGAACTGTCGTGTCGAATTTTTCAGCCAGTGTCTTTTTTTCTTTCTTCGGCTTCTTGCCTTCGGCAGTTCGGCTTTCCTGTGCTGCAACATTCGCGCGTGCGATGGCATCAATTTGCTTTTCCGTAAGGCGTTTCGATGATGACGAATGATTGACGGTTGTCGTTATAAGGTTTTGGCAGGTGACTTTTAGCGCCTGATCTTAACTGCCGCCCTTCAACAGCGGCGCGTGCGGCTTTGTCTTCTGCTTCTTCAAGCATGTTTTCTCCTCGTGTTGTGGTGAAACGCCGCTTGGTGGGCGGCAGATGATCTTGTGTGGATGCGGTTTGCCGGCCTACACTGAGAAACAAACAGGGAGGCCGATATGCAAATATTAAATGCCAAGTACGTTGGGAACTCAGCATCCATCACTGTGCAGTTCTCAGGCAAGCAGGTCGTCGTGGAGTATGGCCCGGTAGCTCCACCATTAGACGGAAGAATGCATTCCCCGTTCATCGACAATAAGGATTTAGCCACCAAAGAGATTTTGGCACAAACCAACCAACTTGAGACTGAAATTCGAGCAGCCGTTGCAGACTATCTAGCGTCCAAAAAGGGATGACGGTTAGGCTGCGGCCCTCTGACTTTTCGCATTATCATTCGCCGCCGTGTACTTCCCTGCGACCATCTCAGGCCGTAGAATATCGCGACCGACTTCGCCGAACTGTTTGCTGTAGGTAATGCGCTTAGCTGATCGACCGGACAACCAGCCACCGCCAGCGGCATAAGCGTCGGGTGCCGCAAGCGTTTCATGCTGCTCGACATACATCAGAGTGCCTTTTCGAGCGTCGTCGCTGTGTCTATGACCGATATGCACATAGGCTTGTAGTGAGCGACCGAACATGCTGCGGAACATGCCAGCAATCGTGCCCTCGATATTCGCGACACCGCGCTTATGCCCGTGGTGATAGGCAAGCATCGTGCGGCCCCACTCGAAAGCGTAATAGAGCGATGGTGAATTATCGACAGTAATGCGTGGCTCGTTTTCGTACATAACCGCCAGCATTTCGCGCAGCCATGCCGATGAGGCTGGGTCGTGGTTGCCCGACGCCATCACGACATGAACCCGCTCGTGCTTTTGCAACGGCATATCGATGATGCGGCGAATAGTGCGGATCACAATGCGAATGACTTTTTGAAGTCTGCTATCCGCGTCCAGAACATGCTTGTGGGCCGGCGTTACGCTTTCAAGCGCGTCGTGATGCATAAGATCGCCGAGCTGCGCGAGAATAGCCGTATGGGCGTCAGGCGCTTGCGCTACGGCCGCAGAGAACCAATCAAGCAATAGTTGCTCGGCAATACGCAGATCGTAATCGCTGCCAGTTTCTTCACGCCACGACATCATGCCGAAATGGTTGTCGGTAATCGTGAACTGATTCAGTAGATCTTCTCGGCATCCCTTCGGCGCCGGCATGATCGATACGCGCGGCAGGTCTTCCTTCAGCGCTTCAACCATCTTCAGCAACACGACGTTTCATCATATCGACGATATCGTCAGCGCCCTGCTCCATCGCACCGCGAACCATGTCGCGAGCGACTTTCGGCAAGCGTTTGAACTTCTGTTCGAGTTTGGCAAGCCCTAGAATACGAGCATCGATAGCCATCAGCCACCGCCCTGCACTACAGCGCGCATTTCGATGTACTGATTAACCTCGTCAGGGTTGGCACATGACTGAATCTCGTAAAAGATACCAGTTCTCTTATTCCTCGCCCGCCAAGACGGGGCTGCAAACGAGCGGCAGTTTCGAACTTGTCTACCCACTCTTGGCTAGTGCCGCCGCCTTCGTCCCGCACCGCTTCACGCTGCTGAAAGACGACGATGTTGTTGAGCGCGCAGGCTCCTTTACGTGATGTGGACATTTACGTATTAAGTCTCCGACTAGGGGGGGGGCAAAATGATTGATCGATTTTCAGACGCGGTGAAGAATGAACTACAGGCCTACGTTTACCGATTGATAGACCCTCGGGATGGGAAGACATTTTACGTCGGAAAAGGTCGAGGAGATCGCGTATTTCAACATGTAAAAGAATTTGAATCGATATCTACAGATCAAACTTCAATTATGAACCCAAAGTTAAAGACCATTGCAGAAATAAAACGCGCAGGGTTCTAAGTTAAATACTTGATTCATCGTCACGGAATGAATGATGATACAGCTTATCAAGTCGAAGCAGCTTTAATTGACGCGTACGAATATTTGCATAACTCCGTTCTATGCCATTACACTTCAATCAACGGACTTTCCACAGTTGACGAAATACTACATCGCTACAACTTGCCCGAAGCCAGTTTTTCCCATGGACACAATCTCTTAGTTATCACGATCAACAAACTGCGTGGTCGTCGAGATCCAAAAGTAATCTTTGATCTGGTGAGATATTGCTGGAAATTGCGAATTGAGAGAGCGGCATCAGTTGAATATGTATTAGCTGCTGATAGGGGTGTAATTGTTGGAGCGTTTAAGCCTCTTCGTTGGCCCCCCGCAGTTGCAAAAGATTTTCCCGACATTGTTGGTATGAAAGATGAGCCGCATCGGCTGGCATTTCAGGGTGAACGCGCACCGCAGGAGATTTGGGATATTTATGTGGCGGAACACGGGAAACGCATTAATCCAATGGATATCCCCCCAGCCCGCCAAGCTTGTCGTTATATTAGCCCGGCGTGATGTATTTGTTAGGCGTCGTTAATCCAACCGTCTTATTGGCTTCGATTGCAGCAGTTGCGCAAGGTGTCGTGACAAGGCCAAACCAGCCAGCCTTGTAAGCGATGGTGACTTGCGGGAGTGGCTTCCAGTCAAAGTCTTCCGTGAAGCGGACGTGGGGCATATTTCCCTCCTTCGCTCGACAGCAAAGAACGAGTCTGATCATATGGCGGCAAAGACTGGAGAAGCGCGGTTAGAGCAAAATTCAAACGCCAATCAACCGCGCGTGTGTATCGATGATTGCAGAACAAAACGAAATTTTTGATGAGTTTCAGATTTCCCTGCTTGTAAGAAAGCATGGATGGTCAAATCTTGTTCTGAGCTTACCGAACAACACGCATACTTCAGTTGTGACCGATGTATTTTCCGACATCGTCAACAATATTCTTACGTGCTGCGAAGCAGTCATCGACAATCATCAACATACTCAGCCGTTTTATAATGAGCCGGGCGGGTCGGCCTGGAGATTGAATCCAGATCCAATCATGAGACATCTCGTACGGGTCAGGATTTTTGACCTGCCGAACAAAGCAGGTGAATTCTCTGAGTCCGATCTAAATAAGCCGGTTGTTGATTTGCTCACAAAAAGGAAGCACTTGCTTCTCAACTTCATGATGGAGCTACTGAGGAGCAAGCTGCTGTATGCGGATGCGTCATTTTACAAAGACCGGCAGGCCTTTCCACATGATCGTTTTGAGACTGTTTGGAACAAATGGGCAAAAGCCAATATAGGCTGCCCATTTTCTCTGCCGCGCTGACTATTTATTCCCGCCAAACCCGATACGCCGAGAGCAGCGCCCGAACATGTCTTGGCAAAACCGCGTCTCCGCTCGCGCTCATGTCTGGCTCTCGATTTTCGTAAAGGTCTGCTCCAACGAGCAGGATCGCAGCGGAAATAGCGGGATTAATGACGACGCCATCAGGAAGTGACGGAGTTTGCCCCGCCGCGACGACCTCGCGATCGAGATATTCGGTGACAACAGTCTCTGCGGCCACCAGATAAAGTGTTAGCTCGTGTGTGTTTCGGCGTGGAATATTGGGTCTGACGCATTTTTGATGACGATTTCTTTCACATTGCGCCGATCAACCGTGCCTGAAGAAGATCCAGCTTGGCACGCCCATACATTTGCCTTTTAACGAGCTTCAGCTTGTTGATCTGCCCTTCGACCTGGCCGTTCGACCAAGGTTCGGTGATGGCGGCGGACACCGCTGCCTTGTCTTTCAGTATCCCGTTGGCGAAGGGGGCAAACAGACTGTCGCGTGCATCAGCGATCCACGGGTCGAGTTCTGTCTTGGCCTTCATTCGGATCATTGTCTGGAAACGATCAATTAGATTGCGAGCTTGGATCAAGGCGGGAACGCCGACTTCTATGGCCGCAATGGTGATTGTGTCAGCCTTACTCAGTTGATCACGAGCAGTTGTCATCAATCGGGCAATCGTTCTGGCAGATGGCACTTTTTGAAGTTGCTGTTCGCAGACCCGCTCAGACCGCCGTCGCCTTGCGGCCCACTCCCCAACGACACGAGAACAACCACGGAAACCTTTGTACTTTAGCTGTCGCCAGAGTTCAGCGCCGTTGTGCTGCCCAGATCCCCAGAGTTGATCCAACAGTGGCAGATAGGCCTCAAGGGAACTTTGTCTGACACGAAATACATCAGTTCTGTGACCGCGGACAATCTGGCGAACCGTTCCGCGGCTATAGCCGGTTTGTCGCACGATTTCCTTTATTGGCACGCCATCGGAAGCCAGCTTGGTGATTGTCGAATTCACGTCCTCACGCCGTAGATAGCTCTCATATTGCAGTCGTTCAGCGCAAGTGAGTAGCGCAGGATTGATCGTCGTAGCACCAATTGCGGTACGGATCGCCCGCATGGATTTGCGCACGACGTCGAGGAACGCTGCGCTGGCGTTCTCCATCAAATGCCAACGATCTGCGACCTGCATAGCATGGGGTAAAGCCTTGGCAGCAGCTTCACGATAGACGCCGCCTCTATCGCGTGAAACAATCGCTATTTCGGGGTGCTGAGCAAGGAACGTCGAAACTGTCGCGATCTCCCCGTCAGGCAGAAGTTTGATAATCCTTCGCTTCTCAAGATCACATACGACAGTTCCATAGCGGTGATTGCGGCGGAAAGCCCAATCGTCAATTCCGACGGCGTTTAGAGCATCATCCGGCACCATGGATTTTCTTCTCACCGCACGGATGAGTGTGTCATTGCTAACTGGGATCATCAAGCGCTTGGCAAAGGCTGCTGCGGGCCGCCCTCCCAGAGCCAACCCGAGATGATGTACGACGGTATCAAGTCGAGCGGTTCGACGGCTGCGCTCCGGAACGATAAGCTCTCCAAACCTTTCGACGAATATCCGGCGACGACAAACTGTCATCTCACAGATAAAGCGCCTTGCTGATAATCGCAGTTGGACCTTGGTGCCACCACAAGGCAAATCAGCAACTATCCGAACGTAGCGGCTATGAACACGATCTGACATTCTGTTGCATAAAGGGCAGGAACGTCGATCGGCAGTAGCCCGCGCTGAAACAATGATAACCCCCTCGTCCTCGTCGGAACTCTCAACAATCAATCCGGCCGGGATCAGGGACGACAGACGAAACTTGGTCGCCATGATGCTGATTCCTTTCTGATAACCGCATCAGTTTCCACCGCGAAATCATCAAATGTGAGTCAGAGCTAATATTCCGTTCCGATTGACAAGCTCGTCGTCTTCGTCGTCGTGAAAAACGCGAAGGTAACGCTTGAATACAGCAAGATCAATCAGAGCCATCGCCACCACCTTCAGGCGGCACTTCTGGCTCCGGTTCGGGCTGAGGATTTGGAATAACGACCCCAGCGCCGATAGCTTGCTACCCGCCTCTTACGCATCTTTGTCGATACTGCCATCTGATTTCGCCTTTTGCTTTGGCTTGGTGCCACTGTCTGACGCGCCGCCATCCGGTTCCTTAATTACTTCAATCTTGCCAGCCAAAGACACAAGGCCCTGCGCTTCCAACTGTCGAGCCTCGCCAGCTTCAACTTCGAAAGACGGGCTCTTGCGGGTTTTCAGATCTTTGCGCAGGGCAAAAGTCTTTATGGCTTTGACTTCTAGAAAATCGGTCATGTTCTCTCCAATCTGGAAAAGGGGAGCCGAAGCTCCCGTCCCCCATTGAGCGCCTTCGACGTCACCGGTTACGAACGACTCTGGACGATAGACAGCGAATGCCAGTCGCTCTTCCGCGCGGATCGTGAACATGTTCTTTTCGAAGTCGTCGACGTTCTCGCTCGACAGCAGCACTTCGATATCGAGACGATCGAAGATCTGTGCAGCGAAGCTGAACGCACCAGTGAGGAATTCACCTGCAGCCATCGCCTGCGTGGAAACCACTGGCAGGTTCCAGAGAGTTGGCGTCAGCGAGCCCTGCGGATTGCCGATTATGTAATTGCCCCCAGCGTCCTTCGTTAGCTCGATCTTCGTCCAATCAATTGGATTGAGGACAAAAGCTGCAGCCGGGTACTCAGCAAGAACAACCTGAAGGATCGCTAGGCGAAGGCGATCAATACCAGTCGCACCTGGCAAGGTGAAAGCTGGACTAAACGCGGTTGCCTGCGGAACCAGACCATGAATGTTCTGGCCTGTGCCAGAGCCATTGAGCAGCTGATTTTCTTCCGCAAAGCGCAGACCATAGCGAGCGCGGCCGTCGATGTAGGAACGAAGAGCCGGTGCATCATCAAGGATCTGTCGGGATGCCTTGAACAGATGGGCAATCGTGCGAACTGGCGCAGATGTCATGTCGAACGTCAGGTCCGAATATGGCTTTGCGGTCGTTTCAGCGACAGGAGCCGCATTATTCGTGTAGCCGGTTTCCTTCACGTACTCGATAGAGCTCGAAGAAGTCTGGCCCGGAAGCACGAGATCGCGGATCGTCAGACTACGCTCTGGCAGGCCAAAGATGCCCGGCATGCGTGCACCCGGAACGAGTGACGTGCCCTGACTGCGACCAGCGCCGACCGTGGTGTTGGCCGAAGTTATTGCAGCGCGATCTGCCGTTACCTTGATCGAACCGCGAGACGAGCTTGTCAGCATACCAGCCTTATAATCGGCAGAGTCGATAGCCACTTAAACTGGATCGCCCTCTTGAGATCGAACCAAGACACACGCACTCAAAGTGCGTTGCCCTACCTTCAGGTTAGGGGCGAATGTTAGGTTGCTACATTTTAGCAATAATATATGATCACGAAATGAGAATTTCGGTGAAGAAGGCCTATGAGCTAATTCTTACTGCCGTGCACGTCGATGGGACCCTTATGGAGCCATTCACGGCTAAGGATATACGACGAATAATTTCTGGTTGGCATTATACTGATTACTTCGGCTTTCTCGCTTACAATAGCGATTACAACAAATCAGAAGAAGACGCTTTATTCATACGGGTTGGTCGAGGCAGTTACCGATTGCGCTCGCATCTTGCTTTCACTGAGGCCGATTAGTCTGGTTGCGGCAGGTCGGTCTTGCCAAAATCCCTAACAGATAGTTAAATAATATTTGGATAGGAGGTGAGACCAATGCCGTTCAGAAACGCACAATATCACGGGACTTTCCGCCCTTCAGACTTAGCTGTTCTACAAAAAGCATACGAAGAATGCTGCGTCTTACTTGATCGATGCGCTACTAACCATGAAGACAAGGACAGGGTGGCGAGAGCCATCATCCGCGAATTTGAGAGCGGGATAAACGACCCTGTTAAGATCGCAGAGCAGGTGGCGATAATTGAGACCCATGTCAGCCTAACGTCGCCAGCAGGCCAACAGTCTGATGCGCCTGCGCAGTGAATTGGTCTGCCCCCTGAAAAGTGATCCTTCATGAAGTATGGCTTATGAGCCGTAGAAGGACATTGAAATGGCAGCGAAAAGACATAAGGCAGAAGAGATCGTCACGAAGCTTAGTCAGGTTGACGTTCTACATGCGCAAGGAAAATCGATGGCGGAAGCGATCCGGTCGATAGGCGTTACAGAAGTTACATATTACCGATGGCGTTCCGAATACGGTGGCTTGAAGGGCGATCAGGTAAAGCGGCTGAAGGAACTGGAGGCAGAGAATGCCCGGCTGAGGCGGGCTGTTTCTGATCTCACGCTGGATAAGATGATTCTTGCCGAGGCTGCCAAGGGAAACTTCTGAGCCCCTCCCGTCGCCGTGCCTGCGTGGACCATGTGATCAATGAACTGAAGGTGTCCGAGAGACGAGCGTGCCGAGTTTTGGGTCAGCATCGTTCCACGCAGCGCAAGATCACCAAGACCCCGGATGATGAAGCAGCGTTGACTGCGGACATCACAGCGCTCGCCCTCCAATATGGTCGCTATGGCTATCGTCGCATCACGGCGATGCTGCACCAGGCTGGCTGGATCGTGAACGTCAAGCGGGTTGAGCGCATCTGGCGACGGGAGGGGCTGAAAGTGCCGCACAAGCAACCGAAACGCAGCCGTTTGTGGCTGAACGACAGCTCGTGCATTCGGCTTCGACCGGAATACCCAAATCATGTCTGGTCCTACGACTTTGTCGAGGACCGGACGCACAACGGCAGGAGAATCCGCATGCTCAACGTGATTGATGAGTTCACGCGGGAATGCATCGCCATCAGGGTCGAGAGAAAGCTGAAGGCAGTCGATGTTATCGACGTGCTTTCCGACCTCTTCATCCTACGCGGCATCCCCACCCATATTCGTTCGGACAATGGCCCGGAGTTCATCGCCAAAGCACTCCGGGAGTGGATCGCAGCAGTCGGTGCCAAAACCGCCTACATCATGCCGGGCAGTCCATGGGAAAACGGCTATTGCGAGAGCTTCAACTCGAAACTCCGTGACGAACTGCTCAACGGCGAAATCTTCTACACGCTCAAGGGTGAGGCGGAAAAGCAATCGATCCAGTGAATCGATTGCCCACCAAACAAGATCATCATCGAAGACTGGAGGCAGCATTACAACACAGTGCGGCCCCATTCATCACAGGGCTACAAGCCACCGGCACCCGAAGCAGTCGTCTGGCCTAAACAAAATGGCCCAGCGTCAACACCAACAGTGGCAAGTCGACCCAGCATGCACTAACAGTAAACCCGGATCACCCGATGGGGGCAGACCAGTTTCGCAATCTGTCTAGCCTTATCAATCGCAGCATGCCTGTAGAGACTCAGCTGGCTCTGGCCGACTTTATCGCTGAAGGACATTTCGCCAATCACCTGCGCAGAATGCGTAATCTTTATGCCGAGCGAAGAGCGGCCTTTATCCAAGCAGGACAATCGCTATTCAATGACCCAGCTCATATTGAATGCTCTGAAAGTGGCCTCAACGCCCTACTGTGGCTTCCTTCGTCGTCCGGCGATCGCCCTGCGGCAGCAACTGCCTTCAAGTTGGGATTACAGACCTATCCCCTCTCCGACTATACAATTCAAGTCGAACGGCAGGGCGCGCTTATAATGGGCTTTGCCAATGTCGCAGCCGACAAGATGAAACCCTATCTCGAAAAGCTGGCAACCGCGCCAGACTTGCAGTGATCTGAAGGTGCAAATTTATTCTATCACAACGCAGACCGGAGCGCCGCCAAGTTGTATGATACCTGCCCCTTTGAAAGGGGTAGCGCTATCCAAATCTCATTCAAATATTAACGTTCAGTCGGACGTATCCGTTATTTCGTTTAGTATTTTCTTCCATAGGTCTACAAGTTTTCGACCGGTTGCAATTTCCGGATCGAAACTTTGATGTACTGCTATTCCGCGTAATACCGACAAAATCAGATGAAGCTTTAAGGTATCCGCCTGGTTTGCGGGTTCAAAACCCACCAGTTTCGATACACGCAAATCACGTATATCGACCCATCGCTTCATTTCATCGCGCAATCTCTGACCCAGTTCGTTATCCAAGCGCGCCGCCAGCATCAATTCAATCGCCGCTATATATCGCGCGTCTGCAAAGATATTGAGCCACAGCGTTTCAGTTAGTTCAGAGAGTGAATAACGTGTCTCGTCCGGGTTTGTCGCAACAGGATGAACTATCTCCCAGTCCTCGTGGAGTTGGCGAAGGGCCGCAACAAGCAGGTCATTGCGCGAAGGAAACTGGTGTGTCAGCGCGCCACGCGAAACTTTTGCCTTTTGCGCGATCATAGCTGTTGAAATGAGTCCGTGCCCGACTTCAGCGAGCGCCTCAAGTGTTGCCTGGCAAACCCTTGACCGGGTGGATGACGAGCGTTCCGCTTGCGTTTTCCTACGCAAATGCGTCGAATTTTGAGCCCTGATCGGTTTAGCGGAGCTGTTCATGAGATTGGGTCTCTACAAATGACGACGACTTAGATGAGTGGCTGGATATTAAGCGAACTGCATCTAAAATCAACATAAGATGCCTATGCCCCCCCTATAAATCTAAATTAAAACAGTGATATAAGTGATTCCTAAACATAAAAACAAACCAGTCTGTTTTTATGTAGACAAACCTCAATCCTCATGCAAGAATAAGGCCAATATACTTATTGTATACAAGCGTCGAAACTGGCGCGTTATGGGGAATGAACAATGACGGGTTTTGTGTTTTTCGGTGGCCAGATTCTGGATGTTGACGACGGTATACTCAAGTCGGGGCTTGAGGTACTGGTCGAAGGTGACCGCATTATAAGGGTTAGCGACCAGCGTATCGATGCTCCAGACGCGCAGAGAATTGACCTTGCCGGTCGAACATTGATGCCGGGGCTTGTCGATGCACACGTCCACGTGGCAGCGACGCTTGTCGATCTTGCTGAAAATGCCGCTTTGCCGACATCTCTCATAGCTCTGCGTAGCACCAAGATCATGCGCGATATGCTGATGCGAGGGTTCACAACCCTTCGAGATTTGGCTGGCGCCGATCTTGGTTTGAAGCTTGCTGTCGACGAAGGGGCAGTTGAAGCCCCTCGCCTGATTATCTGTGGTAAGGCGTTGAGTCAGACGGTCGGCCATGGTGATTACCGTAAGCGTTACGACAATCGACCCTTGCATGAAGCCCGATTGGGAAGTCTGGGACGCATTGCCGATGGCGTCGATGAAGTCCGCCGCGCGACACGCGAAGAAATCAAGAATGGTGCTCAATTCATCAAGATCATGGCCAACGGCGGCGTTGCCTCGCCAAATGATCCCATCCACGTATTGCAATATTCACGCGAAGAAATTTGCGCCATTGTGGAAGAAGCCGAGAATTACGGACTTTACGTTGCAGCTCACACATATTCAGACGCTTCCATTCGCCGTGCGGTTGAATGCGGGGTTAAATCGCTTGAACATTGCAATCTCATAACTCCCGAGACTGCGCGACTGGCCGCAGAAGCTGGCGCAATTGCTTGTCCAACACTGGTTGCTTATGAAGGGCTGGCTTTGGAAGGAGCAAGCTTTGGTTTAAGTGCGGATTCTCAATCAAAAATTGATACAGTGCGCCGTGGTGGGCTGGAGTCGTTGGCTATTATGCGTGATGCCGGTCTTCCAATGGCATTCGGATCAGATCTGCTCGGGCAGCTTCACAAATATCAGTCAATGGAGTTTTCATTACGCGCAAGCGTTTTAACGAACAGCGAAGTGCTGCATTCCGCGACGAGAGTTTCAGCAAAGCTATGCGGAATGGAAAATCAGATAGGGGTAATTGCACCAGGTGCCTATGCCGACCTTCTGATTGTGGATGGCAACCCATTAGAAGATATCACCACACTGGAACGTCACGACGAGTGTTTTACTGCCATTATGAAGGGCGGCGTCTTTCATAAAAACATGATAGCGGAGTAGGTCACATGGTCCGAGGCAATTCTCTTACAGAGCGCCTGGGACGACTGGGAGCAGCTACAATGATTGCATTCAGCCTTGTGCTGATGCTCCTGCCCCTTGTGCTTGTGTTCTGGCTGTCAGTGATCTCAAATGAGATATTGTCGTTGCCGGTCGAAGGCTATTCACTCCACTGGTTTTCGGAAGCCTTTCGTCAACCTCAATTTCTGAGTGGATTCCTACTTTCTATAGCTGTCGCAAGCTTTGCGATGCTGGCCGGTCTTCTGGTTTCTGTTCCAGCAGCAATGGTGATTGTGCGACGGAGTTTCCGCGGTCGAAGTGCTTTGATCCAGCTTTTGATGTCACCTCTTACGGTGCCAGCAATCGTCATTGGTGCCGCGCTGTACGTGACCGTTGTTGAAATCGAAATTGCGTCTGGCGCACCAATCGTGGGTTCAACAGGTGTGTTTGTGGCAGGGCATGTCTTGCTGACAATTCCTTGGTGTATCCGCTTACTTCTTGCTTCGCTTGAAGGTGTAAATATGTCGGTTGAGGAGGCCGCAGCTTCACTCGGAGCTCAGCCAGCGACAGTTGTTTGGCTCATAACTTTACCGCTTATTAAACCAGGGATTTTCGCAGCCGCTGTGTTCTCCTTCGTCGTCAGTTTCGGCAATCTGGAGGTCTCGATTTTCCTGTCTAGCCCGGGACAGGTAACGCTTCCAGTCGCGATGATGCAGTATTTGGAATGGAAAATTGATCCAACAATCGCAGCCGTTTCTGTTCTGCAAGTGCTTTTTGTGGCGCTGATGCTGATGATTTCAAATCGCTTTGTAAATATTTCGAGGATGGTCTGATGGTTGGTGTACAAATTCAGGGACTGACCAAAACCTACGGGGCTTTCCGGGCCGTATCCGACATGACGCTTGACGTTCATGAGGGTGAGTTCCTTATCTTTTTGGGACCATCAGGCTGCGGTAAGACGACAACTTTGCGCATGCTGGCTGGCTTTATCGAACCAGATGCCGGAACCATGCGTCTAGGAAGCAGGGAAATCACTTACGAGCCTCCGTATCGCCGCAATATCGGTCTGGTATTTCAGAATTATGCACTTTTCCCGCATCTAAGCATTTTCGAGAATGTTGCCTTTGGCCTTCGCCGCAGAAGAGTAGCGGAACCAGAACTGAAAAACCGCGTACGGCACGCTCTCGAACTTGTAGATCTCGCGCACTTGATGGACCGCTTGCCCAAACAGTTATCCGGTGGCCAGCAACAACGTGTCGCCATTGCTCGCGCTATAGCAATTCGGCCCGATATGCTGCTTCTCGACGAGCCTTTATCCAATCTGGATGCACGTTTACGTCTGCAAGTCCGGGATGAGCTTCGTAGCCTGCAAAAAACTCTTGGTATTACAACAATTATGGTCACTCACGATCAGGAAGAGGCCATGTCGGTTGGCGACCGGTTGGTACTGATGCGTTCGGGGGTGATTGAACAGATCGGCAGTGCGGAACAGTTGTATAAGCAGCCCTCAAACCGCTTTGTCGCTGATTTTATTGGTCGTGCAAATTTTCTAACCGGACAAGCAACGGACAGTGGAAGTTTTACGACTAATGGAGGTGTGCGATTTCATGCTGCTCTTAATTCCAAGACGGCAACCGAGGTGCTTATCCGACCAGAGGCACTCCGTCTGAGCAAAGCGCCCTTACCTTCCGCACAAAATAGTCAGACCGTCATAATCAAAAAGCATGTGTTCTTAGGGGGCATGGTCGAAATTGATCTCGTGCTTCCCGACGGTCAGCATTTGACAGCTGTTGCTTCGCCTCGCGAACTCAATGAGGCCAATGTCAACCTCGTTCCTGAAAACTCGATAACAATTAGCATCGCGCCGGAGGACGTCGTGTTGCTTTAGTCATTCATTCCCGAACGAGGCAGTAGACCTCCGGGAACGGTCAAACAACGATTACAAGGGGAATTAACATGACCAAAATAAGCAGACGCACTTTTGGAATTCTTTCTGGAAGCCTCATGGCCTCCACGATGCTGCCCTCTTTTGCCAAAGCCGCAGGACGGCTTGTCGTTGGCACTTGGGGTGGTGACTATCAGAATCTGCAACAAATCAATATTGCGGATGGCAATCTGAAGGGCAGTGGAACCCAGGTTATATATGATCCTGCCACTGACACAGTGCGTAGAGCAAAGCTTTTGGCAGAACGGCGCTTGCCGCGCGGATCTATGGATATTGCCTGCCTTACCCGGCAGGGCAGCTTTGAAATGTTCCAGAACGGACTGACTGAAGAGCTGGATGAAACGAAAGTACCCAACCTAAGTAAGGTTCTACCTTTCATTCGCACAAACTACTCCATCCCGCATATCTACACTGGTCGTGTCATTCTTTACAATCCAAAGCAAGTCAGTCCCGCACCGACGTCTTACGCTGACTTGTGGGACCCCAAGTATGCCGGGCGTGTGGGTGTAATCGATCTTCAGTATCAGACAACAATAGAATCTGCTGCGATGATTGCTGGCGGCGGTCCTTCGGATTACGAGCCGGGAAAGACCAAACTACTGGAGTTGAAAAAGCAGGGCGTTAAGATCTACCCAACCAATGAAGCCCTCGCACAAGCGCTTAAGTCCGGTGAAATCGTGATGTGCATTATGTGGAATGCTCGCGGTTACATGTGGAAAAAGGCGGGTATCGATATCGAAATTGCCATTCCGAAAGAAGGCATTGGACTTTACCTCTCAGATATGAGTGTGCCTAAAAACGCACCTAATAAGGAAGCGGCATACCAGTATTTGAACGCGATGCTTGAACAGGTGCCCCAGACAGCATTTGCTGAGCAGATGGGTTATGCGCCGACCAACTCCGAAGTGAAGTTGCCAGCGGAACTTGCATCAGCCGTAGATTACACATCGGAGCAACGCGAGCAATTTGTGCTACCCGATCTGGAGTATGTCGCAAAAGCGGATTCAGATCTGCAAAACTGGTGGAACAAAGAGTTTAAGGCGTGATTATTGCAACAACCTGTCTGGCTTAACCAGACAGGTACAATTCTAAATTTCTCGGTGTAGTCATGCAAAAAAAATCTTTTCCCGCCGCCGCACTTCTCATGCCTGCGACGGGGTTGGTCCTCGTATTCATGGCTCTGCCGCTGCTGTACTTGTTGAGCTATAGTTTTAATGATTTTGTGCCTGGCGAGTTTGTGGCGCAAGGCTTTACTTTAGCAAACTTTGCGACATTCTTTACCGACCCCTACTACCTAAATGGCATGGGTACGACTCTGCTCATGGCAGCGTCAGTTACCGCAGTCTGCGTCGTACTAAGTTTACCACTGGCCGACTGGATTTCGCGCCAGAGTGGTAGCCTCAAAACTTTGCTTTTAATGGCAGTTATCCTACCACTCTTTATTTCTAACGCTGTTCGCGCTGCGGGCTGGATGGTGGCTTTCGGTCAGACCGGCGTGTTGAATTTTCTGCTTATGAAAATTGGGGTTATTTCCACACCACTGACGATCATGCAGACACCGACTGCCGTATTTATCGGTATCACCGCAGTCAATCTTCCCTATGTCGTTCTAACACTGCAAAGTGTCTTTGAGGGGTTAGACGAGAATATTGATTTCGCATCAGCCAGTCTCGGTGCCTCGCCATTCCAAAGCTTCATGCTTGTACGCCTACCACAGATCATGCCGGGCCTTCTCGCAGCTTCGGTTTTATCGTTCATTCTAACCATGAATGCATATGCCACGCCGGTACTTCTTGGTGGTCCATCTTTCCGTATGATGGCACCAATGATTGTGACTGAAATACTGAACAAAGCAAACTGGCCGCTCGGCGCTGCGCTCGCCCTCATTCTGCTGACCGTAACGGTCACAATATCAGTGCTCGCCGGGCTCTTTATTCGTAGGAGATATTAATGGTGGCCGAAACTTTGTTGAGTTTTGAAACGTTGCAACCGAGAACTTAGTCAGTTACTGAAAGGATACGTTGAGATCGATGTAAATCGACGCTCCAATCCGCCATGTTTCATTCTGAATTTACTAAACTGAACTCGAAATAGTATAATTTTGAGTGGAACTTTTAACATATGGTAAAATCGATTTTTGCTATATGTAATATCACAAATATTCTCAACTCTCTGAACGAGAGCCTGAAGATGATAGAAAATCATACCGAGGCAATAAAAGATGGATTGCCTCTCTGCCAAAAAAGGAGCCTTCGTTGAAGATGCTCTCTTCTTTTTCCAACATGGTTCGTTGATACAGAAATGTAGTAACGTTGACACGTTTTGGAGAGTTTTTAAGTCGCACCCTACATCTGCCATTCGAAATCGAGACACTATTCATTTTGTAGATGCTGGCCATCCGAGCGATCATCCTGCATTTATATCCCCCCATACCAATCATATCCGTAATCTTCCCAGTAGCCCCCTCTCCCGCCCTGTATGTTTGCAAAGCCGGATACAAGTTCTATTGATTTTATATATTTACTCATCTTGTAACCAAGTTGCCTTTCGACCCGTAAACGGAGAGGTGCACCATTCTCAACCGGCAACGCGCGATCATTAAGGCCATAGGCCAATATTGTCTGCGGATGACGTGCATCAATCAGATCTATACTGCCATAAAACAAAGCTGGGCCTTTCGCAGTGTCCACGGCATCGAAGCAATGAAAGACGACATAACGTGCAGACGCTGTCGGACGGACAATCTCAAGAATTTGCCTCAAAGGAACCCCAGTCCATTTTGCAACCGTACTCCAACCTTCGACACAGTCATGGCGGGTAATCTGCGTGCGTTGAGGCATGTTGCGCAATTGCTCCAGCGAGATACTCGCAGGGGTCTCCACAAGGCCATGCACTTGCAGGTGATAATTGGCAAAATCTCGTATTCGAAGGGCAACGTATTCTTCTGTTTCCGGGTCAGTTTCACCGTTCGGCTTTTGACCCTGGCGTATTTCGCTTTCGCTATATTCTCTTGCCAAAGCATCACGACCTTGCAACCTGCGCTGCACTACGTAGGTCAAATCGTTCGCCTTTTGGAGTACGCGCCGGGTGGTGTCTTCGCTTTCGCCAACAAAGTCAAAAGCATCGCAGCCGCTAAGTAGAATGGATGACGCGGCAGCCCCTGTGAAACCGAGGAAGTGCCGTCTGGATAGTTGCAATCTGGTCATGATGACTTTTCCGTTTTATCTTCGGCGTTATCAACGCGATACCAACCGGAAATCATCGACCGCAATTCGTTGATCGGCCCCGCAGCAAACACCATTACGATATGGACCAGGAAGAACAGCGCCAGCGATAATGCAGCTATGAAATGAAGCGCACGCGCAGTCTGACGTCCACCGAGCCACTCGGTCAATGGGAGAATGGCATCCATACCCGGAGACATCGCCAAACCTGTGAGCGCGATCAGCGGAAACAGTCCGAAGAAAACAATACAATAGGTCAGCTTTTGCAACGGGTTGTAGGATTTTCTATGCTCAAAGCGAAACTTCAGGTGATCGATCAGATCGCCCGGTAAACGCTGGATATCTGAAGCAGATGGCAGAATATCTTTCTTCAGATGTCCATTAAGAATACTACCCACAAGCCACAATGCTAGGGTAGCCACAAAAAGCCATGCAAAAAAGAAATGAACTATGCGTCCTGTGGCAAGATCACGGTAAGACGGAATGGTCAGTGCTGGCGGAAAGGCCTGATAATGCAGTGCATCCGCTGTGCCCGTTACACCCAGAATGCCCGTCGTGACGATAGTCTTCCCCAGAATGTCAACCCGGCCTTCTGGACCCTTTTCACCATCGACAGAATAAATAGCAAGGTCTGCGTTATCGTAACTGAAGCCAGATTCATTACCGAGATAGAGCGTGGGATGCGCATTAAATATTTGCAATCCCGACAGAAGCAGAAAAAATAGGCTTGCGGCCCAGATCCAGTGTGTGAGGCGTGTCAGTAAACGCTGACGATGTACGAGCTGACCCATAGCATTGCGCTCCAAAGAAACGCCCGCCAGCCTGAGGGAAGACCGGCGGGCAAATGGCAATTACTGCGGCTTCTTCATGGCGTCGGATTTCATGGCATCCGTCTTCATTCCGTCGTTTTTCATTGCCTTGTCGCCATGCTTCTTCATCTTCTTGGCATCTTTTTGCATTGCATCTCCTTTCATCGCGTCCTTCTTGCCCATGGAATCTTTTTTCATGGTGTCCGTTTTCATCGTGTCAGACTTCATGGCATCGGGCTTCATCGCGTCTTGCGCGAAAGATGCTGGCGTGAAAGAAAGGCCTGCAAGCAGGGCAAGCGCCGCAAGGACAACGATGTTCTGTTTGATGGTCATAACGATACTCCTGTTGATCTCAGCGCCAGTGGCGCGTGACAAGAAGGGTTTCGTTGGACGGAGGAAAATGGTTACATCAATCACGCCGATGTGATCATCTGGCCGGGTTGTGTAACCTTTTCCGTTTCTTTCACGAATATGCAGTGGGTGGGAGTTTCAAACTGACTTATTCGAACGAAGAGAGGTTGAAGAGCCTGATGTTACTGGCGTTGGATGGAAATGAAGCTGCCTACCGGGCACTACTTGGCGAATTATCGCGCCTGCTCACGTCACACTTCCAACGACGCCTTTTCAGCAGTGCGGCAGAAGCGGAGGATCTCATGCAGGAAACACTGCTTGCGATCCACACTCGCCGCATAACCTATGATCGCAATATGCCATTCATGCCTTGGGTCAGCGCCATCGCTCGTTACAAACTGTTCGACCATCTGCGCCGACAAGGGCGGCGCCCCACAACAGCACTTGATGAGGACGTTCCGTTTGTCGACGAAGCCGATGCCACAGATGCCCGCATGGATGTTGACAGGATGTTGAGCGACATACCGGAACGCACAGCCGGACTGATCCGCAGCGTGAAAATCGAGGGGCAATCGATTGACGATGCTGCGCGTACCAGCGGTATGAGCCAAAGCGCTGTCAAAGTGGCCATTCATCGTGGCCTTGTCGCGCTTGCCCAAAAGTTCGGGGGTAAATAGAATGACTGATGATCTGATTAATCGACTGGCTGTTGACGTAAAACCCGTTTCGGCTGATGCCATGCGTTGGCTGTTTCTGCGCCATGCTACAGGCGGGATAGTTGCGGGGCTGACCATCATGCTTCTGTTTCTGGGCGTGCGTCACGATCTATCTGTGGCTATAACAACCGCTGCATTCTGGACCAAGCTTTTCTACGCGATATTTCTGCTTCTGATTTTGGTTCCCGCAGTTTTTACCCTGTCCCAACCGATCCGGGCTAAGCTACACTGGCTGCCCGTGGTCATTCTTCTTGTCTGCCTGATGGGCGCCGCACTGTACCAGTGGGAAAGTGCCGCACCCGAACAAAGGGATGTGTTGCTTTGGGGGCGCACGGCGCTCGTTTGTCCATGGCTGATCGTTGTCATATCCCTGCCGATGCTAACATCACTTCTTGCTG
The DNA here is from genome assembly GCF_029909885.1 of Ochrobactrum sp. AN78. NCBI lineage: Bacteria > Pseudomonadati > Pseudomonadota > Alphaproteobacteria > Hyphomicrobiales > Brucellaceae > Ochrobactrum > Ochrobactrum sp. AN78. The sequence goes on from NZ_JASAMU010000007.1 coordinate 23,308, forward strand.
CCATGCGTAGACTAGCTCCGGCCAATCCGGCGCTCGCGGGTCTTGCTGCGGGCATCGTAGCGGGCGGCAGCGGTGTTCTTGTCTATTCACTTCACTGTCCCGAAGCAGGTATTCCGTTTATTGCTGCCTGGTATACGCTCGGCATCGCTATTACTGGGCTTCTTGGCCTAATAGGCGGACGCGTTTGGTTGCACTGGTAATACGTACCAACCACCATTCAGAGATCGTTATTTGACATTCATCTTGTTCAAATCCAATAGCTTATTAGTCAATTGCTGTGTTTTTATTCTGTGTTCGCTAAAAAGAGATAATACTATTATAGTTATTGAAATAACCTTTGGGCGTGTTCACAGATACGATCTTGATTTGCACAGCCACCTGCATTGTGCTCCTGTTGTTAGGCATAATAGCCATAACGCTCGGTTCTGAACTGACAAGAAGACCACTGACATCAGCCGGTTCATCAAGGCGCGGGCTTTTGCATCAGATAATCTGCTATCACCTGATAGGCTGGTAACGACGTTGGATCATTATACGCGTTGCCCGCCTTTGGATGCGAGGCAAAACGAGCAATCACCATTTCGGCTTTGGGATCAATATAGAGTGCCTGCCCATGCACTCCCCGCGCCATAAAAGCCCCATCCGCATTATGGGAAACCCACCACATACCGCGATAGCTCCAACCTGACAGCAGCTTGTATCCAGCTTTTTCAAATGCCTTCTTATCGCCGCCGCCCCTGATGCTGGCAATAGCCGCAGCAGGTATAAGACGCTCGCCGTCGATCACACCATCATTGAGCAGGAGCTGTCCCAAACGAGCCATATCGCGTAACCCGGCGTTGAAACCACCGCCAGCAAAAGGAGTACCGACTGAATCGACCGTATAATATGCATCCTGCTCAGTGGCCAATTTGCTCCATATACGTTCTGACAATAGGGTTGCTACAGATCTCCCGGTAACACGCGCGATAATCCAGCCAAGCGCGTCAGAATTAATCGTCCGATAGCCAAACGCATCTCCGTGCTCGCCCTGCTTACGGACAGTCTTCAAATAGTCGAAATAGGTACGCGGTCCGGTGTAATTATCAGGCTTCGGCAAAGGATTGCCGGCAGCTGAATATATCCAGACATCGGCGTTCGGATCGCTATAATCTTCGCTGTAATCCAAACCCGTGGTCATATCCAGGACTTGCCGAACAGTCGCATCTCCGAATGCACTTTTTGCAAGCTCTGGCACAAGGCTGCTAACTTGGGCTGTTTCGTCGAGCGTCCCATCTGCGACCAGCATCTCACCCAGCAAACCAGTAATCGATTTGGTTACGGACATGGCTCCATGCTGGCCCGCAACATCCAGACATCCCGAATAACGCTCATACACTACTACTCCTTTATGCAGAACAACGATCCCATCGGTGTAATTCGCATCAAATGACTGCGCCCACGTCATTGTTTTATCACTGCCCAAAGGGCTGAAAGTCACAGCATCAATCGCCGGGTCAGGTTGTTGTGCCAAAGGACCAGGTGAGCCAATGCCGCGGCTCACATTCATTGTCGGCATTAACTGACGAAAGTGGCAGACGGTCCAACGCAATTTCGGGAAACTGAAGTAATCAGGATCGGAAAAACGGATAATTTTATCCTCTGCAGGAGGCGATCCTTCCATCCAGCCAAGTACACGGGGATCAGATGTTTTAGCTGACATAGCATCTGTCTCCTGTGACAAGGCCATCTGAGAAAAACCGGCCAGCATTCCCGCAGCCAAAAGTAGGACTTGTGAGGCATGTTTGACCACCGATCGGCCCATATTATTTGAAAGGCACCGCGAACTAGTAGTTGACGACAACATTTGCAAATCCTCCAGTCCAAATTGGTGCTTTAGCATCGATCATTGAATCAATGCCTGCGCCGGGAAATGACGCACTGACCCCAACCGTAAGATAAGTGTTGGCATTAATGGTACGATTATATTCCAGAAACACATCATCTGACAGATGATAGCTACTTACTCCGGCGATAGGGTTCGGCACACCGTCATTTGTTTCAACGCGCGTACCTTGTCCGAACTGGATCGGACTATGCAGCTGGTTCGCGCGTATATGAGAATAGCGCAGGGTAAAAGCATCACGTTTGGTCGGCGTCACCCGCAAGCTGACCAAAAAGGCATTCACATTGGAGTTGATAAAAACCATCGACGATTTTGACCCGGTCGACCATGAGCTGGGATTACCTTCATAGAACAATGGATCAAACCGCTCCAGTTTTTCGGTATCAGGATTATCGCCGGAAAAAGTCTGATATGCGAATGCCAAAGCGGGCGACCATGGCAGGTCGGTGAAATTATAACCGACATAAACGCGACCCGCCCAAGCGGAAAGATTGATCCGGTCGTTCCATTCGTATGCAAACTCGCCACCGGCAATCAGGTTATCAAATGTGTTGGGCAACGGCTTGCCAATCGCGTAAGCATTGATAAAGTTTAGCCCATCACGGCCATCGGGTAGAATTTCTGGCGCCCCAATTCCATTGGGAGCAGCTTTGGGGTATGGGGAGTTTGAGTGCAGAACATGTCCGTACGTGATGCCAGCAAAACTGCCTTGTTCCCAATTGTAGCGCAGCTCCGAGCCGGCAAGCTGCGTATTGCTGCTGCTACTCGGTAATTCATTCGGCTGCAGATAAAACGCAGTTACATCGACATCGTCATAACTGAATTTACCTATAGCGGCTGACTTCCACGCCTTACGCGGACCGAATTTCAATGCACCACGTTCAAAACCACTATTGCCACCATTGGCGATCAACATACCGGTTCCAATTTTATATTCGCGCGGACCGAACGACACATCGAATGAGCTCCGGCTGCTCATTTGCTGACGCCATCCAAGATGCGCTTCTTCCAATGTAATTTCGCCGGTGTTGCCAGTGTCATAGGCATCAATGCCAAGCGTTCCGGATGCAACGAATGACGCCTTACCGTAAAGGCGACGATCTTCGTCAAAGTCTTTGCTGAAACTAATACCGGGCTTAATGTATCCCTCAAGCCATTGCTTTTGTGGATTAAAATCGGCATCAGGTGCAAATCTGTCGGCGAAATTCCAGAACAAATTCCGCTCGACGACGGCGTTTAACCCTGCCTGCAAATGCGTGCGAATCTTTAAACCTTCCGCATCATAAAGCACCATGCGATCATCGGCTTTAGCCGAAACAAACATGCTATTGGAAAGAAGGAGCGCACTTCCATAGAAAAGCGCTGACATCTTGAAGAAGTATTTATTACAAGAAATTGTATTCCTCTGAGACGCGCTGTCCGCAATCAAAACAGCAGAGGTGTCGGATCCTTTCCGTTCCAAACCAATGCTACCATCTGACCATCCAAACCAATTCATAAGAATGCCAACGCTGTATGATGCAGAATATTTTCAAAACTAATACAAGCGCACGCTAACAGAATTAGTTTCGTTTTGAACTCAAAATTATCAACGATTGCTATTCACACACCGGTCGGCGTATCAAAAGCCAACAAAGCCTTATCGTTGCCCGATGATCGTTCAGTGGCAGATTATTTCGAACCTAAGCATCATCCAGGAGCTAAAATTGAGAGATCGTACATTTTTCTTTTGGGTAGCTGTCTTCGCTTTAGTCTTAGGTGGATTTAACTTACTGCTAAATCCACCCCCACCTGCAACTTCCTCAATCGGTGGAGGCGGATACGATCTGTCCAAGCCAGTCTACACATTGTTGCTTCTGGCGTTTTTGGTTTTGTGGACTCTGACCACGACAGTCATCGGCTTGACCAATAAAAAACGCCAGCTTTCGCGACGTGCTTATCTACTTGCATCTATTGGCGCTTTGACCACAGTAGTGTCGTTTCTAATTTATGGCCAGAATATACATTAAAGAACTTTCAGCAAAAATACGAAGCTTTTTGCGTTACATAATGCTTAAAAACAAATAGTTATGTCGAAACCAACGAACAAATTTAACTGGGTTTGCTCTAACGGTACCATTCTAAATTCGCATCTTTTTGAGACGTAACTCACCGCCTTCATTTCACGGACAACCAAATAAATTGGTGTCCATGAAACAGTCCGCCCACTGAGATGGAAGTGTCGCTCATCTCGTTTTAGAAATTCCGTATTTGCTTTCGGAGTTCTTTGGTAAAGCGATCAATATCGACTTTACTTGTTTCTCTTGTTTTCGACACTTCTGAGATAGAGCTCTCACTCTCCTCAAGCATCGTGAGATATTTGGCTTTCAGGTCGCTATTCTCAGGCACGGCCGCGATGTTTTCGCGAATACGTCCCTGCTCACCTTGGAGATCCTGCAGTTTCTCCTCAGACCTTTGAAGTTCGAGCTGCTTGTCGATTTGCTGTTGCCGTACTTTTGCAAGCTGGCTGAATTTTTCCGCAACACCCTTATCAGAGGCGGAGGACGACCAACTTAAAAGCGCAGTCGGATCGACATCGATGAGTCCGAAACTTTCGCTGCGAAGCTGTTCATCCACAGCGACAACCGATTGTTCTTCCCCAGCTTTGACAGAGGCTTTCAACCGGTGGTGGGAAACTGTCTTGCCGTCGTCGGCCTGAGAGGAAAATGACCAACCCACCCGAACAGGGTGTTCAAGAATAACCGTCCTGTCAGCATCAAGAGCACCCGATATACGATACGTCGTAGTTTCACGCATTTTTTCCGAAATGCGAACGATGCCATCCACGACTTTGATATCGGTGATCTGTCTCGTTGGTTCCTGTTCCTGAGTAATCGTCACCTTACGATCTGTCGCGAAAGCAGCAATTCTCGTATCATCCTTTGGAAGGTTCAATAGCTGGGCATCTCCAACATAACCGGCACCACTGTCGTAAACAGTCAGGATACCGCCCGGCATGCTGTTGCCTGTAGAATTTTTCAGCATAATCGCGGCAACCGGATGGATGTTGCTGCTACCGTTTCGATAGATTGAGATCATTTCCGCGTCAATCTGCGCATCAGCGATCGGCACAGACAAGCTATCACCATTGGTCAGACTAAATGTGCCCGGAAGCGTAAAACTTGCGCTGGTGTCATTCTCAGAGGCGGCAGCAACGGCGCCACTCGGATTTGCAGTCGCTGAACCACCTCCGTAGCCACTAATGGCCGGCGCAGGGGCACGCATCACATCGGCCATTTGTTCATCACTCTCGAAGACTGCGGCCTTCTCACTCGCGGCGGGGCGGACTCTCACTCTATTCGCCAGATTTCCGGTATCCGCCTCGACAACATTATTAGTCGCCGTGTCTACGATTACCTCGGCCCTATCCTTCCAATAGATCTGGTGCAGGCGCTGCTTCAGGGTAACAGGATCAGCAGACGTAAGCGTCAGCTTGACGTCTTTCCAATCTTCGCCGCTTGCATTTTCAACAACAGCCCAGGCCTGAAGTCGGGCTTTGCCATTTGGCTCCGTTAAAATCCGATAAGCCGTCTTCCAGATGGGCGCTGCAACGACATAAGCCAACCGGGAATCCGTCGCCGCAAGATCGCCGACTGTTATGCGAATGACACGAGCACTATCGTTGCTCCCGCGCCCTAAGGCTGTTGTGGCATTTGTAAGCTTTAGTTTCATCTCGGCGTCATCGACACTTAGCGACGTGTCTTCGCCAAGTTTGATGGTCTGGATCTGCCCATCCTGATCAAGCACGGTCAGCACATGAAACTTTGCGTCGTCGGATTTGACCACAGCTTCAACGCCCAGGACTTTACCCTTCACGGTTTTTCCAACACTCGAAACTGTAACCGACGTTCCCGGTATCGAAGACAAGAAAGCAGACATTGAGGACAGGCTTGATGGTGAAAATGGAAGTTGTCGGAAAGTCTCCTCAAGCGGATTTGGGCCAGCGAGAGAAATGCTCTTTATCGCACCCTTCCCACCTTTGAGGACAAGGCTTTTGAGTACATCATCGACCTGATTGAGAGGAACTTCGATCTCGACAATTCCATCGTTGGAAACTGTAGGCTTTCTGGATATTTCTGCCACGCCACCAGAAGACAACGTAATTGCGTCGATGGTGCCTGAGCTTGAAGCCAGAACCGTTGAAGAGAGCAAGGTAACGGCTAACGAGGTGAGCGTGATAAGCTTTATCATAAGAATCTCCAGTCAAATGAAGGGCTTTGTGAGCCAACTCTCCGATCCTTATAAGCCAGTTATGGATTTTGTGCGGTGAGATTTAGACAAGAAAGTTTGTTTTTTTGACTTCTTTTTTGTTAAAATAGAAAAGCCGCGAAAGAAAAACTTTCGCGGCTTTTAAAAGAAACTCAGTTTTAGCGTGCAGCAGGCAACATGGCCTCTGCTTTAGATATACCCGCAAGTTGGAAGGCGAAAGAGAGATCGCGCCCATCGCGCGCCTTAAAGGCGGCGGTCATCACCTTGCCACCGCGCAATGCCTTGAGCCAAGCGGCATCCACCTTGGCGTCTGCATAGCATCCACCTCCATCGCAGCTTTGCCATATCAGAGTGCCTACCTGCTTGTCATCGATCAGCACCTTTACGGGCTCTGGCAAGCTCACCCCATATGGTAATGTGAAGGCGGCAGTCGTTTCGGATTTACCGGCAACGCGATTGATCGAAGCGGTTGCCACGCGCTGGCTTTGATTGCCCTGCCGCAGAACGATGCTTTGCGAAACCTCGCATAGCAACTGTTCTGTCTGCAGCTGATTGGAGCAAGTGGTCAGCCACAGTGGTGCTGCAGGTGCACCGTTCTGTTCTGTCTGTTGGGTGCCATCGGCACTAGCCGCCTGATCTTGCGCGAAAGCGACGGAGCCGCTCGCAAGTGATGCGACCAACGTAATGATAGTTGTGATCTGTCGGATCATAGCGTTTTTTCTCTCATTCCCATTTTAAAAACGTAATCCCAGATTGACCGTCGCTGTATGGCCAACGGTCTTTTCACTCCACTGCCCCTGATAACCAACAGTCAAACGGGTTGTTTTGGCTGTGTCATAGAAGGTCAGGCCAGTATCCAAACGCCCCGTCACATCACCGAACTGGCTATAGTTACGGAAGGTACCATCTGTGGCACTCGCGCCAGCGAAAGTTGCATTGATGTAGACATCGTCCTTGTTAGCAAAGCTGACTTCGCCACGCAGATAGGCTTGCATCATAAGCGAGCTGGTGATTGCTGTTTCGACACCTACTTCAAGTGATGGGGTTGCGGAAAGAACCCACTGACCCGTGCTATCGAGTTGCAGTCCGTAGGCACTGTTACTCTCCGTTGCGCTCCCAGAATAGAGATAGCTTGCATCGAAATCCACCGCTGGACGAAGATAGACCGCACCATCTGTTGGCTGATAACGATAGGCCGTTCCTATCCGGAAATTGGCCTGACTGATCCGCTGTTTGACGGTCGCGGTACCGCCGATGACCGGATCACCGCCCGGCAATGTGCCGTAGATATCGATCAGTCGCGTACTGTCATATCGGGCTGTTCCGCCATTGAGAATGCCATAGAGTTCCCATGGTCCCTTATATTTCGCAAGCGACACACCGAGCAAAGCCCTTTGACCTTCAGATGAGAACCGATCACCACTGCTCAGGCTGAAATCTTCGAGGCCCGTTCCGATACCCAGATAAAGGTCTTCTGCCACAGGCATTCGCACACCCGCATAAACGCCGGAGCTTTGTGTTTCAAAGCTGCGATTCTGGAAGGAAGGATCACGATCCAGTCGGCCAGTGCTTGCACTCATCCAGTAACAGTTTTTGCTATCACCCATACGCGCCGCGAAATTGTCATAGCCACAGTCGGCCATTGTCCGCGCAAAACGATATCCCGATTGCAGGGCATCGACCTGAGTCGTTGCATAATCCTGCGAACTGAGATTATCGATCGCATTGAGGACTTCGCCACTCGTTTGCATGTTGGCAATCAATGCGAACATTGGCCCCATCGCGACCGATCCCTGCCCGGAAAGCACGCGCGCTGCATGTTCGGCTGTCAGGGTCTGATTACGGTTCATACCGATCATACGGAAATCGGCATGCGGAATGAGATCAATTGATGATCCGTCACCTGTCGGGCCATTCAATCCGATTTCATAGCTCATCACAGCCGTGCCCACGACGGTCGTGCCGTTATCTGCAGTTGCACCGCTGGCATTCACTAGTACCAAGGGCTGCAAGCGATCAAGCTGGTGCAGCACAGGAATGACCGTTCCCGCAATTGTGGCATTGCCCGTGACATTGATCAGATCGCTATTACCGCCCGAGACCGTATCCTGACGGAAATAGACATCCGCAGTATAGGTTGCATTATTGGTAAAGCTCAGCGATCCGGTCAAAGCTGTCGTCTGGCTGACGTTCTGCGTGACCGCAAATTCTGAACCAGCCATACGCGCACTTAGGGCCGTATTGGGTGTGTAATAAGCCACGCCACCGAGATAAAGATTTCCGTCGATACGCAGTTGCCCGGAGGCACCGAGATTAACCTCATTTTGCGCATAGAACGAAGCACCTTGCGTCACTGTCATCGAATTGACGCCGCCGCCAAGATCGATATTGCCAACGGCGCGTCCGTTCAGCGTAACCTGATCAGAACCGTCGCTACCGCTGATGATACGGTTATTGAGTGCCATCAGGAAGCTGTCTGAAGACAATGCCAACGTATTGGCCGTTCCTCCGTCGATCATGACAGCCGCAGTTTCCACCATTGCTTCATTGCTTGGTTGGCCCTTGCTGCCACCGATGATCACGCCGTCGAGCGCCACATCAATCGTACCGGCACCATCTTTGCCTTCAGACTGGGCAAGAACTGCAATGCCGCGTTCACCGAGGGACAAGATGTTGCCAGTCAGATCAAGTGTTATGCTGCCGCCCTGACCGCTACCGCCAGCACTGCCGTGGAACAGACCATCCACACTACCGCCGCCGCCGCCGAGACTTTGTGCGAGGATGCCGATCGAGTCCGCACCCGTGACAACAAGGTTGCCCTGATTGGTGAAATCGATTGCGCCGCCACTACCGGCATTGTCACCAGAAAGTAGAAGCTCGATGCTTGTCTTGGCCAAGTTTGTACCAATAAGACCACCACCTCCACCGATACTTTGCAGGACAAAACCATGGGAACGAGCACCTGTCGTGCTGATATCGCCGCTGTTGTCGACCAGAATGTCACCGCCGTCACCCGTCGACCCATCCCTTGCCCCAAGTGTCAGCTGTGCATGATCGATGCCTGTGAGATAGGCTTCGCCACCACCCGCACCAATGGACTGAACAATCTGCCCGCTTGCATTGTCTCCCCGTGTAGAAACCGTGCCGTTAAGGGCCAGTTCAATTGCGCCACCATTGTTGCGCATTGATGGATCTGCACCGAGCGTAACGATTGCATTGCGTTGACCGGAACCTTCGCTGCGATCAGCGCCAGAAACAACCAACCGCCCACCGCCGCCGCCGATAGACTGAGCCAGTCCGCCGCCAGACAGATTACCGAAGGTGGACACATTGCCTTTGCGGCTTGCGATCACATCACCACCGGAAGAATCATCGGTGTTAATCGCACCAAGCATGGCATTCAATGTGAAGTCACCGGCGATGCTGGACGCCATCGTAGTTGTCGAAAGACCGCCACCGCCACCGATGCTCTGCATGAGCATACCTGCAGAGCGATCCGATGTCGTTACAATATCGCCCTGGTGGGACTGACTGATTGTGGCACCGTTGTTGCCATCCACATCATTACCACCAAGTGACAGGCTGCTCGTCAGAGAAGCCGCAGCAGCACCGGCTGTCGCTCCTTCGGACGCCGTGGCAAAATCAAGGAACGTATCAACGTTGCCGCCGCCGCCATTAACAGACTGACTAAAGATCGCCTGGCTGCCTGCACCGGTGACGATGATATCACCGCTGCTGTTTACAGTAACCTCCCCTGCCGATCCTTTGGTGCCTGTACGAGCACCAAGTGATGTCGAGATGATATAGTCCGCTGCCATGACAGCAGGCGTGGAGATGGAGAGTGCTGCATTGCCTCCGCCACCGCCGACCGACTGTGCGAAAATACCATAGCTGTTTTCACCACTGACTCGGATAGTCCCGCTATGATTGACGGTAACATCTCCGCCATCAGCCCCATCACCACCAGCTCCACCAATTGCGATCTTGGAGTAGGATTGACCTCTGGCCTGATTGACCAGATCGTTAAGCGACAATGCCACTGCCATGCCGCCATTGCCGCCGCCGCCACCGACTGACTGAGCCAAAACGCCATAGGATTGTGATCCCGACACGTTGATTTCACCTGTGTTGGTGACGATAACAGTTCCCGCTGCATTTCCGCTGCCACCTGATCCGCCAATATTCAACGCCATTGACGGATTGGTTTCGGCACCTTTTTGCAAAGCGAGACTACCGGTAATGGAATAACCACCATTACCGCCACCACCGCCGATGGATTGGGCAAGAATGCCATGAGCTTTATCGCCGCGTGTCACGATCAAACCGTCATTGACGACATCGACTGCACCACCCGTGCCACCATCTGAACCGGAACCACCAATCCCCAATTGCAAGCCCTGTTCGCTATTGGCTGTGCTTGAAGGCTTGGTCACCGTAACTGAAAGAACTTCGCCACCGTTACCGCCGCCGCCGCCAATGGATTGCGCGAAAATTCCGTGGCTTTCGTCACCATCAGTGATGATCCTTGCCCCGGTCGAATTCTTGACATCGACTTTGCCGGCAGCTCCACCGCTGCCGCCTGAACCACTAATGAGCAAAGCGTTACGTGTGCTGTTATCGGCATCACTTCCGGCTACGATATTGCGCACATGTTGTGCATCGCCGCCACCGCCGCCAACAGCCTGCGCAAATATGCCAGCAGCCTTTTGGCCCTCAGTGCCGATATCGCTGGTGTTGATAACACTGACATTGCCTGAAACAGCGCCTGTTCCACCGTTTCCACCGATAGAAAGCGTGGATGTGCTGGCAATGGTCGAGCGAAGGTTGACAATTGTGTTTTCAACCAATCCACCCTTGCCGCCACCACCGCCAACCGATTGAGCCATGATGCCATGAGCGCCATCACCCAGTGTCGTCAAAACACCGCCATTGGCAACAGTCACGTCATCAGACGCCATGCCATCGCCGCCCGTCCCACCGATATTGATCGACGTTGTCGTACCGATTTCAGTGCCTTTTACAGTGTTCTTCAGAATGCTGAGTATGGAGGTGCCGGCCTTGGCGTAACCTGCAGTACCGCCCGCACCACCGATTGACTGAGCGAGAATACCAATGGAACTGGCACCGTCTGTAGCAATCCGCGCCTTACTAGTAACATCTACATTGCCAGATGTGCCACCTGTCCCACCATTACCACCGACATTGATCGAGTACGAAGTTGCCTTGCCAGCCGAACCCGTCGCACCACCGCCAGTACCACCACCGCCGCCGACGGACTGGGCAAAAATACCATGAGACTCTTCACCAAGTGTGTAGATAAGACCGTCAGCATTAACTGCAACATTGCCGGATGTTCCACCCTGTCCGCCTTCCAAGCCAATACTCGCTGAGAAGCTGTTACCAGTCTTATCGCCATCTTTAGGCGTCGTAACGGAAACAGAGGTCGACGACGAATTGCCACCACCGTTGCCGATAGACTGTGCGAATAGCCCATGCGAGCGGTCGCCCTGTGTAAGCACTATGCTATCGCTGGTGATCTTTACATCGCCTGATGACCCGCCCGTTCCACCTGTGCGTCCGATTGTGATGCCGATATTGCCATCCTCACCGCCAGCTGTAAGCATATTGTAACCAGCATTACCGCCACCACCGCCAACTGACTGTGCGAAGACGCCGTGCGAACCGTCGCCTTGTGTATAAATGATGCCAGAATTGTTCACGGCGACATCGCCACCTGTACCACCGGCACCAGTGCCACCACCGATAGCGATACCAAAGCCCCTGTTTTTCGAAGCGTCACCAGTTTCAAACACCATGCCAGCGTTGAAAGCAGCATTGCCACCGCCGCCGCCAATCGATTGCGCGAAGACGCCGTGGCTGTCTTTTTGAAGTGTTACAATATCACCAAAATGTTCGACGTTAACTTCCCCACCGTTTCCGGCATTGCCTGCCGACCCACCGACGGCAATAACTGCTGAGTTGACCGTCTTTTTGCTACCGCTACCGCCGCTTCCTGTCGTGGCATCCGCAGTATCGATCTTGTCGGTGATGCCTGAGAGGGCAGACGATTCCACACCGTCGTTGACCGTTTCCTTCCGATCCCCTTCAGAACCGCTATTGCTACCAGATCCCGTGGTCTTGCTAACGCCTAAAACCGCATTGATGCCAGCATCGCCGCCGCCGCCGCCGATGCTGCTTGCTTCAATACCGTGTGCGCCAGATCCATCAGTGATGATGAGGCCAGCTGACTCTAGCGCTGTCCCGCGCGAAACGCTGACATTGCCTGCATGGCCGCCATTGCTGCCAGTGCCGCCAATACCGATACCAACCGGCGAGCTGTCTTTGGTTGCTACGGCGGTCACATTGATACCGCCCGTGCCGCCGCCGCCGCCAACCGATTGAGCGAAAATGCCGCGTGAATGATAGCCCTTAGTCGAGATATCGCCATCTGATGTCACGTCGACATTGCCAGCATTTGCCCCTGTTCCTCCGTCGCCGCCAAGGCCTGCAACAATACTGAGATCTGTCGCGCCACCTGAACTATTGGAGCTGCCCCAATTCAACTGACCGCTGACATTGAGCGCGCCATTACCGCCGCCGCCTGCAATGGATTGAGCAAGAATACCGTGTTTCCAATTACCTTCGACCTCTATCGTTCCCGCGTGATCGACCGTCACATCGCCTGACACATTGCCCGCACCGCCTGAGCCACCGACACCGAAAGTGATGGACGGGATCTTGCCGTCCTTACTGATGGCAACGCCGCCAGACACATTCAGACCGCCATTACCGCCACCACCGCCAATCGACTGTGCTAAAAGACCGGCCGCCCCCTTGGTATCAGGTAAGGTTTCATCGCTTTTGAAGAGTCCAAGATCAACGAAAAGAGATTTCAGGCCGAACGACCCAACCAGACCTTCCGTCGTATCGACAATCGAGTTACCGACCACACTACGCAGTTTGGTCTCGAAACTCTGATCGCTTGGTTCACCAAAATCGGCAGGATCTGTCGTAACTCTGATATCAGCACGCGCGGTCACTTTTACATCGTCAGCGGAACCGGCATTGCCGCCCATGCCGCCGATACCAACGATCAGCGAAGTGTCTGAAACAATGCCACCACTAACATTCATGCCGCCATTACCACCGCCGCCGCCAACCGACTGCGCCAGAATGCCGGATCGACCGCTGCCGTGGGACAAAATTGTGCTGCCTGCACCGATATTGACATCCACTGTGCTGGCATTGCCGCCAGTGCCGCCGAAACCGCCGATGCCGATTAGAACGCCATAGGACTTGCTCGCGTCAGGCTGGCCTTCGCCCGGCTTGCCACTGATCGCAACCCCGCCACTGACATTCAGTCCTCCCTGGCCACCACCGCCACCAATCGATTGCGCGACCACGCCGTCTGCACCCTGCGTTTCATTAAACGTAACGCTACCATCGCTGTTGATGGTGCGCGGCAGCGTAGTCAACAAACCAGTATAGGAAAGATCAACCGCACCGGCATCGCCACCACCGCCACCAAAGCCACCCACACCCGCCGAGACGGAAAAAATCGTGCTCGAGCCTGATGGTTTGGTCAAAGCCAGCGAACCGGAAATATTGGTGCCGCCGACACCACCGCCGCCGCCAAGGCTTTGCGCCAGAAGGCCCGTGGAACGGTCACCGAATGTGTTGACGGTTCCAATCACATCAAGCCCAACCGAACCTGCATCGCCGCCTGCGCCACCAAAACCACCAACGCCAAGCGCTACAGCAGCGCCCGATTGGCCAGTCAAGCTAACCGCACCAGCGACATTGATACCACCAGTACCACCACCACCGCCAACCGATTGCGCCATGACAGCGATGCTTTCATCGCCAATGGTCGTGATGTTGTCATAGGTGTTTGTGACACGCACTTTGCTCGTCACATTGCCGCCGTTACCGCCGCCGCCGCCGAATCCGCCGAGTCCAAGCGATGCAGCACCGCCGTTCTGCTGACTTAGATTAAGCGTTCCGGCCACGGTCATGCCGCCATTGCCGCCGCCTCCGCCCAAACTTTGTGTAACAATGGCCGAGCTTCTGTCGCCAAAAGTCAACACGCCACCGGTGACGTCTGAAGCTGTCAATGCACCTGCATCGGCACCGCCACCGCCAAAACCACCGACGCCAAGGGCCACGGCAGCACTTGTTTGCCGAGACAGAGAAACAGCCCCACTGACATTCAAACCGCCATTGCCGCCGCCACCACCAAGGCTCTGGCTGAGAATACCAATGGAATCTACGCCATGGGTTTCCACATAGCCAATCACGGTCTGATCGACAGATCCAGCAACGCCGCCGTTTCCACCGAAGCCACCGATGCCGAATCCGAGGGCACCGGAGAACTGTGGTGCCACTGAAAGCCCGCCGGAAATGTTGATGCCACCATTACCGCCGCCGCCGCCAAGGCTTTGAGCAACAATACCCGAAGAACGGTCGCCAGATGTAACAACGATGCCGTCATACTTGCCGGTCACATCACCTGCAAAACCACCATCACCGCCGAAACCACCGACACCGACAGCCGCAACACCCGACCCATTACCAGAGATGCTGAGCGTGCCGCTGACATTGATGCCACCATTGCCTCCGCCACCTCCGACTGACTGCACAAGAACACCAGTCGCATCTGCGCCCTGTGTCGTGACATTGCCTGTAAGATCGTTACTTGCAGTAGAGGCACTGCCACCGGAGCCGCCAAAACCGCCAATACCCAGACCGACAGCCCCGCTATTTTGTGCAGCAAGGCTCACGGCACCCGTTACATTGATACCACCATTGCCACCACCGCCGCCAAGCGACTGCACAATTACACCGCCGGAACGATCACCCTTGGTAAAGATGTCGCCGGTCATATTGTTTGAAGCAGATGCACCTGTTCCGCCTGAACCGCCGGAACCACCGATACCGACGCTGGCTGCACCGGAGCCGTTGCCAGATGCACTAACCACGCCGGAAATATTGATGGCACCATTGCCGCCACCGCCGCCAGCAGACTGAACAACAACACCGCTCGCATCATCGCCGGATGTCTGGACATTACCATCAATGGTGCTATCGGCGGCACCTGCGTTGCCACCATCGCCACCGCTGCCACCAATTCCGACCGAGACGCCACCTGAACCTGTTCCGGCAACGGTGACCGTGCCCGATACATTCATGCCGCCGTTGCCGCCGCCACCGCCCAAGGATTGGACGACAACGGCAGAAGAACTGTCACCTTCAGTGATTACATCACCGGTTAGAACAGAAGTCGCTGCGCCCGAAGCGCCGCCTGAACCGCCTGAGCCGCCAAGCCCCACCGCAGCACCACCTGAGCCTGTTCCAGCAACCGCAACGGTCGCTGATATATTCATGCCACCATTACCACCGCCGCCGCCAAGCGACTGCACGAGAAGGCCTGTAGACTGATCACCAAGCGTGGCCAAATTGCCGGTCACATGACTGTCGACCTCGCCACCTGTGCCGCCCGCGCCACTGCTTCCACCAAGCCCGACACTTACAGCTCCAGAACCAGTACCTGCACCGCTTCCTGCTGCTGTCACATTGAAGCCGCCATTACCGCCGCCGCCGCCAATGGACTGAGCCACGACGGCCGACGACTGCGCGCCTCGTGTAAGGACATCATTTTTGACGGTCAAATCGACTTCACCGCCATTGCCACCACCAGCACCGCTGCCACCAAGGCCAACCGAGATTGCACCCGATCCGGTCCCGGCGCCTGACAGCGACGGAGTGATATTGAAACCACCGTTACCGCCACCACCGCCAATCGACTGAGCGAGAACGCCAGTAGATGCTGCGCCACGTGTTTCGATATTAGCATTGGTCTTTGCAATAACAATGGAACCATCGCCACCACCTGAACCGCTACCGCCAAGGCCGACGCTGACCGAGCCAGCACCGACGCCAGCTGCCGAAACACCGGCACTGACATTAAAGCCGCCATTACCGCCGCCACCGCCAATCGATTGTGCGACAAAGCCAGATGAAGCAAAGCCTTCCGTCAGAATTGTTCCGTTTGAGGTAGCCGTGACCGAACCACCGTTGCCACCGCCAGCACCCGAACCACCAAGCCCGACACTGACCGTGCCAGCACTATTGCATCGGGGCTGCTTCAGCTTGGCGATGGCGGAACGTCAGGGTCGATTGTCGGTGATGTCACCAACAACGGCACTTTGGCATTTAACAGGTCTGGTACTCTTGTCTTCGACGGCGTAATTTCAGGTGCAGGTGATGTGCGTCATATCGGGACCGGCGTAACCGTTCTCAACAAGCAGAGCGCGTATACAGGTGCGACTTCTGTCGAGGCTGGAACGCTTGCGGCAGGCGGAACGAACTATTTCAGTTCCAACTCAAATTTCACCGTTGCTCAAACGGGCACTCTAGCCTTGAATGATTTCAATCAGTCACTCAAATCACTGAGCAATTCAGGAATTGTCGACCTTGGTCCAAACGCAGGGACGACGCTGACCGTGACCGGCAACTATACCGGAAATGATGGCACAGTGTTGATCGGAACGGTACTCGGCAACGATAGTTCAGTCACCGATAGGCTTGTCGTTAATGGCGATGCAAATGGAACGGGCATTCTGGCGGTCAAGAATATGGCCGGTAGCGGCGCTCAGACTAGCGAAGGCATCAAAATCGTTGATATCAACGGCGCGTCCAATGCGACATTTACCCTGCTTGGGGATTATCAGTTTCAAGGCGCGCCTGCAGTTGTAGGTGGTGCTTATGCCTATCAACTCTATAAAAACGGGAAAGCCAACCCGAATGATGGTGACTGGTATCTGCGCTCAACCATCAAGGATCCGACTGACGGCGGCGGCACAAACGGCGGTGGCGACGATGGTGAAGAAATTCCCCTCTACCAGCCGGGAGTTCCCAGCTACGAAGCTTATCCACAACTCCTACTTGGCCTAAACAGCTTGCCGACACTGCAACAGCGTGTGGGCAACCGCTATTGGAGCAACGCTGGCAACGTCATGCTTGCAGAAGGAGCCGACCCAATCGGTTCGCCTTACGCTCCTGCGGCAGAAGCTGGTAACCTGATCGAGGGCAATGGTGTGTGGGGTCGCATTGAGGGCGCTCATACCAACGCCGATCCACGCTTCTCTACGTCAGGAACAGATTACAGCTTTAATACACTCAAGCTTCAGGCAGGCCTCGACGGCGTGCTGGCTGAAACAGAGAATGGCAAGCTGATTGGCGGGATCACTGTCCACTATGCCCACGGCAAAGCCAAAACGAGTTCGCTATATGGCGACGGCGAAATTTCAACGGACGGCTATGGCTTTGGCGGTACGCTGACCTGGTATGGCGACAACGGCTTCTATCTCGACGGTCAAGCGCAAGTTACCTGGTATGACAGCGATCTGATGTCCGATCTTGCCAATATGGGGCTGGCAGACAGCAACAACGGCTTCGGCTATGCATTTTCCGCAGAAAGCGGCAAACGTATTGTAATCGACCAGAGCTGGTCACTCACGCCACAAGCTCAGTTGACCTATTCGAGCATTGATTTTGACAGCTTCAATGATGCTTTCGATTCTCGCATCAGTCTTGATCGTGGTCGAAGCCTGCAAGGCCGGATCGGATTGTCTCTTGAACAGCAGAACTCCTGGTACAACGCTAACGGACTTATCGACAGAACCTATCTCTATGGGATCGCGAACGTTTACTACGAATTCCTGGATGGAACAAAGGTCGATGTCTCCGGTACGAGCTTCGCCAGCAAGAACGAACGTCTCTGGGGTGGCATCGGTCTGGGCGGCAGCTACAACTGGAATAGCGACAAATATTCGATCTATGGCGAAGGTTCAGTCAATACAAGCCTGGAGAATTTCGGCGACAGCTATAGCTACAAAGGCACACTCGGTTTCCGCGTCCGTTTTTAATAGCTAGAACATTTCAACAATTGCCTATCCGCAAAAACACATTTTGCGGATAGGCATCAGAAATATTGCGCCAAGTTCTTGGTTATGTCCTAGCCAGCGAACATCAGCTCCAATCTCGTGTTGATGGCAGTAAAGGCGTCATAAGCGGATCGACATTGTTTTCATCAAACTGCTCGGCCAAAAGAGAAGCTGTTGTAGGTCCCAACGTAAAACCTTGATGACCGTGTCCAAAGTGGAACCAAAGACCCTTGTGTCGGCTCGGCCCTACAACCGGCAACATGTCCGGCATACAGGGACGTGTCCCTGACCACGGAATTTCTTCAACAGGTTCCTGTAAGGAAAAAAGCTCGCCCGCAGCCGCTTCAGCGCGTAGTATCTGGCGAGACGACGACACAATTCCCGGTGGGGTCATATGCGCTCCGGTCAGAATGCGCAGCCCTTTATTCATTGGTGCGATGAAAGTCGAATTCTCAATATCCAGCGTCGCTACTTGAGGTTCTTGCTCAACGGCAAAATGGCGATGATAACCACGTTTGAAGACCATAGGGATGCGGTAACCAAAAGCTTCAAGCAGTTTAGGCGACCACGGACCCAGAGCAATTACCACATTCTCAGCGGAAATTGCCCCCGCTTGCGACAACACCCGCCAGCCCCCAATATGTTGCTGCAATGTCGCGGCATCTCCCGTGACAAATATTCCACCGCGCGCAACGAAAAGTGATGCGTAGCGGCTTACCAATTCTCTCGGATCGCGGCACGTCCACGGAGAGGTCCAATGAACAGCGCCAGCGAGCGGACGACGCAGCGTTGGTTCAAGCGATGCCATTTCACTCATCCCAAACACCGTGTGCGGCACATCATATATTTGCTTCAATCGTTCGGCGGCTTCTGCCGCGAGTTCGAACTTCTCCGCAGTGCGATAAACGGCACGCCAACCTTTCCGAACGATCAGCTCATTTGCGCCTGCAGGCTCTATGAACCGTGCATGCTCTTCGCTCGCTCGCAGTATGAGCTTTGAATAGGTCGCAACAGTTTTGGCATAAGGTTTAGGTGCCGACTGACCGAAATAACGCCACAGCGGGCCAACCAGATGTGGCATGTCACGCATTCGCCAATCGACATCATTGCCGCGTTTTAAAACAATGGACAAGATTTCCCGTAGCGAACGAGGGAAAGCATAAGGCTCCACAGCTTCTGTCTGGATAATGCCGGCATTGCCATAGCTGGTCTCTTGCCCCGGCGCCTTGCGATCCACAAGAACCACATGATGCCCCCTCTCCTGCAACGCAAGAGCGGTTGAAACACCAACCATACCGGCTCCAAGAACGATTGTGTCAGTCATGGCTCAATTCCATCATGAGAATTTGGAGAAATCAGGCAGAGACTCCTATTGGCCGTGAACATACGACTATACATTCAAAGCAATCAATTTGACTTTCTGACAATAAACATATTTTTATTATTAGAAAATTCAATTCTTCCATTCAAGAGATCAGAATGAAGCTTTTCATCGCCGGACTGGACACCGAGACCAACACATTTTCACCGATGCAGACTGGGCTTGAAGCCTTTTCAGAAAACCTTATCGCCTATGGCGACGCGACCCAAAGGCCTCTGAACTGTTGTTCGTCACAGCTTTTCGTCTGGCGCAATGCCGCGCAGGAAAAGGGCTGGAATGTCGTTGAGAGCCTCTGCGCGGTGGCGGAACCAGGCGGGAGAACGACACGCTTGGTTTATGAACACTTCCGCAAGACCATTCTCGGCGACCTGGAAGCAGCCATGCCGGTCGACGCAGTCATGCTGGCGCTTCATGGCGCCTGTGTTGCAGACGGCTATGACGATGTTGAAGGTGATCTGATTTCACACGTCCGCAAACTCGTCGGACCAGAAATTCCGATTGCAGTTGAACTCGATCTTCACTGTCATATCACCGACCTCATGATCGATAATGCTTCTATAATCATGACCTATAAAGAATACCCGCACACCGATATCGAGACGATTGCGGCACAGCTCTTTGCGATGCTGGAACGCACGCTTGCAGGTGAAATCCGACCGATCATGGCTGCCTATGACTGCCGTCTTGTCAGCATTTTCCATCCGCACAAAGCGCCGCTGCGTGGAATAGTCGATCGCATGAAAGAAATGGAAGGGCAGGACGGTGTGCTGGCCATATCTTTCGGCCATGGCTTTCCGTGGGGTGACGTTGCAGATGTGGGAGCCAAAACACTCGTTGTCACCGACAATGATTCAAGCAAAGCTGCACGCATTGCCGAAAGCTTTGGCCATGAAATATATGTGGCACGCGAGGAGATGCGCGGCGATTACCTGACAATCGATGAAGCGCTGGATCGCGCCATTGCGGTCGAGAATGGTCCCGTCGTGTTAGCTGATGTTTCTGATAATGCAGGCGGAGGAGCGCCGGGGGATTCAACCTTCATCCTGCGCCGCATTCTTGAGCGCGGCATCGAAGATGTTTCTTCCTGTCTCTACTGGGATCCGATTGCCGTACGCATGTGTCGCGAGGCAGGCGAAGGCGCGACGTTGGAACTAAGAATCGGAGGCAAGATTGGAAAAGTGTCTGGCGATCCACTGGACCTTACAGTCAAAATCAGACGTATCGCATCTGATATTACACAGCGTTTCGGGCCAACGCCGCTCAGCATTGGCGATGCAGTATGGGTCAGCTCAGGAAGCATCGACATCGTTCTGAACACGGTTCGCACCCAAACATTCCACCCAGAATGCATGACAGGATTGGGTCTCGATCCGTCACGGAAGAAGATTATCGTTGTCAAATCCAGCAATCATTTCCGGGCCGGTTTTGAACCCATCGCAAGCGAAATCCTCTATGTCAGCGCGCCAGGTGCGCTGCAGCCTCGTTTCGAAAATCTGCCATTTACCAAACTGAAAAAGCCTTATTGGCCAAGAGTTGCCGATCCGCTGGGCTAGTCATAAATTACCTCGCGGATTGAATTGCATTTCAAGAGCACATTGATTACGCGAACGTGTTAGTGAATTGGTTATTCCGTCGTATAAGCTCCCGGCTTACCGCACGCTCAACACGATCTAGCCGATGGCGAATTGGAGACGTCAAGAATGAATGATGCGAAGTCCAGCCTTGGCGATATTCTGCGAGACATTCGCAATCGCAATCATTGGACGCTTGCCGAAGTGAGCGCGATGACGGGGCTGGCTGTATCGACCCTCTCCAAGGTCGAAAACAATCAAATGCAGCTCACTTATGACAGACTTATCGAGCTTGCACAGGGGTTGAATATCGACATAGCCGAACTTTTTGGGACGATCGCAAGTGCCGACGACACGTCCAATGTTATGGGCCGCCGCACGTACACTAAATCTGGCGAAGGCAAGTCGATCATCACGCAGAATTACGACTATCTCTATCTCTGCACGGAAATCTACAAGAAGGCGATGGTACCTATTCTAGCGGTCGCGCATGCCCGCACCCTTGAAGAATTTGGCCCTCTTATCCGTCACAAAGGCGAAGAGTTCTTCTATGTAGTTGAAGGGGAGTTAGAGCTGCATTCGGAGATCTATGCACCGCTGCGTCTCAAGAAGGGCGACTCCGCTTATTTTGACGCGATGACAGGCCACGCCTATCTCAGCGTGAGCGAAGAACCTGCGCAAATCCTGTGTGTTTGCTCCACGCCTGAAACCGAATTGGTTTCCACTCTCGTCGATCAGCAGACCATCAAGTTTCGAGCTGAATGAGCGAATAACCTTTGCCGACCCTGCTATTTTGCAGAATTTTTTGCGAAAATTATGTTTCCTATAAGAAAATTAATTGATTGCCTTTCAGAGCTGTGCGAACCTGCAATGACTACCTTCGGGTACAGCTGAATTAGCTGGCTGAAGCGATGCGTGCAGCCAGTCCCATTGTTGGAGACAACATTGTCTGATCTTACGGCAATCGAAGCTTTCAATCGCTCAATACCCGCCGACCTTCGGACACCTTATGTCGAGATCGATGACGAGCGCATGATGCAAAACCTCAAGGGAATGCAACGGCGTGCCGACCAAGCCGGTGTTGCTTTGCGCCCTCACATCAAAACGCACAAGAATCTTACAATCGCGCAACGGCAGCTTGAACTCGGCGCAATCGGCGTCACAGCTTCAAAACCGGAAGAAGCCCTGGTTTTCGTTGAAGGCGGGGTGCCTTCAGTCACCCTTGCCTATCCAATCGTCCAGCCTGAAGCCATTGACCGACTCGTGCGGAGCGCGAAGGTTCGCCAGACCGAACTTTTATTCATTGCAGCACACGAGATAGGCGTTGAAGCAATTGGGGCTTCGGCGCAAGCGCATGGCGTTAAACTCGGCGTCTTTTTAAAAGTCGATGTTGGTTTGGGACGCGTCGGCGTTAAACCGCAAGATCCTGCAGCCGAGCGATTGGCTCACCGCATTGCAAAGCACCCGCATCTCACATTCGAAGGGCTTTTGTCCCACGCTGGGCACTCTTATGGCAGCAAGTCTGCCGAAGAGCTTGCGAATATTGCCAATGCAGAAGCGCAGGCATTGTTGGAACTTGCAGAACAGCTGAAAAAATCAGGCGTCGCGGTGTCAAGAATTTCTGTGGGAGCAACGCCGACTTGTCTCGGCGCACAGATCCCTGCCGGTATTACCGAAATCCGCCCAGGCAACTACGTTTTTCTCGACCGCACGGCACTTCGACTGGGCATCACGTCTGCGGATGATATGTCACTTTCAGTAATCGCGACCGTTGTTGCCCATAATGACTACCACTTCATCGTCGATGCGGGCTCAAAATCTCTTTCATCCGACCTTGGCGCACACGGTTCCGGTGGCAGTGGGTTCGGGATTGCCGTCAGTGTGAACACCGCAGCTCCACAAACATGGGAAGTTGAGCGTCTTTCAGAAGAACATGGCTTCGTTCGGTGTTCAGATACGCAGCCTGCTATCGGAAGTCGTGTTCGCATCTTCCCAAATCATTCCTGCGCGGTTGTCGCTCAGTTTGATCGGGTCACATTGCGTCAATCCGATGGACGACCATGCACATTATGGACCAACGCTCGAGGCCGGCAAACATGACGCCTAAGCCAAGGCACACCCAACACACTCCACTTGGAATAACTGAGAGAGGACTGATATGACAAAGGAAGTTGAATGGGCGCGCATGACTGCGCCTGCTCTGCGTGAGATCGCTGGCAAACCCGGTGCCCTTGCCGTATTGCCTATCGGATCGCTGGAACAACACGGTCCGCACCTGCCGGTCATTACAGACACCGCCAGTGCTTCGGCAGCATCGATACGTGCGGCACGCCTAGTCGCCGATGAAATTCCAATCGCCGTCCTTCCTGGACAGTGGCTTGGCATGAGTGAGCACCATCTGCCTTTTGGCGGAACGATTACCCTTGATTACGAAACACTCAGCCGCGTCATCCGTTGCATCGTGCGGTCGTTGAAGGCAATCGGTTTCTCGCGCCTTTTCATCGTCAATGGCCATGGTGGCAATATCGATCCGCTTGCGGTTGCAGCACGCGAACTGGCAGTCGAATTTGCAATGCCAATCGTCGTCACCACACCTTGGATGCTGGCAAGCGAGGAAGCAGGAAAGATCTTCGAGGTCGATAGCGGCCCGCACCACGCCTGCGAAGGCGAAGCTTCGGTCATGCTGGCGATTGCTGGCGATGCCGTAAAAACCGAAATGTTCGGTCAGGCCTTTGGCAATCAGCGGCATCCTGTTGATGTGCCGGCAGATGTTTCACGCTTCTATTCCTTTGCTGAACGCGCACCCGTCACCGGAACCTGGGGCGATCCACGCAGCGCAACAGCAGAAAAAGGCGAAAAATTTCTCGATCTTCATGCGCGCGAGCTCGTGAAGCTGATCCGCAATGAAGTTCTGTGGACCAAACCCGATCCGGTTTGGGCACCAGCGCGAGGCCTCGGAACAACTGACGGCCGAGCAGAATAATCGGCGAAAGCAGCCCAACAACTCAGAGGGAACAAAATGAAAATAAAATCACAAAGAATGCGGAAGACTTTACTCTCATTAGCAGCAGCGGTAGCGCTTTCGGGAGTAGCACTGGCTCCGGCAATGGCCAAAACACTTGTCTATTGTTCGGAGGGCTCACCGGAAGGTTTTGACGCCGCACTCTACACCACCAACAGCACATGGGATGCTTCTGCCGAGACGATTTATGATCGCCTGACCGAGTTCGAAAGCGGCACTACGAATGTGGTTCCAGGTCTGGCTGAGAGCTGGGTCATATCCGATGACAATCTCGAATATACGCTGAAACTGCGTCAGGGCGTGAAATTCCACACCACGGACAGTTTCACCCCAACGCGCAACTTCAACGCAGACGACGTGCTTTTCACCTATAATCGCCAGCTCGATAAGCAGCACCCGTGGAACAATTATTTCGTTGGTGCTGGCTGGGAAATGTTCAATGCAATGGACATGCCTGCGATCATCAAGGAAGTGGTCAAGGTTGACGACCATACAGTCAAATTCGTGCTGAACCAGCCAGATGCTTCCCTGCTGGCAAAGCTCGCGCTGAATTTCGGTTCGATCATGTCGGCTGAATATGCCGAGCAGCTGGAGAAAGCTGGTCAGCGCGAAGATCTTGACCATAAGCCGGTCGGTACAGGACCTTTCCGCTTCGTCGATTATCAGATCAACGCCGCAATTCGCTTTGCTGCAAATGCTGATTATTGGGATGGCGTACCCAAAATTGACACCCTGATCTTTGTGATAGCCACCGACGCCGCCACTCGTATGCAGAAATTGCAGGCCGGTGAATGCCATGTTGCGGCCTATCCTGCTCCGGCCGACGTTGCTGGATTGAAGACCGATCCAAACTTGACAGTGATGGAACAGCCGGGACTGAACGTCGCGTATCTCGCGATGAACACACTAGATGCGCCATTCGATAAGCTGGAGGTGCGCCGCGCTATAAACATGGCCGTTGATCGCAAGGCCATTGTCGACGCCGTTTATCAGGGCATGGGTCAGGTCGCGCAAAGCGTGCTGCCATCGACTATGTGGGGCTATAATGGGGACATCAAGGGATATAGCTATGATCCGGTTGCTGCAAAAAAGCTTTTGGATGAAGCTGGCGTCAAAGACCTCAAAATGAAGATTTGGGCGATGCCTGTCAGCCGCCCCTACATGCCGAATGCACGCCGCGCCGCGGAATTAATGCAGGCTGACCTCGCGAAAGTCGGTATCGGAGTAGAAATCGTCTCTTACGAATGGGGCGAATATCTCAAGAAAGCGCGCGACAAGCAGCGCGATGGCGCAATTGTTCTGGGAGGAACCAGCGACAATGGTGATCCCGACAACCTGCTCAGTTATTTCTTTAGCTGCTCGGGCGTGGGAGGCAGCAACAATGCCAATTGGTGCTACCAGCCACTTGAAGACATTCTGCAAAAAGCGCGCGTGAGCTCGAACAAGGACGAACGCACCAAGCTTTATCAGGAAGCACAGGCAAGCATCAGCGATCAGGCACCTTGGGTTCCACTGGCCCATTCAACTGTTGTGCTGCCAATGTCCAAGAAGGTCAAAAACTATGTGATGGAGCCGCTCGGTTCGCATCGTTTCGAGAAAGTCGATATCGAAGAATAAACGAGAAGAAAATTAGATATGGGGACAGCGTTTACAAGCACTGTCCCCAGGTTAAAATGGCCAGATATCAGCGCATCATCGCGGCGACATTGCCGCCGTCGACTGTAACAACCGCACCGGTTGAAGTGCGCGCTGAAATGAGATGCAGAAATGCTTCCGCAACGTCTTCCGCCAGCACTTCACGCTTGAGAAGATTGCCGCGCATATAGACTTCCGGTGATACGCCACGCGCCTGTGCACGCTCTTCAACCATTTCGCCGGTCATCAAGCCCGTGCGAATGCGGTCTGGATTGACAGCGTTGACCGTAATCCCATCCGCAGCATGTTCCAGAGAATATTGACGCATCAGGGCCATGAGTGCCGCTTTTGAAGTTCCATAAGGGCCAAAATCAGGACCCGGATTAACGGCCTGCTTGCTCACATTGAACACAATGGAACCACCCGTTCCCTGATGCTTCATGACATTCACCGCAGCGCGGGCGATGTAATGATGGCTCCAGAAGTTCAAATCGAATGCCTTCTTGAACAAAGCATCGTCGACAGATGCCAACGCGCCTTGAAAAGCTGCACCAGCGTTTGAAACCAGAATATCCACGCCGCCGTAGGTTGCCACGATGTCTGCAATGGCCCTTCCGGCAGACTCAGCATCAGTCAGGTCACAAGCGATTGCTTTTCCGCCCAGACGCTTTGCTTCGGCTTTCGCACGCTCCGCATCGATGTCGATCAAAGCAATTTCAGCACCCTGCTCTCTGAGACGCTCCGCAATAGCAAGCCCAAGCCCGCCTGCTCCACCTGTAATGACCGCAACCTGACGGGTTAGTGGCTTCTCCGTCTGCTTAGCGAGTTTGACTTGCTCGAGCGACCAATATTCAATGTCAAAGAGGTCTTCTTCGCTAAGGGCCTCAAACCGATCTATCCCTTCAGCGCCACGTATTACTTCGATGGTTGCCTCAGCCACATCCGCACCGATGCGTGCAGCTTTTTGCGTAGGTCCCGCAGCAAACAAACCAATACCATCAATATAAAATACGCGAGGCATCGGATCGAGCATGGTTTTGTCGCCGCCAACACGTGCATTGTTGCGCTCAAAATAGTCTTTATAAGCTGCGACGTAAGATGTGACGCTGTCTTTAACGATCAGCGCCCAGCTCTCAAGGTCATTTGCATATGGTGCAGGAAGGGAAACGCCATAACGCTTGATATGGATGACGTGCTCAGGCGTTGCATTGCCGCGACGTACCAGATCGGTAACATTGGGAGCACCGCAGAAATCGAGGATATCATCGTTCGAGCGATGTTCCATGATGAACCGGCGCGGACGCCCTTCTTCCTTGCCCGGAAGCGCGATTATTCCTCGCAAAATCGGCGCGATATCAGCGATTGAAGCAAGCTCTTTCGTGTGTTCATTTTTGCTCGCCCGGCCGAATGGCCGCGGATTGCCCACAGCAATGCGCTTCTCGGCCCTATCAATTGCTTCGATCATATTCTCGTAAGCAACACGCGGATCTTCAGACCATGTGAAAATGCCGTGTTTCAGCAGGATCATGCCCGGTGCATCCGGGCGATCGGAAAATGCTTTCAGGCAAGCCTTGGACAGATCGAATCCCGGCATGACATAAGGAACAATGATCATTTCCGGGAACACTTCCCGAATGATTGCTTCACCATTTGGCTGATTGGTCAGCGCGACAATCGCATTGGCATGGGTGTGATCGACATGTTTGAAAGGAAGAATGGCGTGCAGGATTGCTTCTACCGAAGGATTGGGGGATGACGGATCGAGCAACAGGCGGCGCTGTAACATCACCATATCGTCGTCACTTAGCTTATCGTAATTGACCATCGCCTTGAGACGTTCAAGATGGAGCGCAGGCAATCCTGCGGGCTCAATCTTGCCCATATCCCAACCACTGCCCTTTACGCAAAGCACTTCTACAGGAGTACCATCGTGGTCGTTCAGCACCGTCTTGACTGAGGTGTTTCCACCACCGTGCAGCACGAGCTTTGGCTCAGATCCCAGTAAACGTGTGGTGTATGTACGGATGGCAATATCGCGATTGATGCCCGCCTTCTCATAAGCACCTACAATTGCGTTGAAATCCGCATCCGACCAATTCGACTTCATCTGCCTGCTCCTCAGTTGGCGATCTGCAACCTCCAAGCCGCAGACATAGACAAGCGCGCACGGAAAATATAATTTTCCATGGCAAAACAATAATTTATGAAGACATTTCCTCACTCTTGAAACAATTGACACTATATACTGACAATAGTCAACTTCCTTGATTGGCTTGTTGATTAAAACTCGTTTCTGTGCGAGTCAGATTAACGGCTAACATCAGGAAATCAGTATGACATCGGACGATCTAACACCGTCTACGCATGCCATCCCGGCTGAGTTTGATGACGCGATCGTATGGGCGGCGTGGCTCTATTATGAAGACCAGCTCACCCAGAATGATATCGCGAAGAAGATGGGCGTTTCTCGTGCCACAATCGTCAACTACCTACAGGAAGCGCGGCAGCGGGGTGTAGTGCGGATTCTGATGAACTCGGAAATTCTGACACGTACCGAAATCTCGCACAAACTTGCCGCCAAATATGGATTGGACGAAGTTCTCGTCATTCCCAGCGAAAAAGCAGCTTCCTCTGAAGCGCGACTACAAGCGTTGGGAACCGGCGGCGCACGCCTCATCGAACGCATGATAAAACCGGGAGATACCATCTGTGTATCCTGGGGGCGGACCGTTCTTGCAATCGCGGATGCTATTTCGCTTCCGCGCCCCGTGGACGGACTTACCGTCGTTCAGGTCACGGGCTCATCCATGGGCAAGCGTGAGTTTGCGGCGGAGCTTTGCACATCGATCATGGCACGCAATGTTGGAGCAACCAGTGTGAATATGCTCGCTCCTGCCATTTTGAGCAGCGCCGGATTGCGCGATGCCTTGATGGGCGAGCCCGCTCTTAAAAAACAGTTTGAGCTAATTGCTCAATCAGACATGATCGTGTTTGGCGTCGGAGGCTTGTCGTCAGAAAGCACGATGCGTATTGCCGACGTCACCAGCGATGACGAAATCGACGCCTATGCCAAGGATGGCGCAGTTGCAGTGTTGATCTGCCGTTTCCTTGACAGTGAAGGAAAACAGGTCATTCGCGAACTCGATCAGCGCGTGATTGGTATCGAACTTGATGAGTTGCACCGTGTTCCGCGCAGGCTCTGCGTTGCCGGTGGTGCGCGCAAAGTCGAAGCCATCCGCGCAGTCTTGGCTGGGGGCTATGCCACCCATCTCGTAACCGACTTCGAAGCAGCCCAGCTGTTACTCGCTTAATAGATCATGATGCGGCGGATCGGTTCAGACGCTCCGCCGCGTTTCTCATTACTGCTTGATTGCCGCAGTATTCATGAAGTTAAGCGTGTCCTCAAATGAGCGGATACCAGCATCGGACCCTAGCCCTGTCGCAACCAGTGCTGCGGAAGCCTGCGCAAAATTAAGCGCTGTTTTTATATCCATTTTGTGGTGCAAAGCCGTGATAAAGCCGGCATCGAACGCATCGCCACAACCTGTCGTATCCACAACTTCGATCTGGAATGCTGGCTGGCGCAAAACCGCCCCAGATTCATCCATGAAGCATACACCATCCCCACCAAGAGTGAAAACGCAGTGCTTGACGCCCCGTTCAATAAAGAACTGGCCGGCATCTTCAACGCTTTCTGCGCCAGAAATTTGCTTCGCTTCCTCAATCGACGGCATGAAGTAGTCGATATGCGGAAAGAGAGGAGCGATAAGATCGAGCGTGCCATCATTGGCACCCAGAAGGTCGAATGTGGTCGTCCGACCTCGTGCTTTTGCTTCCGCAAGAAGCTTTCGACTCGGCTCGCCATCCAGCTTTGCCAATAGACCTGTTCCACCAAGATGGATAATTGGCGGCGCCAGAACTGCATCCAGTGCAGTGTCGGCAATCTCAAAGTGATCGGATGCACCACGCGCATGCAGCGCCGGACGATCTCCATTGCGGCGAATATTCAATATAGATGAGGATGTTGGAATACCCTTCAAGCGCTGCATCTCAGCGACATCAACGCCGAAGCGTTGCAGAGTTGCCAGTACAAAATCGGCTTTCTCGTCGTCACCCACTGCACCGACCGCAAGACAGTTGAGGCCAAGCTTGGCAAGATCGACTACGGTTCCGCCAGCTGTCCCGGCCACTGTCAGCCGGATTTCGTCGATAAACTCGACATTGCCGCCCGCCGGAATCGCATCCACTGGGCGTCCGAGAACGTCCAGAATATAGAGCCCTATAACGGACACATCGTGAGACATGAAATCCTCCCAGATTTCAGTTGGGAGAGGTCTGCGAAAAAACACAGACCGCCCAACGTAATTCAGTTTAAATGTTTGATGGTTCTGTTTATCCGACTTGTTTCAAGTCCTGTCGCGTAAAGCGAAGATCGTGCCAGCGAGCAGGATGAAAGCCCCAACGATTGCCAGTTGCAGCGTGCTTGGAATACCCACAAAGATTAGCACATTGCTGACGAGTGTTATCAACAGTACACCCAGCAGCGTCCCAATCACCGAACCCGAACCACCGGTGATACGCGCTCCGCCGAGCACAACAGCGGCAATAATTTCCAGCTCCATCCCTGCAAGGTCAAAAGGATTAGCAAGACGATTGCTGGAAACGTGCACGACGCCTGCGATACCAGCCAGCAAACCTGCATAAGCAAAGACAAAGATACGGACACGGACACGGAAAAGGTTGATACCAAGACGCTCTGCGATGGATGGATTGCCGCCAACCGCGAAAATCGCACGTCCCATCAATGTGCGCTCAAGGATGAACCACGTTACGAAAGCAGCAACCACGAGCACCAGAACGGTAGCAGGTAGAACCGACACAACACCATTCGATGCGTGATGCGTGAACAAAGACGCCTTACCGAACGCATCCATTGCAGCCGGGATATTCATGAAAAGTGCCGTACCAACAAAGGTCAGAAGGAAACTTCGGATCACATATTGCGTGCCAATCGTTACGATAAGCGACGGCGCTTGTAGCTTCTGCACGAGGAAGCCATTCAGCGCACCAAAACACGCGCCACCCAACGCTGCCAGCACAAGAATGACTGCCATTGGCATTTCGGGGAACAGGTTCGTCACCAACATTGTCAGCGCGTACATGACGAAAGCGGCAATAGCTGTAAACGAGACATCAATACCGCCTGACGCCAACACGACCAACACACCCATGGCAAACAAACCACGCACGACGGATGCACGCAGGATATCGACAAGATTGCTCATCTGCAGGAAATCGGGATTGGCTGCGATTACCACCAAGCAGGTGATCACTGTCAGCAAAAGCGTGAACAGTTCCGGTCTCGCCCCCATCAGGTCCCAAAGACGAAGCAGAACGCCACGATCTTTCGCACTGGTCTTTTCTACCGATACGATGTCGGTCATTGCGCGATCTCCTTTGCAGTGCTGGCCATGGATGCATAGATCGCGTCTTCAGTCAGTCCATCGGCATTGTGTGCGGCAACGATACGGCCCTGTCGCATAACGAGAATGCGATCGCAGTTCTGCAAGAGTTCAGGCAGATCGTCGCTGATAATGATGACACCCATTCCATCGTCAGCCAGGCGCTGGATGATGCGGAAAATTGTATCCTTGGAACCAACATCAACCCCAACTGTCGGACCGTGCAGGATAAGCAGTTGCGGGTTGATCGTCAGCCAACGTCCAATCAGAACACGCTGTTGATTGCCACCTGACAGCGATTGAACGGGAATCGATACGTCTGGTGCAACAATTTGCAGATCGGCTACGCTGTCCTCTGCAATTTTCTTGGCTCTTCTGCCACTGATCATGCCCAGCGCATTGCGCAACCGATCAAGAATTGGCAAGGTTATGTTGTCTTGAATAGGCTTTTCCAGAAAAAGCCCTTCTGTAAGACGATCTTCTGGAACATAGCCAATGCCAAAACGGATTGCGTCAGCCGCCGATTGCGGCGCAATTTCTTTGCTGTTCAGTCTGATTTTTCCAGACTTTGCAGGCACAACACCGGCAAGCGCGAGCGCCAGCTCATTACGGCCCGAGTCAAGCAAGCCGGTTATGCCTAATATTTCGCCCTTTTTTAAGGAAAGCGAAACAGATTCAAAGTTCTGCCCATCACTCAGTTGGTCAACATCGAGCATCACTTCGCCGAGTTTTGGCTCGGTGCGATACCGGGTTTCGCTAATCTCGCGACCTGTCATCCAATGACTGAACTCGGCCTTGGTATGCGTAGCAACGTCAAGCTCTGCAACTTTCAAACCATCACGCATGATGATGGCGCGTCCGCCGAGCGACTTGCATTCGTCGAGCTTGTGGGTCACGAAAAGAACGGCGACGCCCTTGCTCAACAGTCCCTCGACAACGCGCAAAAGATTGACGACTTCCTGCCGTGTCAACGACGTTGTCGGCTCATCCATGATGACGAGACGCGCTTCGGAAGCAACTGCGCGGGCAATCGCAATCAGCTGGCGCGTGGCAAGTGGCAACGTGTCGGTTCTACGTTTCAGGAAGGCAGTATCGGTTGGCAGATGAACCTCGGCCAAAGCGCGTCTCGCCGTTTCATTCAGGGCAGAAACATCGAGCCTGCGCGCAAGTTTACCCGATGCTTCAACGAGTTGTTCGGTAAAGGCTACATTTTCGGCAACAGATAGATTGGGAAGCAATGATAGGTCTTGATAGACCGTTTCGATGCCTGCGCGCAAAGAACCGATAGCGCCAATGTCGCCAGCACGGGCGCCTGTTGGTTCGCCGTCGATGAAAATCTGCCCCTCATCGGCAGGCTGTGCGCCGGAAAGGATTTTGATCAGTGTGCTTTTGCCACAGCCGTTCTCACCCATCAGGTGATAGATTTGGCCTGCTTCGATAACAAGGCTGACCTCTTTAAGCGCCTTGACGCCACCAAAGGATTTCTTGACGTTTCGAATTTCAAGAAAGGGCGGCGTTGATGCAGGTGTTGAATCTGTAGCGTGCATGGACAATTCCTGAAACTCTCAGACACTTTTGCGCCGTGTATTGGTTCAAGGCGCGTAAACTGGTTGGGTGCAATACCGCAGTTTCGGGGCTGCTGTGGTGCGAAGCAGCCCCGAAATATTATCAGACGAGCGGAGTCCTTCTTAGAACGGGAAGTTCTTGTAGTTGGACTTGTCTACGTCCACCCAAGCCTGACCCTGCATGATGACGCCCTTGCCCGGTCCCTTGATCACGGTCATCTTCTCATAGCCGGGAACGCCAAGGTCCATACCATCCTTGATTTCCTCGCCCTTGAGAACCAGATCTGCGACCTTGTTCATGACATAGCCAGCGTCTTTCGGGTCCCAGAAGAATATCTGATCAACAGCGCCGCTTTCGAGATATGGGCCAGTATCCTTTGGCAGACCAAGGCCATAAACGCAGGTCTTGTCCTGAAGGCCAGCTTCTTCGACGGCACGGCCAATGCCGATCACGTCAATAGCGGAGGAACCCTGAAAACCCTTGATGTCTGGATATTTTCGCAGGATTTCCTTTGCCTTTTCATAGGCTTTATTGGCATCATTGAAG
The DNA here is from genome assembly GCF_029909885.1 of Ochrobactrum sp. AN78. Classification (NCBI taxonomy): domain Bacteria; kingdom Pseudomonadati; phylum Pseudomonadota; class Alphaproteobacteria; order Hyphomicrobiales; family Brucellaceae; genus Ochrobactrum; species Ochrobactrum sp. AN78. The sequence goes on from NZ_JASAMU010000007.1 coordinate 56,569, forward strand.
GATTCATTCTTCTCGGCAACCAGTTCCATGTCTGGATACTGCTTTGCGTTGGCCGCACCAGCATCAACCCACTGATTGTGCGTCAGGCTGCCGAGCGAACCTACGAAAGACGTCCACTTACCGGATTTGCCCATGCAGTTTGCAAGTGCTTCATTGATGCGCGTTCCGAATGCCTTGTTATCGAAGGCTTCGATATCAACATCGACATTGGTCAGGCTGTCGCCTTCGTGAGCGATAACCTTGATACCGCGCTGAGCCGCGCGACGCAGGACGCCTTCAAGCGCTGATGGGTCCATTGGCACAACTGCGATCGCAGACACGTTCTTAGCAACGAGATCTTCGAGAATACGAGCCTGCTGCGCGGCGTCTGCCTTAGCAGGTCCGACCTGACTTGCATTAACGTCAGGATTGTCTTTGCCAAATGCATCGACACCTTCATTCATGCGGGTGAACCAGTTTTCACCGGTAACTTTTACAACTGTTGTAATGGTTGGCTTGTCCTGCGCGACGGCAATGCCACCCATCGCTACGCCTGCGAGCACTGTGCAGGCAGTCAGTTTGGAAATTATACGCATGCTTCTCCTCCAATTATAATGATGCTTATTGTTGGGTTTCATTCCTGACGGCCTGCAAGTTTCCTCCCCGCAGGGCCATCAGGGAATTGGTCATCGTCTCAGCCGTAACCAGTAGCCAAGGTGCACGCGCGCTGATGCCAGTAGCACCAGAAGCAACACACCCCATGCCAGATCGCGGAAGAAGTTGGAAATGTTCATGAAGTTGAACAGGCTTGAGAGAATCTGAAGCGCTGTCGCTGCCAGAAGCACGCACAGCACTTTGCCATATCCACCTTCCGGCTTAACGCCGCCGAGTACTGCGATAAGAATGGCAATCAAAACATAAGAGCCGCCGTAATCCCATTTCACAGAAGAATTACGCGCCGCGATGATGATCCCTGCGACCGATGCAAGCACACCGCAAATCGTATAGGTGATAAGCAGCATACGCTTTTCATTGATACCGCCGTAACGCGCGGCTTTCGAGTTGCTGCCCATCAGCATTAGCTTCACACCGAAGGGTGTGTACTTCAGAAGAAAAGCCAAGAAAGCAGCAATTGCGAGAAACAGCGCAAAACACATCGGAATGCTGAGAATTGGCATATTGCCGAAATTATCCAGCGGCTCGATATAACCAAGGCTGATTGCCGAACCATTGGTCAGAAACACGGCAATACCAGTAAAAACCAACTGCGTGCCAAGCGTTGCGATCAACGGCGTCAATCGCGCATAAGCGATCATGATCCCGTTAACCAACCCGCCAACCAGCCCAACTGCGAGCGCTAATCCAGCAAATGTCCATGAAAACAGAAGCGGCGCATCAGCAACCGGAATGATGCTGCGGGCAACAAGAAACGCTATAATTCCTGCGAGATTGGCAAGCGCAATACCGGAAAGATCAATACCACCATTTCCAGAGATCATGGCGAGCATGACGCCGAGCGCAAGCAGACCAAGTTCAGGCACCTGAGCGGCCATAGACTGCAGATTATAACTGTCCATGAAATTGGCGCCGGCAAAAGCCGCACCAGCAGCCAGCACTGCACCATTGATCAAAAGCAGAAAAACCGTCTGCCTATCCACGCCATACGATGACATGTCATCTCCTCCCAGTATCAAGGCTCCCACCCCGCAAAATGAACGGGAAATCCACTAGACATTCTGCCTAATTGAACTATGCCACCCCGCACTGACATTTGTCAGTGTATGTTGTCGCCTGTCAACACATTTTGTTTAAAGCTCATCGAAAGCCCGGATTCTCGGCTTTTTCTGCTTATTGATCTTGGCCGGAGAGCGCCTTCCTCTTACGCTCATCCCTATTGTTAATAAAAATTCTTACATTTGTCGATCATCTATCGAAAAATGTAAGAATTTTAAGAGACGCCATCATACTTTGGGAGAGACAACCCCTGCTAAAGGTGACACAATGGATGCTTCAGTGAGATTATTGGGGTATTTCATGCGCACAGCCATAACACTATCGGCGCGAAATATTTGACGGACTGGATCAGAAATGAAGTCACCAGTGGTCGACCCGTGGCGCTAACACGGACAAGCAATCAATCAGAAATCGTCGGTGATTACGTGCTTTGAATCTTCGTCACAGGACTGTTTTCGCCAAGCGCACGTTTAACGGCAGCGCGCGCCGAGGCCAAGTCTGGCATAACCCAGTTTGGTTCACTACCGAGAAATTTATCAAGAAATGCTATCGCATAACCTGGCATTTCAGAGACATTTTCCTTGTAAGACCACCACGTTCGCAGCTCATCGGCACATTGGTCGATATCTGGCACCGTACCAAACTCTTGCTCCTGCACAGCGGCAATCGCGCAGATACAGTAGTTTGTATAGAGAAATCCCTCCGGCCAGAAGCGAACAATCTCGTAAAGCCGAGCGGAATCTCCTGCAGCGTGCTTGGGTGGCGAAACGACCTTGGCGGGCGACAAACGGATCAACTCTCGCAACACGAGACCCGCAGCAAAGGCGATGAAATCCTTACGATCCACCTTGGCGAAGCGCTTGTTTTGATCAACGAGTTCCACCCAGTTCAGAAAGGCTTCGGTGAGCTTCTTTTCGTCAATCTCATATTCGACACCATAAAGCTCATGCAGCAAGCTCGCATGCTTACGAAATGTGGCCCTGAACCAACGCAGTTGACGCAGCCGATGACGCAAATCAGGCATCGATGCCATTTGTTCTCTGAGTAGCAAGTCCATGTTGCGAGCGGCCTCCCGTTTGCAAATGACATTATGCGAAACCGATTCAAAAGTCAGGTGTCTTTCGCCGTTATTTATCGACAAAATTATACATATTGACATTCTAGAAGACAAATGTTCTCTAATTGATGAAAGACGAACTTGGAAAATATCTGGTTCGTTCTTCGTGGGAGGAGAACAAAAATGGCTATCTGGCAATGGGCATTGCTGGCACTCGCCTTGCTTTGGGGCTTTCAGTCTTTGGGCGTCTGGTTCCAGATGCGCCACTATTCCGATGTGATGAAAGGCATCACATCGAAATATTCTGACGGCTTTGTTGGCGCAGGCCATGTGCGCGGACGCTTCGGCAGAGGCGTCATTGTTTTGCTCGTTGTAGACCGCGATTTGGTGGTGCGACGTTTCCTGCAAATGAGCGGTCGGACGGTTTTTGCCCAGTTTATCCGTCGCGAAGGCTTTGAGGGAATGCGCCTCAGCGAATTGCAGGACAATCCCTCAATCGTAGAAGGCACGCCTGAAGTGGTGACTGCCGCCAAACAGGCGATGGAACAGATCGGCCGTATAAGAGGTCAGTCCGACGGGCTCGAACTCGAGGGTTTAAAAGCAGTGGGAGCATAGGAGTTGCTTGCCTAAAACAAGCAACCGAGGAGGAACAATGTCGATAGTGACGATGTTGGCACAACATGCCGACGTAACAATGCAATCTATACATATGGCTGGCAGCATGATTTCTGACGCTGCGCTGCATGGCAAACATGTCGCTGACCAAGCAGGAAACGATCTTCTGCAACTGGCACAAGCAACAACGACTGGACCCGCAGATGCAGGCAGTAGCGGAATTACTGTAGATCAGTTTAAAGAGCGCCTTCAGAACGTCCAACAGGAAGAGCAGCTTGGCTGGCTTGCCTCAATCGGCAAGCATTTCATCGGTGTCTTCCAAAAAGGCGGCGAAGTCTTCGCAGGGTTTGTAACCGGCATTATCCCGACGCTTGTCGTGCTGATGACTGCCTTTTATGCCGTAACAGAACTGGTCGGCGAAAAGCGCGTTCATGGTATTGCGCGTAGCGCGGGGCGTATCGCCCTCACCCGTTATACGGTTCTGCCCGTTCTCTCTGTCTTCTTCCTGACAAACCCGATGGCTTATACATTCGGGTCTTTCCTGGATGAAAAATACAAGCCCGCCTTCTATGATGCTGCGGTTTCCTATGTGCATCCACCACTGGGTCTGTTTCCGCATATTAATCCGGGCGAATATTTCGTCTGGGGTGGCGTGCTCGTCGCGCTTCTCGAACTGGAGAAGAAAGGCGCTGTACCAACCGGCTACCACATCAACGTGGCAATCTGGTACGCAATCGTGGGTCTCGTCGTGATCCTTCTCAAAGGCATGCTTACCGAACGCATCACCGCCATTATGGCGCGGCGTCAGGGCATTGAGCTTTAAGCGGGAATTGGGGAGGACGACATGGTAAAGACCTATAAAGCAGTTAAGATTTCCCGCGGCTCCAACGGTTGGGGCGGCCCGCTTATCATTCAACCGACTGAGCAGCGCAGCAAAGTTGTATCTGTCACGGGCGGCGGCATTCACCCCCTTGCGCGCCAGATCGCTGAACTCACTGGTGCAGAAGCCGTTGACGGTTTTCGCTCACCTCCGATTGAAAGCGAAATGGCTGTCGTAGTTGTCGATTGCGGCGGAACGGCCCGTTGCGGTGTCTATCCGCGCAAGCGCATTCCGACCGTGAACATCACGCCGGTCGGGCAGTCCGGGCCACTGGCGCAATTTATCACTGAAGACATCTACGTTTCTGGCGTGAAGCCGGAGAATATTATTCTTGCTGACGGTTCAGCCGCCGCAGCCCCTGCTGCAGCATCTATTGAAGAAGAAGCGCATCAACCGGTGGAACAGCCGAGCGAAGGTGGACTTGTAGGATTTATCAGCAGCATTGGCCGTGTGATGGGCCGTGTGGTTGGTATTTTCTTCCAGGCCGGACGCCGCACAATCGATCAGGTCATTCGTAACGTCTTGCCGTTCATGGCATTCGTAACGATGCTGATTGGCCTCATCCTTTATACCGGTATTGGTGACATTCTCGCACAGCCACTCGGACCACTTGCCAATAACATTGTCGGTTTGCTGGTGCTCTCTGCAATATGTGGCTTGCCATTCCTGTCGCCGATTTTGGGGCCTGGTGCGGTCATCGCACAGGTTGTCGGTGTGGCAATTATTGGACCGCAGATCGCAAACGGCACCATTGCCCCGGCCATGGCTCTGCCCGCGCTTTTTGCCTACAACACGCAGGTCGGTTGCGACTTTGTACCGGTTGGTCTGGCACTCGGTGAAGCGAAACCCAAGACAATCGAAATTGGTGTTCCCGCTGTTCTCATCAGCCGTCAGATCATGGGTCCGCTTTCTGTCCTGATCGCCTGGGTAGTCAGTCTCGCAGTGCTTTAAAACTCTCAACCTGCCGCGGCAAAAACAGCGGCAGGCTTTCCCTAATTCGTGCAATAGCGATGTTTCCCGATCAATTTTCCAAGGCATCGAACGACAATATCAAGAAAGGACCGCCTCTATGTCGATACATCTGAAAACGCGGATCACCGCGATCGGCCCGGAAGTTGCGGATCTCGCCGAAGGCGGCGTTCTCATTCTCTTCGCCGATGGCTCCCCACCCGAACTTGCAGAAGTGTCCGTAATGCATGTCGTGGAAGAAGGGCCTGAAGCCTCCGCGCCTGCCGTCGGAACCCGTATCACCATAGGCTCGCTCAACGCAGAAATTACTGCCGTCGGCGACAGCGCATGGCAGAAAGTACGCGAAATTGGCCATGTTGTTATTTCGTTTACCGGCGCCCAGTCCACAGATCGTCCGGGTGAAATTTGCGCCAGCGAAATTGCCGGCGAAGAGCTTGTTTCTGTCCTGAAAGAAGGCCAGATTATCATTATTGGCGGCTAAGACCTCGCCAAATATATCGTCAAAATTGCGTGTTAAAACAGATAATTGGAATAGCTTCCGGCAAACAAGCTGCTGGAATGTTTCAGGTGTCGCTTTGAGGCTTATATAAATGGAACGCTCGACTATCGTCCGGGTGCACGAAGGGCTGCATGCACGCCCAGCAACCCGCTTCGTTAAACTGGCCAAGGGTTTTGAAAGCGACATCGAAATCGCCAAGGCAGGAAAAAGCGTCAGTGCCAAAAGCTCCGTCAAGCTGATGCTTCTTGGTGTCAAAGAGCTTGATGAAGTCACAGTACGCGCCGATGGAGCTGATGCCATTGAAGCAATCGAAGCACTGATAGGCTATCTGGAAAACCCTCAAGCTGGCCTTGAAGAAAACAGCGCTGCAGCACCAGACATTCAACCGAAGTCGGCGCCTACTGTTCTACCAGCAACAATCGCAAAGTTACCCAATGGCCAAATAAAGGGTGTCGGTGCAAGTGAAGGCGTTTCTTTAGGCACTGCGTTTGCGTTCTTCCCGGAAGAAATCAAGCCGCTCGGTCGAAAGCTCGCAACTTCTGAAATTGAAAACGAAGTTGCCCATTTCAAATCGGCAATCGCAACTGTGCAACAACGCATGGATGAATCGCTCACCACAGGAAACCTCGCGGATACAGATCGCGGCATCATTGCAGCATTGAAAGATATTGCGGCTGATGACAGCCTGACTGAAGAAGCTATCTCGCTCATTCGCGGGGGCATGGATGCAATTTCGGCAATGCTAGGAGCGGCATCCACAGTTGCCGGACAATTTGCGGCACTTGACGATCCTTATCTCAATGCACGCGCGGATGATGTGCATGCCGTCAGCCGTCAAATTTGCCTCGCCCTTCTCGGCAAAGAAGACATCAATCTGGAAAGCTTACCGGCAGGGTCCGTACTTATCGCCGAAGACATTGGTGCGTGGGATTTGGCGCGCGCTCCGCTCAAAAAAATCAAAGGAGTTGTTTGCGGACATGGCGGTGCAACGTCGCATGTTGCAATCATCGCCCGCACGCATGGCATACCCGCCGTTTTGGGCCTCGGAAGCGCCGTTCTGCAGCTCAAAAATTCTAAAATCGTTGCTGTTGATGGCAGTAGCGGCATCGTCCATTCGGACCCGGATGCAGCCACTCGCAACGACATCGAAGCACGTATTGCCGCAACATTGCAGGAAAAGCAGGCGCTTGATGCTTATCGCTCGATAATCCCTCGACGCGCAGACGGGACCATCATCGAAGTCGCAGCCAATATGGGCGCGCTTGAAGAAATCGACGTCGCCCTTGAAGCCGGTGCCATGGGTGTTGGACTTTTCCGCACCGAGCTGCTTTTCATGAAGCATATTCACTTGCCGTCTGAAGACATGCAGACTGAAACCTATTCAGCGCTTCTCAAAGCATTTGCACCGTATTCGGTTATTGTCCGCACTCTTGATATCGGTGGCGATAAACCCATTGCAGGTATCGAGTTTCCTGAAGAGGAAAATCCTTTCCTTGGCTGGCGCGGCATTCGCATGTGTCTGGATCGTTTGGACGTGTTCAAACCGCAGCTGCGCGCCTTGTTGCGCTCAGCCGTCAACGGCAATCTCAAGGTGATGCTGCCGATGATCTCGGATGTCGAAGAGATCCGTGCAACCAGGCGACTGATTTCAGAATGCATCAGCGAACTTAAAAGCGAAGGCAAAGCCTATGCGGAGTTCGATCTGGGTGTGATGATCGAGACGCCTGCAGCTGTGTTCGCTGCCAGAGAGCTCGCAAAGGAAGCCGCCTTCTTCTCCATCGGCACCAATGATCTCACACAGTATGTGATGGCCGCTGATCGGCTAAACCCTACTGTCGCCAAGCTAAACGATGTAAGCCACCCGGCTGTCATGGCCGCAATTGAGATGACCGCAAAGGCGGGCACCGAAGCTGGCATCATGGTCGGCATGTGCGGCGAAGCAGCAGGCAGGCCCGAACTCATTGGCGAGTTTCTGCGCATGGGACTGACAGAACTCAGTATGAGCCCGGCTTCAATTCCGCGCGCAAAAAAGGCTATTACGGATATGTTGGCAAACTAGGATATCGCTTAGGTTGCATAGCTAGCCCGGATCTTAGTATCCGGGCTTTGCTTTATGGCAGGTGCGCAATCAAGGTCTTGAAAAGATTTTCAAGCTGCGCCTGATCGCGGTCTTCGGTAGCCTGCATCAGACGCTCATCCCGCGCATCCAAAGCCAAAATGGCACTTTCCAGCGGATCAATTCCCTCCAGATCGGCGGCTTTGGCCGTCACCAAACCACATGCCAAGCCGACAGCAGCGAAACACATCGTTTCAAATCTACGCAAGGCTTGGGGGTCGCAATGGCCATCGAGTGAGATAAAGCGAACCGGCTTTTCCGCAAGAAACTGGAGGAAAATTGCCGTGACGGCCTTGGCAGTTTCATTGATTTTTTTGTCACCCGCTTCGGCGGCAAATGCGCTCTTCAATAAAGCCCCATGCTTGCGCATCACTTTTGCATGGACCGTGACGAACACAGCCTCCTGGATCAGCACATTCTGCAGCTGATTGCGACGAAGTACCTCCTTCGTGAGATAGTACATATCCTTGCGGAAAGAGCGCACGCCTTCCGATCCACTACCAAAATACACTGCCAGACTTTTGATATGGGGCGCCCTGTTATGGACAGTCGGATTAGACGAAATCAACGAAATGGAGATTGTTTCAGCCGTCGTCAGCGCCTTATCCATCATGCTTGCTGCATGACCCAGAAGCAGTTCCGGCGACACGATTTCACCCGGCCGGGGAGCTGCCTGTTCGCCTTGCAAACTTTCATGACGATTGCGACGAATCATATATCGAACCTCGCGCAGACGGTCCTTCAGATTGACTGCAATTTCTTCCGAAAGAATGCGTAACATATTCATTTTCCTTAACCGCAGCGCCATCAGTATAGCATGGACAGAGCGCATGAATTATTGTTTGCCTTCACATGGAAAAGCAATAGGTTCGCTTTAAGAGTATCACTTCTATAATGCAGTAATGCGCCAATAATTTGAGGGATTATTTTGAAAAAAGCCGGCAAGAAGACTCAAAAGAATCTGGAGACAGCTGACCTCATCATTGGATCGGAAGGCGTTGCCGCAGAAAACCGCACGAGCCGGTTGAGAACGCGTGCGGCGTGGATGTATTACGTCGAACAAATGACCCAAAACGACATTGCAGAAGCGCTCGGTGTCGGTCGCGTGACCATCGTTCGCCTTCTTGCTGATGCTCGTGCGCGCAATGAAGTAAAGATTACCATCGAAGGCAAGCTGGCAAGCTTGACCGCACTCGAAGTGGAGCTGGAAAAGACCTTCGGTCTGGAGCGCGCTATTGTAGCGCCGCTCTCATCACCAGATATCGATCCTATTCCACCAATCAGTGCTGCGACAGGCGCTTATCTTTCGGAAAAAGTTCAGCATGGTATGACAATCGGAGTGGGATGGGGCCGAACCCTGTCCAGCACCCTTCAGCATATCGGTGCGCGACCGCTGAATGATCTGAAGGTCATTTCTCTGCTCGGTGGCATCGTTCAACCGCGCCGTTCTAACCCGCCGGAATTTGCCTGGCAGTTCGCGCAGATTTTTCAGGGTGAAGGATATTTGATCCCCGCGCCTGCATTGGTTGATAGCAAGGAAACGCGGATAGCCCTTATCGAGCGTTGTGGGCTCAATACCGTGCTCGACATGGCTGAAGAGCTCGACATGGTTCTGCTTAGCGTTGGTGACATTCAAACCGCAAGCAGCACATCTTATCGTGTCGGTTTGATTGACGAACAGCAGAAGCTCTCGCTTATTGAAAATGGCGCTGTTGGCGACGTGCTTTTCCACTTTTATGACAAGAGTGGCAAGATCGTGGATGATCCCGTGCATGACAGGGTAATGTCGGCCAAAATCGAAAGCCTTCAAAAATCACCGCAACGCATTCTCACATCGGGCGGGAAAGAGAAGATCGCTGCCCTGCTTGGCGCAATCGAACTTCTGAGGCCAACAGTTCTCATCACCGATGAAGAAAGCGCTGCACAGATGCTTAAAGACAGAGCGCAATCAGACTAAAAACAAAAAAGCACATCGTCACAAAACGATGTGCTTTCTTTTTCAATCACCGCAACTAAGCATCAATTGGTAGCCATTGCGCACTCTTTAAGGATTTGCAGCACAGCACCACGCTCTTCAATTTGTGGCATATGTCCACATCCTGCAAAAATGTGGATGCCCACTTTTCCTGGCAAGCCGTGTGCATGGGCAACGGGAATAACCCGATCCTCTGCCCCGAAGATGAGCCGCACCGGTATAGCCAGCGACGTAATGCTTGAACGAACCTCAAAAGTCTGCGTGCCATCCGCGAAGAACCTGTCGCCAATCGCGCCTTGCGTGGTGCGCAATTCTGCGTCGGAAGCTTGCGCAACCGTTGCATTAATGAATGGCTTCGTCAGATGACTCTCATCGGCAACGAGCAGCTTCAACCAGGGAACGATGCTTGCTTCGCTTTTCGCGCCGATAAGACCCGTTATGAAAGCACCATTGACCTGCGGCCCCAAACCACCTGAAGAAATCAGCAGTAGAGAACGCACATCAACAACACCACGCGCAGCGGTGACTGTGGCAACTGCTCCGCCAAGCGAGTGACCTACCAATAGACATGACGTCACACCGAAGGCCGCAAGCGTCGTTTCGACGGCAGCGGCAATGTCATCTATGCTTTCAGGAACGACACGTGGTGAATTGCCGTGTCCCGGAAGATCAAGTGCCAATATCGGATGACCGAGCGATGCCCCGGCAAACAATCCACGCCATGAGTTGAGGTCAGCCGCAAAGCCGTGGATCAAAACAATCGGCAAACGATTGGCCTCACCCTCACGCAACCAGACTGCGCTTAACTGACCAATGGCAGCACCATCTGTGTTTGTGCGTACAGACGATTTAGTCTTTGCAGCCAACGGCTTTGTGACGGCGACATTGCTTTCAACGTCCTTTTTCTGGACACGACCTTTGGGTCCAGAACCCAAGACACTTGCAAGATCAACGCCCGCTTCACGCGCAAGGCGACGTGCAAGCGGCGTTGCCCGTACACCATCAGCCGAGTCAACTGCATCGTTTTGGGAGGACTTAGGCTCAACTTGTTGTTGGACGGCTGGTTCAATGACGGTGTTGACGGAAGCTGGAACAGGCTTCTCTTCGACAACAGGTGCTGAAGTCCCAACTCGCTCTTCGCCTTCATCATAAATCCAGGCGACAGTCTGGCCAACTGGCACAACAGCGCCTTCCACGGCACTGATATCCGCAATAGTTCCTGATGCCGGAGCATCGACTTCCATCGCAGCCTTGTCAGTCTCAATTTCAAAGAGAAGCTGGCCCTTCGTGACAGTATCGCCATCTTTGGCGTACCAGCGCGAAATCTGCCCCGTCTCCATATCCATATCGACCTTGGGGAGAATGACTTCGACAGCCATGGTCAGCGTACTCCCTTAGCCAGATCACGCGCGCTTTTCAGGATATCAGGCACCTGTGGAACGGTTGCGCGTTCAAGGTCGGGATTATACGGAATTGGAGTTTCCGCCCCGCCAAGACGCACAATCGGTGCATCAAGATAATCAAAAGCATCGCTTTCTGCGATGATCGCGGAAATTTCAGCACCAATACCAAGTGTCTTGACCGCTTCATAAACGCATAGAAGCTTGGAAGTCTTCTTCACGCTTTTAATGATGGTTTCACGATCAATCGGACGCACGGTGCGCAGATCAATCACTTCAACATCAATGCCTTCTTTGGCGAGTTCTGCGGCAGCATCAAGCGCCTTATGAACCATGATTGCGGTGGCGACGATGGTAAGATCGCGGCCTTCGCGCACCACATCGGCCTTGCCGATCGGCACAGTGTAGAATCCTTCAGGTACGGGACCCTTGGTCTTATAAAGGAGCTTGTGCTCGAAAATCATGACTGGATCAGGATCTTCAACGGCTGCAAGTAACATGCCTTTTGCATCATAGGGCGTTGACGGCTGCAGAACCTTGAGGCCGGGAACATGGCCCAGCCATGCTTCAAGGCTCTGGCTGTGCTGCGCTGCAGCGCCCGTTCCCGAACCCGCTGGAAAACGCATGACCAGCGGAACCGAGACCGCGCCACCAAGCATATAGCGGATTTTTGCGGCCTGATTGACTATCTGCTCCATCGCCAAAGCGGCAAAGTCAGAGAACTGGAATTCAAAGATCGGACGCATGCCGGTAAGTGCCGCACCAACGGCAACGCCGGCCCCGCCGAGTTCGGAAATCGGTGTATCCATAACGCGGTCTTCGCCAAAGCGATGGACCAAATCACCGGTCACCTGAAATGCGCCGCCATAGACGCCGATGTCTTCACCCATAAGAAACACGCGTTCGTCGCGCTCCATGGCAATTGCCATAGCTTCCTGGATGGCTTGCGAATAGCTCAACTCACGGATTGTCGTGTCCATCTTCAAATATCGTCCGTGTAAACGTCGCGGGTCAGGTTGGTCAAATCAGGCGCAGGGCTGTTCTTGGCGAATTCAATCGCGTCAGCTATTTCCTTCTCGACCTCAGCACGTATTGCCTCGATCTCGGCATCATTGATGAAGCCATAAGCCTTCATATCAGCCTCAAAATGCGCAATCGGATCGCGATCATTCTGCCAATGTTCGATTTCTTCCTTGGTGCGATAGCGGTTGCGGTCGCTCTTGGAATGCCCCCTGATGCGGTAAGTCTTATTTTCAATCAGCGTTGGCCCATCACCGCGCCGTGCGCGTTCTGTGGCGTTATTGACGGCCTCTGCCACTTCCGACAGGTTGTTTCCGTCGACAATTACGCCCGGCATATTATAGGCCGAGGCACGGTCAGCCACGTTTGCAACCGCAGTCGACCGCTTCGTCGACGTCGACATGCCGTAGCCATTGTTTTCGCAGATGAAAACGACCGGGAGCTTCCAGACGGAGGCCATATTGAGTGCTTCATGAAACGCGCCCTCATTATTCGCACCGTCACCAAAAAACGACACGACAACCTTGCCATTTTTCTGCTTCTTGGCAGAGAGTGCTGCACCGACAGCAATCGGAATACCACCGCCGACAATGCCATTTGCACCAAGATTACCCTTGGACACGTCAGCAATGTGCATCGAGCCGCCCCGGCCTTTGCAATAGCCGGTTTCCTTGCCGAAAAACTCGGCAAACATGCGCTTCACGTCTGCCCCCTTGGCGATGCAATGACCATGACCACGATGAGTCGAGGTGATCATGTCGTCATCATTCAGCGGCAGGCACGAGCCCATTGCACTAGCTTCCTGCCCGATGGACAGATGCATCGTTCCGTGAATAAGACCGCGTGTGTAGCTTTCTTCCGCACCCTCTTCAAAGCGGCGGATGAGATACATTTTATGCAGCGCTTCCTTAAGCTGATCCGGGGAGTAAGTACGGAAAGCATAAGGCAAGTTGTGACGGTCACCCGTATCCTGCGGTTCGACTTTTTTGGCTTGAACCATGGTTTTTTGTCCTCACGCTCCGTAAACGAGCTTGTCTTGACGCGCGCGCAGTTCAGCAATCTTGGAACCGGGGGCGACTGCAGCATTATCGTAAGTGATGAGTTCACCCTTCTTGATCGGCTTGGTTACACTGCCACCCTGCAGAAGGCCGCAAGGAATGGCGTGGGCACTAAGTGCCTCGCCGGTGGTCATTATCCAGGCGCGGTAGCAATATTCGCCAATGGCATCGAGCTTTTCGCCGGGCTGCATGTCCTTCTTGGCAACGGCAGCCACTTCAGCGACAGGCGTTGAAAGTGGAACCATGTCCGGCTTTCCGTAAAGCACGACGCGCGCACAGGTGAGTGGCACTTCTAGAGAAGTCAGGTGGTATGGACGATGGAATGTGAAGTATGGCCCCTTACCCATCTTCAAATCTTCCATGCGTTCGGAAATGCGCGGATGGGACATGTCAGCGACGACGAAGACGCCGGGAGCAACGCCCTTGCCAATCGAATAATCAACGACACCGACCTTCGACAGCACGCCGCCGTCTTTCTCAGGGATCAGGGTCTTATTGAGCTGATCAAGCGTTGCTGCAGGGCCATGCATGCCGGCTTTATCGGGGACCAGTCCGGTAGCATTGGCGATGGCAGCCATTTCGACCATGGTCTTTGAACCATCCACGAATTCAACCAACATGCGCACGTTCATATTACGGCGCGTTGCTTCTTCCAGATACTCGTCTGGAATAGCGTCGATGTTGAGCGGGTTATTCTTACCCTTGCCAGCAGCCACAATCGGGTGGCCCATTGCGGTCACAAACTCGATCAGTTCCATACAGGATGACGGTTCATCACCTGCGCCCAGCGAATAGGTCACGCCAAGACGTTCCGCTTCGGCTTTCAGATAAGCGCCGATGGTGACGTCAGCTTCCACATTCATCATGACAAGATGCTTGCCATGTTCCATTGCACGAAGACCGATCTCAGCACCGACAGCCGGAACGCCCGTCGCGTCGATCACAACATCGATAAGATCGTTCTCAAGAATCAGATTAGCATTATCGGTTACGGCAACCTTATGCGCTTCCATCGCAGCGGTGAGATCAGAAGCCGTGGAAACCTCACGACCATGACCTTCTTCCTGAAAGGCGATATCGACAGCTTTAAGGGCGTTTGGAACGCGCAGTTCGGAGATAGCACCGACTTCGATACCCGGCATATGCGCAACGCGTGTGACGATATCGGTGCCCATTTCACCTGAGCCAATCAGTCCGATGCGAATTGGTCGCCCACTATCCGCCCGGGCCTGCATATCACGTGCCAAACCTGTCAACGCCACGTTGGTTGCCATCGTTTCCTCCTGAACGTCCTTGCGAAACTTTCGCAGTCTCCTCTGATAACCTATCGATTAATGAACATTTGTTTCTAAGTCAATACCAGTGTTCATTCTATGCGACGTCAACCCTCCTCGAAATGCCGTCTTGTTATTCAACTTTAGTTTGCTATAGAATACAAATGTTCTGCCGTTTCGCTCAATTCTCATTTTGAACAGTCGATACGTGCGAGCTAATAATGGCGTTCTGTGAGCTCGGCGCACTTTGGAAGTGTCCGGGGGGAGGAGATTAGAATGGACGCATTTCTGAGCGGACTAAAAACGGCAGTCGATACGCTTGGGGCAACAGTCCTGCTGCCTGTCGTAATTTTCATTATTGCAGTGATACTCGGGGCAAAAGTTGGCAAAGCCTTTCGCGCCGCCATAACCATTGGCGTCGCTTTCATCGGTATTAATCTGGTACTCGGCCTTATGTTCACCTCTATCGGTGAAGTGGCTCAAGCCATTGTGACCAACACCGGCATTAAGCGCGACATCGTTGATGTTGGCTGGCCATCCGCTGCGGCAATTGCCTTTGGTTCATCCGTGGGTCTCTGGGTTATCCCGGTCGGCATACTGGTCAACATCGTTCTTCTGCTGCTGCGCTGGACGCGCACACTGAATGTGGACGTTTGGAACTTCTGGCATTTTGCTTTCGTAGGCTCGCTAGTTGTCGCGGCAACCGATAACCTTGCTTACGGCATCATCGTTGCAGCAATGGTTGCGGCACTGTCCTTGTTGTTTGCGGACTGGTCGGCGCGCGCTGTTCAGCAATTCTACGGCATACCCGGGGTTTCCGTACCGCATCTGGCTTCGGCACAAATTCTGCCAATTGCCATCGTGCTCAACTGGATCATGGATCGCATCCCTGGCATCAACAAAATCAATATCAGCACCGAAACCATTGAACGTCGCTTCGGTGTGTTTGGCGAACCTGTTGTTCTTGGTCTGATTATCGGTCTGGTGCTTGGTCTTATCGCTTTTTACAATGCTGGCGATTTCGGCACAATCCTCGCCAAGGTTCTCGGCACAGGTATGACGCTTGCAGCTGTTATGCTGCTTCTGCCACGCATGGTAAAAATCCTCATGGAAGGCCTGTTGCCAGTATCTGATGCGGCGCAGGAATTCGTGCGTAAACGTACTGGCGACCGTGAACTTCTTGTCGGTCTCGATTCTGCGATCCTCATCGGCCATCCGGCGGCAATCTCGTCGTCGCTGATCTTGGTGCCGATTGCGATTATTCTGTCGGTGATCTTGCCGGGTAACCGCGTGATCCTGTTTGCCGATCTCGCTGTGATTCCGTTCATCGTTGCCATGACTGCACCGCTTCTGAAAGGAAACGTGTTCCGCATGGTCGTGGTGGGCACGATCACTTTGGCTATCGGCTTCTATGTTGCCAATGCACTTGCACCACTGTTCACCAGTGCCGCAGTTGCATCGGGCTTCAAGCTGCCTGAAAACGCTCTGCAGATTACTTCAGTGGTGGATGGATTCCTGTGGGTGCCTTACATCATTATCTCAGCTATCCAGTGGCTTGGTGCTATTGGTATCGCTGTGATAGCCGTTGTTATTGCTGCACTTTTCATGCTCTATCGCCGCAATACATTGGCGTGGGAACGCGCGGCCGGTGCAGAGGATGAACCTGCGGACGAGATAACCACCTAACAGTGGAAATCACCTTTGCAATATAATCTAAGCCGCACGTCGATCTCGGCGTGCGGTCTTTTTCAAACGGAGAATGGAATGGCTGCTGGTCTGATTGATTATCTCGACCCACAAGCGATTGAGCTTCAGAGCGAAGCGAAAACCAACGAAGAGATTATCCGGATATTGGCTGGCAAGCTGGAGAAGCTGGGTTATGTCAAGCCAAGCTATGCCGACGCTGTCGTCAGCCGCGAATTGATAATGCCGACAGGATTGCCGCTTGAGCGGGACGATAACGTTGCAGTGCCTCACACCGATCCTGAGCATGTAATCAATGCTGGTATTGCATTCGCGACGCTGAAATCGCCTATCCAGTTTGCCAATATGGAAGATCCGGAAGAAGCTGTCCCAGTTGGATATGTGTTTTTGCTTGCCATCAATGACAAGGACAAACAGATTGAGACTTTGCAGCAGATCATGGCAACCATTCAGGATGCTGATGCGCTCGACAGGTTGAAAGCAGCGCGCACGATTCAAGACGTTGAGGCCGCACTGCAATAACGACTAACCATCCTACGGGCGCAGGTCTTTACAACTGAATTCGAGACAAGAAAAATACGATATTTGCGCATTTCATTGAATGCACGAACACCAATTGGAGGAAACCATGGCTAAAATGAAAACAATTCTCTTCGCTTGCGGCACAGGTGTTGCGACATCTACGGCAGTGAATGCAGCCGTTACCGAAGAAATGAAAAAGCGTGGGCTGACCTTCAATGCTCAACAGGCAAAAGCAACGGAAGTTCCTTCTCTTGCCGACAATGTGGATTTCATCGTCTCCACAACGCCTATTTCGGCTTCAGTTACCAAGCCGGTCATCAAGGGCCTACCCTTCCTGACCGGCATCGGCAAAGATAAAGCATTCGACGACATCGAAGCTGAATTGCGCAAATAATCACGGCTGACTGAAGCTTTAAGAGATGGAGGCCGGTAGAGCTCGTATCTCACCAAAACTGACGAAAGCGCTGGCCCACCAGCGCTTTTATGCTTTCTGAATGACGCGAACGCTCTGACCACCACCGATGTCGACCAATTGCGTGATCGGAGGCAACTGATGCACATCATGAGTGCCAAAACTTTCTGGATAAAACCCGAAGCCTTCTGGCGCTTGAGGCGGACTTCTTTCATCAATCAGAGGCGCACCCGACAATTCTGTCATAGGATCTGGAATGGCCGATATCAGTCGGCGTGTGTAGGGATGCGTCGGGTTTGAAAATATCCGGTCCCATGGGCCGCTTTCAACAATCTGCCCGAAATACATCACAGCCACACGGTCGCTCATGTGCTCCACGACGCTCAGATCATGACTGATCATAATATAGGACAAGCCCAGCCGATCTTTAAGTTCCAGCAGCAGGTTTATGATCTGCGCGCGGATAGAAACATCAAGTGCGGAAACGGGTTCATCAAGCACGATAACTTTCGGATTAAGCAGCAGAGCACGCGCTATCCCGATACGCTGGCGCTGGCCGCCTGAAAACTCATGTGGGTAACGCTTTGCCTGCTCTGGTTTCAGGCCGACAAGACGCAAGATTTCTTCAACACGTCCATCCACTTCGCTGCGAGACTTCACTCCATGAAGCCGCAACGGGGCAGCAAGCGACGTATAAACCGTCTGACGCGGATTAAGAGAAGCGAAAGGGTCCTGAAAAACCATTTGCGCCATTTTCGCGCGCTCTAATCGTGAAGGCTCATCCCTGTCTGTGATAGGTCTTCCTTCAAAGTAAATTTGCCCGCTCGTTGGCTTCTGCAAGCCAACAATGGAGAGTGCGAGTGTGGATTTGCCGCAGCCGGATTCTCCGACAATGGACAGGCACTCACCTTTGTTCAAGGTAAGACTGAGATTGTTGACAGCACGCAGCAATTGTGTCGACCGGCTGAATATGCCGCTACTTATAGGAAAGTGAACACTAAGATCATCAATACTGACCAAAGGCTCTGCAAATTTTGTCGAATGCATGTCATTCATGATGAAAGCACCTCACTGAGCCTGCATCTTGCAACGGCGTCCATCCGGGTTTTTCAGCCCGGCAGATGTCTGTCGCGCGCGTACAGCGTGGCTCAAACCTGCAACCTTGCGGGAATGCCGAAATTGAGGGAACAACACCTTCGATTTCCTGCAATTGGCGCTGACCTTCCTTCTGGCGGGAGCCAAGCTGTGGAAGCGAGGCAAGAAGACCATGGGCATAAGGATGCGTCGGATGATGAAAGAGGCCTGCGGTTACTCTTTCTTCGACAAGATGTCCCGCATACATGACCCCCACGCGCCGGCACATCTTGGCAATGACACCAAGATCGTGACTAATCATAAGCACCGAAGTGCCTCGTGCTGTGCAAAGTTCCTGCATCAGACGCAGAATTTCTGCCTGAACAGTCACGTCGAGCGCGGTCGTGGGCTCGTCCGCAATCAATAGATCAGGGTTACAGGCCAGCGCGATGGCGATCATCACGCGCTGGCGCATACCGCCTGACATCTGGTGCGGATAGTTCTTCACGCGTTGCTCAGGCGCAGGAACCTGAACGCTGCCCAGCGCTTCGACTGCCTTTTGCTCGGCCTCATGCCATGTTGCGCCCTGATGCAGTACGAACATTTCTGCGATTTGCCGACCAACAGGAGACAAAGGGTTAAGAGCTGTCATCGGCTCCTGAAAGATCATCGCGATCCGATTGCCACGCAGCTTTCGTATGTCGCGCGATGACATGGATTGCAGATCCTGCCCTTTGAACCGGATCGCGCCCCCTGTGACCAAAAGTGGCTTGCGCAACAGTCCAATCATCGACAGAGCGGTAATGCTCTTTCCGCACCCGGACTCTCCAACAAGACCAAATGTTTCACCAGCGCCAATTGTAAAGGACACGTCTTCGACCACGTTATGTCGGACGGAACCCGAAGCGATGTCGATGCGAAGGTTTTCCACCTCGAGAAGTGCTTTTTCACTCATACCTTACGCGTCCTCATATGCGGGTCGAGCCAATCACGCAGGCCATCACCGAAAAGATTGAGCCCAAGCACGGTAAAAAAGATGGCAAGGCCGGGAAAAATTGCCGCCCATGGCGCGCTGACAATCAGCTCACGTGCATCGGTGAGCATATTACCCCAGCTTGGTTCTGGGGGACTGATACCGAGGCCAAGGTAAGAAAGTGCGGCTTCCGCCAGAATGGCGTCGCCCATACCAAGCGTACCGATGACGAGGATTGGTCCGATCATATTCGGCACAATCTGTGTGATCATGATGCGAACATCGCTGTAGCCAAGCATCTTCGCCGCCTGAATATAGCCTTGCTTTTTAAGCGATAGCGTTGAGCTACGCGCAATGCGGCATGTCCATGACCAGTTCGTCAAACCGAGTGCAAGCAGGAGGCTCGGCAGACCGGGTCCGAGAACTGCCATGATCGCCAGAGCAAAAATCAGCGAAGGTATAGCCAGCATCAGATTGGTGAGGCCGTTCACGAAATCATCCCACCAGCCACCAAAATAGCCGGCCGAAATGCCAAAGCAGAGCCCGATAACTGTGTTGATGCACTGCGATACGACACCGACGGTCAAAGAGACCTGCGCACCATAAAGGATACGAGAATAGACGTCGCGCCCTTGCGCATCAGTGCCGAACCAGAACTGCGCGTCTGGAGGCAGTTCTGCATTCATCAGGTCAGCATCGAGAACCGGATTATAATGGGCCAGTAGCGGCGCAAACACTGCAGCCGTCATAATGATAGCGCATACAAGGCCGCCGAATACGAGATTGAAACGGAATTTCATTGGCTTACTCGTGGCTTATGCGCGGATCAATGACCGCGTAGAGGATGTCAACGATCGTATTGATGGTGAGAAACCACAATACAATCACGAGAATTGCCCCCTGAACAACAGGAATGTCACGCATCGAAACACTGTCGATAAGCAACGAACCGAGCCCCGGCCAGGAGAACAGCTTCTCAACCACTACGGCCTGCCCCATCATCGACCCGAACTGCAGGCCGATGGTCGTGATGATCAGCACCAGCGCATTGCGCATGACATGCCACTTCACAAGGCGAAAACTGTTCATGCCTTTCGAACGTGCAGTGCGGATGAAATCGGCACCCATGACTTCAAGCACTGCCGCACGTGTCGTCCGTGCCAGCAATGCAAGTGGTGCAACGCCCAATGTAAGAGCCGGCAGGATGATGTTGCGTATGCCGCCATCTCCATAGCCAAAACTTGGCAGCCACCCGAGCGTCAGAGCGAAGAGGTACATGGCAAGCAAGCCAAGCCAGAACTGCGGCAGCGAGAGGCCGGACACCGCGCTTATCATCGTTACGCTGTCAAGAATGCTTCCGGGCTTGAGCGCCGCCAGAAACCCGAGTGGCACACCGAACAAAATAGCAAAGCCCATGGCAGCAAAGGCTAGTTTAAGCGTCGGCCACATACGTTCCTGAATGAGCGAAACAACCGGCTGCCTTGACCGGTAGGAGGTGCCGAGATCGAATTGTGCCAACTGAACCAAATAGTTGCCAAACCGCACATGAACGGGCTTGTCGAGCCCAAACTCCTGTGTGATTTTTTCAACCATTTTCGGGTCATTCATACCCTTGCCATTGGCAACAAGGCTGGTCGCGATGCTTCCAGGAACAACACTGAAAATGACAAAGATCAGCAGTGATACCGCAATAATTGTCGGTATCATCTGCAAAACGCGGCGCACAATAAAATAGAGCACACGGTCCTCCTTTCGGATCAGCGTGAAACACGCTGGAGCAAAGGGGATCAGTGGCCCGCCCGGAAACGAGCGGGCCGATCCAGATCAGCTTGAATTAGAGCGTATCCCGAAAAATATGAAACGGTTTTCGAAAAGATGCACGCTAAAACAAACGGTTAGTGCACCGATCTGATTCAATCAGATCGAAAAGCGCTCTAACGACCGGACGGAACCGTGTCGTCCACCCAAAGCTTTTCATAGGACTGAACCGCGAGCTCTGCCGAGTTTGGCTGCAAACCATGTAGCCAAGGCTGATGTGCCATGACGGCCTTATTGTAGTTGAAGAACCAGACTGGTGCTTCTTCCTGCAACAGATTGTTGGCTTTCTTCAGAAGCTCGTTTTTCTCTTCTTCGGTTTTAGCCAGTTTTGCTTCATCGACAATCTTATCAAATTCAGCATTAGCGAACTTCTGGTAGTTGCATGCTGATTGCGGTGTCGTCGAATAAAAACACTGCATTGCCGTCAAGGCATCTGGGCCGCTTTCAAGCGACCACATATAAGCCTGGAAATTACCGGCAGGAACCACATCAGCAAGCACTGACGCTTCCACAGGCTTGGCTTTCACCTTGATCCCGACCTTGTCCAGCATCGGAATAATAGCTTGAACAATGGTCAGACCCCAGCTTTCATTCTGTGTTGCGGTCAGCTCAAATTCAAACCCGTCTGGATAACCAGCTTCTGCAAGCAAGGCCTTGGCCTTTTCAGGATCATATGGATATGGCTTCGCATCCTTGTCAAAAGCAGGTGATGAGTTCGGGAGCCAACCAACCGCTCGGTAAGCCTTGTCTTTGACCAGACGCTTTATGATCAGATCGCTATCGATGGCGTAATTGATCGCCTGACGGACGCGCTTATCCTGGAACGGTTTGAAATCCGGGTTAAAGCCAACGGCGCGAGTGTAAACCTCGGCAACCTCGACCATGTTCTTGGAAAGCTCAGGGTCTGCGAGATAAGCGGTGTATTGCGCCGGTCCAAGCACCGCCACGTCGATTTCCTTATTACGGAACGCAACGTCGCGTGCGGAGGCATCCCCCATGATCATGATGTTGATTTTGTCGGCGTAAGGTTTGCCTTTTTCGTAATATTTGTCCCACTTTTCAACTGTCAGACGGGATCCCGGCACATACTGAGCAAACTTGTAAGGTCCTAGACCAATCGGATGCCGCTGGAATTCGTCGCTGTCGCCCTGACCCGCTGGATAGATTGCAGTATTGTTGCGCATGAACTGATAGCCGGGATCAATTGGCTGCTTGAGTGTGATTTCCAGCGTATGATCATCGATCTTCTTCAGGCCGGAAATTTCCTTGGCCTTACCCTGCGTGTATTCTTCCGCTCCCTTGATCTCCGCAATGTACCGCGCGGGTGGGAATGCCTTCTTTGGGTCCATTATCCGGGTATAGCTCCAGATAATATCATCTGCTGTCAGCGGTTTACCGTCATGGAAAAATGCATCCTGACGCAGCTTGTAAGTATAGACGAGCTTATCTTCCGAAACGCTCACATCTGTTGCGAGGCCCAAAACAGGCTTGTTCTGATCCGCATCCCAATCATAAAGCGTGCGATGAATGGCTTTCGCGTAAAATTCGTCCTGTGTCGCTGGCGACGATTGAACATCCAGCGTCGAGAAGCTGTCCCCATAAGGCGCAACAAAATTGATGACGCCTCCAGAACGTGGCTCGTCAGCAGCGTAAGTTGCGGTTCCCGCCATCAATGCAACGGACATCGCTGCAAGCAATGTAAATTTTCTCATAGTTGTCCCCTTTTTTACTTTGTTTTTGTTATCGAATGAACGTTTCAGGCAGATTGGCCAAAGCTTCGCTGCCTGGCCTCCCTACGAACGTTCGAACACCACTTCGCCTTCACGAATGGTGAGCACGCAATGCGTATCGTTGAGAATTTCCGCTGGTTTTGCCGTGAGCATATTGCGCGAAAAGACTGCGATATCAGCCACCTGCCCCGGTATAAGTTTACCCTTCACCTTCTCGAGCTTCTGCGAAAATGCACCATACTCGGTATAGACCTGGAGTGCCTCTTCAATGGAAACGCGCTCACGCGCATCCATGACCGTTCCCTTACCTGTTTCGCGCGTCAGCATCGAATAGATATTAGGGTAAGGGTTGGGATGGCAAACCGGCGCATCGCTGCCTGTTGCTGGTTTGAACCCGAGGTCCTTCCACGTCTTGAGCGGATAGCTCGACAACGCCTTTTCTTCCCCGAGCACTGAAATATAGGCATCGCCAAAGTCGTAGATGAAAACCTGCTGCGGACACGGATAGATGCCGGCCTTTTTCATCCGTTCATGCTGTTCAGGCGTAGAGAAGCCGCAATGCTCGATACGGTGGCGGCGATCAGGATCAGGATGAGCGGCAAGCGCCTTTTCATAGGCTGTGATGAGCTGACCGATGGCGGCATCGCCAATCGCGTGACATGCAAGCTGATAACCTTTTTTATGGGCATCCAGAACAAGCGCTTCCAGTTCTGCATCAGGCAATATCTGTACGCCGATATTGTTATCGTCACCCAGATAAGGCTTGCTCATCCATGCTGTGCGGCCACCTGCCGAACCATCAAGGAATATTTTGACAGCACCAACTGTCAGCATATCGTCGCCAGCGCCAGATACCAGTCCTGCCTCGTAGCATTTTTGTACGATCGACGGCCCAGGATCGCCCAGCAACACCAGCCAAGTGCGTACCGGCAATCGTTTCTGAAGTTTCGCTAAATTGTAAGCGCGAATTTCATCAAAGCCCGCAACCTGTCCGACGGCTGCATCCATAACGCTTGTAATGCCATATGAAAGCAGCAGATTGCCAGCAGCCTCAATGGCCTCGATCATCTCTTCCGTAGTGGCTTTGGGGATCGCTTTTCGAACCGCACCCTGTGCGTTTTCGGCGACCATCCCGGTCAGTACGCCATTTTGCTGTTCGATCAAACCACCATCTGGCACAGGTGATTTTTCATCAATACCCGCCAGTTCAAAAGCTTTCGAATTGAAGATCGAAACGTGTCCGCAGGCACGCACCAGCATGACTGGATGGTTTGGAGCGACAGCATCAAGTTCTGATTTATGAGGATGACGACCTATATCGAGCTTGGTCTGATCATAGCCACGCGCCCTGATCCATGTCCCTGGGGGTACGGAGGCGGCCATATCGCGTATCGCAGCAAGCAGGCTTTCCAATGTGGGCGCAGCCTTCGGCGTCGCATCAAGCCATTTGAGTGTAAGCCCAACTGATATCAGGTGAAGGTGAGAATCATTTAATCCCGGGGTAGCAAAGCGCCCCTTCAGATCGATCAATTGTGTCTTGTCGCCTTTGAGAGACCAGATTTGATCTTTGTTACCAGCGGCAAGTACCTTGCCTTGCCAGATTGCCAGGGCTTCAACCGTGCCCTCTTCGTATCCACACCAGATCGTGCCGTTATAAATAATGGTATCAGCACGCAATTCGGGCATTACAACAGACATTCAGCGATCCCCTCCCTAAGTCACGCCTTCATAGAAGATGATCAGAGTTCCACTGATGGATCAACCGTTCAAGCCTTTGATGTGACAAATTTTGTGGGGGTATTTTATTCAAATCGACGACACCACCGTCGTTTTGTTGAAACTTTTGCAAAGGTAGCTCAACTCAGAAATGGAAAGCTGAATACCTAAAGGCCTTTATTACAACACTCTATAGCCAGCTTTAGCCATGTGTTTTTGCATAGAATGCCTTGACCGCCACTTCTGCGAAGGGCAAAGCAAAGTCGCATTGTGTGGGATCAAAAGTTGAACATTCTGTTTGATAGAGCTGAAGCGAAATTTGCCGATAAGGTAGTGCTGGAGCCGCTTTCGCTCGAGCTCTCGGAACGACGTATCGGCATCATCGGCTTGAATGGTTCAGGAAAGAGCACCTTTTCGCGCATGGTAAATGGGCTTGTTCTTCCGTCGTCAGGCCGCGTCGTGACAAATGGCCACGATACCGCGAGTGATGGGGCGAAGGTTCGCGCTGCTGTTGGCTATATCTTCCAGAACCCCGCCAACCAAATCGTGCTACCGCTGATAAAAGACGATATTGCATTGGGTCTTCAATCGCGTGGGTTCAGCAAGCAGGAAACAGCCGTCGCAGTCTCAAGCGTACTGGACCGTGTCGGAATTACGCATCTGGCAGAACGCAGGGCACATGAGCTATCCGGTGGCGAACTCCAGCTTGCAGCGCTCGCCTCAGTTCTCGTTACATCTCCCGATATTGTCATTATGGACGAGCCAACCAATCAGCTCGATTTGAGAAACAGGAATATCGTCGAGCACACTATTCGTGATCTTCAAGAGAACGTTATCGTGGTCAGCCATGATCTAACCCTGCTTTCAGGCTTCGACCGCGTATTGCTCTTCCATCAAGGCAAGCTGATCGATGACGGCCCAGCTGACGAGACGATTGCCCATTATCTGGCACTCGCGTCATGAACTTTTATGAAGTTCGCGGCGATGGGCCGGTTCATCGAATACCGCCAGCGGTCAAGCTCATTGCCCTTTTCGGGTTAAGTGTCGTTCTGTTTATCCTTAAATCTCCTGCAAATCTCGGAGTTGTAACTTCACTTGTCGTCGCTGGCTCGCTAGTCTCGAGCCGAACCGCTGTTATCCAATGGCTTAAGTCATGGCCGCTTCTCCTGACGATTGGTGTGGTTGTCGTTTGGACCGCCTATGCAGATAGTGTTCAAGCAGCTTCCATTGTTCTGATGCGGCTAGGCTCATTGACCCTCTTCGCCGCCGTGATTACCGCCACTACGTCGATTGGTCAGTTTATTGACACGATAACCAAAGCCGCTCGACCGTTTGAGGCGATCGGCATAGGTAATGCCCGCGATATCGGACTGGCAATCGGGCTGGTGATCCGCTTTGTTCCCGAAGTGAACGCCCGCTACAGATCAGTGGCGGAGGCACATCGCGCACGGGGGCTGAAAATGCGGCTATCCACGGTGATTGTACCAATGGTAATTGGCACCTTACAAAGTGCAGACGAAATTGCGAATGCCATTGATGCCAGGTGCATTCGCAATGAACAGCGCAAACAAAATTAAGCACAGACACGAAAAACGCATAACCGCTTAGACAACAATATGCGGCAACAAGAAGGTGCAAGACGTGCAAACGAGATCTTTGGTTATGATCGCGCTATTTACAGCAATCATCGTGGTGCTAGGTTTGATACCACCGATTATGCTCACCTTCGTTCCTGTCCCTATCCATGCACAGAGCCTGGGTGTCTTGCTCGCTGGTGTCGTACTTGGCGCACGCGGAGGCGCACTTTCGATCTTGTTGCTGATCGCACTCGTTGCAATCGGTCTACCGGTTCTGGCTGGAGGCCGAGGCGGTCCCGGTATTTTCCTAAGCCCAACAGCTGGATATCTCGTTGGTTTCCTGCCAGCTGCATTTGTGACAGGCTGGATTTCCGACAAAGTAGCTCGAGGTACCAATGGTGACTGGAAAACGTTTGCAGGCTTTTTCTTTGCAGCGACAATAGGCGTCCTCATCGACCATCTATTCGGTGTCGCTTGGCTCATCGTCTATGTTGGCTTATCTCCGTTGGCAGCTCTCGTCGGAGACCTAGTGTTCGTGCCTGGTGATCTGCTCAAAGCAGCTATCGCAGCCTATGTGGGTCAATTCATATTCGTGAATTTCGGAAATAGGTTGCGCGAGATTTAAGCCCAGCGCACATGAATCATATGATATCAGTGTCGACAGGAACTGGTCCCCATTTCCCATTGGCTGTGATATTGGTCCAAGCGCCTAAAACGTTGCGTTTGCTGCGCTTTATGGATCGCTGCAATTCACGCCCGATCAGCTTGAATAAAGTTGGACGTTTTTTAGATTTCCCTCTTACTCCAAGAGTGCTTTCAAGGCCCGCTTGTCTGCATATCGCGGGCGAACACTGATAGACAATCATATTGCTAAACGGCCCGTCATCTGGATCAAAAAGAAAATGGTCCAGAGGTGCTGGCGTCTTCTCCATCAGCGGGAGTAGGCGCTGCGCTGCTTTTCGCGAAATGATGTAGCCCGCAGATAGCAAATGTCGCGAAAGCAGGCGCGCAATCGAATACGGTCCTTCTAGCTTTACCGTCCGCGAAATCAGCACCTGCGCTCCATGTGATTCAATTTTCACGATATCCGCATCGTCAGGAATCCAATCAGACGTCGATAACAGCCGGGCTGCTCCTTGGCTCAGCCTGACATCGTCTTCAAAAATAACTGCAAACTCATCCTCTCCAGTAGCGATTCGCTCTAAGCAACGGCGATGCGAAAGAAAACACCCGATCTCAACAGGCGACAAGGGTGCAGGCCATCGCTCACTTAATGAAGCAAGAGATTTACGCTCGACATCAGACAGCTGCCTGCCATCGACAGCAGAAACACGCTCGAACAGTATCCCATGTCTCTCAAACTCCGAGGCCATAAACTCCAGCCTATCCTGACTTCGATCAAGATTTATCAAATAGGATTTCATTGCAGATTCCATGAGTAAAATTCCGCAGTAGGTCGTCGCAATCCGTTAGTCAAACTGTGAGTTGGCGATAATTAATTTATCAAGAATCAATACAAAAAAAGCGACAGTCTGGCGGGACAAAAACTCAGCTGCTAATTCGTTGGCGACGGGAAGAAACCTAAAAAATCCCCGTGTTTTCTAGTACCGTCGTGTTCGGTTCACACAACCGCCACTCCCTGAAGAAAACAAGCGAAACAGAGAACCGTTCCACTCGTTTTTCAGCATAATAAGCTTAGTGTTTTGCGCAGGCCGAGCGAATTGCTACTTGGCCCAGCGGCCTTCATATTTGAACTCTGGAGCTTTTTGAATTTCTTCCTTGGTGGAGTTCATCACAGCAGACCATTTTTTCTCATCATCGAAGTAGGTGATATCTACAGCTTCAGGGCTCACCACAACATACTTCTCGCCCACGCCCAAAAACCCTCCTACGGACACGATATATCCTGCTAGCTGGCCCTCCGAGATAATCAGATCTTTAATTTCGCCGATGTTCGTATTGTCGCCATTCAGGATACAAAGACCAATCAGATTGTAGCTGAGCACATCGGTGGGCTTCGCCGTAACAAATACTTCCGTTTGCGTTTCCTCTGTCATCGTCGCGGTTTGTGCATTGGCAAAGGAAATCATTGCGAGACCAGCAGCGGCAGTTAGAATAATACGACGCATTATTGATTCTCCAGAACGGCATTATGACGTGGTTGTCACCATCAAAATGCGTTCGGTCGAATATTGGTTCCGATAAAACTGCTTACCAGACGACATATGCGTGTTGTTATGAGAACAAGACTCAACTGACCACCTATTAGAAAGAGGGGCCACTCTCTCAAATATACGGGCCGTAACCTTACGTTACTGGAAAGACGATAATTCTATTTAAGTACCACCTAATGCTCCGCTAGATGACACATCCTCCCCTATCAATAACTAAAGATGTTAAATCTATGAGTGATCATTACACATTGCCAGATTTGTCTGGTGTCCTTCCTGTCCGCCCGATCAAAGTAAAAAAGCATGGTTTTGCGGATAAATGGAAACTGCTGTTTCTGGCAATAATCTTCGCGCTCATATCTGTTGTTGTCATCGTTGCGTGGGGACCAGGCTTATACGCTGATTACCTCATCAAGAATGATCCACTGATCATTGAGGATGCTACTATTTTCGACGGAAACTGCCGTACCAAGAAAATGATCACCGAGTGCAAAGCGACCCTCTCCTACCGATATGAAGGTGAAAACAAACTCAAGTCCGTAGAATTTTCCTTCTTCAACCTCTCCAGCAGCGATTATGAAACTGATGTTGTGGTTCAAAAATCGAACCCAAATAATGCAACCCTCACACTTGCGCTGGATGAGTTTTGGAACCGTCTTTCGGTCGGCGTCTTACTTGTTGGCATCATGATTGGCACCTGCATCCTCTTCATCAAGCGTTTTGTTCTGATTGCAAGCTCCATCTCCGCCTCAAAAGCGGCCTCAATGCTGCAACTATGCTGGGCAAAAATTACCTCACGCAACGAGAGCATGGGGCGGGTAAAACTTGGCTACACGCCTTTGGTGACACACCCAAAGAGGAGAACGGTCCTTGCCAGCTTTGCAAAACATGAAGTGCCTTATCTTCATTATGATGAGAAAAGCGATGAGACCTTCGGCCTTGTCGCGGTGCGCGCTGATAATACGTTGCCTGTGCTGATTGACGATCGGTTCGAAAGACTGGATTTACCCCCCTCTGAACGCGCAAGTGTAGAACAAGCGCTTACAAATCGGCTGGCTGGCTGAGAAGTCGGTTGTACGGCGATCTAGCCCCTTGTCGAAACCGTAGCCTGATACATATCCTTATACATCAAATTAGATAGGGAGACTAAAATGGGTGAAGCAGGTGTAGGCTGGATTGCTGCAATCATTATTGGCGGTCTTGCGGGCTGGATTGCATCCAACTTCATGAATAGCAACACTGGCATATTCATGAACATCATTCTGGGTATTATCGGCGCAGCAATTGCCAGCTTTATCTTTGGCTTTCTGGGCATCTCGTTCGGTGGCTGGCTCGGCTATCTGGTGGCCGGTTTCATCGGCGCATGTATCTTGATCTGGGTCGGGCGAGCGATAAGTTAGCGCCGACGTAGCAGTTAAGAAAAGCCCCGCTCAGCGGGGCTTTTCTTTGTTACGAAATTGCGTCCAGGCCTTTTTCAAGGAGAACATCAAGCTGATCGATTTCCGCCTTGGTGAGCTTGATGCCCTCGCTTTCAGATTCAACGCGCGCTTTGAACCGGCGCTGCGAAGGCAGACGTGCGCCCTGACCGACAATTGCTTCGAAGAAGCTTTCCGCGCGGGCAAATGGGTCGCCGGGGCGGCCTTTTGCGAATGCTTCAGGTGAAAATGCTATAATAAGTTCCCCGTGTACTGGCGAAAGCGTTGTAGTGCCGAGGAAGTCAAGCACTTCCGGGCTGGTCAGGTCGCCAATCATGATGGCGGCAAGCAACTCAACCATGGTGCTGATCGCAGAACCCTTATGACCGCCAAATGGCAACATGGCACCACCCAACGCTGTTTCAGGATCGGTGGTCGGATTGCCTTCAGCATCAAGCGCCCAGCCTTCAGGTAGTTGCTTGCCCGCACGGCGATGCAGTTCGATTTCGCCGCGCGCTGCAACGGATGTGGCAAAATCGAAAACGTAAGGCGATGTTTCTTTACGCGGCCAGCCAAATGCGAAAGGATTGGTCCCGAGCAACGGCTTGTTCCCACCAGTTGGTGCTACGGTTGCATAGCTCGGACACATGACTAGTGCGGCCAGTCCTTCGGCTGTCAGCGCTTCGACTTCAGGCCAGAGTGCAGAAAAATGCGTGCAGTCATTGATGACGAGTGCCGCAATGCCATTTTTGCGCGCACGTTCGGCCAGAGCTGGGACACCCATTTCGAAGGCAGGGTTTGCGAAGCCGTAATTTGCGTTCACGCGCACAATACTGGAGGCTTCCTGAGTAACGATTTCAGGAATTGCGTCCGCTTTTACCTTACCGGCCTTGACTGTGCGAAGCGCACCCTCGATACGGTATATGCCGTGAGATTTGCAGTGATCGCGTTCACCCGCAACAATCACACGAGCGACGGCTCCAGCCTGTATAGCGTTGAGACCTGCTTTACGAAAAATCGCTTCTACGCGGTCGTGAAGCGTTGCAATGCTCAGGATAGTGGTCTCGCTCATCATGCGTCTTTCATGGCTATGCCTGACGGGAGGGCCCACAGGCAATTGATATCTGCGCACATAATGTATACAAACATTAGGCAAGTGCAATCTAGATGCGGTGGGATACTGGCTTAATTGCACGCCGATTTCTACAGGAGGATGAACGAATGGCATTCACGCCCAAAGGAAAACACCTTGTTGCTGGCGAATGGCTCGACGGAGCCGGCACATTTCAGTCTGTACCAGCAAGTGGGCCTGCCCATTCTTTCGCAGTTGGAACTGTTGATCTGGTGAACCGCGCTTGTGAAGCTGCGGAAGATGCTTTCTGGACTTATGGCTATTCGACTCGCGCCGAACGTGCAGCATTCCTGCGCGCAATCGCTGACGAAATTGAAGCACGCATTGCCGATATCGTCGTCATCGGATCGCAAGAAACCGGCCTGCCGGAAGCACGCCTTCAGGGCGAAACTGGGCGCACGACTGGTCAGCTTCGTCTGTTCGCTGATCATATCGAAAAAGGCGATTACCTTGATCGTCGTTTTGATGCAGCGCTTCCTGATCGTCAGCCTGCTCCGCGCCCTGAGATTCGCCTTGTTCAACGTCCAATCGGACCTGTAGCCGTTTTCGGTGCCTCCAACTTTCCGATGGCATTTTCGACAGCAGGTGGCGACACCGCAGCGGCCCTTGCAGCCGGTTGCCCAGTTGTCGTGAAAGGCCACTCCGCTCATCCAGGCACGGGCGAAATCGTAGCTCAGGCCGTTGAAGCTGCAATCGCCAAGACCGGGGTTCATCCGGGTGTGTTCTCGCTCATTCAGGGCGGTCGTCGCAATGTTGGTCATGCGCTTGTGCAGCATCCAAACATCAAGGCTGTAGGCTTTACAGGTTCTCTCGGTGGTGGCCGTGCATTGTTTGATCTTTGCGCAGCGCGTCCGGAACCAATTCCGTTCTTCGGTGAGCTTGGTTCGGTTAATCCGATGTTCCTGTTGCCAGAGGCAATGAAGGTACGTGCCGAAACGCTCGGACAGGGCTGGGCCGGTTCGCTGACCATGGGCGCAGGCCAGTTCTGCACTAATCCGGGCATTGCCGTTGTTCTCGACGGTGCTGACGCTGATCGCTTTACGGAAGCGACTGTTGAAGGCCTCAAGAAGGTTGGTCCGCAGACTATGCTGACCGATGGTATCGCACAGGCGTATCACGACGGTAAGGAGCGTTTTGATACGCGCAATGCCGTTAAGCCTCTTTACGAAACCGAGTCATCGGGTCGCCAGGCTTCACCAAATCTGTTTGAAACGACTGGCGAACGCTTCTTGTCTGATCATGCACTGGGTGAAGAAGTGTTCGGTCCTCTCGGTCTGGTCATTCGTGTTGGTTCTGTTGACGAAATGGAAAAGCTCGCTCGCGGCTTTGAAGGTCAGCTGACGACCACTATTCATATGGATGCTGGCGACCTCGACGACGCACGCCGTCTTCTTCCAGTGTTGGAACGCAAGGCAGGCCGTGTGCTGGTGAATGGCTTCCCAACCGGCGTAGAAGTTGTTGATTCAATGGTTCATGGTGGACCGTATCCGGCATCGACAAACTTTGGCGCGACAAGCGTGGGCACCATGTCCATTCGTCGCTTCCTGCGGCCTGTTTCTTACCAGAACTTCCCGAAAGGTCTGCTGCCGGAAGATTTTGAATAGTCTTTCTTGCAGATGAAAACAGAAAGCCCCTCCATCGGAGGGGTTTTTTATATTATTCGTAAAGTGCTGCAGCTAATTTTCGGATTGCTTCCGCAGTCCTTGGGCCAAATCCCAGCATGTAAGGTCCTTCCAGAACGATCAGCGCCTTATATTTGGCGGCGGGAGTTCCCTGTAGGGCTTTTACAGAGAAAACCTCTTCGCGGGTTGGTCCGCCGTTGCCATCAGATAACATCAGCACGACATCGGGCTCAGCTTTGACCAGCCATTCTTCGGATACGGGCTTATAGCCTGAATAAACCGACAGAGGATTGATCCCGCCGGCATAGCGGATGAATGCATCGGCTGCCGTGTCGCTTCCGGCACCGCTCAGACGCGCCAGCCCGTGGAAAAATACCACCTTCTTTTGTTTATCCGCTGATATCTTGCTGGCAAAGGCTGTTGCCACATCGAAGTCTTCTACGACTTTCTGCGTTAGGGCGCGGCCTTGCTTCTCGAGATCAAGCCTCTTTGCGATGAGCTCAATCTTTTTGATCAGACCCGCACGGCTGTTATCGACCGGCACATAGAGAATTTCGATTACCGACTGGTTGAGTACATCAGTCGTTTCCGGTGGGCCGATATCTTCAGACGCAATGATCAGGTCTGTATTAAGCGTAAGTATGCCTTCAGGAGATAGGCTTCGACGATAGCCGACATTGGCCTTGTTGGCGGTTTCGGCAGGATATTTGCTGCTCCGATCAACCGCGATAACCTTATCGCCCGCACCAAGCGCGAATATGATTTCAGTGACGTCAGGGCCAAGCGAGACAATGCGTTGTGCATTTCTGCTCTCCGCAAAGGCTGCCGATTGAGCTGTAAGCTGGAGACCAATAAATAGCATCAGTGCGAGCACGGTTTTTTCGATGCTGCGAAGAGGGTAGACCCCGATAGCGTTTGAGAAATACACGGTTGCTTGATCCATTCGATGGCATGAACTGATCAAGAAGGCCTAATTAATATGAGTATAATAATCAAGTTAATTCAGATGCCTTATCGGAGCACCTGAATTTCTAGCTTATGGTCGCTTTTGACTTGCGAGGGGAATATTTCTTCACAAGACGGAAACTCTGTTTTGTTGTTGGGCGACCGTTGGAGTCCACCAACGCTGATAGCGCGCGTGCGTAATCAAGTACAAGTCCCGGCGTCCACGCCATAGATTCTGCGCGCTTGCGCATAAGGCCTGCAGCCCAAAGCTCAGGGAATACGATAGCCTGAAGTGCCTTGAAGACAGGCCATCTGTGTTCGCGATAAACGCCTTCAAGTGCTGCATCCAATGCATCGGCGACGGCACTTGAACAGTTCCTGTTGGTCAGGTTGTAAGTGTCGTTTGCACGATAATGCTTCCAGAATGTTTTGAGGCGTGCTGCATCAATATTGTTGATTTCGACTTGCACCGTGGATGGACACCATTCGCCAGACTCGACCTCATAACTCGGCAAAAAACGACCAGCAACATTGTTGTCGGCTGTGGCACGCAAGGTGCGACTAAATTCATCTGGGTTGCGGTCGATTTCGGCTGCGGGGTAATGACTGATATAAATATCGGGAGCCATTTCCAGCGCCGCATGTCCTGTCGAGATAACTCCATTGCTGTCAACCGCCGCAATATAGCGATTGATCGCTCTTTGCCGGAGCGAAGTCATCGCTGTGCCGGTGGGCGTCCAGACATGAACGATAAGCTTTTTGCGGTTTCTGGCACTTCGCTTTCGATAGAGTTTTGCCGCGCGTTGGTTGAAGGGATTTCTGCTGAGAATACTCGTCAGAGAGGCATCTGCTCCCAACCGCTTTATTCGAAACGCTATGCTGAGCAGGCCAACGCCAGTTAGAATGAGAACAGCACCGACATTTGTACCGACTGTCCCCTCATACCATGTGGGCCAAGGCTGCAGTGTCGCGATTGCGAGCAAGACTTCGACGATGCCGCCAACCATACCGACTTTCCAGCGGGGATATCGCACCACCCAGGCGCTGCCGATGCGTACAATGCCGTCGATGAGGAAACATAGGCCGAACAGGACAGCAAGCGCGAAGTTGCTCGCAGGTGTCGAACTGATGATCAGAATACTTAC
This sequence comes from Ochrobactrum sp. AN78, assembly GCF_029909885.1. Taxonomy (NCBI): domain Bacteria; kingdom Pseudomonadati; phylum Pseudomonadota; class Alphaproteobacteria; order Hyphomicrobiales; family Brucellaceae; genus Ochrobactrum; species Ochrobactrum sp. AN78. The sequence goes on from NZ_JASAMU010000007.1 coordinate 91,101, forward strand.
GCCAAGAAGCGCCACGCCTTGTACGATGCGCATTCTGCGCGCCGTGCCATAGCTCGCGATGGCTGCAAAGAGGCACAATGCGGCTTCAGGCAAGAGGAAATAACCAAAAACACGAGCGGGTAAGACGGTTTTTCCGTCAAGTGCATCGATAACGATCAGTGCGCCACCGATAATCCAGAGCGCAGAGATTACCAGCAAGGTTCTCCAGTGCCGCTGAATAATTTCGCGGCCCAGCAGTAGAAACAGTATTCGTATCACCCCACCACTCCGCAAACTTTCAACGCATCTGTTAATAGCCGCAAAGAGGGCAGCGTTTCAATGTAAAAGGATTTTAAATTAGCGATATCGCCATGATGCTCGGATCAATTGATTGGTCTTTAAAAGAGAAAGGCCCTCCAAACGGAGGGCCTTTTAATTTATAGCTAAGTTAAGCCTTGTACTTCTGCACTGCGCCTGGGAGCTTGCTCCATTCGGCATACCAGCTATTGAAAAGTTTGAACTGCGCTTCGACATAACCGCGCTGGCTATCAGAAAGAGCGTCGGTCTCATTGAAGTGCAGCGCATACTCCTTATCGCCCTTCAAAACCATCATATGCTTGAAATAGAGCACCAGATCTGGACCTTCATCGAAGGACGAAAGTACAGCGAGTGCCTGTTCGAGTTCAAGCGCACGCTGGCGCGCATCGGCGTCGCCTGCAGCTGCGGCCTGCGAAAGCTTGCAGAGCTGGATGACTTCCTTCGGCAGAACGTTGCCGATGCCAGTAATCGCACCGGTTGCTCCACAGTTTACAAAGCCGTGGACTACAGCCGTATCAACACCGATCATCAGCGTGACTTCATCGTCGCGGCTGGTGATGTTTTCAGCCGCATAACGCATATCTGCCGGACCGCCGAATTCCTTGAAACCAACGAGATTGGAATGTTCTGCACGCAGCGCAAAAAACAGATCTGCGCGGGTTGCGAAGCCATAATATGGGCTGTTGTAGATAACAGCAGGAAGATCGGGAGCAGCAGATAAAATGGCTTTGAAATGAGCCTTCTGTGCTGCAATCACCGAACCACGCGACAGAACGCGCGGAATGACCATCAAGCCCTTTGCCCCCACCTTCTGTGCATGCGCAGCGTGAGCAGCAGCAACGGCAGTATTCACTGCCCCTGTTCCCACGATAACTGGAATACCAGCCGCGGTCAGACGCGCCACGCCTTCCATGCGCTGTTCATCGGTCAGCAGAGGCCAATCGCCCATCGAACCGCAATAAACGACAGCCGACATGCCAGCAGCGATCAGTTCTTTGCCCTTGCGCACCAGCGCATCGAAATCGGGCGTGCGATCGTCATTGCATGGGGTCATCAGAGCCGGGATCACGCCGGAGAAAATATTGGCAGCCATCTAAAACTCCTCTCAGAGCATTTCCAGTAAAACTGCAGAGCAGCTTTGCGAAGGACAATGCAACAAAACAAAAAACAGCGCGGTTGAAACTGTCGTGGCGTATTGCCTCGTATCAGCTCTCTATAACTGATATATCAGTCTGTATTTTATTTGTCGACAGAAATTAGACAGGCCTACAAACTTATTTCCAAACGGTCGTCACGCATCACCAGTTTTTGTACCTGCCGCACAATCTGCTCTGCATGTTCATGCGCCAATTGCTCGGCCAATTTCATGTCGCGCGCAGCAATTGCTGCGATCATTTCGTCGTGCTCTTCGACAAAACATCTGGGCAGGCGATCATTATAGGACTGGTAGTAAAGCCGCAGAATGCGACGCCCCTCATCAAGAAGACGCTTGAAGAGCGTGGTGAAATAGGGATTGCGGCCTGCTTCCGCGATAGCGAGATGCAATGCCGCATTGGTGGCGATCATGCCAAGCGCATCCTGTGCTTCAACCGCTACTGCGAACTCTTTCTGATGCGCGGCAATGATCTCCAGATCTTCCGGTCGATGATTCTTGGCCGCAAGTTGGGTCGTCACGCGATACATCAGCGTCAGCGCGTCGAAATACGTATGCATGTTGAGGAAGTCGATATTCGACACCATCGTTGAGCGATTGGGCAATGTATCAATAAGCCCCTCACCTGCCAGCCTTACCAAAGCCTCGCGGATCGGTGTACGAGACATTTTGAACCGTTCGGCAAGCTGTACTTCATCGATCGGGCTGCCGGGCGGCAGCACCAGATCGAGAATCTCATCACGCAGCAGATCATAGACCAATTTAACGCCTGAACCGCGCTTGCGCTCATTCGTAAGAGTAGTTTCACTGTCCGTCATCAGCCTATCCTTCTGTCGGAAATTACACGAAAGGCTCAGTTGGCCCTTTTGCAGGTTGCGTAAACCAATCAGGACCTTGAGCCGTCATGTAAATATGGTCTTCAAGACGGACACCAAACTGCCCCGGCACGACGATCATCGGCTCATTGGAAAAGCACATGCCTGGCGCGAGCGGCAAGTGATTGCCACGAACGATGTAAGGTGCCTCGTGGATTTCCAGACCCAGACCATGGCCCGCGCGATGCGGCAGACCAGGCAGTTGATAGTCTGGTCCGAGACCATGCTTCATCATGACCGCGCGGGCGGCGTCATCAAGGCTTGAACAGGCAGCACCGATTTTTGCTGCATCAAACACAGCCTGTTGCGCCTGCCGCTCAATCGTCCAGATACGTTCAAATTCAGCTGTTGGTTCATCCAGCATATAGGTGCGGGTCAAATCGGAATGGTAGCCATCGATCCGGCAGCCTGTATCAACAAGAATGACATCGCCGTTGTTATAATACTGCTCGCCATCTGCGCCGTGCGGCAGCGACGTTGCTTCACCAAACGATACAATGCAGAATGTCGAGCCTCGGCCTGCGCCCAGTTCACGATGCTGCTCATCAATAAAGCGCACAACATCAGATGCAGCAATGCCCGGACGGATGAATTGATGTGCACGGCGATGCACTTCAAGTGTCAGCCCCATGGCATATTTGATAATGTTGATTTCGGCTTGCGATTTGGCTATGCGCTGTTCGCGAATGATCGGGCCAGCGTCAACCAGGCGATCTGCATCGATCTCTCTGCGCAAGGCATTATAGACGAAGAGCGGCACTGCATCGTCCACGGCAAGTGTTTCACCGGCGCACAGCAGCGTGGCGACAAGTGCGGCGCTGTTCTCTTCTTCCTGCCAGGTGCGGATTTCACCCGGCAAATGAGGAAGGCTTGCTACGCGGCTCTGCTCAAAACCCGGTACGATATAGACGATTTCGTTTTGCGTAATGACGGCACCCAGCAGGCGTTCGCTCGAATGCCAGACAAGACCAGTGTAATAAAGCAGGCTCTCGGTCGACCCAAGCAACAAAGCGTCAATCTTTTTTTCGCTCAGATTACGGCGCAAGACATTGATACGCTGCAGCCGCTCTTCATTGGAAATGCGTGGCGGTTGGGTAGTGAGAGACATTGCTTAATCCTTTCAGCCTCTGCCACAGACTCTGTGGCACACCGAAAGAATAAAACTCTGTACGCAATTTGTCGACAGGGTCAGACTTTTACCAAACCCGTCTGTTTCAGGAGCCCCATCAAGAGCAATGGCAGCAGTGTTGTCAGCAGAATCGCAATAAATGCCATCGCCATACCAAGACCAACTGAGCCCTGCTCAAACTGCCGCCATATGAAAATCGATATGGTCTGCATACCAACAGGCGCAACAAGAATTGATGCGACCAACTCGCGTGTCGCAACAGCAAATACCAGCAACATCGCTGTGATCAGGCTTGGCGCAATCAGCGGTAGCATGATGCGACGGAAAGTCGTGAAACTGCTTGCACCGCATACGCGTGCCGCAGCTTCGAGATTATCGCCGATCTGATGAAATGCGGCTGTTGCATAGCGTATTGGCTGCGGCAGAAGAATGCAGCAATAAGCAAGCAGCAGAATAAGCGGCGTATTATAAGGCGAGATCAGCAGCGATGGCTGGTTCCATGCGAGGATAAGGCCAACAGCAACCACAACACCCGGCAGCGAATTGGGCAAAACAGTAAGCACATCAAGCCAAAAGCGTCCGCGGAAGCGCATTTTTACCACCGCATAGGCGGCAACAGCACCAAGAAAACCAGTCAGCAAAGCACTTACCACGCCCAGCGACAGGCTATTGAACAAAGCGCGCATGGCTCCCGCGCTGTTATCTGCGATATCAGCAAAATTGTCGAAACCAAGATTTGATGGTGTCAGACCACCAGAAATGGTCTTTGACAGTGCGGTCGCAAGAATTGCAAGAAGCGGCACACCTGTTGCTGCGAAAGCTATCACAGCAAACAAGATCACGACCGGGATTTTGAGCGTACCAAGTTCGCGCTTGTCTTTGTTCTGAGGTTTTCCACCGGTCGTAACATAAGACCTGCGCGTCAAAATCCAGCGCTGAAACATGAACGCTGCAAGCGAAAGGCAGACCAAAGCCAACGAAAAGACCGCAGCTCCCGAAAGGTCAATCGGCCAATCGGAGATTCTAAGATCGATTTCCGTAACCAGAACTTCAAAGCCAGAACGGCTACCGAGTGCCGCCGGGGTTCCGTATTCCTCAATGGCTGAAGCAAAAACGAGCAACAGGCTTGCCGCTAGCCCCGGTGTTGCCAGTGGCAACGTGATTCGGAAGAACGAGCGCCAGGGCGACGCACCGAAAACACGCCCTACATCCGAATAGCGCGCGCCGACCGCTTCAATAGTGCGGGACACAGCGAAATAGACCAGCGGGAATGTGTTGAGCGCCATGACGAATGTCATGCCCGCAAGCGAAAACAGGAATGGTGCAAGGTTGAAGCCTGCGAGCTGTTCGAGATAACCCCGTGGCTGCAATGTCATGATCCAGCCAAGCGTCGCGATATAGGGCGGGATCATGAAAGGCACCAGCATCAACACATCCCAGACCAGCGCGAACGGCACCTTATAAAGCGCTCGGAACACCGCTAGAGGCACAGCGATCAGCGCAGACAAAGCGACGACGCAAACGCCGAGCAACACAGTGTTCCCAGTCATGCGTAAGAGTTTTGGATCTTCAAAAAGTGCCGGCAGATGCACAAACGGTGCGGTCAGCACACCCTGGCCGATCTGCGGGAAAATTGCCTGCAGAACAATGAAAATAAATGGAACTGCAACGACAATCGCGAGTCCGATGACAGCCACAAAGCCCAGGGGATTTGCAGCATTAGCGGTCTTTGCACTCATGATTGCCTCTGTGGTCGTCGAGCAACGACCGCAATATAGCCGCCAGCTCATAATCTATTGAATAGAATAAGTAAGCGGCTCTCCCTGACAATCAGGAAGAGCCGCAATCTGATTATTTCTTCGCGCCAAAGACCGCGTTGAATTCTTTCAGTGTTTCATTGCGCTTGCCGTAAACAGCTGCGGCGTCGATCTTCAAAATCTTCAGATCGTTAATCAGCGGGCGGTTTGCAGCAACGTCAGAACGCGCAGGCATCAGATAGGTGTCAGCCACCATCTTCTGACCTTCATCCGACAGCATGTAGTCGACGAACTGCTTGGCTTCGTCCTGGTTCTTCGACCACTTGAGGATCATGGCCGGGCGCGGTGCGATAACAGTGCCAGATGCCGGGAAGATGACATCGATGGCTTCGCCCTTTGCCTTGCCTGCGAGCGAGATGTAATCGACTGCACCAAATACTGCGGCCTTAGCACCCTGAAGCACAGGATTCAATGCTTCGGCATTGGCACCAGCAGCAGTTGCGCCGTTTTCATGCAGATGTTTGAACAGATCCCAGCCCTGCGTCTCTGCAAGCGCTGCAACAAGCTCAAATGTTGCTCCTGACTGCGATGGATCAGGCAAATTGACCAGATCCTTGTATTCCGGCTTGGCCAAATCGGCCCACTCGGTTGGCTTCGGGGTCTTGTTGTTCGGGTTCCATGCGATGCCTAAAGCCGAAACGCCCTGTGCAACAGCGGTTTCATTCTTCAAGAAGTCAGGAACCTTTTCGGCGTTCGGGCTTGTGTAAGCCACGAGCCAGTCGCGCTTTGCAAAGTCGGTTGCGGTATCCCATGAAGCCGAAATCAGCACATCTACGACAGGATTGGCAGCTTCGGCTTCAATACGCGCCATAACCTTGCCAGTCGTTGCCTGAAAGACATTGACTTTCGTGCCGGTCTTGGCGGTAAAGCCTGCAGCAAGGCCTTCGATCAACTTGCCCGGACCTGCCGAATAAACGGTGATGTCAGCAAAAGCTGCAGTGCTGGTCAGCAGTACTGCTGCGAATGCCATTGTGGCACCGATAAGGGACTTCTTCATAAATCTCTCCTGAGATGCAGTGACGTGAAGTGATTGTTACGAGAACCAGCGCAGCTGATCTGTATCGATGGCAATGCCAACCGGCATACCAGGCGAAAGCTTGCTATGATCGAGATAGGTCAGCTCATGGCCAACATGCTGTGCCCCAATGCGAACTGTCGTCAGGTGACCGTCCCCACGAAAATGGGTCCGCAAGACCGTTGCCGGAATTGCCGCCTCATCGATCGCAACACTTCGCACCGAACGAGACGGCAGAAGGACGTGCGTTGCATCGGCAGGCATGGCAGCGTGGCTCAGCCGGACTTCGGTTTGCGAAATGCGGTAGAAGCTATCTTCGCGTTCTACTGGCATAACACAGCCAAGACGCAAGAAATCCGCTACTGCCGGTGTTGTGGGATGTGAGACGAGCAGTTCGGGCGCCGCAAGCTGTTCGATAACCCCTGCCCGCATGATAGCCACCTGATGGGCGAGCGAGAATGCCTCGCTCTGATCATGTGTTACATAGATTGCTGTCAGACCGAGATTTGCGACAAGCTGCCCAATCTCACTAACCATGTTTTCTCGCAGCTCACGATCAAGATTGGATAGCGGTTCATCGAAAAGCACCAGACCCGGTTCGGCAACGATAGCACGCGCAATGGCGACACGCTGCTGCTGTCCCCCGGACATATCGCTGATGGAGCGATCCCCGAAACCTGTAAGACCAACGCGATCAAGCGCCGATTTAACCCGCTTTTCGCGTTCCGCACGTCCGATGCCACGCATCTCCAACGGAAACGAAACATTTCCATAGACCGACATATGCGGCCAAAGCGCATAATCCTGAAATACCATGCCAAGGTGACGCTTTTCCGGCGGCGCAAATGTGCCACTCGTCGCATCAGCTACTTTTATACCGTTGATCGTTATGGAGCCCTTGGTTGGGACAAGCAGCCCTGCTACCAGCCTGAGAAGCGTTGTCTTTCCACATCCTGAAGGCCCAAGCAACGCAAGCGTCTGCCCCTTTTGCAGAGTCAAATCGATGCTCTTGAGGATCGTGCTGCTGCCATAGGCGAGACTTAACCCTTCAGCCCTAACGGCAATGTCTACGTGTATTTTAGTTTCATGTAACATAAGCGCGCAATCTGTATGGTTTGCGCGCTTTTATTCCGGGTGCGTGACAAGGGGATGACACAACTCAGATGGCCAGGAACTGCACCGTTTAAGGACTTGAGGAAAAGCCAACAAACGAAACAAAAGAATCATTAGATTCAGGAATCTGCAAATTAATATCGAACACAACAAATAGTATAATATCGATTTTTTTTGTTTAAAATTGACTATTTATTTCATAAAGTCATCATATCTCCTATTCCGACTTAACGAAAACTGAACAAATATTGATCTATATTTATACATTGTGCGAGTTTGGTGGAAAAAATCGCCATGGACGTTGATATGAATTGAGAATTCCCATAAACTGAATTTCTAATAAGAAAAACAAATACATATACTTGCAATGCAAAACACCTTGAAAGGCGACTGATAATCGGCCCGCTTTAAGCATTCAGGAGGGACTATGTGTATTAAGTTTAGTATGATTGTAGGCGTTGTTTCGGTCGGGTTGTTGATACCCTCCGTCGTGAACGCACAGACGCCTTCAGCACAGTTCACAGTTCAGATAACGATCGCGGGTGCATGCCAGATCAACTCCGCAACGAATATGGATTTTGGCCTCCACGGAGTGCTAGCTACGAACAGCGATGCCACCAGCGTCATCACAGTTCAATGCACTAACACTACCCCTTTTAATATTGGCTTGAGTGCGGGTTCCGGCTCAAGCGCAACTGTCGCCAACCGTCTGATGACAGGAACCGGCGGCGCAACCGTTGCCTATTCTCTATATCAGACAGCCGCACGTGACACAGTTTGGGGCACCACGGTTGGAACCGACACTGTTTCAGGAACGGGCACAGGCGCGGCTCAACAGTATACTGTATATGGTCGCGCCCTCCCTCAGAACACGCCAGCCCCGGGCGTTTATACCGATACGGTTACTGCGACAATAACGTATTGAACGTAAAGGGAGAATTGCATGCGTATTCTCATACTCGCAGCGCTCGTCGTTGCTGGTCTGCATATTTCTTCTGCGCAATCAAACGCAGCATCATTGAGAGTGTCTCCGGTTCTTATAGACCTTAGTGCCCCAGCCGCTGCATCCAGCGTTCGGATCTGGAACGATGCAAAACGCCCCATCAACGTACAGGTTAGAATTTTCCGTTGGAGCCAAAGTAATGGCGTTGATAGCTATACTCCGGCCACAGATGTCGCAGTAAGTCCGCCGATCTCGCAACTGAAGCCTGGTGGCGAAAATATGGTTCGTGTCGTGCGAACATCCAAGCGTCCTGTCAAAGCAGAGGAAAGCTATCGCTTGATCGTGGATGAACTGCCAAGTTCTTCGCAGCAAAAGTCAGGGACTGTAAATCTCATCATCAGACATTCTATCCCCGTCTTCTTCTCGCCCGAGGACAACAGCGGCGCGGATGTGGCCTGGAACGTGCAGAAAAAATCCGGAGGCTATCAAGTCACTGTCAATAATCGCGGCGACAAGCGTATGCGCGTCTCCGATCTGGCTTTGCAAAGTAAAGGTGGAGCGCCAGTCGCACAACAGAAAGGGCTTGTGGGCTATGTTCTTGGGAAATCGAGTGTTTCCTGGTTCATCCCCGGTACACGCAATAATCGAGGTGGTGGCTCGCTGATGATCTCAGCACAAAGCGAAGCTGGCCCGATTAATGCGCAAGCGAACGTCAGGGGCGGTTGACCTTGCTGTTTTGACGATTGCTTGTCTGACGATCTTCTCAGCCTTTCCGAAGGCTGCAGCTCAAGATTTGCCACCCCCGTCGGCAGGAATAACTAGTCCTGACGATGAATTTCAAGAGCTGCAACTCGAAGTCTTCGTGAATGGTTCATCTTCGGAGTTGATTGCTGCCTTTCGTCAAACATCCGACGGGCTTCTGTTGATAGAGCCCGAGCAACTGAAAAATGTAGGCATCAAGCCTGCAAAGGAAGCGACAAGGGAGGATGGCTGGGTCGATATCGGCCGACTGCCCGGTGTGGTGGCAACCTATGATGAAGAAAACCAGACTGTAGGTTTCGATGCTGTGGAGGATAGCCGCGCGGCTCGTGTCATTGATGCGCAAGCCGATGAAACACCACAAGACACTGAAGAGGAGGAACCTGTCGTAACGAGCAATCTGGGAGGGTTGATCAATTATACGGTCTACGGCTCGACCGGCGGTCCGAAATGGGACGATTTGACTTCATTCCAAGGTGTTTCCAGCTTGCTCGAAGGGCGTCTGTTTGGTCCATATGGAGTACTGACTTCATCGCAGATTTTAAGTTCCTCGGATGCAGACAACTTTGGTTCAACGCGACTTGATACCCGGTGGTCCTATTCCGATCCGACCCGCCTGATGACATATAATGTTGGCGATATAATTTCTGGCGGCCTATCGTGGACGCGCCCAACTCGTTTGGGTGGCATACAAATACGCCGCAATTTCAACCTGCGCCCCGATCTGGTTACGATGCCGTTGCCAGAGCTTTCTGGTTCGGCTGCAGTACCTTCTACCGTCGATGTCTATGTCGATAACGCTCAACGCGCCTCGCGTTCGGTTCCGTCTGGACCGTTCTCGATCACCAATCTGCCGATAGTCACCGGCGCTGGCACAGCGCGTCTGGTGGTTCGCGATGCGCTTGGCAGAGAAACAGTGTCTGAGACACCCTTTTACGCATCGTCTAATCTTTTGGCTAAGGGACTTGCCGATTTTTCGGCTGAGATGGGCTTTGCCCGGCGCTATTATGGCGTTGAATCGAATAACTATGATGAGCGTCCGATAGGCTCCGCCACACTTCGCTATGGTCTGACGAATAACCTCACCCTCGAAGCCCATGCCGAAGGTGCCGAAAATTTCTACAATGCAGGCGCTGGCAGCGTCTTCAATATTGGCTCTTTCGGCGTTGGCTCCGTGGCGGCATCTAACAGCCGCTTTGGCGATGAGACTGGCTATCAAGTTGCAGCCAGTCTCGAAGCTGAGCTCTGGAACATCAAGTTTTTCGCAAGAACGCAGCGGACTTTCGGCGATTTTAACGACATGGCTTCTGTAACCGCCGACATCGCCAAATTCGGACTTCCTTCAACGATCTACAACGCAAAGCCCCCACGGTCGCTTGATCAAGCCTCCATTTCCCTGCCGCCCATACTTGAAAATCTCAATCTCAACTTCTCATATGCACAATTAGAAACGGCGAATTTCGAAACATCCCGCATTGTCAGCATGACTGCAACAAAGCCCATCGGACAGAAGGGCAATGTGTTTTTTTCAACCTTCACCGATCTTGAGCGCAAAGGTTCGTTTGGTGTTTTCGCTGGTCTGTCTTGGATGATGGATGGCAATATCACTGCATCCAGCGGCATCTCTTCTGATGATACAGGCACGAGTATCACCGCAGATATCATGAAATCCGAGCAGCCAGTTGTGGGCGGCACCGGATGGCGTATCCGCGGCTCTTATGGACAAAATGATATCGTTGCCGCCAGTGGCAGCTACCGCAGTTCAATCGGACGTATTGAGGCAGGCGTCGAAAAGTTCAATGATAATGTTCGCGGGACCGCACAATTTGAGGGCTCACTTATCGTGGCGGGTGGTGGCGCATTTCTCGCTAATCGTGTCGATGATGCCTTTAGCGTGGTGGATGTTGGCGCGCCTAATGTCGAAGTGTTTTATGAAAATCGCCCAATTGGCAAGACCAACACGCGCGGCAAGCTGCTTGTATCTGATCTTCGCTCTTATGAAAGCAACTCCATTTCCATTGATCCTTCAAACCTGCCGCTTGATGCAAGTGTAAGCACTACCCGCCAGATTGTACGCCCGGGTGATCGCAGTGGCGCGGTTGTCGATTTCAATGTCTTAGCCGAAACCAGGCCCGCATTGATAACCATTCGCACTGAAGTGGGTGACTATGTTGAAACAGGTGCCACAGCTCAGCTCAATGGTAGTGAAAATATGATCGTTGGCTATGACGGTCAGGTCTATGCTGAGAAGATTGCCGACAGGAATTTACTGATCATACAGCAATCAAACGGTGAAAGCTGCACCGTCACGTTCACCGCTCCTGCTCATACCCACGAACGCACAACGATACCTGATGCCATATGCCGGAAACACCAATGACAAAACATTTTTTAAGTTTCATCGCTGCAATCTTCTTGAGTCTCACCGGCGCGAGTTTGGCTATTGCTCAAACCTGCACTGCCAGCATTACAGACATGAATTTTGGTACGGTAAACCTTCAAGCGGGTGGGGCTATCGACACTACCGCAACACTCAGTGTTACCTGTTCAAGCTCTCTCAATCTTCAGTTGCTTATGCGGGTATGCCCTAATCTCGAGGCGGGTAGCGGGGGAAGCTCTGGCAGCACCCGCCTGATGACAAGCGGCGCTAATACTTTATCCTACCAGTTTTATCAGGACGCAAACCGCACAGTCCCATGGGGATCGTCAACAAACGCAACATTGGGCACCGTACAACCAATTGATGTAATAGCGCCTATTCTGGGACCAGGTACTGCAACCCGCACCATTTATGGTCGCATACTCGGTTCCCAAGCATCAAAACTCGCAGGAACCTATTTGTCAGTCTTTTCTGGTGGGCAGGCGCGCATAAATTACATTCGCTATCTCCTCCTACCACCTGACTGCTCGACAATCGCCGACAATCCGATCCAGCCAAGCTTCAACGTGCAGGCAATTGTCAACCGCAGCTGCACGGTCTCGGCGAGCGCAGTCAATTTTGGCACCCACAGCGCGATGACCTCGAATATTGACGCTAATGGCACCCTAACAATCAACTGCACCTTGGGTCTGCCATACAGCATTTCGCTAAATGGTGGCCTCAGTAATACTCAACCGACCCAACGCCGAATGACACTGGGCACAACCGCGATTATTTACGGGCTTTATTCCAACAGCACACGCACCGTCCCATGGGGCAATACGGCCGGTCAGATTGTGTCCAGAACCGGCACTGGATCAATAGAAAATGTACCGGTTTATGGCCGTGTTGCACCACAACCCACTCCCGCTTCAGGCACCTATACGGATACAGTTGTCGTAACCATCAATTACTAGAACTCGTTAAAAAAGCCCGACCTAAAAAGATCGGGCCAAGTTTCACGACGGATGGAGATAGAAGTATTATCAGTCGCGCTTATGCTCCTCGTGTTTGTGTCCCTCATGACTATGACCAGCTTCGTCCGCATGGACCTTACCGGAGCCGCCAACTGCAACAATGTTAAAAGGCTTGCCAGCGACTTCGATATCGCCCGCTTTTTCAAATGAAACCGCATTGACGAGATGCAGCTGACCTTTCAGCGGATCACTCACAACGACATTGTCGCCTGCAACTGCAATACGCGGACGCGGATCGCTCCAGTGACCGTCCATCGAATACGGCTCGGTCAACTTGATCGACTTGACGATTTCACCCTTTAGAACATCGAGCTGATGAAGCTGGCCGTCTTCAGTAAAGACATAGGCGAATTTCGGCCGCACTGGATCAACGGCAAAATGCACTCGTCTCGTCGGAAGCTGCACCAAACGGAAGCCACCATCCGCTTCTGAAGGATCGACCAGAACAACACGATCCGGGCCATAATTGCCGATGAAATACTGCAGCCCTTTGCCACCGATTAGAGTGGAAGAACTACCTTCTGGCAAAGATTTTCCGTAAGGAAGATGCTTAATAACAGGCTTGTCGCCGTCCTGCGTGATGAGCAGCAAGCCTGTATCGCAGGCAAGCGCATAAATGCTGCCTGATCCCGCAGAACCATGCAGGCCGGGGCATGCAACATCGTCGCCAAACTTATTGCCCTTGAAGTCAACGATGCGCGCGCCTATTGGCCGTTTGGAGGCGTCGTCCGGGTTTGGAATCGTCACGACTGCATAATTATCAAAGGGAACAGCGACGCCGTGATGTGCTGCCACAACATTGGCTGTCTTCACGTCGGACTTCCCGTCAAGCGCGGCTTTTTCAGTGATGAACCGCGCCGCATCTTCACCATCAAACCATTGTGCGATATTGCCTTGACGTTCGACAAAGTGTGCGGGCTTTGCACCGGTCCATTCTACATTGAGAATTTTGGAGTCATCAACATCAATATCAGCATGATCGCCATGGTCATGAAATGAAATGCCGGAAGAAATGGCCGACACTGCGCCAGCAGAGCCCTGCACTGCAAACACGGTCTTTCCACTTTCACTACGATAAAGCGATGCAGGTCCCTTGATCTTGAAAGTGTCGAGCTTATCGCCATCAAGAGCGTCGATGACATTGACGACTGGCTCTGCATGATCCGACACAAATAACCGCCATGCGGTCACATTGTCTTCATCTGCCAATGCACTTCCGCCTGTCATGCAAACGGCCATAGCAAGGGCCGAAGCAGTCAGCATCAATCTTTTCATCATACTCTCCTATTAATGATATTACATAACATTCAAAGTCACAGCGGCAGTGATATGCACCGCGCTTAGTGGGGGGCGACAGCAGCGCGGATGGTTTCAGTATTGTGGCGCATCATGTCGATATAAGAGGCGGCAGGGCCATCAGCCGCAGACAGCGCATCGGAATACAGAACACCGCCAAGCTTGAGCCCAGATTCAGACGCGATCTGCTGGACAAGCCGCGCATCGGCAATATTTTCGGCGAAAACAGCTGCAGCACGGTTTTCCTTGATATCGCGTACGACGCCAGCGACATCAGCAGCAGATGCTTCAGATTCCGTTGAAACGCCCTGAGGTGACAAAAACTTCACGCCGTAGGCATTTTCAAAATAGCGAAATGCATTATGGGCGACGACCACGACGCGCCGATCCTGCGGAATGGATGCAATCGTGCTTCTTATATCAGCGTCGAGCTTGTCCAATTGCTGCTGATAGATAGCCGCGTTCTGCTTGTATGCGTCGCATCCCTTCGTATCGGCTTTGCAGAAAGCCGATACGATATTCTGTACATACACCTTCGCATTCCCAACAGATTGCCAGGCATGGGGATCAAACGGCGCTTCATGGAACACTGCTTTGGTGCCGTAATAGTGGTAATGACCGCCATGCGGGTCGCGCAAAATCCCGGCCCCCTCAGTCGCCTCGACAATCTCGGCCTCGGTCCCACTAGCTTCGACAAGCCGGGACAAGAAGCCTTCCAATTGCAGACCATTCACCAGAACAACATCAGCTTTCGCCATTGCGATTGCGTCCGATGGTTTCGGTTCGTAGACATGTGCGTCGCCATTTGGGCCGACCAGCGTGCGCAATGTAATTCTATCGCCACCCACTTTCTGCGCCATGTCACCCAATATGGAAAAACTGGCAATGACATCGAGCTTTTGTTCTGCCGCACCTGCGTGCGAACTGACAGCCAATGTTGCGGCACTCAATGCAAGGGCAAGTTTAAATTGCCTCATCATTTCAATAAGTCCTTCTGATTGTTAGGCAACTTTATGAGATCTTCTAGGTCTGCGTGTCACAAACACACCGCGCGTTCCCGCGAGTACCGAGATGAAATAAATCGCTCCCGCAGAGAGAATAATGGCCGGTCCTGACGGCAACGACAGGTGATAGGACAACAACAAGCCTGACAGCGAGGAGCCAAGACCAAACACCGTTGCCAGAACGCACATGGTTTCAACACGGTTTGTCCAGAAGCGCGCAGATGTGGCAGGCAGGATCATCAACCCCACGGACAAAAGCGTGCCAAGCGCCTGAAAACCAGCAACGAGGTTAAGGACCACAAGGCCAAGGAAGATGAAATGCACCGGCGAACCGAGCTTCGACACCGAACGCAGAAATAGGGGATCAAGACATTCGGTAATCAGCGCACGCCAAAATACTGCCAGCGTTACCAATGTGAGAATTGTGGTGAGCCCGATCAGGAATAGCGCATCATTGTTGAGCGCCAGAACGGTTCCGAACAACACATGCATCAGATCAACACTCGATCCTCGCATTGAGACCAGCAGCACACCAATTGCCAGTGATATCAGATAGAAAGCGGCCATTGAGGCGTCTTCTTTCTGGATCGTCAGACGTGAGACTGCGCCTGCGCCCAGAGCCACCACTATGCCTGCAAGCATTCCACCAATGGTCATTGGAATGATTTCAAGCCCATAAAACAGGAACCCGGCAGCCGCGCCCGGCAGAATGGCATGGGACATGGCATCACCAGTCAGGCTCATGCGACGCAGCATCAGAAATACCCCTACAGGGCAGGCACTGATCGAAAGGAAGATCGCCCCCAACAACGCCCTTTGCATGAAAGCAAATTCGGCAAATGGGGCGACAAAGAATTGATGCAGATCCATCATCATGCTGCATCCTTACCGAATGCTGGCAAAATTGCAGATGGATGCTGAAGACTATGTCCCGTCTCGCACCAGGGCGCAGCTTCATCCCAAGCTTCATGGAAGTGCCGAGCACGTGCCAGATTCTCGGATGTGAGCACATTATTAACGCTGCCCCAGGCAACCGCACGACGCGCCAGCAACAATGCTTCCGGAAAGTGTTCCCTGACGAGATCAAGATCGTGCGCAACAACCATCACTGTGCGCTTCTCGCCGTGCCAGTCCTTGATAAGTCCAATCAGGTCGACAACGGTCTTCTCATCCACCGCATTGAACGGTTCATCAAGCAGGATCAGATTTGCATTCTGAACAATCACGCGCGCAAATAATGTGCGCTGGAGTTGTCCGCCCGACAGGCTATCGAGGGGACGCTTCTCAAAATCTTCCAACCCAACGGCTATGAGGGCATCAGTCAGCGTTTGCCGATCACCGGCATTGTGCCGACCCAACAATCCACGTCTTGGCCACAGCCCCAAGCCGACAAGATCAATGACACGCGCTGGAAAAGAATGGTCCAGTTCCGATTGCTGGGGCAAGTAGGCGAGGCTTTGCGTCTTATTCGCAATGCATGCACCCGACATAGGGCGCAAAATTCCCGCAATGCCTTTCATCAATGTCGATTTGCCCGAACCATTTAAACCAACAACCGCCGTCAGCGAGCCGGCGCGAACAGCACCACTGAGATGATGGACCGCCGGATGGCTGTGATAGCCAAGCGTCAGGTCACGAAAAGTCAGACATGCATCAGTCATAGATTCCAGCGCTTTTATTGATCGAAATTGATCGGGAAATCATCTCCGTATGTAATGTTATTACATTAAATAATGGTACCGCAAGAGATAATATGAGAAATCCCGTCCTAAATATTCGATCGGGCGTGAAACCCACGCTTTTCGATTAAATTTCAGCAAAAACCTTCAGTTTCTCACATTATTTTCTGGTGCTTCGGCATCAGAAATGGATAATATGAAACCAATTCTTTAACTTGCATTTTGGTCAAGATACCGAAATGTTCCGGCCAGACCTGCTAGTAAAATCCAACCTAAAGCCAATTCAGACAAACTCGGAGTGGGGTTTGGACCGTATCGTTGAAGCCTATCAGATTTGTTCTGAACAGGATTGCGCAGATGAGCCGTCAATGGACTGGCCGTATGTTTGCGCAATGGATTTGCTCAAGCATCCGCTCAATACTGGCATTTCCAATTATCTTGATTTTGTCGGCAATGCATCCAACTCAGACCGCGCATGGATAATTGAATACGGCCAAGACCTACTTCGCTTTCGCAATACATATGAATGGTGCCAAGGCGGAACGACTTCCTTCCTTGAAGAATTGCAGGAAGCCCCAACGACGCTTATCGGCTGGCTGCATCGGTACTTGATTGCGGGAAAAGCCGTAGCGGTAAACAATGTGCATAGCTTGCCTCGCGCTGCTCGTGCGATACAGGTCGAGTTCGTCCGTCAGGGCAATAAAAGCATCCTGAGCATCCCGATGTTTTACGGTGAACGGTTGCGTGGTATCATCGGTTTCGACACAACGCGCGAATATCACCAGTGGTCCGGTGCCGAAATCAAAGCGATGTTTCAATGCGCCAACCTGATTGCTCAAGCCCAATATGGCAGCAACAACAATCATATAACCATCAACCCAGAAGAAGAGACTGAACCGGTCGTTTATCTGCGCAAACGCGGCGTCGTACGAGGCGTAGTACCCGAGACAATCGTCGGTGTGCGTTCAGCAGGAAATTATAGCGAGATCTGGCTGAATGACGGCTCGATGCTGCTTGATTCACGGCCGCTCGGCATCTGGATAAGCATTTTACCGGAAAGTTATTTTTTCCGCGTCCATCGTACAGCGTTCGTGAATGCTTTGCATGTTTCCGATGTGGATCGAAGCAAGCCGGACAAATGGCTTATTAAGATGCGCGCCATACAGCAGTCCTGGCCGGTTTCCCGCGTCTATCGCAAACCCTTGCGCGAAAGATTGGGTGTGTAAGACAGTCCAACTTCCCGCAAGCCAAACCCCATGTTCATTCATCCAACCGGCTGGTTGATTCATCCTTCTGTTATTGCTCAGTGTAAGGCTTGTTCTCAATGCTCTCGGCAACATAACAATCGCGCCAAATCAAGCACTGAGGGATCAACATGCGTTCGAGCCATTCGCCTGAATATCGCCCCACAAATTTCATCTGCGCCTTGTTGATAGCCAGCAGTCTGCCTTTGGTGATGGCGCAACAAGCAAGCGCAGAAGATCTGGCTTTAAAAGATGCTGTCTCCATGACCGGCATGGCATTGTTCCTGAGTTCTGGTGCGCCAGCCCTGACAATTGCCGTCGTCCGTGGTGATGAAAGTGTCGTGCAGGGCTTTGGAGAAACAGTGCCCGGTAACGACACCGAACCGAACAGCAAATCAATTTTCCGCCTCGGCTCGATCTCCAAGGTCTTTGCAACCGATGTCCTCACCTCTCTGGCGGCGGAAGGCATAGTGAACCTGACAGATCCGCTTGAACGCTATGCGCCTGACGGTGTTAGCGTTAAGCAAACAGGCAGACCGATTAGCCTTCTCGATCTGGCAACCCATTCGGCAGGCCTACCACGCGAACTTCCCGATCCCAATGTGAAACCGTCGGACAATCCCTTCAATGCCTTTGATCGCGATTATTACTGGAAGTGGATCGGATCAAACGTTCCAGCCTATGCGCCCGGCACCACCACGCTTTATTCAAACTTCGGTTACGGACTGATGGGCGATGCGCTTGCCAAGGCCGGCAAAAGCAGCTTTGCCGAGCTCTTAAAGAGCCGTGTATTTGAACCTGCCGGGATGAACGATACTACCACGACACTGAGCGATGAGCAGAAAAAACGACTGATGACCGGGTTTGATCCATTCGACAAGAACGACCCGAATAATGTCGTTCCAGACATTATGTACGCCAGTGCCGGCGTGTATTCGACGGCCGACGACATGGTGAAGTGGATGCAATGGCATCTCACTCCAACGGCCTCAACACAAGAAGCACATACCCTGGATCATACGATGTGGCTTCCCTATGACGGCCTTGAGCGTATCGTCGGCACAGAAGTAACGGGGGGTGAAGGCATGGGATTGGGCTGGGTTATAACCATGCCGCGCAACGGCGTTCCAATGCTTCTTGGCAAAAGCGGCGGCCTTGGTGGTTTTATGACCTATGTGGTTCTCTCACCCAATCGCAAGCTTGGAATCTTCGTCGTCGCCAACCGCGTAAATTTCGGAATGTTCAATGACATTCGGGCGAGCGTTCATGAACTTGCTGCAGAGCTTGGGCCACGATAGCCCAAGCTTTCATTTTACCATTTGTAGCGCAGCACGCCCTTACCAGCGTAACTGGTGCTAGCGCCAGAAAACTCAGCGTCAAAAGCAGCACCCAGCGACAGGCCATGGTTCCAGCTCATCTCAGCCGAGACGCTGGCCAGGCCAACGTCCTTCGGTTGCGATGCGCCATTGACGATAAAGCCCGCTCCCGGCAATGCATTAATGGCGGCAAAGACACTGCGGTCATTGTTGATGTTGCGAGCCCAGGCAAGGCGTCCGCGCGTCGTGAATACGCCGTCCGAGAGTGTCAGAGATTTGTCGAGACTAAAGCCTAATTCGCTACGCCCCACAGTTTCGTGCTGTGATGCATAGCTGAGCGCATAAGTGTCGCTGCCCGCATAGGCTTTTTCCGAATAGGATGGCAGATCAAAGCTTACAAACTGCCCTGCTGCATAAGGCGTTACACCCAGCCAAGGCGTTTCAAAACGATAGCCCGCCTCAAGCCGCCCCGACCAGGAATTTGCCCGATAGCTGCCATTGAGTTGATCAGTTTCGTAAAACGACACCGTGCGTTCAGTATCGATACTCTGCCAACCATAAGCAAGCGCGCCAGTAATATAGGCATTGCCCACATTTTGCCTGCCATAGATACCCGCCTGAAACAGATCGGATTCACCATTGCCCATACCATCAGCGAGCCCGAACTTGGTGCCGCCACCGGCAACGGCAAAGCCAAGAATTGTATCGGTCGATGCGTGATAGTCCGCGCCGACAGCAACGCCATAAACACGTCCACGCGCGTCATGTGATCCAATAATCGTATCGCCATCTGTTGTGCGCGAGCTGCCGTAGCCTGCGCCCCATACGCTCCAGCGGTTCTCAAACAAGCCTGTGTCGGATGCTGGCGCTTGTGTGATACGTCCTGCCTGGCCTATAACCAAAGGATCCGCGAGCATGTTCATGAACTGGCTCATGGCATCGATGGTCGTTTGTTGTGCCGCCGTTGCTAATTCGCCTGAAGCAGCAGTCAAACCATCGGCATCCAATGCACCGAAAGCAAATGGGATTTGACCATTCTCGTCGAAGTAGCCGACCAGCGCTGCAGACACATTCTGCTGGTTCACATTCAAGCCACCAATATTCATTTCAAGATCAAGGAAGGCGTTACTGGCATCGTACCGCAAGAGTGAGACGAAATTCTCTGGTAGATTTGTCGTCACCTCTTCGCCGAATGCACTCCCAGCCAAGCCGCCCTGTGCATTGAGAATGTTATAGCGCTTCATCACATAGGCGCCGGGATCAAAAGACGCATGGACTGTGGCACCGCCCAAATCAGCCTGCCCTGCAACATTCACGCGGTCAGAACCTGAAGGAGAAACTTCGACCTCATAGAGGGATGATGCTGTGAATCGCAAATCTCCAGCTACATTGAGCGTGCCGATGGAATTGCCCGGCGCCAGCGTGCCGCCATTAATGAATGTCTGCCCCACGATACCGGCGCCGCCAAGCTCTGCGCCTTCGTAGACCGTTGTGAGCATCGAAGAGCCGATTGAACCGTTGACTGCAAGCCGTCCCGACAAAACATCGGTGGCACCCGTATAGCTGCTGTCGCCCGTCAGAATAACAGCGCCCTCACCCTTCTGCTGAAAGCCGCCTGATCCGCTGATCTTGCCTGAAAATTCAAACGCGTCCGAGCGATTAAAGGCCAGTGTTCCATTGTTGGCAACATTGCCTGTGATCCAGCCTGATGTGCCGCCACTGCCGATCTGGAGTGTGCCGTTCTCGATGTTGGTCCCGCTCGTATAATAGTTGTCAGCATCCAGAATAAGCGTGCCAGAACCGGCCTTTACCAGCGCGCCCGTACCAATGATCAAACCTGAAAAGGTATAGTCATCGCTGCGATTGAATGCGAGCTTACCCTTGTTGAGGACGTAACCGCCAATCGATCCCGCTGCACCGCCATTCCCGATCTGCAATGTGCCATCTGTGATGAATGTATTGCCGGTATAGCTGTGATTGCCAGTCAAAACAGTCGTTCCGGTGCCGGCCTGAAGCAATGCACCGGCACCGGATATGGAACCGTCATAACTAAAAGTATCTGAGCGGTTGAACGCCAGCAAACCGTCATTGCTAATGTTACCAGTAATTGAGCCAGTCGTTCCGCCATCACCTATCTGTAGAATGCCACCCGCAATCTTCGTACCACCAGCATAGGTACCATTTCCGGAAATAATGAGCCGTCCAGCACCGTCCTTATACAATGCTCCCGCTGGTCCAGAAATTGCGCCGCTCAACTCAAGCGTCGTTCCAGACAACGTATTGATTGTTCCTGTTCCAATCAGATTAACACGATGATTGAGATCAATATCGCCGAGCGTCAAAAGCGCCGCATTGCGAATTTCAAGCGCTCCAGCACTTGAATTGATCCCGAGATTTGCCGCATCAAAAATAGCCAGTGATCCACCATTGATGGTGGTGTTTCCCCAATAACTATTGGCGCCGGAAAGCACCAGCATCCCGCTGCCTGTTTTAACCAAATTACTGTTGAAATTATTGCCAGTTATTGTGCCAGCATAAATCGTATCGGTGCCCTGCGCAATTGTAAGCGTCGCTCCATCAATCGATATTTCACCACTAGTTCCGATCAAAGAACGCATTTGCAGGTTATTGCCGTTGAGATCAAGAATTCCGCCTGTAAGAACATAATCGGAGTTATGGGCTATCGCCGAAGAATTATTCGCTTCGAGGCGTAGTGTGCCTTCATTTACCCAGGTGCCGCCCGACCAGCTATTAGATCCGCTGAGCAACAGTGTGCCGCCACCATCCTTGAACAGCATACCATCACCGGAAACACCGCCGGTAAGTTTCATCTCCTGATCAAAAAGAACATTGATCGTCGACACGCCGCCCAGAGTTACGGCCTGCGTCAGATCGAAACTATCAGCGGTTCTCAAAGTGGCATTGTTGATATTCAGCGTGTTGCTTGCAGAACCTAGATTTTGCATTGACGCGATCTGAAGAATGCCGCCACTGAGATAGGTGTTACCGGAGTAAGTGTTATCTCCCCATAGAACCAGCAACCCATCTCCGGTCTTTTCAAAACCCGAGGTGCCGCTGATTGAGGCACTTATCAGGGCTCCCTCGTTATTAAGGACACGTATTTCAGGGACATCTATATCAATACCAGAACCACTATAGCCAGTCAGATTTAGCGTCGCACCGGGGTTACCTTCAATTCTGAAATTTCCGCCAGCAAACTGCAATCCAACAGCTGACTGCGTACTATCAATTGTAACTGTACCACCCAACCCACGGAAAATAGCGTAGCCATGACCCCATGTAGTGTCAGCGGTTCCGCCGACAGGGTTTAACCAATTCTGGTTCGTGTTATTCCATACGCCATTCTGATTGTTGCTACCCGGCGCGCCACCATCCCATTGCTGAAGAATATTTAAGCCTTGAGGACTGACGAGAAGATCAACAGCCCGCGCCTGCGTCGTATCAACCATATAGTTGAAGCCGAACGGAGTCGTATCGGGAGTTTGACCAACATTCAGACCGCCATTCGTCTGTGTCAGATTACCCGTATATGAGATGATACGATGATAGCCGATTGAAGGTGAGCCCGTTACGTTCAACATCGTTCCATTAAGCGCAACGTCACCATTCACAATGGTCGCTGCCGTCGTACCAGAACCGCCCGTAGCAAGATTGTACGTATAAAGCCCGCCACTGTTGAACGTAACCTTGCCGTTGACAATAAGTGAAGCCGCGTCGCTGGGCGAAACGGAGCCGCCCCCATTCAACGTAAGCCCACCATTAAGTGTCAATGAACGCGTGCCAGTTGGAGCAAGGACACCACCTGCATTTATGATGGTCGTACCAACCTGCCCTGACCCTTCCAGCCGCCCTGCGTTGTTGACAGTCAATGTGCCGTTGAGTTTTGCTCTTTCAGCTACGTCCAGCGTGCTGTTGGTTACAGTCGCGTTACCGTTAAAAAATGAGCTATCGCCTGTCAGTTTTGTCTTGCCCGAAAGAAACTTGAGGTTCGCAAAGCCAGATATTGAAGCGTCGAAGCTGTAATCGATGGCATTATGATTGAACACTGCATCGGTAAATGGCGAAAGCATCAGATCCCGGCCAACAAATATGCCTGGGGCAACAGCGCTTTCGCCTTCTGCAGCGCCTATATTTAGAATACCATAAGCGCCATTATCGCCAATATTGATCATACCACGCGGCGCGCCAACAACTGCGCCATCCGCGATGGTCAACGAGCCCCGGCCTCCATCGTTATCGGCATTGCCACCACTGATATAAATATCACGCGCAGTCCATTTCGTACCTGCTCCAGTGACAAAAACCGATCCCGTCGAACCCGTATTTCGCCCGATTGCCACTTTTCCGGACTGGACTTGGGCACCATTGGTAATGGTCAGGGTACCTTGGCCGGAATCGCCAACGGCCAGTATTCCATCCGCAGTCAGGTTTGATTGCGGACCAGTCAGATTTACAGTGCCTGAAACTGAGTTCTGGCCACCGATGACCAAATCTTTGCCGACCTTTACGATTCCGCCATTGGATATCTCTAAACTGCCCGTATTAATGTTACCAACAACGAGAGACTTTTCTACGGCCCATTTTGCAGAGCTGGGAGTGCCGTTACCCGTTACAGTGACTTTTCCGCCGTCGATAAAGCCATTATCAGATTGCAATTCTGATTGGTCGGGGCCAAGTGCTACAACACCGCCTGAGACACCAACATCTTTAAAACGTGCATTGGCTCTTCCACTCAGTGTCCATGTACTCTGGTCGATCTTAAGAAGGTGGCTCAAACCTTGAAACTGCCCGCCGATCTGCGAAAGATCAAACGCTGAATTCTCCACACCGGCTAAGGATAACGTGGCGTCCGCACCCAAATTAACGCCACCGATAAACTTGAATCCATTGAGAAGCTGAAGCACGTTGCTCGTGCCATTTATGGAGACCGCTGCTGCGCGTGCTCCACCCGAGCCAAGCCCGCCCGATACGGTACCCGCAACACTTGTGAGCGATAGAGAAGCAGCCCCGTCAATACCAACGCCGCCAACGGCTCCATCACCACCTTGAATGACTGCGCCAGTCCCCACCTCAACGCGAAGTCTGTTCCCGGAATTCAGCCAGACGCCCTGTCCACCATTCCCTTGATGACCAGCCGTTCCATTGCTAGGGGACATTGTGCCCTTGTAAACCGATCCACGGTTTCCTTCGAAGCCTTTCTGTCCACCCTGTCCACCTCTAACGCTGGCTCCGTCGCCCAGAATGACGTGGCTTTGATCCGCGTTCGGTCCGCCAAGCACAATACCCGTTCCACCGACACCACCATCTCCACCATTCCCGCCATTTCCAAGGTTATAGTCGTTGGCATAATCGCTATTACCACCCCAACCGCCACTACCGCCTTTTCCGCCGTTACCGCCCGCAACAGCAGTCCCGGGAGTGAGGTAGATTGATGAGATGAAACTACCCGCCAGAATGCCGGCCCCACCGTTTCCGCCACTGCCTCCAGAACCGCCATCACCACCAACGGCATTGTGCATACTGGCTTTGGTTTCACCGGCACCACCATCACCACCGTAACCACCGTCACCACCTGCTCCACCGGTAATGTTGGCCGAAATATTGGCCGCAACTTCCCCGGCTGGCATCGGTCCTTGGCCCGAAGAACGAAAAGTCAGAGCAGCTCCACCACCGCCACCGCCGCCACCCGCACCACCGCCACCACCGGTTCCATCCCAATATGCGGAGAACGGATAAATCGCCGCTGAATACCCAATCCCTCCTATAGCGCCATTGCCACCACCACCGCCTTTACCTCCAACAATAGAGGTCGAAATGTCGTAAATTGCGCTGGAAGCAAGCGTGGTCTTAACGCCACCGCCACCGCCGCCTCCACCGCTTCCACCGTCATGACCGAAGTTACCGGGTGCCCAAATCCAGCCCTTTGCTAAACCATTAGCCCCTTTGGTGCCGTCGTTTCCGTGCTCATTCCAGCGACCACCTATTCCGCCGCCCCAAGCCTTTGGTCCGCTACCGCCACGTCCACCAATCCCTTCTGAAGCAGACGTCGAGTTTTTTCCACCACCGCCACCGCCGCCACCACCTGAATAGGAAATGGCAGCGGCACCGGAGCCCCCCGCCCGCGGGCGACTGATTGCATGTTGTCCGCCAGCGCCCCCTTGACCAGAAACTTGCTGCGCTAGAACTGGCGCAGCCGAATATGTAAGGCTAAAAAAAACGGCTATGGTTGTAATAGCAGCGAGAACGCATGACATCGCTGTCGATGCTCTCAACGATTGCCTTCGAATTTGAATACTGGGTTTTAGTTGCTCGACAGAACCTGCCTGTCCGCGATGGTGTTGAGTAAGGACAAAAGTGTTGCCTCGTCCCAAATCAAAAACAGTCATTCCTCGCCGCCCCGAAGTATGTTCAAATCAGCGAGTAGTTTCTGGTGTGTTTCTTTAAATCAGCAATAGCTTTAGGACCAATCGACATACGGGTTCAATGAATCGACAATTCTGAACCCTAAAAGAAAGCCTTCACCACCCGGTAAGATGGTAAAGGCTGATATCGCAGACATAAAATCAGATCAGGCAAATACAGTCGCAATTGCTTTTTTGGTGGCATCGACGACTTTATCAGCTTCTTCGCGCGTCAGGCAAAGAGGCGGAGCAAAACCGAGAATGTCCCCTTCAGGCATGGCGCGAGCGATAACGCCGTTGGCAAGAAGTGCGGCTGAAACCTGCGGGCCAATCTTCAGCGATGGATCGAAGAACTTGCGGTCGTCCCGGTCTTCAACGAACTCAATCGCAGCCATCAATCCTTCGCCGCGTACTTCACCAACGTGCTTATGACCGCCAATTGCGTCCTGCAGCGCCTTGCGGAAGTAAGCGCCGGTCGAGCCTGCATTTTTTACAAGGTCGAGTTCATCGATGAGCTTAAGATTGGCAACGCCAGCCGCCGCACAAATCGGATGTGCCGAATAGGTCCAGCCATGACCAATGGGCCCCATCTGATCAGAGCCCTGAACCAGCACCTGCCACATGCGATCAGAAACGATCGAACCAGAAAGAGGCGCATAGGCCGATGTCAGTCCCTTGGCGATAGTGATCAGATCAGGCTTCATTCCATAGTGATCGGAACCGAACATGCTGCCCAGACGACCAAAGCCCGTGACCACTTCATCAGCGACCAGCAGAATGTCATAACGGTCAAGAACCGCCTGAATTTTCTGCCAGTAACCCGCAGGCGGCGGCACGATACCGCCCGTACCCAGAACCGGCTCACCAATAAACGCAGCAATTGTATCCGGCCCTTCAGCGAGGATCATTTCTTCGAGCTTGTCCGCACAATGTTGCGCAAACTGCTCTTCGTTCATCGAACGATCCGCACGGCGGAAATAATAAGGAGATTCCGTATGCAGGATCGGTGCACGTGGCAGATCAAACGCATTATGGAAAGTTGCAAGACCAGTCATGCTTCCCGTCATCACGCCGGAGCCATGATAGCCGCGCCAGCGCGAAATGATCTTCTTCTTTTCCGGGCGGCCAAGGATATTGTTGTAGTACCAGATCAGCTTGATGTTGGTTTCATTGGCATCGGAACCCGAAAGGCCGAAATATACGCGGCTCATATGTTCAGGTGCGCGATCAATGATCATCTTGGCGAGCGTAATCGATACTTCGGTGCCGTGGCCGACATAGGCGTGATAATAGGCAAGCTTGCGCGCCTGTTCGGCAATCGCATCAGCAATTTCTGTACGGCCATAACCAACATTGACACAATATAGCCCAGCAAAGGCATCCAAGCTCTTACGACCATTCACGTCGGCAATGTAAACGCCCTCGCCGCCCTCCAGCACACGCGTAGGCGTTTCACCGCGTGCGTGCATTCCCATATGCGTGGACGGATGAAAAAAATGATCGCGATCCCAGGCAGTGAGTTCGTTGCTATTGTTCAACATGGTTATGTTCCTTTCCTGCCGCCCCGTTTTCACGCAGCGGTATCAATGCAGAGATATTTGAGTTCGGTGAAGGCTTCGATGCCCTGATGCGAGCCTTCTCGGCCGAGCCCAGATTGTTTCCAGCCGCCAAACGGTATCGGCGCACCGGTGATTTTTGCGCGATTGATAGCAACCATTCCGTATTCCAACGCACGCCCCATGCGCAGCTGCCGCGCACCATTCGATGTCACCACATAGGCAACAAGACCATACTGTGTGGCATTGGCGCGCCTGATGACTTCATCTTCATCATCAAACACTGAGATTGCAGCGACGGGACCAAATGTTTCTTCATGCATGATCGATGCATCATCAGAAACATTGGTCAGCAACGTCGGCTGGAAGAAAAGCGTATGATCGCCGATGCGCTTGCCGCCAACGTCGATGCGCGCACCGCGCTTTTCCGCGTCGCGCACCTGTTCCTCTATTTTTTCCACCGCGCGGCTATGCATCATCGGACCAATTTCGACGTCCGCTTCAAGACCGTTACCTGTTTTGAGGCTACTTATGCGCGCAGCAAAAGCCTGGGTGAAAGCCGGAAGAATCTCGCGCTGAACAAAGACGCGGTTGGCAGCAAGACAATCCTGTCCCGAAGTCGCAAACTTCGCAGCCATGGCCACATCAACTGCGCGGCCGACATCTGCATCGCTGAAGACAATCAGAGGCGCGTGCCCACCAAGCTCCATTACAAGACGTTTTACCGTTGCAGCACATTTAGATGCAATCAGCTTGCCAATCTCTGTGGAGCCGGTGAAACTCAATGCCCGAACGCGTTCATCGCGGCACAGCACATCGACGATGGGCGCTGCCTTGCCTGTCACAACATTGAAAATACCGGACGGAAGCCCCGCACGTTCTGCAAGCTCTGCCAATGCCAGCGCTGAAAGCGGCGTCTCCGATGATGGATGCACCACCACCGGACAGCCTGCGGCTATTGCCGCTGCCGCTTTGCGAGTAATCATGGCGTTTGGAAAATTCCATGGCGTCACTAGGCCCACGACGCCCAGTGCTTCTCGTCGCACCAGCATTTCAGCATTGGGCAAATGGCTTGTGATGGTCTCACCGTTAAGGCGCTTGCCCTCTTCTGCGAACCATTCGATGAACGCTGCGCCATAATCGATCTCACCGCGCGATTCATCCAACGGCTTGCCCTGCTCGAGCGTCATCAGCAATGCCAGATCTTCGCGGTTTGCCAGAATAAGCTCATACCAGCGACGCAGAATTGCAGCCCGTTCCTGTGGCAGCTTGTTGCGCCATTGAGGAAAGGCCTTTTCAGCGGCATCTATCGCAAGTGTTGTTTGGGCTTCTCCCAGGCTAGCAACGCGTGCCAGTCGTCGCCCGGTTGCCGGGTCGAGAACGGCAAATGTCTCTGCCTTTTCTCCCGCAGCCCAGCGCCCGTCTATATAAGCAAGTTCGCGAAAAAGATGTTTGTCCCGAAGCCTGTTAAGCCCGTCATGTTGTATCGGATGATCCAAAACGGCATTCATTGCGCTTCTCCCAATTCTGGAAGAAGCATCTCACAAGATGAGATCACATTCAGACCAAAGGCAGGACAGCCAACAGAAGCATTGGACTAAACTTGCTGGTCAAACAGCTCGTTTGGACTATTCAATACCGTCGGACAGCAATGACAAGGCAACTCCGGTCTTCTCGTCTTTGACCAGCTTCGTCACAATGTAAGTGAAATAGCGCTCAATTCCGATATTTTGATCCAACAGGCGATCAATCAGACGCTGGTAACCGTCGATATCGCGGGCCATGATCATCAGAAAATAATCGACCCCACCACCAACCGACCAACACGAGACAATCTCAGGAATAGTTGCAATTGCGCGCTCGAAGCGGTCGAAATCGCTCTGACGGTGATTACCAAGCGTTATCTGGACCATGACATGCGCGATGGGGGCGATTTTGCGATAGGCAATCCGCGCGTGGTAACCCGTTACAATGCCTGCCTCTTCCAGCTTGCGCAGCCGCAGCCAGCACGGCGTCGGTGACAGGCCCACCTGCTCGGCAAGTGCAAGCTTGGTGATCCGCGCATTCTGCTGCACCGCTTCCAGAATGCGAAGATCGACAGCGTCAAGCTTGAAGGCGGATTTCATTATGCCGGTCCAATGTAAGTGAGCTTTTTACTTCGAAGTTATTCTCATTGGCATGGTCGTCTATCGCAGGCAAGGCCATGCCAATAAAAAGTCATCGTCAACCAATATTGTAATGATCCAATATAATTATTGACATGATGTAATTGGTCTTTCACACATACATACAAGAACAAAAATCAAATAAATGGGGAACGAGAATGCGGCCTGACGGTTTCGCATATGGTGCTTTATTGCGCCCTCAATTTGCTGGCCAGAAGCAAAGACATGCTTTGCTTCGTGCAGTTCTCCCTATTGCTATACCGCTTTGAACGGTGGTGCGAATGTCGGGAAATTTGTCGCAAATGATCGGTCTTAAGGAAATAGAACAAGCGCAAGACAGGCTGAACGGTCATATCAAAAGAACGCCGCTGATCCGCTCCGAAAGTCTCAGCAAGCGATGCGGAATTCCGGTTTTTCTCAAACTTGAAAACCATCAGCCAACAGGCAGTTTTAAACTGCGCGGCGCAACGAATGCGGTTCTCAGCTTGTCCGAGAGCGAACGCGAACGCGGGCTTGTCACGGCTTCCACTGGAAATCATGGGCGCGCATTGGCTCACGTCGCAACCGCACAGGGACTGACGGCCACTATCTGTCTTTCATCGCTTGTACCTCACAATAAGGTCGAGGCCATTCGTGAACTTGGCGCTGATGTGCGCATCATCGGTAAATCTCAAGATGATGCGATGGATGAAGTCACGCGTCTTGCGCGCGATGAAGGTATGAATGCCATCCCACCCTTTGACGATCCGCGCATTATTGCCGGCCAGGGAACCACGGGGTTGGAAATCGCCGACGACCTACCCGAATTGAACACCGTGCTTATTCCGCTTTCCGGGGGCGGCCTTGCTGCCGGAGTGGCCGCAGCAGCGAAAGCAAAATGCCCGCACGCGCGGGTGATAGGAATTTCCATGCGACGGGGTGCAGCCATGCAGGCAAGCCTTGAAGCGGGAAAGCCGATAAATGTTGAGGAACTGGATACGCTGGCAGATTCTCTAGGTGGCGGCATTGGTCTCGATAATAGCTGGACCTTCGCCATGTGCCGCACCCTGCTTGATGATGTGATCCTGCTTGACGAGGAAGAGATTGCCGCTGGCATCCGCCATGCAGCCATGCAGGAAGGCGAGATTATTGAGGGCGCTGCGGCTGTTGGCATTGCCGCTTTGCTTGCTGGAAAAATCACCCCCTCTGGTCCAACGACCATCATCATTTCAGGCGGGAATATCGATCTCGAACAGCACCGTGCAATTATGGAAGACCGCTATCGGAGGGCTGGTTGATGGCTGAAATGCGAATTCTGACCGAAACCGATTTGCGGCAGATCATATCATTGGATCTCGAAAGTGTAGCTTGTGTGGAGGATGCGTTTCGGGCGCTCGCAGGTGGCGGAGTTGGCATGCCGCCAATCCTGCGTCTCGATATTCCCGGTGAACGCGGCGAAGTCGATGTGAAGACCGCCTACATTCCAGGATTGGACAGCTTTGCGATCAAAGTCAGCCCCGGCTTCTTCAACAATCCTTCCATCGGCCTGCCATCTACCAATGGGTTGATGATCCAGTTTTCAGCCAAGACCGGACTGATTGAAGCGCTGCTGTTGGACAATGGCTATCTGACTGATGTGCGCACGGCCGCAGCTGGCGCAGTTGCCGCAAAACATCTATCCCGTACTGACGCAAATATAGCCACGATTTTTGGCGCAGGCATGCAAGCCAGGCTGCAATTGCAAGCGCTGACGCTTGTTCGCCCCATCAAAGAAGCGCACATTTGGGCACGCGATCATCTGAAAGCAGAGCAAACCGCCAAGGACCTCACAGCGAAGCTCGGCATTCCTGTGAAAGCAATCGCTGATGCACGCGAGGCCTGTCGCGATGCGGATATCATCGTCACAACGACCCCTTCTGAAACGCCGCTCCTCAAGGCCGATTGGCTGGATCCCGGCCAACATATCACCGCTATGGGCTCTGATGCGGAACATAAGAACGAGCTTGATCCGTCAATCTTCGAACGCTCGATTATCTATGTTGCAGACAGTCTGAAACAGACACGCAGGCTCGGCGAGTTGCATCACGCGATCACCGCAGGAGCCGTTACCTCTGACACCACCTTCCCGGAGCTCGGCCAGATTATCCTTGCGCCCGAAACATTCCGCCGCGATCCCGCTGCCATCACGGTCTGCGACCTGACCGGAACTGGTGTTCAGGACACAGCCATTGCCCGTCTCGCGACGCAGCGCGCAAGCGTTGAGGACGCAGGTGCCAAAATCGATTCCAACAAAAAAGCAGGAGCCAGCCGATGAGTGCGGAACTCAACTTCACCCGCGCGGAATACGACCAACGCGTTGCCAAAACCCGCCGCGCGATGGAGAAGGCAGGTGTCGATATCATCATCGTCACCGACCCGTCGAACATGCATTGGCTCACCGGTTATGACGGATGGTCCTTCTATGTCCATCAATGTGTGGTGCTGGCGATGGATGGCGAACCGATCTGGTACGGTCGGGGTCAAGACGGCAATGGCGCAAAACGCACGGCATGGATAGGCCACGACAACATCATCGGCTATCCTGATCATTACGTTCAATCGCTGGAACGCCATCCTATGGATCTTCTGGCCTCAATTCTTGAGGAAAAAGGTTGGGGTAAAAAGACGATAGCCGTCGAGTTCGATAATTATTGGTACACGGCTGCTGCACACCACGCTTTGCAGAAGCATCTGCCCAATGCACGATTCAAAGATGCGCAGGGGCTCGTCAATTGGCAGCGCGCAGTGAAAAGCGCGACCGAAATCGAATTTATGCGCAAGGCTGGCCGCATCGTGGAAGCCATGCATCAGCGCATTGCTGACAAGATCGAGCCGGGCATGCGCAAATGCGATCTAGTGGCAGAGATCTATGACGCAGGCACACGCGGCGTTGATGGCTTTGGTGGCGATTATCCGGCAATCGTGCCTTTGCTGCCGTCCGGCGCGGATGCATCAGCGCCGCATCTCACGTGGAACGATCTTCCAATGAAAACCGGTGAAGGCACGTTCTTCGAGATTGCTGGGTGCTACAAGCGCTATCATTGTCCGTTGTCGCGCACGGTGTTCCTCGGCAAGCCCACACGGGCTTTCCTTGATGCTGAAAAGGCGACGCTTGAGGGCATGGAAGCCGGACTTGCAGCCGCTCGCCCCGGCAATACCTGCGAAGATATCGCCAACGGTTTCTTTGCCGTATTGAAGAAATACGGGATCGTCAAAGACAATCGAACAGGCTATTCGATCGGTCTGTCCTATCCTCCAGATTGGGGTGAACGAACCATGAGCCTTCGCCCGGGCGACCGTACTGAACTGCAACCGGGCATGACCTTCCATTTCATGACAGGGCTGTGGCTCGAAACCATGGGACTGGAAATCACCGAGAGTATCGTCATCACCGAAACAGGTGTCGAGTGCTTGTCGAATGTACCGCGCAAGCTGCTGGTCAAGGATTAAGGTGTCGCGATGATGCATACTTCGCCCCCCTCCCGCCCTTCTCCAATCACGCCGACTGTTGATCTTAATCGAGACGGCGTGCAGCATGGTCACTTGCGGCTGCCATGGTCACGAGACGATTCCGCTTGGGGCTCTTTAATGGTGCCGATCTGCGTTATTCGTAATGGTGATGGTCCCACAGCGCTTCTAACGGGTGGCAATCACGGCGACGAATATGAAGGGCCGGTTGCACTCTACGATCTGGCCGTCAATCTGAAACCGACTGAAATCAACGGGCGCGTTATCATTGTGCCTGCAATGAATTTTCCGGCCTTCATGGCCGGAACACGCACTTCACCGATAGACAAAGGCAATCTTAACCGCAGTTTCCCCGGACGCCCGGACGGAACTGTGACGGAAAAAATCGCCGATTACTTCACACGCTATCTGCTGCCCACAGCCGATATCGTCTTGGACTTCCACTCAGGCGGTCGCACACTTGATTTTCTGCCCTACGCTGCAGCACATGCCCTGACCGATGCAGCGCAGGAAGCCCACTGCTTCGCGGCCGTCAAAGCGTTCTCCGCACCCTTTTCGATGCGAATGATCGAGATTGATGCTGTAGGCATGTACGACACGACCGCTGAAGAAGCGGGGAAGGTCTTTGTAACCACGGAGCTTTCGGGTGGCGGCACAATTTCGGCACGGTCGGCAACAATTGCCAAGCGCGGCATTCGCAACCTTTTGCGCCATGCAGGCATTCTGCAAGGTGACGTCGAGCTTTCACCCACCACATGGCTCGATATGCCATCGCAGGAATGTTTCGGTTTTTCCGACTCGGATGGGCTTTTGGAACCACTCGTCGATCTGGGCGCCGAGGTGCGAAAAGGTGATGTCATCGCGCGCGTTCATTCGATTGCTCGTACCGGCGGAACGCCACAGGAATATCGCGCTGCACTCGACGGCATTCTCGCCGCTCGCCATTTTCCGGGTCTCATCAAGATGGGAGATTGCCTTTCAGTGATTGCCACGATCAGCAAGGAGCCATCTTCATCCTAAATCAGTCCGTATTGACCCGTTGAAAAGCCGGATATCAAAACAACCGGCATCCATAAAGAGGAGTGAACACTATGCGCTTGAAACTTCATACGATCTCTGCCCTGCTTTCTGCGGCGGCATTTATAGCCCTAACAATCCCATCACAGGCAGTCACAATTGACGACCTGAAAAGCGCAGGGTTCGTGCGCGGTGCAACCGCTAACGAAATGCCCTATGGCTATATGGACGCAAGCGGTGCGGCCAAAGGCATCGGTCCGGATGTTGCCGCAGCAATTTTCAAAAAGCTCGGCATTGATGAAGTTGACTGGACTGTCACGCCATTCGGCTCGCTCATTCCCGGGTTGAAGGCCAAACGCTTTGAGTTTGTTGCCGCCGAACAGAACATTCTTCCCGACCGCTGCAAACAGGTGCAGTTCACCGTTGCCAATTCCAGCTATGGTGAAGGTCTTCTGGTACCCAAGGGCAATCCAAAAAACATCCATTCCTATGAAGACATCAAGAAGGATCCTTCCCTGAAAGTTGCGATCGTTTCAGGTGCGGATCAAATCGACTTCCTGCATGGCATGGGTATTGATGAATCCCAGATTGTCATGATTCAGGGCAATGCTGACGCGCCGTCCACGGTACAGGCTGGCCGTGCCGATGCTTATGCGGCAACCGAATTGACGGTAGCGAACCTTGTTGCGAATTCCCCAGAATTGGAACAGGCACATCCATTTGCCGATCCGGTTGTGGACGGCAAAGCTGCACGTAGTTTTGGCGCTTTCAGCTTCCGTCCTGAAGATAAAGCATTCTTTGAGGCCTTTAACAAGGAACTCATCGAGTTCAAGAAAACCGATGACTACGCCAAAATCCTGATGACTTACGGGTTAAGCGAAGAGAGTGTCGAAGCGGCACGCACAGTTGATACAACGACCCTTTGCGACGCGAAGTAACACTTTTGTCGCCCGCCGAGCCATAATGATTGGCTCGGCGGGCCTTGTCTCATCTCTACCGGGAGAAGACCATATGCACTGGACGGAGTATCTTCCCGCTCTTTTCAAAGGCGCACAAATCACCGTCATTCTTGCGCTCAGTTCGATGGCCATCGGCACCGTGCTGGCATTTGCTGCAGGAATCGCCCGATTCACGGGTGGACCGATCCTTTCCACGATTGCGGTGATCTATATCGAGATATTCCGTGGCACTTCGCTGCTCGTGCAATTGTTCTGGCTTTATTACGCCCTGCCATTGATCGGCATTTCATTCGATCCGCTCACCACCGGCATCATGGGGCTTGGCCTTAATATTGGGGCCTATGGTGCGGAGGTGGTTCGCGGCGCGCTGAAGTCTGTTCCCGAAGCACAGCACGAAGCCGCTAGAGCCCTCAACTTCAGCAGAGGCCACACATTGTTTCACGTCATCCTGCCACAAGCGGTTGTAGAGATGATGCCGGCTTTCGGTAATCTGGCCATTCATAACCTGAAAGATACAGCTCTAGCTTCGCTTATCGCGATCAGCGATCTGACTTTCCAGGCCCAGCGCTTGCGCAATCTGACGCTCGACAATGTGACAATCTATTCGCTGACACTACTCGGCTATTTTGCAATGGCCCTGGTGCTCGCCTCCGCCATCCGCTGGCTTGAGCGGCGCCTGAAACGTCAGACTATGGCAGGAGGCTTCGCATGATTTACGGTTATGCCTGGGACACCTCGTCCACGCTATCCTTTGCGATTTCCATTCTGCCAATTATGGGAATCGGCCTCACCGTAACCCTCAAGGCCGCAGCCACAGGCTTCGCAATTGCACTGATACTCGGCCTTGTCTTCGCACTTTTGCGGCGCAGCCCTTACAAAGTCATTTCATGGCCGACAGTTGTCGTTGTGGAATTTTTGCGTGATACACCGCTGCTGGTTCAGCTGTTTTTCCTCTACTACGTTCTGCCAGTCTACGGCATCGTACTGCCCGCGTTCCTCACCGGTGCATTGGCTCTCGGCCTGCAATATTCAGCCTATACATCGGAAGTCTATCGGGGTGGCATCGAGGCCATACCACGTGGACAATGGGAAGCCGCACGTGCGTTGAATCTTACACCATGGCGTACCTATCGTGACATCGTCATTCCTCAAGCCGTACCGCGCATCACACCGGCCATGGGCAATTATCTTGTGTCGATGCTCAAAGAGACGCCGGTGCTGTCTGTAGTCAGTATCGTCGACATGCTCAACCTTGCCAATCTGATCGGCGATCGTACCTTCGAATATCTGGTGCCGCTATCGATGGTCGGCCTGATCTTCCTCATCCTGACTCTCATCTGCTCGGCAGGCATTCGACTGCTCGAACGCACACTTCCAAAGAACGGGATCGCCCTCAAATGACCCAAGAAATTATCCGCTTTCAGGACGTATCCAAGCGCTTCGGCGCACTAACTGTGCTGGATCAATTCAATTTCTCGGTCAAGACGGGTGAGAAAGTAACGCTGATCGGTCCATCAGGATCGGGAAAATCAACAGTGCTCCGCATTCTCATGACGCTGGAGCCATTTCAGGAAGGTAAGCTTGAGCTTGCCGGAAGGTCTTATCACGAGCCGAATGGCAAAGGGCAGTTTCAGGCGAGCGAAGCTCACTTGCGCAAAATAAGATCGCACGTCGGCATGGTATTCCAAAGCTTCAATCTGTTTCCACACATGTCTGTGCTGCGCAATATCATCGAAGCGCCTATCCATGTTCTCGGTATGAAGCGGGACGAAGCAGAGGCACGCGCGCTCGACCTTCTCTCTCTTGTCGGCCTGACAGACAAGAAAGATCACTACCCTTCGCAGCTTTCGGGCGGCCAGCAGCAGCGTGTTGCGATTGCGCGTTCATTGGCGATGCGACCGCGTGTTCTACTCTTTGATGAGCCGACATCGGCACTCGATCCGCAGCTTGTCGGCGAAGTTCTGGCGGTCATTCGCAGTCTCGCGCAAGAACATGATCTGACTATGCTGCTCGTCACCCATGAGATGCGCTTTGCACGCGAAGTGTCTGATCGTGTCTGTTTCTTCGATAAGGGACGC
The DNA here is from genome assembly GCF_029909885.1 of Ochrobactrum sp. AN78. Classification (NCBI taxonomy): domain Bacteria; kingdom Pseudomonadati; phylum Pseudomonadota; class Alphaproteobacteria; order Hyphomicrobiales; family Brucellaceae; genus Ochrobactrum; species Ochrobactrum sp. AN78. Next base: position 127,820 of record NZ_JASAMU010000007.1, read on the forward strand.
ATCTGCGAACAGGGCACGCCCGAACAGATATTTCAGTCTCCGACAGAAGAACGAACAAAAGAATTTCTGCAATCAGTTCTATAGCGCTCAAGCTATAGAACTGACATCATAGACCGGCGGCAGTTGCGCGAAGGTTTCGCGAATAGTTTCAAGAGCTGTCTGCAAGGCGGATCGAGAAAGCCTTCCGCCAAGGCAGATGCGGATGCCGCCATCGCCTCGCTCACCACCTGCCACAAATGGATCAGAAGGGGTAACAGCAACGCCTTTACTTGCCAGTGCGCGGACAAGACCATCCTCCGACCAGTTACGCGGGATTTTCAGCCAAGCGCAAAGCGACAGCGGATTGCTGCCTGCGATTTGAGGCCCAAGAATATCAGTTACCAATGTCTGCCTTGAACGCAATTCGCTGCGTTGAATATCCAGAAGCTCAGTGGCGGTTCCGTCCTCAATCCAGCGGCTGGCCATCTCTGCAACGAGATTAACGCCACTCCAGCTCGTCACGCGCAAAATCGACGTCACGCGGATAGAATAATGCGCCGGCACAACAAGATAACCCGTCCGCAAGCCGGTCATAACTGTTTTAGTGAAACTTGTTACAAAGAAGCCCAGCTCCGGTAGCAACTCCGGCATTGACGGCAGAGGCTCTTCTAGGATTGACTTATAGACTTCATCCTCAATAACACAAATGCCATATCTCCGCGCGATGTCCGCGACCGCGATGCGCCTCTCGGCTCCCATCAGATGACTGGTCGGATTACCAAGCGTCGGGATGAGCACCAGCGCCTTTACATCTCCAGCCTTACACGCAGTTTCAAAGGCATCGGGCAATATGCCTTCTCTATCCGTCGGCAGCGCACGCAGCGTGAAGCCAAGTACATTGGCAAGACCGATGATGCCATGATCAGTAAGACTTTCAGTCAGCACCACCTCCCCCGGCTGCACAACCGCTGCGACTGCAAGAAACAAGCCATGAGCGGCGCCATTCGTGATGATAATCCGCCCCGGATCGACATCCACTGACAGACCGCGCAACCAGTCACGCGCGATGCTGCGGTGACGATCCAGCCCCGCAATCGGGCGACATGGACGCATGAAGCTCGCATTGTCCGACTGGCTCATTTCCTCAAATAGTCGCCGCGATGCACTTTCATGCGCGCCCATGTAAACTGCACGGATGATGGAAAGATCAGCAATACCACTGGGATCACGATCGAGCATGAAGCGATCTGCACGTTCGGTCACGCGATTGCAAACATAGGTGCCGCGTCCAACCTCACCACGCAAATAGCCACGCCGCTCCGCTTCCTTGTAGCTGATACTCACCGTCTGAACAGACAGCCCAAGCTTATGCGCCAGATCGCGATGCGTCGGCATTCGCGTCTCGGGTTTCAGGACGCCCTTCTCAACATCCTCAACGATCTTTTCAGTCAGAAGCCGATGTTTGGTGGTTCCTTTGCGCATCTCCAGCGTAGGTTGCCACACATCGAAAGTCACAAGATCATTACAAGACATCGATTGTCCTACTTTAACAGGAATTCACCCATGACAATTTATCTCTCAATGAATGAGATTTGAAGTGGCTAATACGAGACAGTAGAAATTATTCGATGTTGTGAAACGCATCGCAAATGAAAACGGCCCGCTGGTATCACTGCGGACCGCTTTGTCGTGGCTGCAAAACTACTATGATCAGCTCAATACGATACCGCCATCGACATTAAGGCTCTGGCCGGTCACGAAGGCTGCGTCATCGGACGCAAGGAATACGACCGGACCAACCACATCTTCGGGGTCACCAATCCGCCGCATGGCCGTCTTCTCCTGCCATGCTTCACGTATTGCGACGTCCTCAAGATTGACGCGACCCATGTCAGTCAGAATGATACCGGGGCAGACACAGTTGGCGGTAATGCCGAAAGTCCCCACTTCCTGTGCTAAGACACGCGTGAACCCCATAACCGCAGCCTTCGAGGCTGAATAATGTGCTTGTTCCGGCGCGCCATGCTTGCCGCCGATAGAGGCAATATTCACGATGCGGCCGTATTTTTGCTTTTTCATGTGCGGCAACACAGCCTGAACGACCAAAAACGTGCCCTTGGCATTCACATCAAGAACGCTGTCCCAATGTTCTTCCTTGAGATGCTCGACTTCGCTAGCAATCAGGATACCTGCATTGTTGACGACAGAATCGATACGACCCAAACCGTCGATGGTCTTCTTTACCATCGCTTCAACATCGGCCTTGAGGCTGACATCGGCATAAACGGTCAATGCGCGACGACCAGCTGCTTCGATTTCCGCCGCAACCTCCTCCAACGCGTCTTTCTGGCGTTCGATATCGTTGATCGCTACATCAAAACCGCGCTTAGCCATACCGACAGCGATCGCACGTCCAATTCCACGGCTGGCACCTGTGACGAGTGCTACTTTTACCTGTTCGGTCATTTCATCCTCCAAAAATCAAAGAGCCGTATAGCCGCCATCGACAGTCAACACTGTGCCGGTCACGAAGCTTGCGGCGTCGGATGCAAGAAACAAAGCAGCATTGGCGATCTCGCGAGGCTCACCAAGCCGCCCTAGTGGTGTCATGGCGAGCCATGTCGAAAACCATTCTTCGTTGCTACGTCCTGCAAGCGTCAATTCTGTTGCGGTGTAGCCGGGAGCTACCGCATTGACGCGCACGCCTTGCTTAGCCCATTCAACAGCCAGTGACTTGGTAATCAGATTTACGCCCGCTTTTGCGGCGTTGTAAGCCACCTGCGGCTGAGGATGGACGACAATCTCCCCGCACATGGATGAGATATTTACGATTGCGCCTCGACCAGCCGCTGCCATACGCTTTCCGAAAGCTTGCGCGCAGTAAAAAACGCCATTGAGATTGACGTCGATCACCGCCCGCCAGTCATCTTCCGTGACATCGCTGGCGACGGCATTTCTGACAATACCGGCATTTTTGACCAGAATATCCGGCACGCCAATCTCGTTGGCAATTGCCTCCGCCACCCGTTCAGCAGCATTCTTGTCTGTTACATCGAGCAGATATAATCGCGCTGACGAGGCTCGTTGTGCGTTGAGTTCGGCAACAGTCGCCGTGCCTGCAGCCTCATCGCGGTCGGTAATGATGACATTAGCACCGGCCTCGACGAAAAGTTCGGCGATAGCGCGTCCAATACCTTTCGCACCGCCGGTAATAACAGCACTTTTACCCGTCAGCTGAAAATCCTTGAGCATTATCTTCTCCCGAGTATTTTCTTCAAGCTCCACGAACCGACTTCAAAGCCGGATATAGCGCGCGATACTGTTGATAAATCTCGTTATAGATAGCCGCCTCACGCGGGCGCGGATCAATACGCGTTCCAGGCTTGACCATGGCGGCGATACCGTCATCAATGCTGGCAAAATGACCCGCACCGTGAGCCGCCAGAACAGCGGCACCAACCGAAGGCGCTTCGCGTGACTGGGGCACACAAACTGGTAATCCAGCCGTATCTGCATGGATTTGAAGCCACAGGGGTGACGCACTGGCCCCACCGCCAACCGTGATTTCCTGCCCACGATAACCCGCGTCTGCCATAGCATCAAGGATCGCCCGTGTGCCAAAACTGATGCCTTCCATGATGGCGCGGAAAACATGGTGCGGCTCATGAGCCAGGGTCAGACCGACAATCGCGCCGCGCGACAGGGCATCGGTATAAGGCGTGCGATTGCCTTGAAAATGATCTTGCACCAGAAGCCCATCCGCACCCGGTTCAAGAGTTGTAGCCTTGCGGTTCAGTTCTTCCATATCCATTGTACCGTTCATCATGCGGCCAAGCCATGCAATGACTGAACCGGTCGATGTCTGCCCACCTTCAATGATATAACGTTTCGGATAGACCATATCGGGGTAACTACCCCAGATACCTGCCGCATGAAGCGGCTTGTCTGAAACACCGAATTGCAAGTGAGACGAGCCGGTTATCAAAGCAAGCTGCCCTGGCTTGGCAACGCCAAGACCGATCATGCCGATCAGCGCGTCCGCACCGCCCTGCACGACTTTTACCTTTTGCGAGAGGCCAAGTTCAGCTGCGGCACTACTACTCAGATTTGCAATTACTTCGCCCGGAGCGACAACTCGTGACGGCCATTTCTGCAACAACGCCTCAAGGCCCAACTTCTCCAGAAGAGTTATGGGAAACCCGCCGCGATCTGTAGAATAATGCCAGCGCAACGACACATTGTTGAGGCTTGCAGCCTTCTCTCCTGTCAATCGCAGCGTCATAAAGTCCTGATACTCGCAGATGGTTTCTGCCTTTGCGAAGCTTTCAGGCTCATTGCGTGCAATCCATAGCGCCTTGGGGATCATCCATTCCGCTGACACGGGGCCGCGTCCACCACCATTTGCGAGAAGTGCGTCGTCACCGGTGGCGAGTACGGCATCAGCTTCGGCACTGGCACGCACATCCATCCAGATGATCGACGGGCGCAGAGGCTTACCATCGACGTCGAGCGCGACTACTGTGCAGCTTGTCGTAGCCAGCGTGATAGCTTCAATTGCCACCGGGTCGATCGCGGAATCTGATATCGCTTTGCGTGCAGCCAGAACGAAGGAAGACCACCAGTCTTCAGGATTCTGTTCCGCCCGCGCTCCACTGGAAAACTTTGTTTCATAGGGCACAGCGGCGCTCGCCAGACAAGTGCCAGAAAGATCATAGACCCGCGCGCGGATACTTTCCGTTCCTCCATCGGCGGTCAGAAAATAGGCCATTCACATCCTCCCAAATGCCATTCCGAAAGCGCCTCCAGCTCTCGGAATGCATCACCGTGCAACCGTTCAATTTAGTCCGCGAAATGCTTCCAGCGCCTTGCCCGCATACATCACAGCCGGACCGCCACCCATCTCGACAGCAACTTCAAGCGCCTCGATCAACTCGTTCTCGGTCGCACCATGACGGATAGCTGCATCAACGTGATAGAGGATGCAATCTTCGCAACCTTTGGCAACAGCGATACTGACCGCAATCAACTCGCGCTGGGCAGACGAAAACGCGCCCGCTATTGTTGCCGATTTGCTGACCTTCGCAAAACCGGACATAAGTTCCGGCGTGGCTTTAGCAAAAACACCCAGTCGCGACTGAGCTTCTTTCAGACGCAGCTTCACATCAGTCATTCGAGCCTCCTGCAAAATTCATAACCAGATCGGTCACATCCTTCGCCTGATCCCATTGCGGCATATGACCTGACTGGGCGAGGAAATGAACACCGATTGACGGCGGCAATGCAGTCACTTGCTGCCACGGGATAATACGATCCTGTAGTCCGACCAGCACGCGGACGGGCATTGAGCGCGAAAGCTTTTCCAGTGACGCAATAATGTCGGTTCGCTGTCCTGAAGGTCCAACCACCGCTTCTGCCAGATATTTCAGACGTCCTTTAGCCATAGTTGCAGCAAAATCGGACACCAGCACAGGTGAGAGTTCGACAGGCTTTGCCGCAATACGCCGCAGAAGATGCGCTATCTCGCCCGCTGTCGTTGCCTGTGCCATGCCTGATACGAAACCCGCATCAATATCGGAGCCAATGCCTGCTGGTGCAACAAGTGTCAGACTTGCAACGCGAGAAGGATGCGCCGAGGCAAATGCAGTTGCCGCAACCGCACCAAGAGAGTGTGCGACGACATCCGGCTTATTGATCGACAGAGCATCAAGGAAAGCGGGAAGGAACTGACCAAGCTGATCAGCATTCGCCGCATTAATCGTTGTCAACCCATGGGCCGGAAGATCAGGAACAACCACACGGAAGCCAGCCCTACGCAATCCAGACGCGACGTTGCTCCATGTCGTCCGGTCACCCGAAAAGCCATGAAGCAGCACGAAAACCTGTGCGTCTTTGGGGCCTATATCAGTATAAGCAACGCGACCATCTGTAAGTTCAACGAAGTTCACATCAGCACTTGCCTGCGGATTACCAGACGCGGCCAGAACATCATCTTTCTCCACACGACCTCTGCGGCCAGAGCCGGAAAGCGTGTTGATATCTATGCCCTTCTGGCGCGCAAGCCTGCGTGCAAGCGGCGTCGCACGCGTGCGCTGATCATGGCTTGCTGCTCTCGCAGACCGCACCACTGCGGACTGTTGAGCCGTTTCAGCCGCTGTCTCTGCATGAGAGACAGCTTCAGTCTTTTGCGTGATTGAATCCGCCGCCACTTCAATACGAGCAATGGCATCGCCGACAGCTACCATGTCGCCTTCATGGCGCAGGATTTCAACGAGCTTACCACTGACCAGCGCCGGAAACTCGGCAACCGTCTTGTCGGTTTCAATTTCAAGAACGGCTTCACCACGCTCGAAACTATCGCCCTCCGCTTTCAACCAGCGGACAATGCGACCCTCTTCCATCGTCTCACCAAGACGAGGCATGTCGAGATCGGTCACAACATGTGCATGGTGTGAGCCGGCCGCGGGCGCGGGGTGCGACGCAGCCGGCTCCACCGAGGAGGCCGCGCTTTCGCCAGCCTCTTCGGTCCAGTCGGGACCAGAGCCGATCTCGATGCGCGCCAGCGGTGCACCGACAACGACATGATCCCCAATCGATCCGATCCATTCATTGAGCGTGCCGTCGCCAAGTGCAGGAAACTCGGCAACCGTCTTGTCGGTCTCAATCTCGATGATTGAATCACCGCGCTTGAAACTGTCGCCGGGATTGACGAGGAAGCCGACAATCTTTCCCTCTTCCATCGTCTCGCCGAGACGCGGCATTTTCAGAATACGTTCTGTCATGACAGCATTCTCTCTGCGACCGACCGGATAAGATCCACTGTCGGCACACTGCCAGCTTCAAGGTCCTGCGAAACCGAAATCGGAATATCTTCACCGGCAACGCGAACGACAGGCTGCTCCAGATAGTCGAAGCATTCTTCTGTAATACGGGCCGAAAGTTCGGCTGCAACGCCCGCTGTCATCACGCCTTCGGAAACAACCATGGCTTTACCGACGCGCTCGACATGTTCGCGTACAGTGTCAAAATCAAGCGGGTTGAGCGTGCGAAGATCAATGACCGTCGCTTCAATACCCTTGGCAGCCAGCTTTTCGGCGGCTTCCAGCGCATAGTGAAGCTGGCGCGAATAGGTCACGATAACCAGATCCTTGCCCGTACGGCGTACTGCGGCCTTACCCCACTCAAGCGGTTCCGCATCCAGATCGACTTCTTCCTTGCGCGTATAAAGTGCCTTGTGCTCGATAAAGACGACCGGATCAGGTTTCGTTAAGCTTTGGCGCAACAAATGATAGGCGTCCTGCACGGTGGCAGGCATAACAAGCCGCAAGCCCGGCGTATGCATGATCCACGCCTCTAAACTCTGCGAATGCTGTGCGCCCGCCGAACGTCCCGTACCACCCTGTGTGCGCAACACCATCGGCACACCGATCTGGCCACCAAACATGTAGCGAATTTTGGCCGCCTGATTGGCAAGCTGGTCCATCGTCATCCCAAGAAAGTCGATATACATCAGCTCCGCGACCGGACGCAGGCCAGTCATGGCAGCGCCCACTGCGGCACCGATAATTGCAGGCTCGGAAATAGGGGTATCGATAAGCCGTTCAGCCCCATATTTGCCGATAAGGTCTTTCGTCACCCCATAAGCACCACCGTAGCGGCCCACTTCTTCTCCAATGACGACAATGGTGTTGTCTTCAGCCATGGCATCATCAAGCGCTTTACGCAGCGCATCGCGGTAAGTCATGGCAACCATTATGCTTCATCCCTGGAAAGTACGCGGTCGATACGGGTGCGGACGGGTTCAGGCTCGGGTTCGCCCACCGCATAGACATCCCTGAACATTGAGGTGAGCGGCGGGGCCTTAGACTCGACGGTGAAATCAATGGTCGCGTCCATTTCGGCAGTTATACCGCTATCCATCGCATCAAGCGCCGTTTCTTGCGCCAGACCTTCCGAAACCAGCCGGTCACGTGTGAATTTCACCGGGTCTTTCTTACGACCTTCCGCCTCTTCCGCTTCTGCACGATACGGGCTTTTGTCCATACGAGCATGACCAAAGAAACGATAACAATTGACGGAAAGGAAGCCCGGCTTGCCAAGGCGTGCATCATCAATCAGCCATTGTGCAGTCGCCTTCACTTCTTCCACATCAATGCCGTCGACGATGGCGCCATTGAGACCAAACGCATGTGCGCGCTGATCAAATGCCGTATTGGCTGTCGCCTGATCGACGCGTGTGCCCATGCCATACTGGTTGTTGATGCACACGAAAACCACGGGCAAGCCCCAAAGCGCTGCCATATTCATGCTCTCATAAAGAATGCCCTGCTGCATTGCGCCATCGCCGAAAAATGCGAGCGAAACGGAGTTCTTCTTGAGATATTTGCTGGAAAGACCAGCGCCAACGACCGAAGGAATGCCGCCGCCAACGATCGCATTGGCACCAAGATGGCCCAGCGCCATATCGGCAATGTGCATGGAACCACCCTTGCCATGGCAATAGCCAGTTTCCTTACCGCCGATTTCCGCCATCATCTGTTTTGGGTCAGCGCCGCGCGCCAGAAAAATGCCATGGCCACGATGATGAGTCGTGAACGTGTCTTGGGGCTGCATGGCAGCGCAAACACCGGCAGCTGCTGCTTCTTCCCCAATGGAAAGATGAAGCATGGAACCTGCTGTCTGGCCGCGTACAAACAATTCGCCAACACGCTCTTCGAAAGTGCGGATGCGCCGCATCGTCCGGTATAGTTCGAGAAGATTAGAGTTACTCGGATTTTGCACGTGCGCCTCCGACGGACTTGTCTGTTGTTTTTGTTTCATGATGTTGAGTTCAATGCCTTGCGTGTGCTCTCAAAGGAGCTTCAATTTGGTGGTGCGCGAAACAACTGCGACCGCTACGAGAATAATGAGGCCCTTCACAATGCTCTGGATGTATGTATCCATGCCAATGAGGTTGAGGCCGTTATTGATGACACCGATAAAGAGTGCGCCGAAAAATGTGCCTGCGATTGTGGCTGTGCCCGGACGGAACATCGTCATGCCGATGAACACGGTGGCAAGACCGTCGAGCAGGTAGCGTTCGCCTGCATTTGGCTGCCCTGAGCCAAGCCGTGCTGCAAGAAGTGCACCCGCTACCGCTGCAAAAATCGAGCAGGCAACAAGAGCCGCAGCGCGATAGAAGCGACCATTTACGCCCGAAAGCTCTGCAGCTTTCAGATTGCCGCCCACGGCATAAATGTAACGACCGAACACGGTGCGTTCCATTAGGAACCAGGCAAAGAGAACCACGATCACCATGGCATAAGCGAGCACCGGAATTCCGAACAGCTGCCCCTGGCCGAGCCAGAGATAATTCGCCGGCAGTCCGCCATAGATAGCGCGCCCACCAGTCATCAGAAAGTTGATGCCGTAGAGGATTGAGCCTATGGCCAATGTAGCAATAAGCGACGGCACGCCGACAAATGTGACCAAAATTGCGTTGACGGAGCCAACCACCAGACCGGCCCCCAGACCGGCAAGCAAGGCCACAGGCAAAGGAAATCCTGCAACCAGCATAAGCGGCACCAGAATACCCGCCATGCCGACCATGTAGCCAACCGATAAGTCCATCTCACGAGCCGCAAATCCGAAGGTCAGCCCAGCGCCCACTATCGTCAGCATAGAAATCTGTTGGATAATATTGAGCAGATTGTTTGTTGTCAGAAAGCGATCAACCGTCAGCGAGAATCCTGCAAACAAGAGAAACAGCACGAAGAGCGTACTATATTTGAGCAGCCATTCGCCTTTCAGTTTTTTACCGAAGCTCTGGGCGTGACGGGATGATTGCGGTGAAACCGCTGAAGATCGGGCATTCATGAGGTAACTCCTGCCATTGCAGCAATAAACTTCGCTTCGGAAAACGTGCCGCGCTCGATCTGAGGTCCGGGCTTGCCATTCACGAAGGGAATGACGCGGTCTGCCACGTCAGCGATTTCCAGAAGATCGGATGTGGTAACGAGAATAGCGACACCCTTGTCGGCAAGCCTGCGCATCTGTGCGTGAATCTCGCGCTTGGCACCAATATCGACACCTTCCGTGGGCTCGATGAAGATCATCAAACGATAATGATTGTCAGCGCCATAAAGCCATTTGCCGATCGAAACTTTTTGTTTGTTGCCGCCACTCAGATCTTTCACGAACTGGCTGCGTGACTGCGCTTTGACGTTCATAAGCTGCATTGTGCGATCGGCTTCATTTGCTTCGCGGCGCATAGACAATATGCCTGTACCGCCCAAAGTCGCGTGCGACGGATGGACCATTGCGAGATTTTCCCGCACATCCCAATCGCCGATGAGAGAGTTCTCCATGCGATGGTCGGGGACGAGCGCAACACCGTTCTTCTGCATGGTTCGGGCATCGACTTTGCTGAGCACCTCGCCCTGAAACCGACACGTTCCAGAAGTCACTCCGCTCGCAGCATAAAGTGAGCGGGCGAAGCCAAAATGCCCTGCTCCCGTCAAACCGATAAATCCGACGATCTCGCCCGCGCGGATGACAAAATGATCGGCACTGACGCCGCCCGTGTGCCAGTCACTGACCTCCAAAACCACCGGTCCAAGATTGCGGGTATGTTGAAAGTCCTGTTCGACGGTGTCCTTACCGCCAGAACGCTGAAGCATCAGGTCGATCAAGTGCGCTTCGCTCGAATCTTCGGCCTGAAGAGTCGCGATATGCCGACCATCCCGCAGAACGGTAATGCGATCACTCAGCGCTTTTATTTCGGACAGAAAGTGGCTGATCAGGACGATACCAACGCCTTGTTGTGGCAAGGTTTTGATGATTTCCCAAAGGCTCTCTTTTTCGCGAGCGGGTAATGTTGCCGTTGGTTCATCCAGAATGAGCAGTCGCACATTGCCGCGCAGAGCGCGGATAATTTCGATAATTTTCTGATCTGCCATCGGCAGCATATCGACCTGTTTATCGAGATCGATGGAAACTTGCGGAAACCAGCGCTTGAGAAGTTCTTCTGCGCGAGCGACAAGTTTTTTCTTGTCGATGACGCCAAATCCCATGCGCGGCTCGTCGCCAAGCAGAATGTTCTGCGCAGCAGTCAAACCGGGGACAAGGCTACCTTCCTGTGAGACATGTGCAATACCTTTGCGCAGAGCGTCACCGGCACTGCTAAGCTTAACCTCTGTCCCATCGATGGTGATATTGCCAGAAGTTGGGCTTTTGCTGCCGCCAAGAATGCTGACCAACGTGGTCTTCCCGGCACCATTTTCTCCGATCAGGCCATGCACCTCATCAAATCGGAATTCAGCGCTGACCTGGTCGAGTGCCAGCGTGCCGGGATAGGACATGACGATCTGTGAAAGGCTCACGGCCATCGAAGAACTCCCGTGGATAAATTTCGAGTTTCAGAAAAAGAGGCCGGAACGCGGAACGAACACGCCCCGGCCAGTTGCAGGCATGGGTGCCTATTTCTTCGGGAGGAAGTCCTTGCAGTTCTGCTTTGTTACAAGCGGCGCATCGAGATAGACGGTTTTGGACGGAATGACAGTTGCGGCATCTTCCTTCTTGACCACGATGCTTTCGATCCATTCGCCAGTCTGTGCGCCCATCTTTTCAAAAGGCTGAGAAACCGTTGCGATCATAAGGCTATCTGGCTTGCAGACTTCCTCGATGGCTTGTGGATGGCCATCAATACCGATGACTTTCACATTCTTAAGGCCTGCTGCGGTGAGCGAATTGATAGCGGCCTGTGCTGGCTCGTCCCAAGGTGCCCATACGGCGTTGATCTCTTCACCAAAGCGCGAAGCATAGTCCTGCATGGTACTGGTGGTGTCTTCGAAGAAGGCCGTATAGTCGATATTGTGTTCGGCGATGACCTTAATTTCAGGATATTCCTTCAGAACCGTCGCCATAACGTCACCGCGTTTGCGCGTACCATGATGCTCCGCCATACGCAGGAAAATAAGATTGCCTTTTCCGCCCATTTCGTTGAGCAGATAAGGAGATACCGACGCTGACATGGCCCAGTTATTGGTCGTCACATCGACGAGCACGCCATCGACCTGACCGCTATCGATAGCGAAAACCGGAATTTTAGCGGCAACAGCTGCATCGATGGCAGCGCGCGATGCGCGCAGATCGGACATGCTGACGATGATCGCATCCACGCCACGCGAGGCAGCATCCTGAATATTAGAAGCCGTGCGCTCGCCGGAGCCACCGCTATCAAGAACACTAATCTTCCAGTCCTTGGCGGTTTCCTTCAGCCATGCATCAAAGCCGGCCTTCGCACGCTGTTCAGACTGTGCGGCAGCATTGGAATGCACCCATGCAACATTAGTCGCCGATGCGCTCGCAGTGCCCATCAGCACGGCCAAAGCTGCAACAGCGACAGATTTCTTGAAAAATCCCGATCCCATTTTATTCCTCCCAGAAGTGACGTGGTTGGCTCCACTGTCCAGCTTCAAATTGTTAAACTTCCGCACCTCAGTTTAGTGACGTCATCGCTTTTGATGCCGCATCTACCCCAGACGCTTTCAGCGAAAGCTACACACGCCCCGCGTTACCTTCGCTGCTCCTCCAAAACTGTCGTAGCGCGGTCGTCAGACTCTGCTCCTCCAGAGAAAGACGTCCTCATCCCGCTATCGCGTCAGTCCCGCATTCCAATTGACCCGGTCGCTCTTTCGCGCTCTTGTCCCTCGGAATATTTGATATTAAGCGTCGACAAATTACAAATGTCAAATAGAAATACATTTGTAATTTCGAACCAGGTAATCGAGTGAGGGACCAATGAGTGAATCTGAAGACGGCCTGATGGTGCGCGTGGCGTGGCTCTATTACGTTGGAGGATTCAACCAGGAGGCGACTGCTTCCAGACTGGGATTAACGCGTGCCCGCGTAAACAAAATCCTCGGTGAAGCCCGCGAAAGTGGTCTTGTCAGTATTTCTATCGATCATCAGAATGCAGGTACACTACCCGTCGAGAATGCGCTGATGCAGCGCTTTGGATTGAATTTTTGCGTTTCTACGCCACCATTTGGCTTCGATGCGGCGGACGATACAGCTTCAGAAATTCGCAAGCAGGTTTCGTTCCGAGCCGTTGGCGTTGCAGCTGCAACTTACCTCAAGAATTTTCTGGCTGACAATCAGGAAGCGACAGTGGGCACAGGATGGGGCCGCACCATTGAACAGATGACACTACAACTAGCGGGTGTACGCGCACCGCAAGCCCGGTTCATTTCGGTCATGGGATCGCTGACGGCAAACTCTGCCTATAATCCGTTTGAGGTTGTGCATATGTTGGCCCGCCGCACTGGTGGACAGGGCTTTTTCCTGCCAGTGCCGTTCATCGCCGATTCTGCAGAAGACAGAAAGGTGCTGATCTCCCAACGCTCAGTCGCACGTGCAATGGAGATCGCCCGCACCGTTTCGGTCTGCTTCATCAGTGCTGGTGAACTGACCGAGGATTCATTGTTACGCCGTCAGAACATGCTGAGCAAATCCGAATTGGAAAGCTTGCGGGCTGCTGGGGCGATTGGTGATACCAACGGCATCTTCTTTGACGAGGAAGGTCGCCAGATCGATCATGAAATGAACCAGCGCACCATAGCGCTTGGTTTTGAAGAGTTGCAGAAAGTTCAAGTGGTGTTGCTTATCGCCGGTCAAGAAAAAGCAGCGGCAGCAAAAGCGCTGTTAAAAAGCGGCATTGTCAACGGCCTCATCATAGATGGTGATGCCGCCGACGCGCTTCTGACACTTTCTTAAATGATCGCAATTGCAATGCGCCGATACGCGAGAACTTATCGGCGCAACACAGCAACTTAATCGAACTCTTTTTTGATTTTATCGTGAGCGACAACTGCATCGTGAAAGCGATGGATCGAGAAATCGCCAACGGGCGTTTCGGAACTTCCATGCAGGATCATCTCGGCAAGAACTGCACCTACGCCCGGAGCAATCTGAAACCCGTGACCGCAACAGCCGAAAGCATGAAAAAGCCCTTGCGTTGTAGCGCTTGGACTAATGATCGGGATCATGTCTGGCAGATAGCCCTCCATGCCTGACCATACCCGGATGACCTGCGCATCACCCAGCACAGGTGCAACTTCAGCAAGGCTCCTCATTCCGGCAAGGGTTTTCAATGGCGGAACCACGGTACGTTGATGCTTGAGATCACTGGCCGTGCGAGGATAGCCCGCAACAATGACATTCCCACGCGGGATCTGACGGAAAATGACGTTACCCGCCACCGCCTGTACCGATGGGCGGATGAAGTAAGGCAAAGGCTCGGTCACAAATTGCGGGGGCCCGGCTGAGAAAAGCGGTGTTTCCTCATCAAATTGCTGAGCAATGGCTCTACCCCAAGCTCCGGCTGCGTTGACCAGCTGATCAGACCTAAATATGCCATGCGACTGCGTTTCAACCACAAAGCCATTTCGCATGGTCTTTGCCGTCAAAAATTCGCAGTTTTCAATCAGCTCAGCCCCAAGTGCCCTTGCCGCGCGCATAACGGCTGGCGTAGTAAGGCGCGGATTTGCTGTCGCATCACGCGCTGAATAAGTTCCCGCGACGATTTTGTCACTCAGATAGGGGTAACGCCTGCGTATCTCGGCGCCGTCCAAATCTTCGATTTGCAGACCAAACTGACGCGAAGTTTTTGCATAAGCTTCAAGTTTGTCCACTTCCTCATCATTATAGGCAAGATAGATATGTCCCGAACGGTCATATTCGCATGTATCACCGATAAGCTGATCGAGTTGCTCCCATAATTCCTGCGCCCGCAAGGAGAGTGGATATTGCCGGACATCACGCCCCTGCAAACGCAGATTGCCAAAATTGGCACCACTCGACTGCGCGCCAACATATCCCTTTTCAAGAACCGTCACACGATGTCCGGCCCGCGCCAGAAAAAGGGCCGTGAATGCCCCATTCAAACCGCCGCCGATGACAAGCGTTTGTGTTTCTCTTGCCGATGTCATGATGAAACAACTCGTGCAGCGCCAACATTAAGTGGCTTGACCGGCGCCTGCGCGCGCAGCCGAC
Organism: Ochrobactrum sp. AN78; assembly: GCF_029909885.1. Lineage (NCBI taxonomy): Bacteria > Pseudomonadati > Pseudomonadota > Alphaproteobacteria > Hyphomicrobiales > Brucellaceae > Ochrobactrum > Ochrobactrum sp. AN78. The sequence goes on from NZ_JASAMU010000007.1 coordinate 142,829, forward strand.
CGACATCTTCAATCGGACGACCACTTGCCTGTGATGTAATTTCCGCGAGCGCCAGACCGCAGAAGCGTCCCTGACAACGCCCCATGCCGCAGCGGGTAATTGCCTTCACACGGTTCACTTCAACAGGGCCGACTTCTTTAGCTATACTCTGTCTGATGTCGCCAGCTAAAACGCCTTCGCAGCGACAGACAACAGTATCGTCACTGATCACAGACACATTATCGACAGGCCAGCGGAATATCTGGGCAAGATTGCGCTGGAATGCTCGGTACTGACGAACGGCATGACTGGTTCGGCGTTTTGCTTGTTGCAATTCGGCCCTCGCGACTTGCGGCATCGTCACGCTTGCCTTAACAGCAATGTCTTCAATCATCGCAAGCGCTGCCAGCTTTCCGCTTTGAATTGCACAATCGGCCCCACCGATTGAAGCGCCATCGCCCGCCAGATAGACGCCTTCAGCGCCGCGACCATCCATATCAGTAGCAGGTAGCCACTGCCGAAAATCGCTGTCAAATTCAAAACGACAACCGGCAAGTTCAGCAAGCTGGGTTTCGGCACGGAGCCCATATCCCAGAGCAATCGCATCACAATCGAGCTTCTGGGTACGGCCTTTCCGGTCGCGGTAGAGAAGACTTTCAACGTGGGTTTCGCCTCGAACCTCTTCGAGTACAACGCCGCTGTGAATTGGAATTCCTGCGCTCTTCAACTCGGCCATATAGCGCGCACCTTGCCACGCCGTTTTGAAGCTGTGTCGCAGACCGGGCAAGGCGCTGAGTTTCGCGCGAAACGGTGTCGTGTCCAGCACCACAATGTTTTTTGCGCCCAGCCGATGATATTGTAATGCAGCCAGAAGCAGCAGCGGCGAGCTGCCTGCAAACACCACTTTTCGGCCGATGAAACTGCCCTGATCTTTTAAGGCAACCTGCGACCCACCGAGCGAATAAACTCCCGGCAGGGTCCAGCCCTTAAACGGCATGACCTTATCAGTTGCACCAGTCGCAATAATCACATGCGAATAAGGTAGCTCATCCACTTCACCCGCACTTTCTACAAAGGCTGTACCTTCATAAAGTGACCAGACGGTCGTAAGCGGACGGTAATCGATTTGCTCGATCAGCGCATCGGCATTTTCATGAAAGTTCCGATATTTCGCCTCTTCATTTCTATATAATTTCCGAGGGTCAAATCCCATCCGCGAATTGAGCCTATGCAATCCCTGACCGCCTGGAAACTTAGCTTCGCTCAGCACAACTGGCTTCACAATCTGGCCGGTCAGTTGTTCAATCAGCTTCGCATTATCGACAACGGTTTGGGCAGCACTGATACCAGCAGGACCTGATCCGACGATGAGAGGTCGCATCATGACTGCCCCCAAGCTTCAAAGCGGCTCAACAAGTTCATGCCCTGATGCAAGCCGGTTGAACAGGACCTCAGACGTTTCCCCTCGGACGTCCACACCCAGCAATCCTGACAAGCAGCCATAAGACAAAACCCCGCACGCGGCATTCCGTCAAATTCGGAATAGCGCAACACATGGCCACTCTGCAGAAGTGCTGCGAGAACCGATTGCCCCTCAAATCCCTGAATTTCAACTCCGTCAAAAGCAAAAGTCAGGGGCTTGCCCGTTGGCGCAACTGCGGCAACGAGCTGCCCTTTTGAAGGCGTCGCATTCATTTGATTCCCCATTTGCTATTGCAATGCAATATCTATTATTTTTATACAAACATTTCGCATGGCAACAAATCTGTCAACGGTGTTTTTAGAACCTGCGACAGAGTGGGATACCGTCTGTTGTTACGACGGTATTGGTAGCGCGTGGCGTCAGGCTTTGGAAATCGTCCTTGAAGCCGCAATCACATAGGGGCTGAAACGCGAAACGATATCCTCGCGCGAATACCGCGCCAGCGATGCTGCAATGTTGATTGCAGCAATGGGCCGCCCGTTCGGCCCAGTAATCGCCGATGCAATCGACCCGTCTCCATGATAAACCTGCTCAAACGCAGTCGCGTAACCGTCTTCGCGGAAGCGACGAATATCATCCATGATCACTTTCGGATCGATGATCGTATTGGCGTTGAAGCTACGGAACTGAGTCTGATCAAGAATCGCCTGTGCTTCCTCTTCAGGCAAGCGCGAGAGAATCGCCAGTCCTGGAGCAGTGCAATAGGCAGGCATTCGTGTGCCGATGATAACGTCGGTATTCAGCACATGACGGCTCAGAAAACGCGACACAAATACAATCTCGGTGCCATCGGGCACTGTGAGATTGATCGTTTCTTCTGTTTCTTTGCTCAGATGCTGCAAATAGGGCATCGCACGATCAATCAGCTTGTTTGCCCGAACATAGTGAAAACCTAAATCCAGCGTCTTTGCCGTCAACTCGAACTGGCGTGTGACTGGATCTTTCGCGAGAAATCCAAGTTTCATCAGCGTATGGGTAAACCGCTGTGCCGCACTCATATCAAGGTCTGTCAGAGTAACAATTTGGGATAGGCTCAACGTAGACTGATCCGAGTTAAAAGCCCCCAGAACGCGGAAAGCCTTTTCCACAGACCGCACCATAAGCGCGTCACCACGACCAGAGTTTTCGCCGCTAGCATCTGCTGAATCTTCCGGCGATTTCGATTGCTGTTCTTTTGTCAAATCCACTGGTTCTTTCATTACCACGCCCTGACCTAAGAGCGATTTACCGCCTATTTATACACAAACAAACTGGCCTTGAAACGGTCGAGCATTGCTCCCGCTTCGTCATGCCTTTTCCATAAATTACTAAAACAGCCTTGACAAACTACAATTACAAAATTCAAAATACAATAGTAGTTATTGCATTACAATAGTCGATGGGAACACATAGATGCCTGAGTTCATCCTCACCTCACTTAAAAATTCGGTACTGACGATCACGTTGAACCGACCAGAAGTGATGAATGCGTGGAACGTTACGATGCGCAATCAGCTAATCGAAGCTTTTCAGGCTGCAGAAGAAAATACAGCGGTGAAGGCTGTAATTCTGACCGGAGCCGGTGAACGTGCCTTCGGAGCGGGCCAAGACCTGAACGAAACTAAGACATTCGATGCCGATCGTGCCGAAGTCTGGATCGGAGAGTGGGAAAAGCTCTACACGCGGATCAGAACTCTATCCAAGCCGATCATTGCAGCGCTGAACGGCGTCGCCGCCGGTTCTGCCTTTCAGGTCGCTCTTCTTTGCGATATCCGCATTGCTCATGCGGATGTTCGCATCGGGCAGCCGGAAATCAATTCCGGTATTCCGACAACCACTGGTTCGTGGATTATGCGTGAAATGATCGGTTTTGCCCGTACAGTGGATCTGGTTCTCACAGGTCGTTTGCTCGATTCAAACGAAGCGCATCAGATTGGCCTCATCAACACCATCGTTCCACAGGATCAGGTTCATGCTGCAGCACAGGCATTGGGCGAAGAACTAGCTGGTAAGCCGCCAGTCGCAATGCGTCTTAACCGTCAGCGTTTCTATGAAATGACCGAACCGGGCCTGCAGGATGCGCTTTCCGCTGGCGTACGTATTCAGCGCGAAGCTTACGCAACAGGCGAACCTGCCCGCATGATGGAAGCATTTTTTGCTGCCCGTCAGGCCCGCAAGGCATCCTGATTTTTAACTGTATCAAAGTCTGCGGGATGTGGTGAACGCTAATTCCCGCACTATAAGATCGGCACACCGATCAGAATTAAAACTGCTTAGGCAGGGGAACCCCTTCAGAACACCAGAACGTTTTGAAAGAATAATAAAGGGAGCATCATGACTACGAAATCACCATTCACGCTGACCCGCCGCACTTTGCTTGCAGGCGCCACCGCAGCACTTGCAACACCCGCTATTCTCCGCCCTGCTTACGCTCAGTCAACACTGACGCTGGCTGATCCGGGTGGCCCGTTTAACAGCGCTTTCCGCAAGGCATTTTACGATCCGTTTGAAAAAGAAACCGGCATCAAGATTGTCAATGTTGCCCGCGAAGCGGAGCCGACAGCACAGTTCAAGTCCATCGTTGAAACGAAGAGCTACATTTGGGATTTGAGCACGCTGACACTTTCGGCGCGTAAAATCCTTTCCGAATCAAGTCTACTGGAACCGACCGGCATCACCAAGGATCAGGTGCCAGACATCATGCCGGAAGCCGTCTTTGACGATTTTCTCGGCATCACGATCTATTGCCACATCTTTGCGACCCGCACGGACCTGTTGAAAGATAATATTCCGCAAAGCTGGACCGACTACTGGAATGTTGAAAAGTTCCCCGGACGCCGTTCCTTGCGCAAAAACCCAATCGACACACTTGAGCAGGCACTGCTTGCCGATGGGGTTCCGCTCGCAGAGCTTTATCCGCTGGACGTTGATCGCGCCTTTGCCAGCCTTGACAAGATTAAGGATCACATCTCCGTGTGGTGGACAGGCGGCGCACAATCGACACAGCTCCTGCAAAGCGGTGAAGTTTCAATGATCAGCGGATGGAATGCTCGTCTGCAGTCGGCAATAGATGGCAATGTAGCTGCCGAAATCCATTGGGATCAGGGACTTTATTCCATCGAAGGATGGGCCATTCCAAAAGGCAATCCACGCGCAGATCAAGCACGCGAGTTCATCAAGTTCTGTGCGCGCCCGGAACAGCAGGCACTGTTTACTGAAGAGCTTGCTTACGGCCCCACTAACAAGAAGGCTTACGACTTCATCCCGGCTGAGCGCGCGAAAATTCTGCCAACTGCACCACACAACATCAGCAAAATGCGCCTTGCGGATGAAGACTGGTGGAGCGCCAACCGCGCGGAAATGACTGAGCGGTTCAATAGCTGGTTGCTGTTTTAAGACAGGCTTACATACGCTTCCAGACGACCACACTGCCCTGCTTTCACGTGACGTGAAAGCAGTCCGCAAAGTGTTTGTCTGCATCCCCCGATGAACATTACACTAATTTGCGCTGCTATCAGCGTATCCAGGGTTCCCACATGAATGCAGAAACACCACAAGAAAACCCGAAGATGCTGATTAAGGGACTTGGCAAAGAGTATGGCAGCGTCACAGCTCTTGAGCCCAGCAACCTGACCGTCAATACCGGCGAGTTTGTCACCCTTCTTGGCCCTTCTGGTTCCGGGAAAACCACGCTTTTGCAGATGATCTCCGGTCTGGTGGAGCCTACCCACGGCGAGCTGTGGGTTGATGGGAAAAACTACACCCACACGGCGGTGAACAAACGCGACATGGGTTTGGTGTTTCAGCATTACGCGCTGTTTCCACACATGACGGTCAGCGAGAACATTGCCTTTCCGTTGAAAATGCGTGGTACAAACTCAAAGGAAGTCAGCGCTCGTGTTTCGGAAACACTGGCCAAGGTGCAGCTCGAAAAATTCGCGTCGCGCTTTCCGCGCGAGCTTTCTGGTGGGCAACAGCAGCGCGTGGCTCTCGCCCGCTGCTTCGTTTACCGCCCGCAGATTATTTTGATGGATGAACCGCTTGGCGCATTGGACAAGAACCTGCGCGAACATATGCAGTTTGAAATCAAGCGCCTGCATCGCGAATTCGGAACAACGGTCATCTACGTAACACATGATCAGGAAGAAGCGCTGGTTCTCTCCGACCGCATCTGCCTGATGAATCATGCCAAGATTGAACAGTTAGGCACGCCACGCCAGATTTACAGCGAACCGGCCAGCGTGTTTGCGGCGAAGTTTATAGGCATGTCCAATATTCTTGGCGGTAAAATAACTGAACAGTTAGCCGATCACGCTCTCGTTGAAACGCAACATGGACAGTTCTCCGTTCTCAATAAGCATAAGCTTCCGGTCGGCAGTGAAGCACACATCGTTCTGCGCCCAGAACAGATGAAACAGGGCAATAATGACAACTCCAAAGTCAGCAATATCAGCGGAACTGTTTCTGAAGTCGTCTACGTCGGTTCCGATACCCGCCTTCTTGTCACCCTGAAGGGTGGTGAGACAATTATCGTTCTTCATGATGGCGTAAGCGACATGCCATCTGCGGGTGATCCGATTACCTATCACTGGCACAATCAGCAAGCGGTGTTGGTGGCATGAATACAGCAACAAACAAATCTGGCTTGCCCGCCTTTCTGAAATCGGGTCCATTCAAATTCGGACCGTTGTGGCTGGCGCTTCCGGCAATCGCTTTTCTGTGCATCTTTTTTCTGGTGCCAGTGTTCCGTCTTCTCGCGCTGAGTGTTCAAGACACCAGTGGAACTCTGACAACTGTTCACTATGCGCGCCTAATCGACACTGAGGTCTATTGGCGCATTCTCAGCATCACATTTCGTATTGCAGCCCTGACGGCCCTATTTTCTCTGCTGTTGGGATATCCGCTTGCTTATTGGCTTTCGGGCCTGAAAGAAAGCCGTCGCAATCAGATGCTGTTGCTGGTGCTCGTTCCCTTCTGGACCAGCTATCTCGTCAAGACGTTTTCCTGGATGTTGCTTCTCGGCAATGATGGCATCTTGAACCGGCTGTTGAGCGGTGCCGGGCTGATCAACGGGCCATTGCCATTAATGTATAACGAGTTCGGCGTGATCGTCGGTATGGTCCATGCCATGATGCCGCTGGCTGTACTCACCATGATGCCAGTCATGGCAGGCATTGACCGCAGGCTCGGCCAGGCGGCGGGCACTCTTGGTGCAGGAAACTCACACCGGTTCTGGATGGTCTATTTCCCTCTGTCGATTCCCGGAATGGCTGCGGGTGGGTTGCTCACCTTCATCACCTCGCTCGGTTTCTTTATCGTACCGGCTTTCCTCGGCGGACGTCAGCAAACAATGCTGGCTCAGCTGATCATCGTGCAGGTGCAGGAGCTGGTAAATTGGGCCTTTGCTGGCGTGCTTGCCACGATGCTGCTGGTCACGGCCATGCTCGCCTGCTGGATTTACAATCATCTCTTCGGCCTGTCCTCACTCTCATCGGGTGCAGGAACACGCGACGCGACTTCTGACAGTATTCTGCGCCGTTGGGGCCTTGTGTTCCTCGAAAAGCTCGCGAGCGTTACGGCAATTTTCAGCGACCATCTGCCGCCGCGCCTGCATATTCTTCCGGCCTATGTAACAGCAGTGCTGGTATTCCTGATCGCGCCAACTTTGCTTGTGATCCCGATTGCATTCACCAGCTCCAACTTCCTGGAGTTCCCACCTCCGGGCTACAGCCTTCGCTGGTTTGAGACCTATTTCAACTCTCCGATCTGGACATCTGCCACTGTACGATCTTTCGGCGTAGCCTTCGTCACAGCCATTCTTGCAACACTTATTGGTGGATTTGCAGCGCTTGCAGTTGCACGTTCCCGCTCGCGCTGGAGTGGACTGATCTTCGCCTTCATGCTGGCGCCGATGATCGTTCCACGTATCGTCATCGCAGTGGGCCTGTTCTATCTGTTCGCACAGATTGGCTTAGTCGCAACCAACACAGGCTTGGTGATTGGTCATACGGTTCTGTCTATTCCATTCACCTTCGTTGCGATTGCCGCTGTATTGAAAAGTTACGACTGGCGGCTCGATCAGGCAGCATTGTCCTTGGGCGCAGGTCGCTTCCAAACATTGCGGCTGATCACCGTTCCACTGATTAGCGGCGGCATCGTCTCTGCATTTCTGTTCGCCTTCGTCACATCCTTTGATGAACTGACTATCGCGATCTTTGTGAGTGGTGGACTGAAATCAACGCTGCCTAAACAGATGTGGGACGACATGATCCTGCAGCTCAATCCGACACTGGCTGCCGTTTCCGTTGTGGTTCTAACTATCGTCACAGTTGTCTTGCTTCTGGCAGACAAGTTCAAGCGGAGCTGACCCCGGCAAGCTTCCAACCAAACTCTCACCATTTCCTCCCGATTGCTGGTCTGATGGACAGGCCGGCAATGTGAGACAGGCTAATCCAAATTTACAGGTTTAAAGACCATGCCGACCTCCCATACATTCATAGATCTATTGCTGGAAAAGGCTGCAAACACCCCTGATAACCTGTTTGCCCGGCACCCCACAGGCGACATCAGCTTTGCAAGGCTGGAGAACGCATCTGCGATAATCGCCAACAAGCTGCGCGAAAACGGTATCCGCCCAAAAGATCGCGTTGCGGTCATGATGCGCAACAGCCCGGCAGCACTTGCAGTCATCTACGCTGTTACGCGTTCAGGCGCGATATGGATTCCCGTCAATACCGCACTCAAGGGCGCGGGGCTGGAGTATATAGTAAGTCACAGCCAGCCTTCGCTGATCGTTGCAGACAGCGAATATTGTTCGATCCTTGCCGATTGCGACGCGGCCCAATTGCCCGCCATCATCGAAATCAGCAGCCCAGCAATGCCCGATTATGAAGCGAGTGTGCAGTTTGAATCAGCACTTCCTATTGCCGACGATATTGCAGCAATCATGTATACATCCGGCACAACCGGCCCCGCAAAAGGCGTGTTGGTAACACACCGAATGCTGCGTCTCGCAGCAGAAGCTGTCGCAGTGTGCTCGGATGCAAAAGACCATGACGACTTTTATATGTGGGAGCCATTCTTCCACATTGGCGGAGCGCAGGTTTTGCTCTTGCCACTTGTACGAAACGTCACCCTCACAATCTCTGACCGTTTCAGCGCCAGCCGCTTCTGGGATGAATTGCGACAGGCAAGTTCAACTCATATCCACCATTTGGGCGGCATCATCCAGATCCTCTTGAAACAACCACCATCGGAAAAAGACCGTGATCACAACGTGCGCATCGCATGGGGCGGTGGTTGCGCGACGGAAGTTTGGCGGGCTTTTGAGGAGCGTTTCGGCATTCAAATTAGAGAATGCTACGGCATGACAGAAGCCTCCAGCCTCACCACATTTAATGACAGCGGCATTGTCGGCGCAGTGGGGCGAACGGTTCCATGGTTCACGGTCAAGCTTGTCGATGAACACGGCACAATCGTTACAGAGGGGAAAGGCGAGATTGTCGTAACCACCTCAATCGAAGGTGCTATTTTCCCCGGCTATTATCGCAATCCCGAAGCCACTGCCAAAGCTTTACGTGCAGACGGCTTTTTTACGGGCGATCTGGGATCCTGGGGTGAAGACGGGAACCTCTTCTTCCATGGACGTATGACAGACAGCGTACGCTGCAAGGGCGAAAATGTTTCGGCCTGGGAAGTTGAGCATGTCGCTTCCGATCATCCTGATGTGGAGGACTGCGCAATGATCGGTGTTGCTGCCGAGATTGGCGAGCAGGACATCAAGCTTTTCGTCCAACCAAAAATTGACAGCGCACCCGATGCCAACTCATTGAACGACTGGCTGAAAAGTCGTCTCGCTCACTATCAGCTGCCGCGTTACATCGCTTTCGTCGAAGCGTTTGAACGCACGCCAAGCCAGCGCATCATGAAGCACAAGCTACCCAAAACCAAAGATGATTGCTGGGACCGGCTCAATCAATAATAAGGAGGAACAAGCCCATGACATTAGCCGAAAAAAATCTGAAGACTGACGTTTTGATTTCCGGTACCGGCGCTTTTTCCGGTCGCATCGCGCTCGACCTTGCTGCCACTTCGGAAGAAGTATTGCATGTGGTGATTGCCGGGCGTAATCGTGATCGCCTCAGCTGGCTGAAGACAGCGTGCAACGCACGCGCAGCCATGTTCAGTAAATCAATCACCTTTGATACCTATGAAATTGATCTGGTGAAGGAAGGCGCAACCGATCAGCTGATTGCAGACACAAAGCCAGCCATCGCCGTGCAGGGCGCATCAATACAAACTTCCAGCGTCATTTCGGATACCGGTAACCAGTGGACAGCCCTTGTCGCTGAAGGTGGCCTTTCAGCGACCGCGGTGTTTCAGGCGCTCATTTCAAGCCGCATGGCAAGATCAATAAGCAAGCTTTCACCTGAAACTGCACTCATCAATTGTGGCTTTCCAGACGTCGTGAACGGCATGATCACTGCGATGGGTTACAAAGTGCTGAGTGGAACCGGCAATGTTGCTATACTTTCCAATGTCTTTGCCGGAGCGAAAGGCATCACTGATCAAAAACGGGTGCAAGTGATCGCGCATTATCAAAACCTTGCAGCATGGCGCAAACACGCTGCCGAACGGATTCGCACTCGCCCGTGTAGGGTGTTCATTGACGGCAAGGAAATCACTGACGTCTTCAAGGAATTTGAAGCAGTGAAACTAACCACCGAACCGGCAATCGAAATTTCCGGCGCAAGCGGCGTCACTCTGATTGCGGCCTATGCGGCCAACAAATCATGGACCGGCCATGTTCCGGGACCAAATGGTTTACCGGGTGGCTATCCGGTCAAACTCGAAAACAGAGCCTTGCATCTGAACCTGCCGAAAGGCGTCAGTCAGCAGGAAGCAATTGACTGGAACTCATCTTTTGAAGAGGAAAAAGGGCTCGTCATCAAGGAGGGTCGTGCAGAATATACGGGCGCTCTGAAAGCAGTCCTTGCGCGGCACGGCTTCCGCTATGCCGACGGGTTTGATGTGGCGGATCTGGAAGAAGTCTGCGCAGATATGTTGAAACTGCGCGATACACTCAGCCAGCAAAAACACTAAATCAGCCAAAGAAAGTACAATCATTTGGCGCTGTAAATATCAGCGCCAAATGCATTCTACGCCACTAAGAGTCCGCGCAGGATCGTCTCGGTTATGGTCTTTGCAGCTTTCGCATAGTCGGCTTCCTTCAGCTCACTAACATCAAGTGCATCGCAGGCGAGAGCTTCAAACTCGACATAAAATTGCGTTGCTGACCAAAGCAAAATGAACAGATGTCGCGCATCCACAGGCACAATTTTGCCTTGTGCGGCCCACGCATCGATCACGCCTGCTTTTTCTGATGTGACGCGCCGCATGTGTTCGCGTGCGTTTATAGAAAGGTGCTCTGCACCCTGCAGTATCTCATTGGCAAAAAGGCGCGTTTCGGCTGCATTTTCCCATGCATGATTAAGCTTTGCACGGACATAGGCTTCAATCGCTTCCGCCGGTTCACGGTCAGCTGCAATATGCCTGAACGCATCATCCCAGCTGTGAATCAGCTGGTCAATCGCCGCGTTATAAATCTCTTCCTTGGACGAAAAGTAATAATAGACATTGCCCTTGGGCAGCCCCGATGCCTTCGCAATTTCAACGATACGCGCCCCATCGAGACCCTTGCGAGAAAAAATCTCAACGGCAGCTGTGAGTATCTTTAGAACGTTTCTCGCTCTGATCGGCTCATCAGAAGCCGCCTGATGTGCAGGCTCCATTTCAACCGATCTGCTTTGCTCTACCATTGGTTATCCCATTGTTTTTAAATATCTTATCCCGGACCTATTGCCCCGTTCATTAACGCGCAATCATCCACAGGCCTATCAATACGACTGTATGAGACCTTTGGAATCGAAGCACTAATAAAAAAGAAGTTGACAAGATGGTCAACTTCTTTTCATAAAAAGCTGACAAAACGGTCAGGTTCCTGAATAACGCCTGATGACCGCGACCTTGGGGAGGGTGCAAATGGCTATGCTGCTACGGGCTGCAATGGAGGAGTTTCTGTCAGATTGGTCTGCCGATCTGCATGAGCCATGGCGTACTCTGCTCGGACATGCCGCACTCAATTTCCAAGGAATCCCGTCCGAACTGGAACTGGAAGTATGGGAGCCAATTTTTCCCGTTCGCCGTGGAAAACACTTTCCGGGAATGCCTGTCGGAACTCATTGCTTGCGCGCATTCGATGGCATTTCCCCAGACCAAGTGACTTGCGTGGTCCTTGGTCAGGACCCCTATCCTGAACCGGGCTTTGCGACCGGACGCGCTTTTGAAGCGGGAAATCTTGCGGGTTGGAACGAGCTCGACAAAATGTTCTCCAAAAGCATCCGCGCTTACACACAACAAACTGTCGCTGCACGTACGGGCGACTTGTCTTATGCGCGGAGTTTCAACGACTGGCCAAAGACACTGGCTGCAATTGAAAACGGTACAGTCGAGCTGGAACACCCTTCCAAAATTGCCGATCGATGGGTTTCGGAAGGCGCGCTGCTGCTTAATGCTTCGCTGACACTGACCCGTTTCAAGGTCGATATTGACCCTCATCAATCACAAGGCCACCTGGTTCTCTGGAGACCTTTGATCGTAGAAACACTGCTGGCCCTTGCAGCACGTGGAAAGCCGTTGGTGTTTCTCGGATTTGGCGACGCGGCCGCACAAGCACTCAAACTGGCAGGCATTGACGAAACAGTAGGCGGAAATCTGCGCTGTGTCCTGCGCGATCATCCGGCTCGCGCTGACGAAGTACTGGCCCGTCCCAATCCATTCATTCTTTGTAACGATTTTCTGGAGGAGATGGGTGCTCAGCCCATCGCTTGGTAACATGGCCGCAACGAAGAAATTCGATTATATCATCATCGGTGCCGGTTCGGCTGGGTGTGTTCTCGCCAATCGCCTTTCCGCCGATCCGGCCAACAAGGTGCTTTTGCTGGAGGCTGGTGGGCAGGACCTCAACCCGTTGTTCCGGCTCCCCATGTTGATGGGCAAGCTGTTTCATTCGGGCATCTACAACTGGCATTATCACACAGAGCCAGAGCCGCACCTCAATGACCGCTCACTTTACTGGCCGCGTGGAAAAGTGCTTGGTGGCACCTCCACAATCAACGGCATGATCTATGTGCGAGGAAACCGTCACGACTATGATCGCTGGGCGCAAATGGGAGCAACGGGATGGTCATATGATGAGGTACTTCCGGCATTCCTGCGATCTGAAACCCATGTGCAGCGTAAGGATGATTTTCATAGCACTGAAGGCGAATTGACAGTCTGCCGCGCCCGCGGCTGGAATGGTTTGCTCGACGTGTTCAACGAAGCTGGCGAACAAGCCGGGTATCCATTGAACGACGACTTTAACGGCAAAGAGCAGGAAGGGTTTGGTCGATACGACTTTACCATTACTAAAGGCAAGCGCTGCTCTGCGGCCTATGCGTTCCTGCGTCCTGCGAAGAAACGCCCAAATCTGACAATCATTACCCGCGCCCACACGAGACGTGTGCTGATCGAAAATGGCCGCGCCATCGGAGTCGAGTACAGCCGAAAAGGCAATGTCACCAAAGTCCACGCAAATCGTGAGGTCATCCTGTCGGCAGGCGTGGTCAACTCCCCGCAAATCCTCATGCTTTCGGGTATTGGCGCAGCCAACGAACTGGCCGAACACAACATCAAGGTCGTGCAGGACCTGCCCGGCGTTGGCAAGAACCTTCAGGACCATGTCGATTGTGTCATGGCTTATGAATGCCGCGAGCCAGTCACGCTCTATTCTGATCTGCGCGCCGACAAACTGACATTATCGGTCATTCAGGGAATGTTGTTTGGGGAAGGTATCACCACGACCTTCCCTTACGAGGCAGGTGCATTCGTTAGGTCACGCGCTGATCTTGCAGCACCCGATATCCAGCTGCATTTCATGCCTGCGCTTGAAAAGACCGCAAACCTACATTTCCCAAACCCGTTCAAGAAGGAACGCGTAGAAGCCAATCATGGTTTCTCGTTGCGTGTCGGTCCTGTCAATCCGGAAAGTCGCGGCCAGATCAGTCTGCGTTCAGCCAATCCGATGGACCGTCCGCGCATCAATGCCAATTATCTGCAAACCGAGTTCGACATTCGCACGATGATCAACGCCATCCGCATGACGCGGGATGTCATCAAGCAGAAAGCGTTTGACAAATATCGTGGTAAGGAACTCGCTCCCGGCCCGGCGGTGGAGACCGATGCGGAACTGACCAAATGGCTGCGCGCCAATGCCATGACAACGTTCCATCCGGTTGGCACCTGCAAAATGGGCAACGATCCGATGGCAGTTGTCGATGCGCAGCTGAAAGTTCACGGCATTGAAGGCCTGCGCGTTGCAGATGCTTCAATCATGCCAATCATCTCAAGCGGTAACACCAATGCTCCGGCGATCATGATCGGGGAGCGCGCCGCTGAATTCATTCTCAAGGAGGCCTCTTAATGATCGTCGAGCATCGCACTTATACTTTCAAGCCCGGCACAGTCGAAGGCTGGCTCAAGAAATATGAAACCGAAGGTCTGCCGATCCAGAAACGGCACCTCAATACGTTTCTCGGCCTCTATGTCAGCGAAATCGGGCATCTCCACCGGACTGTTCTGATGTGGCGCTATGATAGTCTCGCAGATCGCGAAGCGCGGCGTACCGCCATGTATGCTGATCCCGAATGGCAAACATTTATCTCCGGTGTCTGGGCGCTTGATGCAATCCAGACGCAGGACGTGATGATTATGAACCCGGCATCATTTTCGCCCGGCGCATAAGCAGACGAATGCAACATTGCATCCGTAAAACCAAGGGCGGCGCGTGAGCCGCCCCAATAAAAATTCGGATACCGAACTTCCAGAGCAAGGAAATGGGAACATGACGAACAAAGATTCAAATCAAATTAATCTACTGCACCGCTCCGTCGACCGCAGAAGCTTTCTGAAGACTACGGCAGGCCTGGCCGCTTTCAGCATGACCAATGGCCTGCTGACCGCAGCATCCTATGCCGCAGGTGGGCTCGTCGCGCTTGTCCATACGCAGGCTGCAGGTGATGCGAGTGCTGTGGATTCTATGATTGCCAAGCTCAAGCAACTTGCCGACGAACACGGCTTTCAGTCACGCGCTGTCTATGCGCAGGACCCTGCGACTTACGAAACTATCTTCCGCACTCTGGGCGATGCAGGCGCTTCCGTGATTGTTTCAACGTTCAACGAAGTTGCAGAACCCTTTAAGGCTTTAGCCCCTTCCTATCCAAATACCAAATGGGTCCAGCTCTTCGCCGATCCTTTTGAGCCTGCAATTCCAAACGTCGTAACAGTCTCCTATGACTATTATCTTGGCTGTTATCTGTCAGGCATTTTTGCAGCGCGCCTAAGCAAATCCGGTAAGCTTGGCTTCATCGGCGGCGTATCTATTCCACCAATCAACGCCGATTATAATGCATTCAAGGCTGGTGCTTTGTCTGTGCGTCCGGATGCATCTGTGGCGGTTGCTTTTGCAGGTTCATTCCAAGACCCGGCAAAGGGTCAGGAAATCGCGACACAGATGTATTCAAGCGGCATCGATTTCATTCAGACGGACGCTGCGGCAACCGATTTCGGCATTATTGCTGCAGCGAAAGAAGGCGAAGGACGCCTCGTAAGCGTGCTTGATCCTGCTCAGTTCCCCCAAGGCCCGAAGAACGTGATTTCGATCGTAGGTCTCGACTTCGGCAATTCGCTCTATAATGAAGTCACCAAGGCTGTCGGAAAAGATTTTGCTGGCGGCACGCATGAGCATACGGGGCTTGGAACCGGTGTGATCGATTTTATTCCGTCACCGCTTTTCGCGGAGCAGGGACCGGCAGACCTTGTCGCCAAGGCAAAAGAAGTCGAACCGGAAATAGCAGCGGCACGCACAGCGATCCTAAACGGATCACTGAAAGTTCCGTTCAATACAACGCTCTGATTTCCGACTGGATCATGCTTCTATGAACAAGGCCAGCCCCCCCATATTCGAATGCCACGACGTGACCGTGAGATACGGTTCCATCGTTGCGCTCTCCGATGTCGGAGCCGTCTTCGAACGTGGCAAGATCCACGCCGTCGTTGGCCAGAACGGCGCCGGAAAAACGACTTTCGCCAGAGTTCTGGCTGGCCTCGTTCGTCCAGCATCTGGCGAACTGAAAATTGATGGCCGCCCATTACTGGGCGGCAACGTCAAGGATGCTCGTCGTTCGGGCGTCGAACTTGTGCATCAGAGTTTTGCGCTTCCACCGTCCTTCACCGTTGCCGAGGCCATGCAATTCGGCGCAGAAGGTGGAGGTCTCTTCTCAAAAAAAAGCCTGGAAAAGCGCTGGCAACCACATCTCGACGCGCTTGATGTGAAGGTGAAAGCCCAACAGCGTATCCGCGACCTGCCGGTTGAAACTCAGCAAGGCGTTGAAATCGCGCGTGCTCTCGTCTCCGATGCCAAGCTCCTGATCCTCGATGAGCCGACCGCAGTTCTGTCACCGGAAGGTGCAGACAAACTGTTTGAGCGCGTCCGCCGTCTTAAAGAACGCGGCGTTACAGTAATCCTTATTCTGCACAAGATCAGAGAAGTTCTTGCGATTGCCGATACTGTTACGGTCCTGCGTGGTGGAAAGCTCGTTGATGGACCACTGCCCTGTGAAGGGATAAATGCCGACAAATTAGCCGAGTTGATTATAGGTGCTACTGCCGCCAAAAATCTCAATGAGGACGATAAAGCCGCACTGACCGGCACGACTATCGTCACACACGTACATGAAGACGTGGTTGTGCAAGAAAGCAGACCAATACTGAGCATGACTAATGTTTCAACGCGGCCCGACCCGGAAGGTCCGGCGCTTGACCAGGTTAATCTCGATATTCACCCCGGCGAAATAATCGGTGTGGCGGGTGTTGAAGGCAATGGGCAGCGAACGTTGGTCCGCGCGATTGCCGCGATGGCAGATGTATTGGATGGCAACATTACTATCGACAGTAAGAGTTTAACCAGTGCACCTCTTGCTGCACGAAGAGCAGCCGGCCTGCGCATAATTCCTTTTGAACGCAATGTAGAAGGCCTCAGCCTGACCAGTTCGCTTTGGGAAAACTGGGCTGCACGCAGCCTTCTTCAGAAATCGCTGTTGTCAACAATCAGTCCAGCAACCATCCGTAAACAATGCGACACGGCTCTCAAAGAATGGGACGTGCGCTATTCAGAAGTAAGCCAACGCGCAGGTTCGCTTTCGGGTGGCAATGCACAGAAGGTCATTCTGTCTCGCGAAATGGATCAGGACGCACGGCTTATACTCGCAGCGCAACCGACTCGCGGACTGGATATCGGTGCGACCTCTTTCGTTTGGGATTCCATGCGCAAGGCACGTGCGCGCGGTTGCGGATTGATGTTCATCTCATCTGATCTTGATGAAATCTTTGACATCTCGGATCGCGTTATCGTCATGCTTTCAGGCCGCATCGTCGCCGAATTCCGACCGCCTTACGACCTTGCTGCGGTTGGTGCCGCTATGACAGGAGTCCATCAATGATTGACCGGCTCGTTTCCGTTTTTCGCGCGCTGATCTTCATTCTGATCGGCCTCGCGCTCTGTGGCATCATCTTTCAAGCTGCTGGTTACTCAACAGGACTGATGTTCCATTCGATTGCCGAAGGCGCCTTCCTGCGGCCCGGCGCGCTGCAACAGGCTCTGCGATGGGGCCTGCCACTGTTCATCACAGCGGTTGGTGTGGCCGTGTCCTTTCGCGCTGGCTACTTCAATATCGGTGCGCAAGGGCAATTCTATATGGGTGCCATTGCAGCTGCATTCATGGCCGAATGGCTGAATGGTGCGCCAGCGCCAGTCCTCATAACCGGTTGCTTCCTTGCTGGCATGACCGGTGGCGCGTTATGGGCTCTCTGGCCCGGACTGCTGCGACTGAAATCCGGCGCTGATGAAGTCATCACCACCCTCATGGGAAATTTCATTGCGGGGCTGTTTCTCCTCTATGTCACGGCGGGGCCTCTCAAAGACCCCTCCCGGACAGGACAGCAGGCATCGAGCCGCCCACTTGCGAGCGTCTACCGCATCAGCGACTCTCTCGGACTATCGCCCACCATCATTGCCATCGCCGTTATCGTTGGTCTTGCGATGTGGTTTTTAGTCAATCGAACGGCTTTCGGCGTGCTGTCGGGACTCGCCGGGCGCAACCCGACAATGGTGCAATGGCAGGGTGCGCGGACATGGCGTATCGGACTTACCAGTTTCCTTTTGAGCGGTGCCCTTGCAGGTCTTGCAGGTACAATTGAATTCATGGGCCCCAACGGTCGTCTGACCGGCGGCTTCCTGCCGGGGCATGGGTTTACGGCGATCCTTATCGCACTTGTGGCCAATTTCTCTGTTGTCGGAACCGCTTTTGTAGCTTTGTTTTTCGGTGGCCTCGCGTCAGCCGCTCTTTATCTCCCCATTATGGCTGGTCTGCCTTCCTCGGCAATCGACATCATCAATGCAGCTATTGCTCTTTTCATTACCGCAAAATCCAGTGTCGTCGACCGGATAGCAAAACTCGGAGGCCGGATATGGAAGACTTCGTAATCGCGATCCTGCGTTCAGGTACACCATTGATTTATGTCACCCTTGCAGGCGTCATCGCTCAGCGAACCGGTATCTGGCATCTGGGCCTTGAAGGCCTGATGATCGCAGGTGCCTGCGCGACAATCATCGGCATTGTACTCACACAATCGATCTGGCTGGCACTTCTGATTGCAATTGTCGTCTGTGTTGTCGGATCGATCCTGTTCTGGTTTGTGATCGAAAAACTCAAAGCAAATCAGATCATTGCGGGTCTCGGGCTCACGGGATTGGGTCTTGGTGGCACAGCTCTTGCCGTACAGTCGATTTTCGGAACACAAGCAGCCGTAAGCGCCCCTTTCGGTCTACCACGTTTGGGCCCGTCCTTCGGCGCATACGGTTCTCTTTCGGTCCTCGTTCTGATGATGCCATTTGTTGTCATCGCCATGTGGGTCGTCTTGCGGAGAACGCGCTTCGGCTTGCGTCTGGCTGCCGCTGGTGAGCATCCGTTTGCTGCGCGCAGCGTTGGCGTCAATCCAGCTGTGATGCGCCTCGTCGCACTGATGATTGGCGGGATATTATGTGCACTTGCGGGTGCAGAACTTGCAGCGGGTAGCCTTCAGATCTTTACTCAGAACATGACTGCCGGTCGCGGCTTCATGGGTTTTGCCGCCGTCATTTTCGGTGCGGGCCATCCGATTGGTGCAAGTCTGGCTGCCACATTCTTCGCAGTCGTGGGTGCGCTTGGCATCAGGGCACAGCTCGCTTTCGGCGATCGCGTTCCGCATGATCTCCTGCTTGCGCTTCCATACATTGCCACTGTTGTCGGCATATGGGTCAGCACACAGTTACGCGGTGGCATAAAAGCTGTCAGCGGTTTTAGTGAGTTGCGAGATCAGTAAGAGAATTAGAGTGTAATATTTCAGGACGGATCGATGACCTTGATACAGAAGCAGACGATAATCAAAAACGCGACTGTTCTGACAATGTGCGCACAGCATGGAAGTCGCCCATTTCAGGGCGACATCCTGATTGAGAACGGCCGAATTTCTACTATCGGGCAAAAAATCGCGTCTGCTCCCGATGCAACCATTATTGATGGCAAGAACCGGCTGATCATGCCTGGTCTTGTCAACGCTCATACCCATTCCAGCGAGACGTTCTTTCGCGGGCGCTATGAAGGCATGCCTCTCGAAATCTGGTTGCTCTATGCCTATCCGTTGCTAATGGGGCCAGTCATTGATGAAAGACTGCTTTATCTTCGCAGCCTGCTTTTAGCGATGGAGTCATTGCGCAATGGCGTCACAACCATATGCGACGATTTCTTCGACCCCCCTGCACATGATCTTTCACGGCTTTTAGCAGTTTTCAAAGCATATGAAGACGCTGGCATTAGGGCCAATGTGTCGAGCGCTGCAATGAATATTCATACATTGGATGCGCTGCCTTATGCCCGCGAAGTAACGCCGCTCGAATTGCAGAAGCAGCTCGACTTCGGGCCACCGATGTCGGCTGACGCCTATATGGATTATTGTCGTTCAGCTTTTTCGACGCTGCACGGCACAGCCGGACGTATCAATTTCATGCTGGCACCATCAGCACCACAACGTTGCTCAGCGGAGTTGCTTCAGGCGTGTTACGCGCTTGCTGTGGACATGGGCGTGCCTTTGCATACCCATATTCTGGAAACAAAAACCCAAGCTGTTACTGGCCACGAACTCTATGGCAAAACCCTAATCTCTTACATGCACGATTTGGGGGTTCTCTCGCGTAACACTACTGTTGCGCATTCTGTCTGGGTCAGCGAACAAGACATAGAATTGATGGGCGCGGCCGGATGCTCCATCGCTCATAACGCTATTTCCAATCAGAAGCTCGGCGCAGGCATTGCGCCCATTCGCCAGCTGATGGATGCAGGTGTGACCATCGGACTTGGAACGGACGGCGTTTCTTCAAACGATACCGCGCGCATTTTCGACGTTATGCGTGTGGCAGGACTGATCCATAGTGTATCTGGCCCAGACTACAAACAGTGGATCTATGCCGACGAAATTCTAAAGATGGCCACCATCAACGGTGCGCGCAGTGCGATGCTCGAAAACGTCACTGGCTCACTCGAAGTCGGCAAAGCAGCAGACTTAGTGATACTCGATCTCACTACACTCAGCTTTACCCCGCTCAATGACATTGCACGGCATCTCGTCTATTCAGAGAACGGTTCATCAATCGAGACTGTTATGGTCGCCGGTGAAATCATCGTTCATCAAGGTCGTATGCGCTCAATCGATGAGGCCGCTATCCTCGCCGAAATTCGTGAACTCGTTCCGGCTCACCTCGCAGAGCATGCCAAATTGGAGCAACGCAACGCAGCGTTTCATTCGACCATGGCCGAAATTCACCGCCGTGCAACGTCACGAGACATTGGGATGAACCGCTATGCGAGAGCTCCCGGCAACTAAGTCTTAAAAACTCAACTGAACCTTCATGGATTGGCTGCGGTCCCCGGCAATCTCAAAAGCTGAGAGAACGTCTTCAAGCGGATAGACCGAACTCAAAAGTGGCTTCACATCGACGGCTTTGCGGTTGATCATATCGACCGCGAGGCCGAACTCTTCGTGAAAACGGAACGAGCCGCGCATATCGATCTCTTTCGACACGACTAGATTTTGCGGAATGGAGACGTCGCCACCGAGGCCTACTTGTACCAGAATGCCAAGCGGTTTTAAGATCTCTAGTCCTGCCCGCATCGCGTGTTCATTCCCAGACGCTTCAAACATGATGTCGAAATAACCTTTGTTTGCGGCATAACTCTCCAGTTGCTCGAGGTTCGACGCCACATTAATAGTGCGATCTGCGCCAACTTCCCTCACCTTTTTGAGAACAGACTCCATCACGTCTGTTGCCACGATCTCGCGCGCACCATGGGCGCGTGCTGCAATCACAATCAAAGCGCCAATCGGTCCACAACCGGTTACAAGAACTCGCTTATTCAGCAGAGATCCAGCGCGCGCGACAGCATGAAGCGTGACAGCTAGCGGTTCTGAAAATGCAGCTTCATGAATGGAGATGCTATCGGCGACTTTGTGGCATTGCCAGCTTTCCACAACCAACCTTTGACGAAAGGCACCCTGAATATGCGGCATAGGCATGGCACTGCCATAGAAGCGCATATTGAGGCAGTGGTTTTGTATGCCCTTGAGACAATATTGACAGGCATTGCACGGCCTGCTTGGCGAGATGGCCACCTGATCGCCAATAGCCAAACCACTCACACCACTCCCCAGAGCTGTGATGGTTCCCGCCACTTCGTGACCAAGTATCATCGGCTCGCGCAGGCGAATGGCACCAATACCGCCATGATTATAATAATGGAGGTCGGAACCACAAATCCCACCTGCCTGAATGGCAATCTCGACCTGACCTGAGCTTACAGCTTCAGGTTCGCGCTCCTCAATTCTGAGGTCTTTCGCTGCGTGAATGACGACAGTTTTCATCCGGTCCTCCCTGATCTAACTTGCATATGTTATCGATAACATTTATGCAAGAACAATACTGTCGATCACTGTTAAAGCATCTGAATATCCGGGAGGAACCAATGACATTTCCGCTCTTCGACCTGACGGGCAAACTGGCCCTGATTACCGGCTCAAGCCAGGGGATCGGGTTAGCTCTGGCTCAGGGTCTCGCCGAGCATGGTGCCGAAGTAGTTATCAACGGTCGCGATCATGCCAAAGTCGAAACGGCAGTTCAAAGCCTTAACAATATGGGCCACAAGGCACATGCCTCCCATTTCGACGTCACCGACATTGAAGCGGTGAAGGCAGGCATCGACGCGATTGAACGCGAAATCGGGCCTATCGAAATTCTCATCAACAATGCTGGCATGCAATTTCGTGCGCCGCTTGAAGACTTTCCCGACGACAAATGGCAACAATTACTCGCAACCAATGTTTCCAGCGTCTTTTACGTCGGGCAAGCCGTCGCGCGTCATATGATCGGTCGTAAACACGGCAAGATTATCAATATTGCCTCAGTTCAAAGTGAACTAGCCCGCCCATCCATCGCACCCTATACTGCAACGAAAGGCGCAGTGCGCAACCTGACGCGCGGCATGGCAACAGACTGGGCAAAATATGGCCTCCAGATCAATGCTATCGCTCCGGGCTATTTTAAAACTCCACTCAATCAGGCGCTGGTCGATAATCCTGAATTCACGGGCTGGCTTGAAATGCGGACACCGGCAGGTCGATGGGGCAATGTCGAAGAACTGGTGGGTGCAGCAATCTATTTGAGCGGTAACGCCTCGTCGTTCGTCAATGGTCAAGTGCTTCATGTCGATGGCGGTATGACCGCAAGCGTTTGATTGCAGAAACTGGCGTCAGTCATGGGAGAAGAGTGATGAAGACGACTTCAAATGTTGCTGTGATTGGCGCAGGCATTATGGGCACAGCAATCGCCACCCGATTACTGGAAACAGACAATCAGGTGAGCGTTTTTGACCTTGATGCGGATAAAGTCGCAAGGCTGGTCGACAAAGGTGCAACAGCCGCAGCATCCCCGGCTCAAGCTACCGCAGATAGTGACTTTGTCATTCTGAGCCTCAACCATGCCAATATCGTGCGCAGCGTTGTGTTTGGAGAAGGTGGTGTTGCACAAGCCGCATCGGCGGCGAAAACCCTCATCGATATGTCGTCCATCGATCCGTCAGAAACCGTGAAGATGGCCGAGAAGCTCGCCTCTGAAACCGGCATGAAATGGGTTGATTGCCCTCTTTCAGGTGGCGCACCGCGCGCACTGACTGGCGAATTGACCATCGTCGCGGGCGGAGAAAAGGCAGATTTCGATCACGCCTATACCGTGATGCAACATCTTAGCGCCAACTATACATTGATGGGCCCAAGCGGAGCGGGCCAGACAACCAAGCTCATCAACCAGCTTTTCTGTGCCGTAGCATTTCAGGCCATGGCGGAAGCAGTCAAACTCGCAGAAGCTGGCGGTGTGAACCCGGCAATCATTCCACAAGCACTGGCAGGCGGACGAGCCGACAACCGTATCATGCAGGAGTTCATGGGAAAGTTCGCGGCCCGCGACTACACACTTACCGGACGCATCGACAATATGCTGAAAGACCTGGACGCACTCCAAGCTTTCGCCATGAAGACGAAAACCCCGCTACCAATGACCGGTCAGGTTGTTGAAATTCACCGGCTTCTCTGTGCGGCAGGATTGGGCGACAAGGATTCCGCCGAAATGATGCGCCTGCTCGACGGCAAGCTATCGTAAGAAAGGCGGCCATTGGTCGCCTTCATTGTTTTCAGCCTGTTTGAAATGTTGGCTATAC
This sequence comes from Ochrobactrum sp. AN78, assembly GCF_029909885.1. NCBI lineage: Bacteria > Pseudomonadati > Pseudomonadota > Alphaproteobacteria > Hyphomicrobiales > Brucellaceae > Ochrobactrum > Ochrobactrum sp. AN78. The sequence continues at coordinate 166,229 of NZ_JASAMU010000007.1, forward strand.
GACCGGAGTCACCAGTTCTTTGCCGCTAAAATGCGCGCTCAGATTTGCCAACACAAGATCAGCCATAGCCTTTCGGGTCTGATGCGTTCCACTGCCGATGTGCGGTGTCAGCACCACATTGGGCATGTCAAAGAGTTCTGCAGGAACCGTTGGCTCATTATCAAAGACGTCCAGTCCGGCACCACCAAGTTGCCCGGACTGCAAGGCCTTAACCAGCGCCTTTTCATCGACAAGAGAACCACGCGCGATATTAATCAGCACACCATTTGATCCAAGGGCCGCGAGCACGTCAGCATCGATCGCATGGCGTGTCTCAGCACTGGCTGCGGCTGCGATCACCAGAACATCGCAATTTTGCGCTAGTTCCAGAAGGCTCGAGTAATAATCGTAAGCAACATCCTGTTTCGCCCTGCCTGTATAGCTGATCTGACCATCAAAGCCTTCCAGCCGCCGGGCAATTGCCTTGCCTATACGACCGAGCCCAAATATTCCATAGCGACGCCCACTGACGCGTGTACCAAGCCCGATTTCGGCCTTTGGCCAGCTACCCTTACGGACATGGTCATCAGCACTCGCAATGTGGCGCGCCTGAGCGATAATGAGACCAACCGCCGTATCAGCGACATCCGTTGTCAAAACATCGGGCGTATTTGAAACGCGATATGCTCTTTGGCGTGCCTTTGGCAGATCGACCTTGTCAAACCCGACGCCGTTGATGGCAACGATTTCAAGACCAGGCAAGCGATCTGCGAGTTCATTTGGAATCCCAATATGACCGCCGGTGACGACGCCCTTGATTTTGTCAGCATGTGTATTCAGGAAGGCATTCTGGTCTTTGACCTCGAACCAGCGATGGACTTTATATTGCTCGTTCAGGCTTAGCTCCATTGCGGGGATCAACGGGCAAAGCTGGAGTATTTCAACGGACATACTATTTCTCTTTATTGGATATTTCGGGAATTATTTGACGTCCGATTTGACGAACTGACGAAGTTCAGCTGTCTTTGGATTGGTAAACAGCTCAGCTGAAGGCCCCTCCTCCCAGATCGTGCCCTGATGCATGAAGATGGTCTTCGTCGCGACGCGTCTGGCAAACGCCATTTCGTGCGTAACGAGGATCATCGTCATGCCACCACGCGCCAGTTCTTCCATCACGTTTAACACTTCTTCCGTCAGTTCCGGATCGAGTGCCGATGTCACTTCGTCAAACAGCATGACTTTAGGCTGCATTGCCAGCGAGCGTGCAATTGCGACGCGTTGCTGCTGTCCGCCAGACAATTGATCAGGATAAGCATCGAATTTTTCAGAAAGCCCGACGAGCTTCAAAACCTCTTCGGCCTTTTTACGAGCGTCGGCTTTTGAAACATTCTTCACGATTTTTGGCGCGAGCATAATGTTTTCGCCGACCGTCAGATGCGGAAACAGGTTATAGCTTTGAAAGACGATACCCACGTCTTTGCGCAGTTTACGCAACTGAGCCGCGTCACTTGTCACCTTGTGCCCGGCGATTTCGATCTCACCGGAGTTGATCTTCTCGAGCCCATTGATACAACGCAGCAATGTGCTTTTGCCCGATCCTGAGCGACCGATCAGAGCAAAAACTTCTCCGCGCTCGACCGTAAGCGAAACGCCCTTAAGCACTTCGACGCTACCGAAACTCTTGTGCACATTCTTGATGATGACTTCAGACATTAAGCCTCCTTTCCAGCCAGCGCGATAGCAATGACAATGGGTAGCAAACGGCAAAATAGAGCGCTGCGACCACCACAAATACGCGGAATGGCTGGAACGTTGCATTATTGATGAGTGTGCCTGCGCGGGCGAGTTCGACAAAGCCGATGATCGACGCGATGGAGGTATTCTTGACAACCTGTACTGCAAAACCGACCGTTGACGGTAACGATATGCGAACAGCTTGCGGCAGGATCACATAGCGATATTGTTGAACACGGGTCAGAGCGAGAGACTCCGATGCTTCCCACTGCTGTTTGGGAACCGACTGAATGCAGCCGCGCCAAATCTCTGCCAGATAGCCCGAAGCATATATCGACATCGATGCCCCGGCAGCCAGTAGAGGGTGCAAATCAAACCCTGCAAGACTCAAACCATAGTAAGAGAGGAACAGGATCATCAGCACCGGAATGCCCTGAATAATCTGGATGTAAGTGCCAGCGGCCACACGCAGCCATTTGATTGTTGAAACACGAGCCAAAGCGATCAGAAAACCAGCGATACCACCGCCAATCAATGCGATCGCGGTCAGCAATACCGTCCACTGCAACCCCGTAAGCAGAAACAGAAATTCGTCGGGACCAAAACTTCTAAACGTCATGCTGAGGCCTCCGGAATTGCTACGACCGCTCGGCGGGCAACCCGACGACCAAACAGCCAGAGCCCGACCAGCGCAAGGGCCCCGCGCAAGCACAATGCTAACCCCAGATAAATCAGGGTCACGACGATATAGACCTCGAATGAGCGGTAGGTTTGCGATTCTACAAAGGCGGCAGATGCGGCGAGTTCCTGCGTTGAAATCACCGAACAGACGCTGGATGCGAGCATCATCAACACGAACTGGCTGCACAAGGCGGGATAGACTTTTGCCAAGGCTGGCAGAATGATCACATGGCGATAAATCTGCAGTCGTGTGAACCCGAGTGCCTCACCAGCCTCAATCTGCGATTTATGTACCGCTTCAATGCCTGAGCGGATGATTTCCGTGGAATAGGCTGTAAGATTGATTGTCATGCCGATGAGGGCCGCGACTTCAGCACCCACGCGGAAGCCTGCAGCAGGCAGACCGAAATAGATGATAAACAACTGCACCAGAAATGGCGTATTGCGTATGATCTCGACATAAGCATCGATCAGAAAGCGAATTATACCGCTATTCATTGACCGCAGCGAGGCGAACAAAACGCCACCTGCGCAACCCAAAATGATAGACATGATTGACAGTTTGATCGTCAGCCAAATGCCCGCCAGCAGCGCATCCTGGTATTGGGCGATGACCCCGAACTGAAAAGTGTAGGACATGGTCCGGCCTCCCGCTGAATATCAGCGCTTGTGCGGATTCTTCTATGCATCGATGTGATAAAAATCCGTCGGTGCGCTGAGGCACCGACGGGAAAACAATCAGAAAGATGGCAGGTCTGGCATCGGACGGCCGGTCCACTTCACCGCAATCTTGTCCAGATCGCCGGAAATCTTCATCAGATAGATAGCGGTATTCAGCCATTGACGAAGCTCGAAATCTTCAAGCTTGGTCGCCATTGAATTGCCCTGCTGGAAGAAGGTGAAACCGACCTTAAGACCTGCTTCCGGGCGCTGCTTGATGATCGCTTCACCAACCGTTGAAGGGAGCGCGACGGCATCCACCTGCCCGGCAATCAATGCCTGCGCGCTTGTTGAATCATCTTCATAGACAACGATTTCGAGGCCCTGAATTGCTGCTTTACGGAGCGCTGTTTCCTGGGTCGAGCCACGGTTTACCGACACACGCTTGCCAGCCAGATCTTCCAGCTTGGCAAAGTTCTGATCAGGACCAGAAATAATGTCCATATTGAACGCATTGTACGGCTGGGTGAACATCACGGTTTTTGCGCGCTCGCCCGTGGGAGAAAGCGTTGCAACGAGGAAATCGACCTTGCCGGTTTGCAGAGCAGGAATACGTGCTGGCGGCGTCAGCGGGACAACTTCAACCGGGAGGTTAAGATAGGTACCAAGCAGATTGGCGACGTCTACGTCGTAACCAGTTGGATTACCCTTTTCATCAACCATACCCATCGGTGGGGCACCTGTCAGAACGCCTATCTTGACGGTACCACGAGCCGTAATATCACTGATAGTCACAGCATGGGCATCGACCATACTGAACATGCCAGCCACACCAGCCATTGTTAACCCCATGGCTAAGTCACGAATTGTTTTCAGAATACGCATGATTTCTCCTCCAATTCCCACCCTCACTCAATCCTCCTTGAATGAAAGCAAGACATCATCGTTATACGTTGACATTCGCTCTTATATTATTGTTCGATGTTTTCGATAACATCGAAAACTCAAGAATTACTACCCCTAAAGCCACACTCGATCTTGATCTCCTTGCAGCGCGACAGTTCCAGGTAAATCGCTTCGGATCGTCTAATTATGCCGAATCCTAACACCTGAACTCAGATCCCACTGCGAAGTTAGTCATTCCTATTCTTGCTGTTTGCAATAGTGCATGTTATCGATATCATTGCAATACCAAAACTGGCTCGCAGGGAACTCTTCATGCATACACGCTCAGCAATTTTTGAAGGTACAATTCACCCTGGACGCGAGGAGGAATTCTTTCGCATCGTGAAAGAACAGTTGCTTCCGGTCTGGAAACGCATGCCAAATGCGCAAGCGGTGCGGGTCATGCGCATGTTGAATGTGGACCCCGGTTCACCGTCTATCGCCATGGTGCAAGAAATAGATTATCCGTCGTTGGCGGCAGTGGAAGAAGCCTTAGCTTCGCCTGTGCGGCTCGAAGGACGTGTCATCACAGACAGGATGATGGAAATGTTCGAAGGGCGCTTCTACCATGTCGTTTACGAGCAGATACCGACGACTCAAGTGACCCTGACCGTGTGATGAACCAACCGATCAAACAGGACTTTGCATGATCACCTCGCCCGCCAGAAAAGCAACCATGCGAGACGTTTCCCGCCTCGCGGGCGTATCGCAAATGACTGTGTCACGCGTGCTCGCAGACCCAGATCTCGTGTCTGAAGCGACCCGCAAACGGGTGATGGAAGCCATCGAGCAGCTAAGCTATGTCCCGGACCGGGTTGCGGGTAGCCTTTCTTCGCGACGCACCAACTTTATCACGGCCATTCTGCCAACCCTTACGAACTCCAATTTTGCCGATACGGCTCAAGGACTGGCAGAATCCTTACGCCCGAAAGGCTACCAGCTACTGATCGGCTTCACGATGTATAAGCTCGAAGAAGAAGAGCGCATTATTCGTGCTATGCTTGAGCGGCGCCCTGATGCGATTGTAGTCGCGGGAACAGTTCATACAAAAGCTGCCAATGAAATGCTGCTACGTGCCGATATTCCAATCGTTGAAATATGGGGCAAGCCTGACAAGCCTATTGACCATTCAGTCGGCTTTTCCAATTACGAAGTAGGGCGCGCTGCCGCACGATATCTCTTATCGCTCGGACATCGACGCATCGGCGCGCTCGGTTCACGCACTGACGCCGATGCTATCGATTTACGTGGTGAAAGCAGACTGATGGGCTTTGCCTCTGTTTTGAGCGAAGCGGGGGTGAGTGATGAACTGATCGTTCGCGAAGGAACAGCACCCGTTTCGCATGATCACGGCGCGCGAACTCTTTCAACCCTGCTTGAGCGCGCACCTGATGTTGAAGCCGTTTTTGCAGTGTCGGATATTTCTGCTTTCGGCGCCCTGATGGAATGTCATCGCCGTGGCATTAAAGTGCCCGAGCAATTGTCGTTGATGGGTTTTGGCGACTTCGATATCGCACGCCAATCGGTTCCTGCGATAACAACAATACGTGTCGACGCGATTGGAATTGGCGTGAAAACCGGAGAATTACTGCTCAATCTTTTCGAGAAAGGCGACACAGAAGAACGTCCTGTAGCGTCATCACTCGTCGATGTCGGCTTCAAACTCATCGAACGCCAGACTGCATCGAGCCAGAAATAAAGGCCTCCGAGCAAAAAAGCCGGAGCACTATATTAAATAGGCTCCGGCCAGCTCACTTCTATCCAGCAAACACTCGTGCAAAAAATGCATCAGAGTGTTTTGGCACCGGTCATAATTGCCACCGCATCTGACATCGATATTTCCGATGGCTTTACAACCGCTGCTCGTTTTCCAAGCCTTTGAATATGGATGCGATCAGCAACTTCAAAGACGTGCGGCATATTATGGCTAATGAGCACAATCGGCAGACCGCGTTTTTTCACATCCAGCAACAAATCGAGCACTTTGCGTGATTCTTTCACTCCGAGAGCCGCTGTCGGCTCATCGAGAATGATGACCTGCGAAGCGAAAGCAACGGAGCGTGCGACAGCAATACCCTGCCGCTGGCCACCGGAAAGTCCTTCGACCGGCTGATCGATATTCTGAATTGTCATTAGGCCCAGTTCAGAAAGCTTGTCGCGCGCAACCTCGCGCATTTTCTTGCGATCCAATCCACGCAGCACTTTGCCTGCAAAACCTGGTTTGCGGATTTCACGCCCAAGAAACATATTATCGACAATCGAGAGAGCAGGAGACAAAGCAAGGTTCTGATAAACCGTTTCGACGCCAGCTTCCCGCGCTTCAAGTGCCGAGCGAAAATGCACAGGCTTGCCCATCAACTCGATATTACCGGAGTCAGGCTTTGTAGCGCCTGACAAGACTTTGATCAGCGATGATTTTCCAGCACCATTGTCGCCAATGACCGCAAGGATTTCATTTGGGTACAGGTCGAAGTCGGCACCATCGAGCGCCACAACATGGCCATAGCGCTTTGTCAAACCACGAGCTTTTAAGATTGGATTTACAGACATTATAGATTGACCTTCCTTAGCCCCTGATCAATGGCAACTGCCACAATCGACAAGACGCCGATGAGCAGATAGGTCCATTGCGGATCGGCACCAACCAGACGCAGCCCCAGAGAAAAACAGCCCACAGTCACCGCCCCGAAAATCGTGCCCAGAATTGAACCGCGGCCGCCAAACAGGGACGTACCCCCGATCACCACGGCTGTGATGGATTCGATATTGGTGAACTGGCCAGCAGTCGGTGTGACTGAACCAAGGCGACCAATCAGAACCCAGCCTGCAAATGCGCAGATGACGCCGGAGAGCACATAGACACTGATCAACATATGCCGCACCCGAACGCCCGCAAGTTCAGCTGCCGCCGCGTCATCACCCACCGCATAAACATGTCGACCCCAGGCGGTGTGATTGAGCACGTACCAGAGCACACCAATCAGCAGCACCATCGCAATTACGCCATAGGTGAGGACGGCGCCGCCGAACTGCATCGACTGGCCAAAAAACTGCAGTAGCGGCGCCGTTTCGGAAATACGGGCGCTTGGAATTGTCTCGTTGCCGGAATAAATGAAATTACTGGCCAGAAATATCTGCCATGTGCCGAGCGTGACGATAAACGCAGGCAGCTTCACAACCGATACAAGAACGCCATTGATGAAGCCGCAAAATGCGCCGAGCGCAAGACCAATAGCAATTGCCAGCGGTGCTGGAAGGCCGTAACGAAATACACACGCGCCTATCACAACGGATGCCAGAACCATGATTGCACCCACCGACAGGTCAATACCCTTGGTGAGAATAACCAGACTCTGCGCCGCCGCCACAATCCCCACAATTGCCACCTGCTGGAGAATAAGCGTCAGGGTGAAAGCGGAGAAAAAGCGACCGCTTGTGAGCAGGCCAAAGCCGATCACCGTCAACAGCAGGATGAGAAGCGGAATGATTGCAGGATTGCCATGAATACTCTCCTGTATGCGGCGCCCGATGGATCGTTTTGATTGAAATTGCACAACGCGTGTATCGCTGTTGCGTATTACACTCTCATAGTCGTCAACTTGTGTCATGGTCTTGCCTGTGAACTCTTCCAGCGAATACCAATCTGCATCTGCAGATTTTCAACGACCGGTGGCCAGATGTCCGGTAAAGGTCTAGCGCATACATTTCCGCTAAAAATGAGCCGTGGATTTGCGTTGGATAATGCGTCAAAACGATTGGTTAGAGCGATTTCATCAGCGTTAATGCACCTGAAACCGCTCTTACAGTAACCAGAGCCCGATTAGCCCCAGCACTTCTCCAGACCTTCATCGACACTGATGGATGGAACACCTTCAACCGGATCATCGGTCACGAGCGAAACACCTGTATCGAAGAAATGCGCGCCGTTTTCCAGCTTAGGCTTTTCACCAGTATCGACCCACTTGCGAATGGCCTGGATACCTAGAACAGACATCTGGCTAGGATATTGCTGCGAGGTTGCGGCGAGCGTTCCTGCCTTGATGTTCTTCACACCCTGACACCCGCCATCAATGGAAACGAGCAAAACCTTGTCGGACATGCCGAGCGACTTCAGTGTCTCAAATGCACCAGCAGCGGCAGGTTCATTGATCGTATAGACGACATTGACTGTATGGTCGCGCTGAAGCAGATTCTCCATGGCTGAACGGCCGCCCTCTTCATTACCGTTCGTTACGTCGTGGCCGATAATCCGCTTATCGTCCTCGTCACCAATGACATTGACGTTTTTGGTATCGATGCCAAAGCCGGTCATGAAACCCTGATCGCGCTGAACGTCCAACGTCGGTTGCGAAGCATTGAGATCAAGGAAGGCAATGCGAGCATTCGCAGCGTCATCGCTGAGTTTCGCCTTAACCCATTTGCCAATCAACTCGCCGGCCTTAAAATTATCAGTGGCAAATGTCGCATCAACAGCATCAAACGGCTCAACCGGGCTGTCGAAAGCCACGACCATAATCCCCGCCGCACGCGCCTTTTCGATTGCAGGGACCACCGCCTTGCTATCTGACGGATCAATCAAGATACCTTTGACGCCCGCCAGAATACAGGTTTCGAGCGCTTCGATCTGGCTGATGCTGTCGCCATCGTCACGTCCAGCATACATGGAAAGCTTGATGTTCTGCCTTTTGGCTTCTTCGATCGCCGCATTTTTCATGGTGATAAAAAACGGATTGGTGTCCGTTTTCGTGATAACGCAGGCACTGACCTGCGCTTGAGCATTGGCACTGACGGCAGTAAAGCCACTCACTGCGAATGCTGTCGCTGCGATGGTAAAAAGCCCCCGAGCCAAACTGCGCGAAAACAGTCTCATAACAACCTCCCATTGTTGTTTTCTGTATTGTCCTCTGTCGCCTCAGCGCGAAACTGCGATAACCAACAGACTCCTCTAATCGGTAGTAAATATACATTTATGACAATGTCAATTTCATATTATGTATTAATTTTTAAGGATAAGTCGAACTTCGACGATATTTAAACTTTTCTCATAGGTATTATGTAATAAAATTACACAATAAAGCCGTACATACAAACAGATTAAGCGCCATAAGCTTTCACTAATGGCGCTATCAAGACATGAGAAGAAATTCCCGCATAACGAGAATACCGCTAATCGGCTTATTATCACTATTTTCGGAAACTAAAGGCGGCCTTGGTGAGGCAAATCAGCCGAAAGCCGCCTCAAATATCACTACAGGCACCCGCTATGGAAACCACCATCAACCGGCAATGTCACGCCAGTGATGAAGTTTGCCGCTGGCGAAGCTAGAAACAAAGCCGCGCCAACCAGATCATCCGTTTCGCCCCAACGCTTCAAGGCGGCGCGTTGTGCAATTGGCTGTTCCGTTGCCGGATTTTCCCACAAACCGCGCGTCATATCGGTGCGGTGATAGCCGGGTCCGATTGCATTAACGCGTACGCCATCCGGGCCAAACTTATGCGCCAGAACACGGGTTAGGCCGAGAATACCGGTTTTGCTGGCGGTGTAGGATGGCACACCCACGTCAGCCAGATAGCTCAGCATCGATGCAATGGCGATGACCGAACCCTTGCTTTCTTTCAGCTTTGGATAAGCCGCCATAGTGAGGCGAAACACGCTGTTCAGATTGATGTCCATGACATCGTTGAACACGTCGTTTTCCCATTCCGTCTGATCGCGTGCGACACCCTGTGCATTGATCAGCACGTCGATGCGCGATTGCTTGTCCATGAACGCAATAGCGTCTTCGTTGCTACGCACGTCGAGTTCATAAAACTCGATGCCTTTGTTGGCTTCGTCCTTCACTGCCTTTTCGATCTTAGCAACCGAGCTGCCGCTTGCGGCAACCGACGCGCCAAGAGCAGCAAAGCCGCGCGCCATTTCAAGACCAATGCCGCTCGTTGCACCCGAAACCAGCACGCGCTTGCCTGCGAACAAGTCCTTGGCGAAAGACGAAATAACTTCCTGCATAATAACCTCCCGATAAATATTAGAATTTTAGATGAGCTGCTTCAGCGCTGCGACGACCATGTCTGGCGTTACCTTGATCGGCTCATTGTGAATGATTTCACCTGCGCGGCACGCACGTTTGGCAACGATTTCAAGCTTCTCGTCCGTTGCGTCTTCAATGCCGATATCGGCAAGGCGGGTTGGAAGACGGACAGAAAGGCAGAATTCACGCACCTTCTGGAATTCTTCCTCCTGACCATGCAACTTGAGGCCAGCGAGTACACCAATGGCAACTTTTTCACCATGCAGATGATGATGAACATCATCCAGCTCGCAAAGGCCATGATGGATCGCATGCGCTGCTGCGACACCACCGGATTCAAAGCCCACGCCTGATAGCAGGATGTTCGCTTCAATCACACGTTCAATCGCAGGGCCAGCCTGCTTGGCATCACATTCCTTGAGCGATGCTGCACCAAATTCAAAGATCGTATCGCGGCAGAAACGTGCAACTTCATAAGCAAGGCTAACGCCCTGCATTTTCATGCAGTTAAATGCGCCAGACTGGCGGCAGGAATTCGCCTCATAGAAAGTTGCAAGCGCGTCACCAATACCGGCAGCGAGGAAGCGTGCCGGTGCCTGTGCGATCAGCGCAGTATCCACCAGAACGAGATTAGGGTTGCTTGGCAGAAACGTATCGTAAGCCACCGAGCCATCGTCGTTATAGACCACAGCAAGCGCACTGCATGGTGCGTCTGATGCAGCAATGGTTGGGAAAATGATTGATGGCAGACCAAGATCACGCGCCGCAGCCTTTGCAGTATCAAGCGCCTTGCCACCACCAACACCGATCACGACTTTCGCACCGGCTTCGCGTGCCTGAGCAACCAGTGCTGCGATCTGGCTTTCTGAACATTCGCCGCCATGGCGCACAATCCGTGCCTCCGGACCAGATGCAAATGCAGCATCTACCTTTGGCTTCAGAATATCAAAAATGCCGTTATCAAGAAGCACCACAGCTTTATCGCCAAAGCTTGCAGCCTCTTCGCCAAGGCGGGCAATGACGCCAGCACCCTGAATATATCGACCCGGAAAACGTGCACCGCGAACGATGGTATCAGCATTTACCAGCATACATAGCCTCCATCGGCCAGAACGATCGAGCCGGTCATCAGGCTTGAGGCTTCACTTGCAAGGAATAGAATGACGGACGCTACTTCATCCGTGCGTCCAAGGCGGTTCATTGGGGTGCCCCCCACCCAATGGCGGTACATTTCAGGGTCTTCATAGACGTATTTGTTCATTTCGGTGTCGATATAGGTTGGCGCGACCGAGTTAACGCGAACACCGCGCGCACCCCATTCAGCCGCCAGCGAACGCGTCAAATGATGGACGGCTGCTTTTGACGCGTTGTAATTTGCCTGCTCCTGCGGACGGTTGACTACAAAACCGGACATAGAGCCAACATTGACGATGTTGCCCGAGCCATTTTCCAGCATCGTCTTGCCAAATGCGCGGCAGCACCAGAAGACGCCATTTAGATTGACATCAATGACCTTGTTCCAGACATTATCGGCCATGGTTTCGGCTGGATGATTGCTGATTGCAATGCCGGCATTGTTGACGAGAATATCGACGCGGCCATGGCGTGCAATAACCGCATCATGCACACGCTGAACGCCTTCAACATCAGTCACGTCAAGCAGTTCGCCTTCGACGCTATAGCCCTTGGCGGTGAGTTCAGCCAATGCCTTGTCCAGCAATTCCTGGCTCATGTCGGTAAGGATTACCTTGGCGCCAGCTTCTGCCAGAGCCTCGGAGGCGGAAAGACCAATGCCGCGCGCGGCACCCGTGACGACTGCAATCTTGCCGTCAATTCTGAACTTTTCGAGAAACATGGAAATGCTATCCTTGTCTGACTTGCTATTGAGCGACCGCGCTTAAAAGCGGCTGCAAACTGGAAAGAAGATTTTCGGGATCGGCAATTACAACGCCATCCGGGAAAGTGAGATCAGTGCGATGCGGCTCCGGCCAGCCTATAACGGTCATGCCTGCCGCAAGGCCAGCACGTGCGCCCGGCACGCTGTCTTCAACGACAATGCAATGCGATGGCTCAACACCAAGCAGGTAAGCACCGCGTAGATATGGCTCGGCATCAGGCTTACCTTTGCGCACGTCATTGCGCGAGACACTGAAGAAATCTGGGCGCTGAAGACCAACAGCACGCAGATTTGCATCCACCAGTATACGGTCTGAATTGGAAACGATGGCGTAGGGAATGCCAGCCTTATCGAGGTAGGAGAGCACTTCCGCAGCACTCGGGCGCAATTTGAGCCTAATTGCCCCACTTACATAGGCCGCATATTTCGCTTTAACGAAAGCATCAAGATCAGCAGTAAAGCCGGTCTCATTGCGCAGCATGGTGTGGCAATCGGCAATGGTCGTGCCGGTTACGCGGTTTTCGAAATCATCCGGCACCGTGCCAGAAAAGGCAGCAATAGCCTCCAAAAGCGTTTCATAATGCAATGGCTCGCTATCAACGAGCGTACCATCCATGTCGAAAAGAACTGCGCGAGCACTCATTGCGGCAACCTGTCGAGATCGTCATAAAGCGACTGGCTATGCGTATAGAGCTTCTCGAAGAATGTCTGCATCGGCGCATAGATTTCCGCCCAACGAGGATCGGGCTTGATCTCGGTTGAATATTGCACGAGCGCGTCGGCTGCATCTTCAACGCTCGAATAACGTCCCGTAGCGGCGGCAGTCATGATCGCACAACCGACCAGACCGCATTCCGATTCCTTCGGCACGAGGATAGGTATGCCATAGACGCTGGCTTTGATTTTCAACCACAATTCCGTCTTTGCGCCACCGCCAGAAGCGATAACACGCTCAAGCTTGGAACCGGAAATACTGTCGAGAATATTGATATGGCGTTTAACGGCAAAGGCTACGCCCTCAAGCACCGAGCGATGCAGATGCGAAATCCCATGCGCCGCTCCGATACCGAAATATTGCGCACGCGCATTGCGATGTTCGCCAAGGCGCTCGCCAGTCAGATAAGGCATGAAGAAAAGACGCTCCGAACCCGCAGGCGCTTCAGCGGCTTTCGCCACGATTTCCTCATAGGAAACCTGCTTGTCATGGAAAGCACGACGCGCCCAGCGCATTGCATCGCCGCCGGATTCCAGCAGCATAAACGCGCCCCAATTGCCTTCAACAGTCCCGACATTGCAAACGGATGCATCAAGCAATGGCTTTTCGGTAATCGCTGTGATGATTGCAGAAGTGCCCATCACTTCCGAGCCAACACCCGGACGACAAACACCGGAGCCAAGCAGCGCAACCGGATAATCAGCTCCACCAACCAGCACGGGTGTTCCTTCGCGCAGACCTGTCTCGCGTGCAGCTTCTGCCGTGATATTTCCAAGGATTTCAGTTGGATTACGCAACGGTGCCAGTTGCTTGCGCTCAAGCCCAAGCAAATCCACCATATGCTGCGACCAGTCGCCGGTACGTGGATCCATGATGAAGCTTGCGCCGCCGTCATTGCGATCCATTGCAATTTCGCCGGTGAGCTTGAGGTTGATGTAATCCTTCGGCATCAGCACGGCGGCAGTGCGTGCAAAGGCTTGCGCATCGTGATCGCGCAGCCATTGCAACTTAAACCCCGGCCAGGACGGTGCTGCCGGATTGGCGCTGTGCTCCAGATAGTCCGCCGGACGATGCTTGGCTTCAAAAGCCGTCACATAATCAACCGTGCGCTTATCATTCCACAATGGCGCGGTTTCACGTACCAACTCACCCTTGTCACCAACCAAAACGGTGCCGTGCATCTGACCGCAAGCTGCAACAGCTATGATCCTGTCACGCGCGTCTGGAACCTTGTTCAACACGTCACGGATCGAAGCTGCAACACCCTGCCACCAGTCTGCCGGACGCTGTTCGGACCAGCCAAACTGCGGCACGATCTGCTCGTGCTCGCGGGCTGCAACGGCTACTATATTGCCGCGGCCATCCATGAGGGCAGCGCGCACGCTGCCCGTTCCGACGTCAATTGCTAGTGAGAGTTCATTTGGCATGGAGCACGTCATCAGGTTTGGGGGGCGCTATCTAGACTTAGTTCTTACGCAGCCAGGTTGATGCATATTGCAGAAGCATCGCGCCGATGATGATGCAGCCCATGAAGACCTGCTGATGATAGCCCGGAACGCGCGCAAGGTTCATCATATTGGCGATAATGCCAAGAATAATGACGCCTATGAAGGTGTTGAATGCACCACCGCGACCACCCATCAGGCTTGCACCGCCGATAACGACAGCGGCGATTGCATCAAGTTCTGCGCCAACACTGATATTGGCCGAGCCGATACCTGTGCGGCTGGTCGAAATGATACCGGCGGCGGCTGCCAATACACCCGAGATAACGTAAACCGCGAGCGTGTAGTAAGACACCGAAATACCCGATAGGCGCACCGCTTCGGAATTCGAGCCGATTGCCTTAACGAGACGACCAAAGCGGGTGAAAGTCAGCACCGCACCGGCGATCAGGAAAACAACGATCATCAGAATAACCGGGTACGGTACGCTGCCAAGCGTGCCCGAACCAAAAGCCGCAACAGATGCGCCGGCGTCGCCCATCATGATCGGTTGACCGGACGAGAAGATGAAGGAAAGCCCACGCGCAATAGTCATAACCGCGAGTGTGGTTACGAAAGGCGGCAGCTTGAGATAGGCAACCAGAATACCGGAAACCAGACCACAAGCGGCACCGGCCAGCAGTACACCGCCAATGGCCATGCCGGTTCCGTATTGCTGTATAAGGATTGCCGACAGAACACTGCCAAGTGCGGCAACAGAGCCGACCGAAAGATCAATACCGCGCGTCAGAATGACAAACAGCATGCCAACAGCCATAAGGCTTGGCCCCGCGACCTGACGCAACACGTTCATGATATTGCGTTCAGTCAGAAACACATCCGACAATGAGGTAGCCACGATCAGAACAGCAATCAGAATGGCAACCGTGCCATAACGATGGAGAAGAGCTCCGGCATTGAAAGTTTTCTTCGGCGTTTCAACAACTTCGGTCACGGTTTTACCCAATCAATTAGCTAATGCGGAAGGATCAGTGCTGGCCGTATTGACCATGGCAAGCTTCAGCAAATTTTCTTCAGAGTATTCCTCTGGCTGCAATGAGCCAGTCACAGCGCCTTCACGCATGACCAGAATGCGGTCGCACAGACCAAAAAGCTCAAGATGCTCGGAGGAGATGACCACAACCGCCCGGCCTTCAGCCGCAAGCGATTTGATCAGCGAATAGATTTCTGTCTTCGCACCAACATCGACGCCACGGGTCGGCTCATCGAAAATCAGCACATCGCCATCAGCATGAAACCACTTGGCGAGCACGACTTTTTGCTGATTGCCGCCCGAAAGGCTGGATGCTGGATCTTCGATGCTGCCAGCTTTCAGGCGAAGACGCTTGGACAACGATTCAACGGTTGAACGCTCGGCCTGCCCCTTCACGAACCCAAAAATATTCACCAATGGCGACAGTTTCGCCATGGTGGAATTCACGCGGATCGGGAAGTCGAGGATTAAGCCCTGATCTTTGCGGCTTTCCGGCACAAGACCGATACCCGCCTTCACGCCATCGCGCGGATTACGGATAGTCTTTTCTTTGCCGTGAATGAAAATACGTCCGGATTTGGCGCGCTCTGCACCAAAAACCAATCGCATCAGTTCTGTGCGCCCTGCCCCGACAAGACCTCCAAAACCGATGATCTCACCAGCTTTGACCGTCAGCGACACGCCCTTGATGCGTGAACCGTCAGACAGTTCCTCAAGACGCAGAACCTCATTGCCGACTTTGCGCTCAACATCCTCACCGAAAAGCGCCTTCAACGGACGTCCGACCATCAGCCGGATAACATCGTCAATCGTCACAGACGCACATTCCGTCGTCGTGACAGAAGCGCCGTCCTTCATGATCGTGATGCGATCAGCAATGCTGAAAACTTCATCGAGACGATGCGAGATATAGATGATACCGACACCGCGCTCACGCAGCGTGCGAATAATATCCAGAAGACGGTTTGCATCGCGGGCGGACAGTACGGCAGTCGGCTCGTCAAACACCATAACTTGCGCATTGCGCGACAATGCTTTCGCAATTTCGACAACCTGCTGATGTGCGATAGGAAGATCGCCAACAATAGCATTTGGCGCGATAGAAAATCCGAGGCTTGTGATCAGCTCTTTGGCGCGCTTATTAAGTTCCGGCCACGAGATAACCGAAGGCAGCATCCACATAAAGATGTTTTCAGCAACGGTAAGATCCGTTGCCAGCGCCATTTCCTGATGGATGACGGCTATGCCTTTGGACATGGCGTCCATTGGACCACGAAAATGCTGCGCCGCATCCGCAACTTTGACTTCGCCGCGAGTGGGCGAAAACTCGCCGCCGAGAACGCGCATCAGGGTGGACTTGCCAGCACCGTTTTCACCCAGCAAGGCATGAACCTCACCAGAACGAAGCTCAAAGTCAACGCCTCGAAGCGCATGAACACCGCCAAATGACTTCGCTATGCCGGTCAGCTCTACAAGATTTTCCATTTCAATCATTCCAGATCATCACGACCCAGGACGCTCCACCGCATTGCATTTCAGCCCGAAAGAAATGGTCAACTTTCGACCGCTGTGACCCAGTCTAATGCATGGCATCAGCCTCGATCACCTCCTCGGACATTCTCATAATGCAGCCAGCCCTTCACTTCCAGACTGGCCACACCATGAACTTGGATATTCTTAGAACACAGCGTCCGGCTTGTAATACTGGTCTACGTTGTCCTTGGTGATCGCGACTGGTGTCGTATAAGTGGTTTTCGATGTATCTGCTGGCAGCGTGCCATCAATTGCCTTCTTGGCAAGATCAACAGCTGTTGCAGCCACGAGTGCGGGATCATTGAGACCAGTTGCGCCGTATTTGCCTTCCTTGATCATCGCCATGGCTTCTTTCTGACCATCGGCAGCAGCAAGAAGAATGACGCCATCAAGCTGACTGGACTGTTCAAGCGCCTTGCGAGCGCCGAGCACCATCGAGTCGTTTTCGCCCAGAACAACATTAATGTCAGGGTTTGCAGTCAAAAGGTCTTCCATAGCCTTGAGGCCGCCTTCATTGTTCCACATGCCCCAGCCCTGACCCACAACTTCGAAGCGCACGCGGCCTTCATTGCGCAGCTGGCCTTCAACGAGACCGGCAAGCACGCCAAGGCGACGTTCCTGACCAACTTCATTGCCCTTATCGCCTGAAATCAGAGCAATCTTGAGATCTTTACCCTTGGTCTGATTGGCAAGCCACTGACCAACGAGCTGACCGTTGTTTGCATTCGACGACTGAACGAGCGTTACAAAGTTTGCCGATGGATCAAGCGTCGAATCGACAACAAAAACTTTTACGCCAGCAGCTGCAGCTGCATTGACAGCTGGAACGAGGCCCTTGCTGTCACGCGGATTGATGATAAGCGCATTAATACCCTGCGCGACCATATCTTCAACGTCCGAGACCTGTTTATTGAGGTCATTCTGGCCGTCGGCGGTCAATACTTCACAACCCAGCTCCTGAGCGCGCTTTTTCGCCGAAACTTCCTGTGCAGCAAAGTAAGGCGCATCGAGCGTCTTCATGGAAATACCGATTTTGCAATCGGCAGCCTCCGCAGCCGCAAGCGCAACGAATGACGTTGCCACAGCAAGCGAAAGTTTCAGCGTGACGGATTTCAAGGCCTGCATACGGGTTTCTCCTCCTGGTGAATAATCGGCTCCTACCGATCTTATGCGAATTTGGGTAGCATAATTACGCGAAAATTCCACGTCAACAAAATTAACGACATTTATGTAACGTTTTTGCTGATATTTTATCTGCTGTGACCCACTTGATTGTCTTCTTATCATATTTTATGTAATTTCACTACGAAATGGAGGAATAAATGTTACGCGAACCTGTAGCGAGTGTCGTCGATCCGAAAAATGGTGGCATGAGCGGCAATACTGGCCGCTATGAAAAACGCCTGAACGATCTTGTCGGGCTGTATGGTGATGAGGAGGCCTTTGAAAGCCTTCGCAAAACACACGGGGGAACCGTTGTTTACGACGTCGAAGACTTCAAACCTGGCGACCAGAGCGGTGATCTGATTTACGGTATCACCCGCATGAATCCGGGCCGCATTGGAAACGAATTCTTCCTCACGCGTGGCCATATCCATGCCAAGGCAGATCGCCCGGAAATCTATTACGGCCAGAGCGGCCAAGGTCTGATGCAGCTCGAATCGCCAGCAGGCGATACCCGTATCGTTGAGATTACCGCACAGACCATCTGTTATGTGCCCCCATTCTGGATCCATCGGTCCATCAACGTTGGCGACACCGATCTCGTCATGGTCTTCGCCTATCCGTCCGACAGCGGGCAGGATTATGGAATCATCGAGCAGTCGAATGGCATGCGTCATCGCGTCATCGCAAAGGCAGACGGCGGCTGGGAGCTGATAGAAAACCCGATTTACAAGCCGCGCGACGCAGCAACCATTGACGCTCTTATGCGCGAATATGCCTGAGTGCGCGGAAAATAATCGCCTGAAAATTCAAACTTGAAAGACATTGCCATGAGCAATCCTATTGACCTGATCGCCAGCCTTGGCGTCGTTCCTGTTATCGCGATTGAGCGCGTAGAAGATGCGGTTCCTCTGGCTGATGCACTGCTTGAAGGTGGCCTGCCGGTTGCGGAAATTACCTTCCGCACCGAAGCTGCGGCAGATGTACTGGCGGCAATTCGCGATGCACGCCCCGAACTATGCATTGGCGCGGGCACAATTCTCGACACCGCCAATCTCGATAAAGCCATCGAAAGTGGCGCACGTTTTGGTCTGGCACCGGGCTATGATCCGCGCATCTTGGACGCCGCATCCAAAGCCAACCTGCCATTCTGCCCCGGCATCATGACGCCAACCGACCTGACGCTCGCAACAGCGCAAGGCGTGCGTTTGGCAAAGTTCTTTCCGGCTGGTATTGCCGGTGGCCCGAAGGCACTTTCCAGCATTGCCGCACCTTTCGCACACTTGGGCGTTCGCTTTATTCCAACCGGCGGCGTTACAGAATGCACAATCGGCGAATGGCTTGCAATTCGTCAAGTTGTAGCGGTCGGCGGCACTTGGATTGCCAAGACTGAAGACATTCGCGAAGGCCGCTTTGACGAAATCAAGAAAAATGCTGCCAGCGCCGTGAAAGTCTCTCGCGAAGCTCTGGAGAAGCGTGCATGAGCAGGTATCAGCCAGCGACCCAGCCGACGCTCTATTTTATCGGCGTGACAACGGGCAAAAGCTCGATCATGAAGGTTTTCCCGGCATGGGCTGAATATCTTGGCCTGAAGGATGCCGTCATAAAGGGTATCGATTTCAAACTGCATGATGACCCGGAAGCCTACCGTGAAGCGGTTGAGTTCATCCGTAATGATCCGCTTTCAATGGGCGCGCTGGTCACTACGCACAAAATTGATCTCTTCCACGCCTGCCGTGATATGTTCGATGTGATCGATCCGCATGCGCTGCTGATGGATGAAACAAGCTGCATCTCCAAAAAAGACGGCAAGCTTATCTGCCATGCGAAAGACCCGATTTCATCGGGCCTCTCTATCGATGGTTTCCTTGGTGTAGATTATTTCGAGCGCACGGGTGCTGACCTTTTCTCGATGGGTGCAGGCGGCTCAACCATTGCCATCACATGGCATCTGATGCGCCAGTCGCGTGGTAAAAACGTACCGGGCCGCATCATCGTTTCCAACCGCAGCCAACATCGCCTGGATGAAATCAAGCGTATTCATGCGGAAGTAGCAAGCGATGTTGCGGTTGAATATATCCTGGCACCACGCCCGGAAGATAATGATGCTGTACTCAACAGCCTTAAGCCCGGTTCATTCATTATCAATGCGACCGGCCTCGGTAAAGATGCGCCGGGTTCGCCTTTGTCCGATGCAGCCGTCTTCCCGGAAAAGTCTGTAGTCTGGGATCTCAACTATCGCGGCAATCTCGTGTTCCTCGATCAAGCACGTGCACAGAAACAGGCAAAGTCGTTACAGGTTGTAGATGGCTGGACCTATTTCATCCACGGCTGGACGCAAGTGATCGCGGAAGTCTTCCATATCGACATTCCAACAAGCGGCCCAGCTTTCGATCGCATTTCGGAAATCGCCATTGAGGCAGCAGGACGGTAATGATGGGACAGCGTATTCTTGTTACGCCGCGCTCGCTCACTGCCGAGCCGCATCCGCATATCGAAAGCCTGCGTAATGCAGGCTTCGAAATCGTCTATTCCACGCCGGGCAAAACGCCCGACGAGGAAGAGCTTGTGCGTCTGATTGGCGATATTTCCGGCTGGCTTGCCGGTGTCGAACCCGTATCGCCACGCGTCATCGAAGCGGCCCGCTCGCTAAAAGCTATAAGCCGCAACGGTGTGGGCACTGACAATCTGCCGGTCGAACTGCTCACCGAGCGTGGTATCAAAGTGCTGATTGCGGAAGGTGCAAACTCGCTGGGCGTTGCCGAACTTGCGATTGGGCTGATTTTCAGCGCACTACGCTCCATCCCGCAGGCCGACACCGGCATCAAGGCCGGTGGCTGGCCGCGCCAGCGCGGTATCGAAATTCGCGGTCGTACCGTTGGCGTTATCGGCTGCGGTGCCATTGGCCGCGAAGTCGCCCGGATGCTGGTGGCTGTCGGCGCAAATGTGCTTGGCTATGACCCACTTAAGCCTGATCTTGGCCTGCCCGAAGATAGGTTCAGCTTCGCAGAAGTTGACGACATCATCGCTCAGGCTGATATTGTGTCATTGCACTGCCCGGCCCCTCGCGATGGTTCTACGCTGATCTCGCGCGAACGATTAGCAACGGCAAAGCCGGGGCTTATTCTCGTCAACACTGCTCGCGCAAAGCTTGTCGATGACAAAGCCATTATTGAGGCACTGAACAGCGGCCTGTTGTCGAACTACGCAACGGACGTGTTCGAGCAAGAGCCCCCGCTTTCACTAGAACTCGCTTCGCACCCTGCCGTAATTGCAACCAGCCATATTGGCGGGTTCACGGCCGAAAGCGTTGACAGGGCAACAAAAATCGCAGCTGACAACCTCATAGCTGCGCTTAAAAATTAAAGGACTTCGATATGCCGGGATGTTTGCAGGAAATTGCCGAGATGCTTCCATTGGAAGTGTATCTGCGTAAACCGCCGCAACCCGGCATTCGCCTTTTCTGGCTTGGGCAAGCAGGCTTTGTGCTCGAAGCGCAGGAGAAGCGCATCATTATCGACCCCTACCTATCTGACAGCCTTGCCGAGAAATACAAAGGCACACCGCGCCCTCATACGCGCATGATGCCGCCCCCTGTTGCGCCTGATGGCATTTATTTTGTTGATCTCGTCGCATGCACACATGCGCATACCGATCATATGGATCCTGGCACCTTGCCGACGCTACTTGCGCGAAACCCAAACGCATTATTGCTTGCACCGCGCGCTATGAAAGAACAGGCGTTGATCCGCTCAGGCGTCACCGAAGACCGGCTGGTTTTGATCGGCGCTTGTGAAACATACGAACTCGAACCAATCAAAATCACGGCCACCCGAGCCGCCCATGAAGCGCTAGAAACAGACGCAAATGGCAATCACAAATTTCTAGGCTATGTTTTTGATTGCGGTGCATTGCGCATCTGGCATTCAGGCGACTGCATTCCATATAAAGGACAGGAAGCCGAGGTAGCGGCACTCAAACCCGATGTAGCTTTGTTGCCAGTAAATGGCCGTCGTCCTGAACTGTCGAGCAATGGTGTTCCGGGAAACTTCACGCTTACAGAAGCCATTGCGCTTGTGAGATATGTTGGCGCCACCGATCTGGTCGCGCATCACTACGGCATGTTTGACTTCAATACCGAAGCGCCAGAAAATATTGACGCTGCAGTGAGTGCAACAAATGATCTTTCGGTGCACAGGGCACGCACGGAAATTGCTTTTCTGAGCCGCGCTCTAACCTATTGAAACTACGCACTGTGTTTGCCAAAAATCGATTCCGATTTTGGAACCGATGCTATAACATATTGAGAATGCGACCCGGATCACGAGCCGCGAGAGGGATTTTCTTGTATGGATACTGATGCGCGCAGTGAGACGCGTGGCCTGAATGGTCGTAATGTTATCGAAGTCATCCGCACGATGCGGCCTGAACTGCGCAAGTCGGATCGCAAGGTAGCCGATGTCGTTCTTGACGACCCTCACCGCATTATGAATGCAACCGTTAGCGAAACAGCAACGCTTGCCGAGGTCAGTCAGCCAACAGTTTTGCGTTTTGCGACTGCCATCGGCTGTTCAGGCTTTCAGGATCTGAAAATCAGACTCGCGCAAAGCCTTGCGCTCGGCACCCCGGCAACACATTCGGTTCTGGTAGAGACGGACGAGCCGGAAGTGGTCGCCGAAAAGATCTTCGACTACACGATGACCAGCCTCGACTGGGCGCGGTCCCGGTTGGACAAGGACGCCCTTCACAAAGCAATCAATATCCTGACAAAATGCAATTCAATTGTGTTTTTCGGTTTCGGCGCGTCGGGAATTGTTGCGCGCGATGCGCAGCAAAAATTTCCACTATTCGGAGTGCCTTGCGCCGCCGAACTGGATTCACACCAGCAGCTCATGGTCGCATCCATGATGAAGCCCGGCAATGTCGCTTTCGTCATTTCCAATACCGGCACGACGCGGTCCATTATCGAGATCGCACGCATTGCGCGCGAGAATGGCGCATCCGTGATTGGGATGACCGGCTCGGACTCGCCACTCACCAGTTATTGTGATGTTTCGCTCATCGTGGAAACGCTCGAAAATACCAACATGTACACGCCGACCATTTCGCGCATCGCCGCTTTGGTCGTCATCGATATTCTTTCGACCAGCGTTGCTATGCGTCGCCCAACAGACCAGCATGACCGCATTCACCGCATGAAGCGCTTGCTCAGCGACATGCGCAAAATGCAGCCAATCTGAATTTAGCATAAAAAAATGCCGGAATTGTAGGAGCAATTCCGGCTAGTTGTTCTCCAGGTAGAGAATGCTTAGTTCAGGCTGGACGTGAATGCATCGAGCGCCAGAATGGCGTCGCGCACGATTTCCACCGATACCGGCACCGCAACGCGATAGGTGACAGAGCCGGGCTTGAGAGCGGCTTCAGCGACACGCGCAATATCTTCTTTAGTTGCGTCTGCAAGGTTGAGATCCGCAAGACGCGTCGGCAATCCGACCGAGCGGCAGAAGCGTGCTATTTCTTCGATTTCAGCCAATGGCCGTCCTTCAAGCATGAGCAGACAAAGCACGCCGAACGCGACTTTTTCGCCATGATAAAAGCCGTGCACATTATCGAGAACCGTCAGGCCATCGTGAATGCCATGGGCTGCCGAAACTGCACAATTCTCAAAACCAAGACCGCTCAATAGCGTATTGACTTCAATAATATTCTCGACGGCTTGCGTCAGTGCTCCGCGTTCAACGGCTAGTTTTGCAGCCAGACCATCACGCATGAGAACTTCATGACACGCTTTGGCGAGCGCTACACCGGCCAGCGGGGCAGGAAGCTCAGGACGCACAAAATTGCTGCTGCGGGATTCCAGATTTGACCGCGCCTCGAACCACGTCGAAAGCGCATCGCCAATACCCGCCACGAGAAACCGTGCGGGAGCTGCAACCACCACGGCGCTATCGACAATAACAAGATCGGGATTGCGCGGCAGATGATGCGATTCCTGATAAACACCATGCTCGTTATAGCGCACGGCAATCGCGCTGCACGGCGCGTCGGTCGAGGCAATAGTCGGCACCACAACGATACGGGCATTGTTTGCAATTGCTGCAAGCTTGGCAGTGTCGATGGTTTTACCACCACCAACCGCGACAACAACATCGGCACCGGCTGTGCGCGCCAGTTCCGTCACGCGCTCGATTTCCGTCGAACAGCACTCACCGCCAAACTTTTCAGTCCGGCCTGCAATGCCGCTAGCCGTTACCGACTTCAAAATGCGGTCGCTGAAACGATCGAAGATAAAACCGTCGATCAGAATAAACGCATTGGAACCGATGCCCTGCATCTGCTCATGCAAACGATCAATCTCGCCAGCACGCTGCACATAGCGCCCCGGCCCACCATAAGAACGACCGACAGCACCGCTAAAGCCCTGATGATCCGTCATGATAAATTCCTCCTAAACCATCACAGGGTCTTGAGCATTCCGCCATCGACAAAATAGGTCGAGCCGACACTGTAGCTTGCGCGTGGGGAGCAAAGGAAGACGAAGAAATGCGCTAGCTCTTCCGGCGTACCGAAGCGCTTGGCCGCTGCATGTTCGTTGGCAACATCCTGAAGATAACCTTCCCAGTTACCACCCTTATCGGCTGTGAGCTGCTTGGCCGTCTTCACCCAGTCAGGGGTCAGGATCAGTCCCGGGTTAACGCAGTTGACGCGAATATTATCGCCAATAACTTCCGTCGAAAGCGTTTTGGAGAACATCATCAAAGCAGACTTAGTGACGTTATAGATCGGCTCATACCAGAGCGGCTGGACTGCGCAGATCGAAGCATTGTGCAGAACAACACCGCCGCCTTTGGCCTTCATTTGTGGCACCAGTCCACGCGCAAGACGCACTGCCGCCATGACATGCAGATCCCAATAGAACTGCCACTTGTCATCCGTTGCCTCCATGATCGTCTCATTAGAGCCGGTGCCAGCATTGTTGATGAGAATATCTGCACCGCCTGCGGATGCCGCAGCAGCAATAACGGCATCCGTACCTTCCACGGTTGCCACGTCCGCGGCAACGCCGATAGCCGCAACGCCATATTTTTCAGCAATACGCAGAGCCTCAGCCTCTACGCGTTCTTTGCCACGCGCTACCAGCACAAGATTTGTACCTTCTGCGGCCAAGCCCTCAGCAATGGCCAAACCAATCCCGACCGACGCGCCGGTAATCACGGCGGTCTTTCCCTTCAACTGCAGATCCATAATAACTCCTGCGATACAGCCGCAAGGCTGCCTATTTTGCGATGAGGATATTGTCGCGGTCCATGGTGACGGCGACGGTGAGAATGAGAACAGCGCCGAACACGATCTGTTGTGCAAAGATATCGATGCCGACAAATGTCATGCCAATCCGCACCACCGATACGATGAGCGCGCCGACCAATGTGCGCCCTACGCCGCCAAGCCCGCCGGTGATGGGCGTACCGCCAACGAGGACTGCGGCGATGGCTGGTAGAAGCAACTGGCTGGCGCCCGTTGGCGAACCACTGGTCATGCGGGCTGCAAGCATGATGCCTGCAACAGCGGCAAAAAGCGCCGACAATACGAAGGCCAAAACCTTCTGACGATCAACATGAATACCCGCGGCAATTGCGGCGGGTTCGCCCGCACCAATGGCATAGCAATATCGACCAAAGCGGGTATAGCGCTGGATATAAATGCCAATCAGGCACATCAGCAGCCCGACAAGAATGATGTTCGGAACTCCAAGCGTTGAGCCCGCAATCCAGTTGAGCATTGGACGGTCAGCCGCGCTGATGCCGATGCTGCGCGCTTTGGAGATATAAAGCGCGATACCGGATACCACGCCGCCGGTCGCAAGTGTTGCGATGAACGACGGAATTTTCAACCGCACATGAACAAGGCCACTGAAAAGCCCAGCTGCAACACCACAAAGAAGCGCTATTGGAAAGGCAAGCAATCCAACTTCCGGTAACAGCATCGCTGTCACCACGCTTGCAAGTGACGCTACCGCAGGCAAGCTCAGATCGATGCCGCCAATCACGATGACAAAGGATAAACCGGCCGCAAGTGTGAACAGCGCCATAGTATCTGCAAGCAGGATCAAGCCTGTATTGACGCTGGCAAATCCCGGAGAATAGGCCGAGATAAGCACCACCATAACGATCAGAAAGCCAAGCGGAGCATATTGGCGAAGTTGTGCAGCGCTAAACATAGGGGACGCGCCGGAAACGTTGGGGAAAGCGGTTTTCTCGTTCATGATCACACCATATGTTCAACGAGCTGCACCTGAGACGGCTTCGCGCCAGTCGGAGCAGGAATGCGGGCGGTGACTTCACCATCGCGCATGACAAGAATGTTGTGCGACAGGCCGATAGTCTCTTCGAGAGTGTCGGCGATGAGAATGATCGCATAGCCCTCGCGGCTTAACTGACGCATCAGGCGGAAGATTTCTTCCTTCGCGCCCACATCGACACCGCGCGTTGGATGATCAAGGATCAAAATGCGCGAACCAGCCGTCAGCCACTTGGCCAGAACCACCTTCTGCTGATTACCGCCGCTCAGTGCCTGACACAAAGCATGAGGCCCCGGCGCACGGATTGAGAGTTTCTTGATCCAGTCTTCGGCCAGAACCGTTTCAAGATTATGTTGAATACCGATGGGACCTTCGACAACATCAAGACGCGACAGCGTAATGTTGGACGCAATCGGCATCATCATGACGAGGCCTTCAAGTCTGCGCTCGCTTGGAATATAGCCAATGCCCCGCGCCACGGCCTCGGTAGGATTTGCGAGTTTAACCGCCTTGCCATTGAGGAACATTTCGCCCGATGTCGGCGTCTCAAAGCCGAAGAAGCTACGGATAAGTTCTTCGCGCCCGGAGCCAATGACGCCTGCAATGCCTAGTATCTCACCGTCGCGCAGCGTCAGATCGATATTATGATACTTACCAGTGCAGGACAGATTACGTGCTTCAAGTGCAATCTTTTCGCTCGGCTCTGCCTGTTCAGACTCAAGATAATATTCGGTGTGCATCTCGCGACCCACCATAATGCGGTGAAGATCAGCACCATTGACACCCTCCGCATCCATCGTAGCGACGCCCTGCCCGTCCTTCATCACATAAATGCGGTCGCTGATTTCCAGGACCTCATCGAGACGATGGGAGACAAAGACAAAGCTTGCACGGGATTTAAGCGAACGAACACGCTCAAATAGAATGTCGATTTCTGACTGCTCCAGAACCGATGTCGGCTCATCAAGCAAAATGATCAGATCACCATCAACGCGATCCGCCAATGACAGAGCCTTGGCGAGTTCCACCATCTGTCGTTCGGCAAAAGAAAGATCGCCTGCTAGCGTCGCGGGATCGGCATGAATACCGACCTGTTTCAAATGCTTGGATGCGGCTGCATTCATCTTGCGCCAATTGACCAGACCAAAGCGAATGAAGCGCTGTTCCTGCCCCAAGAAGATATTCTGCGCGATGGAGAGATTCAGCAGCAACGACTGCTCCTGAAACACCATTGCAACGCCCTGCTCATTCGCCTGTTGCGGCGAGCTGATGGCAAAAGACTTTCCGTTGCGCGTGATCGTGCCAGCGCTTGGACGTTGGGTACCGGCGAGAATGCGCATGAGCGTGGATTTACCCGCGCCGTTTTCGCCCACAAGCCCAACCACTTCGCCGGGGCGAATTTCAAGATCCACGCCCTTGAGAGCATGAACACTGCCAAATGATTTTGTCAGTCCACTGATCGTCAACATGGCTTATTTCACAATCTTGAAGCGGGTGCGGCGCGTGGCATAGGCAACAGCTCCGATGATCATCAGGCCAAGAAATGCCTGTTGCAAATATGGCGGAATGCCAAGCAAAACCATGCCGTTAGCCAGAACGGAAACGATGAGAACGCCGATAAGCGATTGCAGCACGCCGCCCTGCCCGCCCAAAAGCGAGGTTCCGCCAACAACAACAGCCGTAATCGTGGTGAAGAGCCGCCCGGTGCCAATATCGGCATTGCCCTGACCAAGCTGGGCTGCGGCAAGCACGGCACCAAGACCATAAAACGCACCTGCCATTGCAAAAACGAGCAACTTGGTGCGCAGCACCGATACGCCCGAAAGCACTGCAATGTCTTCGCCACCACCAAGTGCATAAATGTGGCGACCGAGACGTGTATGATTCTGTACCACCCAAGCGATAAACAGAGCGGCAAGTGCAATCCAGACAGAGAAAGGGAGCCCAGCGAAACGTTCGAGCGCGAAACTGCGCACTGCCGCTTCACGAATGGCAATTGTCCCGCCGCCAACCATCAAAGTGGCAATGCCAAGCCCAATGAACCACATACCGAGCGTTACCATGAAGGATGGTATGCGCAGGATGACATGCAGCAAGCCGGAAAATGCTCCCATTGCAGCACCAACGGCAATCGCCGCAATCACTCCAAGCACACTGCCAAGCCATGAGCTATCAGCCGCAACCATGGACGCCAGCACCACAGCTGCAATCGCCATGACGCCTTCGACGGAAAGATCGATACTGCCAAGCAGGATTACGAAGGTCGCGCCGAGCGTCAGAACAACAGGTATGGCCGATGCTGATGCAATACGGATGAAATTATTCACTGAGAAGAAGTTCGGGCTTAACAGTCCAAGCCACACACACAATACAGCCAGCACGATGAGCGGTGCGAACCGGCGCATCAGCTCCGGCAATCGGCTTTGTAGACCGTTTTTTGATATAGCTACGCCTTTAGCGTCAGCCGGAGTGACATCCTGGCTCGCAACTCTCATATGCTTTTCCTGTCAGGCATTATTCCGCCGCTTATAGCGGGAGGCTTCAGACCGCGACGGGCTTATCAGCCTTCGCGGATCTGTCCGCTCGCACGTCCCCAGAGATCCTTGAAATCAAGGTTCGGTGTGTTCTTGATGTTGTTTTCGTAGAAGTCATCGACGTTGTCTTTCGTCACGACCAAAGCCGTACCGTAAAACTCGCGGTGGTCTTTCGGCTCTTTCGCTGGATCGAAGACACCGGCGCGTGCGCTGTAAGGAATTGCAAGCCCCATTGCGCCCTGCCAGAATGGATCGGACGAAACGGTTGCGGCAAATTCACCGTTTTTGACGGCCTCAACTGCCGTTCCAATGCCATCAACGCCTGTGATTGGTATCTGTCCGGCAAGACCTTCCGCGCGCAATGCTTCCAAAGCGCCGATGCCCATGTCGTCATTGGCGCACCAGATGCCCTTGATATCATCGCCAAAGCGCGTGAGCCATGCGCTCACGACATCGAACGCTTTGCTCGACTGCCAATCAGCAACCTGAAAATCGAGAAGCTGAACATCTGGATGGGCTGCAAGGGCCTTCTCAAAACCTGCTCGGCGGTCGATTGCAACGGTATTGGAGAGCGTGCCGCCAAGCCCCAGAATACCGCCCTTGCCACCAATGGCCTTGATCAGAATTTCAGCGGTTTCTGCGCCATAGCGCTGGCCGTCGAAGCTTACATGCGCAACATAATATGGATCGTGATCCCACGGATGCAGATCGGCAGGCTTGTTCCACTGCGTCAGCACGTGGGCCTTTGCTGCAGCGCAGGCCTCCACGATGGGGCGCGCATCGGCTGCATCATTTGGATCAACATTGATAATCGCATTGCCGCCGGTGCGTGCGAGGATTGCCCGGATATCGGCAATACCCTTCTCGCTGTCGCCTTCGGTCACAAGCGTTACATAATCAAGACCAAGCGACTTGGCAAAAGCTTCGCCGCCCTTATTCCAAGCAGCATGATATGGATTTGACAGCGAACGGATCGCGTTCACGAGCGTCGGCTTCTGCTCGGCAAGTGCGCGCAGTGAAGACATGCCACTGAAAGCTGAAAGCGCGCCAAGACCTGCGGCACCCTTCATAAAGGCGCGTCTGCTGAATGGCTTTGTACGGATATGGTTCATGTGTTTCCTCCCAAAACACGCATTGACTAGCTAGTCATTTGCGTTGCATAGCTATGCAAAGTGGAGCTATGTCGTCAATAGGAAATTTTCAGGAAATGTGATCTTGCAGGCGGGAAGTCTTCCCAAATCCTTGAAAGCCTTTGAACATAATGGCAAAACAAAAACTGATGATTGTTCAAAAAACGGGACAAAAAACGCGAAGGATATGGAATGAAACGTGACAAGCCCTACGCATCCTCCACAGATGTGGCGAGACTGGCAGGCGTTTCTCAATCCGCTGTTTCCAGAACATACAAGCCCGGAGCCAGTGTTTCACCGGAGACACGCAAGAAGGTGATGGCTGCGGCTGAAGAGCTTGGCTATCGCCCAAGTTTCATTCCCAGCATTATGCTCAGCCATCGCTCGCGCCTTGTGGCGGTTGTTATTGGTGGGCTGTATAATCCATTCTATTCAACTGTTCTGGAAACATTTTCCCAACGGCTACAGGACGAAGGCTGGCGCGTGCTTTTGGTGCACGCAAATAGCGGCCACACATTCGATGACATCGTGCCAATGCTTGCCGGTTATCGTGTCGATGCTATTGTCAGCGCACTGGCCGTCCTGTCGCAAGAAGCCGCCGAACAATTATCGCAGTTACGTGTGCCTGTGATTTCATTCAATACGCCATTCTCGGACGGCTGGGTTCATTCCATCAATTGCGACAACATCGGTGGTTCCCGCACCATGGCGGAGCACTTCATTGAGCGCGGCGCAACCAAATTTGGCTATATTACGGGCCCGACAGACAGCCAGGCGAACATAGATCGCAAGCTCGGATTCTTCTGCGCAATTGAAGAGGAAGGATTGGATCAACCGCTTATTCTCGAAGGAAATTTTCGCTATGAATCGGGCTATCAGGCGATAAAAAAACTTCACGATACCAACGGCTCAACCAAAGTCCTTCCGGACGCAATTTTCTGCGCTAATGATCTTATTGCGCTCGGGGCCATGGATGCGTTGCGTCATGAGTTCCAGATCAATGTTCCCGGCGATATTCTCATAGGCGGCTATGATAATATCGCCGAAGCTGGATGGGCATCCTACAATTTGACCACATTGGTTCATGATGGCCAACAGATGGTCGAGCGAGCTATAGAGATTCTTTCCGAAAGTGAGCCCCGAAAGCTGTCAGATACCAATCAACAATCGATAATCGCCTCTCCATTGATCATTCGAAACAGTACTGGCGTAATAATCTGACATGCAACGACGTACCATGGCGTTGATTACTCGCCTGTTGCTGAGTTGCTATAAAAATTCGGGTAAAACGCCACGAATAGACTGAATAACACGCCTGAAACTGCTAGTGGTTGGGGTGGATATAAGGAGATATCATGCGCTCGACTATCATGGCAGCTATGGTGCTGGCGGTTACGGGAACGGCAACAGCCGCTGAGAAGCCAATCGACACTTATTACGCCCGTTTAAGCGAGCGCGATCATTATAGCTCATCCGGTCAGCGCCTCACGAAAGTTGCGGGTATCGTCCGGCAGGACCGCGCCAATGTTCACCAGTTTGGCAAAGTCGATGCAGAAGATGAAAAAGACAAGTTCTTCAGCAGCAAAGACAACCGTGCCAAGCTCGAGAACATGCTCGTCAATCTCCGTATTTCTCCCATCGATCAGGCAACGATCATCAACGCAACACCGTTGATTTTCGTCGAGGTCTATCCGACCTATGTCATCATTACACTGAAGTAATCCTAGTGAGAGGCGGGCTTTATCAGCCCGCGCTCAACATTATTTTCGTGACCGTCGCCTCATCAATGCGTTCTTTCGAATAGAGCAAAGGAACATGTTTTCCTTCGCGCCAGTTCTCCAGAAGGTCGGAATTGTGCCGTGACAGTGGCAATCCCGACTGCCCCGGATTATTGACAAACAGACTGTTGTCCCATGCCCCGACATCGATAACGATTCGTACCGATGGCCCCACGACAACCGAGAAATCACTCAATCGATAATTTGCATAATTGAGTGTAGAGCTACTGCCTCCCAATGCAGCGGGTTCCATTGACCAGTTATGATTCGTCAGTAATTGAAGAGGATGACGCAGCGTAAGCTTATGAATGCTTCCCCAGGCCCATTTCTCTGAATCCGTTCCCATCAATGAAACAGTTTCCGCCCATGCATCAACAAGACTTTGGCGAACAGCATCAATATGCTCAGCTGTCCCAGCGGAGTTTTCTAACCATGAAGCGATGCTTGGTGCATCAAATGGCACCAGCAACGGGATGACCTCGGGCACCGCGCCTTGTGACCTTGCTGCAAGCAGGCCCAGATGTTTGCTGAACCATATTTCGAAAAGTGCGGCGGCTGCTGAATTTACAGAGAGATTACCATCCCAGTTCTGAAGAAGCCTCCAAGGCGCGGCTTCATTCTCGGAAGCCAGCAACGCGCTGAGACATTTCAACACGCGGGCGGCGATAGGTGAAAATGTTGAGCATTGCAGTCGTACACAATCTTCAAGAGAAATGGGTTCCTGGCGAGACAATTCCCTATGAAGCGTGTCATGACGGCTGCTATCCAGCCACTCATAACCGATCGCCGGATTTGAGGCAGTCCAGTCATCCGGCACATTCATGGCGTTGGCCGTCGCTACAAAACCACGCGATGGATTGATTTCATACGGCCCTGTTTCTGGAGACTGGTAGCCCTGCCATTCGTAACGCCCGTCACCGGGAACCGGCAAAAGGCCGTCCCAATTGTTCCGAACAGGTGTGGCGCCCGATGGCTTCCATGCAATGGTGTTGCCCGTATCAGCATAGATGTGATTGACGGAAGGGCAGCCCCAGCCTTCCAGCGCACTTGCATAATCGGCATAAGTCGCAGCCCTCATCACGGACAGGCTCGCCATATATGGCGCCATGCCTGCATCCATCCAGACAGTCCTTAAACCAAATGCCCGATTGTTCTCCTTATCCTCAAAAAGAATTGGCCCGTGGCGCGTAAACTTCAGTTCAACCTTCTGATCAGGATGTCCTTTGACAGGAATTGTCTCTGTGATCGTTTTGACGTTCTCCCAACCATCATGATAAGCATACTGATCCGGATCGCTTACATCAGTCTGGTAGACATAAATGTCTTCCTGATCTGCGCCGAAAATGGTGAGCCCGAAAGCAGCAGTGCCGTTATGGCCCATGGATATTCCGGGCGCCATGGGTTCGCCTGCGCCAATCACGTCAAGACCCGGCATGGTCAAGTGAACCACATAACGGATTGACGGCAAAGCATGTGTGCGATGGGGATCAAGCGCCAGTATGGGACGACCAGTTGTCGTCTTCTCTGCCGATACGGCCCAATTGTTTGAACCTTCTTCAAAAGACGCCCGAACGATCTCACCGGATGAAGTGATCGTGGTCCATTGATCAGCCTCGTCCAAGGTTGCAGCGAGACGTTCCTTAGAAAAAGTCACCGGACTGACAGCAAGCAAGAAATCGCGCAATACACTGTCGGTCATGATGCTGGGATCAAACCCCTCGACCGGATTTGGCACTACACCATGCGATAACTCCTTACGCAGCAGATCAAGTTTTGCACCCAACTCCACACCCGCGATTGCCATGACCTTGGAGCGGAGTAACTCGGACGACGCATTGCGTGTCAGCGAGTGAGTGCGGACACGCACCACGTCGTCAGGCGCCCATCGATCAGGCTTGTGACCGAGCAGCGTAAACTCAGGTGGAAGCGGTATCTCACCCGAATTACAGGCGTCAACATAGGCATTGATGCCTTTAGCAAATGCCGCGCAGATTTCTTCGGAATCC
Source organism: Ochrobactrum sp. AN78 (assembly GCF_029909885.1). NCBI lineage: Bacteria > Pseudomonadati > Pseudomonadota > Alphaproteobacteria > Hyphomicrobiales > Brucellaceae > Ochrobactrum > Ochrobactrum sp. AN78. The sequence goes on from NZ_JASAMU010000007.1 coordinate 199,791, forward strand.
GGCCCGTATGCTTTCCATTCCAGAGCCATATCACCCCGATAGAGAAGCAACCGAGCCGCTTTGTCCTGCTCAAGATAACCGGGACCGAAATCCCGCGCCAGCAGACCAAGCCCGCGCTTACGGGCAATATCGATCTGCCAGAGACGATCACGTGCAGCGTTCCAACCCTGCGCAAAAAAGAGATCGTGCTGGTTGTCTGCCCTGATATGAGCCACACCCCATTGATCGACGTTGATTGTGACATCGTTCTGCAAGCCCGCAACGCGGGCTGCTGTTAATCTCGTTGAATCGGACATAGCCCCACCTCAGGCATTTCCTGAAAATATGCAAAACAAACGGGCAGAGCAGCTCCGATGATTGTGTGTTATCGGGAGCCGCTCCTTTACAATTTATTCCAGCCCCAGAAATAAACCTGCGTGAAGACGCGCACGTTCAACCAGACTGTCTTCGAAAATATGCTCGCCCAATGTATGCAAGCCTTCGCCCCGCACACCGATTGAATCGAGCGTTGGGACACCAAGCGCACCGGTGAAGTTACCGTCTGAGCCGCCGCCCGAACTCTGAGCCGTCATGGTGAAACCGATTTCCTTTGCGACCCCATTGGCAAAGTCGAAAAGCTTCATATCCTTTGGTTGTCCCGGTTCCCAAACAGGCCTCGTCACACCACGCGTGACGATCAACTCGACATCATCTTTGGTTCCGGCAAGAGCCATGATGCGCGCAACACCGTCTTCCAGATCTTTCTGGGTTTTGGCCATGCTGAGTGCCTCGGCATTGCAGCTCGATGAAACGCAGTTGACCCATTGACCAGCCCGGATTACGCCAACTGAGAAGGTACAATCATCGGTCGTGAGTGCTTCGATGTCGATAATATTTTCCGCCATACGCCGGATTGCGGAGCGCCCTTCCTTCAGCAACCAGCCCGCATGGCTTGGTTTGCCAACTGTCTCAAGATTATAACGCGCAATCGCATAGCGCCCGACAACAGCACCACCATCACGGCGCGCAGGTTCGGGCACCAGCACATATTTGTTCTTGAGTGCTTCCTGTTCAATCAAATCACGCGTCGACGGCGTTCCCACTTCTTCATCTGGTGTCAGCAGAAAAGTGACTGGAAGCTTGGTCGCAAGCCCACTTCTTGCAATCTGCCGCATGGCTTCAAGGGCTACGAAATTACCACCCTTCATATCCTGAATGCCGGGGCCGTAAAGCTTTCCACCCTCACGTCGATACGGATTGATATCGATTACGCCGAGCGGATGAACTGTATCAAGATGGCCGGATACCAGAATGCCGGGTTTGCCCTGATCTTTGTGCGGGAAGCGTGCGCGCAACGAACCGCCGAAGCCCATACGTCCCGGAATAAACTCAATACTGGCGCCCGCAGCCGCGAAGTCGTAAGCGGCTGCATCCACCATACGATTGACAGCGGCTGCATCAAATGTCGGGCTTTCGGTTTCGATCCATGGGCGCAGGCGCGCGATCATGTCATCAAGGTCAAATGGCAATTCATGCGCGCTCATGCAGCTAAGTCCTTGTTTAATGGCAGGCGAGTTTCCACAATCCGGGCATAGATCGACGCGCCAATTGGCAGCGTTTCCGGTTCGAGCATAAAGGCAGGATTGTGCAAGGCTGCTTTGCCGCCGTGTAATACATTGATGTATGCGCCAGGCACCCGCGCCAGCATGTCGGCAAAATCCTCACTGCCCATAAAAGCCGGGCAGTCGTCGGTTACATTTTCCTCGCCCAACACATCACGCGCAGCCGCGATATAAGCATCAGAAAGTTCACTATCATTGCGAAGGACATCGAAAACGTTGCGTAGGTCGACATCCACCTTGATGCCATAGCCTGCAGCCACTCCTGCGCAAATCTCACGCAGACGACTTTCTGCGAGATCGCAGACGCGCTGCTCGAAATAGCGGATTGTGCCGGTTATCGTCGCCACTTCTGGCACGATATTGTAAGCGCTACCCGTGTGGAACTGCGTGCAGGAAACCACACAAGCATCTGTTGCCGGAATGTTGCGTGAAACGATCGTCTGCAATTGCCCCACCAGATCTGCACCAATCACCAGGACATCACGCGAATTGTGCGGCTGCGCTGCGTGGCTGCCTTTGCCAGTCAGCTTGATATCAAAGAAGCTGGCACCAGCCATAGCGGCACCTTTACGAATGACCGCCTTGCCAAGTGTGCCAAGCGGCTGGTTGTGCATCCCGTAGATTTCATCGCAAGGAAAGCGCTCGAACAGACCTTCGGCAATCATGCCGCGCGCGCCGCCCAGACCTTCCTCAGCTGGTTGGAAGACGAAAACCGCTGTCCCTTCGAAGTTGCGTGTCGCTGCAAGATACTGCGCAGCACCCAGCAACATGGTCGTATGGCCATCATGACCGCAGGCATGCATTCGGCCCGGATTTTGCGATGTATAAGGAACACCGGAAATCTCATCAATCGGCAGCGCATCCATATCGGCGCGCAGACCAACACGGCGGTTACCTGCATTTTGACCCCTCAATATGCCTACAACGCCGGTCTTGGCGATGCCGGTATGAACTTCATCGAAGCCCCATTTTTCCAATAGTTCAGCGACAACACCGGAAGCGTGGTGTTCCTCGAACCCGATTTCCGGGTGACGATGAAGGTCTTCGAAAACCGCGCGCATCTCGCCGGCTTTTTCCTCAATTAACGGTATGATGGGCATGTTTTCATTCCTGTTTGAAACATCGAAGATAACCGGGGCCACAACTTGCGGCCCTTCGATCAGGCGGCTGGACGTCCAGCCGCAAAGTCCCAGAAGCGCCCCGGAGCCGCTTCAATCAACGAACGCGTATATTCATGCGATGGATTACCAAGCACATCGGCGGCATCGCCTTGTTCAACCACCTGTCCGCGTTTCATCACCAGCACTTCATCGCAAATCTGTGCGGCAACACGCAGGTCGTGCGTGATGAAGATGATCGCGATGCCGGTATCGCGCTGCAGCTCGGCAAGAAGCTCAAGAACCTGCGCCTGAACCGAAACATCGAGCGCAGACACGGCCTCGTCAGCCACAAGAATGTCGGGTCTGAGCGCTACTGCACGTGCGATGGCGATACGCTGACGCTGCCCACCCGAAAACTGATGCGGGTATCGCTTCAGTGAATCCTCCGGCAACGAAACAATCTTCAACAAACGCTTCGCCTCAGCCACGGCCTCTTCGTAAGGTACCCCGTAATTAAGCGGCCCCTCTGTCAAGCTTTGCTCAATCGTCCAGCGGGGGTTCAATGAGCGAAACGGGTCCTGAAACACAACCTGAAGCTTCTTGCGAAACGGCTTCATCTCGCGTTTCCCAAGATGAGCAATGTCTCGGCCATCCACGACAATCTGACCTTCAGTCGGCTCGATCAATCGCATGATCGAGCGGGCAACGGTGGTCTTACCCGAGCCGGATTCTCCTACAATGCCAAGTGTGCGTCCCGGCTGAAGCTCGAAATTCACCTCGCGCGATGCATTGACTCCCGGTTTTGTGCTGAAGATCCCACCACTGCGATAAGTCATGCCAAGATCGCGAACGCGGATCACCGCCTCCCGACCCTGCGGCTCGCGCGCCAGACGTGGGATAAGACTTGGAACTGACCCCAGCAGGTCTTTGGTATATTGTTGCTGCGGTGAAGCCAGAACTTCCCGGATTGTCCCGCGCTCCACAATTTCGCCGTTACGCATGACACAGACACGGTCGGCTATTTCCGCCACCACGCCCATATCGTGCGTGATAAACAGAACCGCGGTGCCGTGCTTTTCCTGTAATTCTGCAATAAGCGACAGGATTTGCTTTTGCGTCGTCACGTCTAGTGCCGTAGTTGGTTCGTCAGCAATCAGCACGACAGGTTCAAGAATAAGCGCCATAGCGATCATGATGCGTTGACGTTGACCGCCAGAAAGCTGATGCGGATAGCTTTGATAAATGCGCTCCACATCGGGCAGATGCACCTGCTCCATGATGTTGATGACTTTGGCCCGTTTGGCCTCGGCCGAAAGGCTTGTATGAACGTCCAGAACCTCCGTGATCTGTTCACCCACCCGCATAACCGGATTGAGTGCTGTCATCGGCTCCTGAAAGATCATGGAGATGCGTGTCGCGCGCATCTTCTTCATATCCGCTGGCGAAAGCTTCAGCAGATCCTTGCCATCCAGCCTGATTGAGCCTGCTTTTACTAACAGCGCATCCTTCGGCAAAAGTCCCATTGCTGTGAGCGAAGTCACAGACTTTCCTGATCCTGACTCGCCCACGAGGCAAACCGTCTCACCTTTGCGAATATCAAAGCTCACGCTACGAAGCACTGGCGTGCCACCGGGTAGAGCCACGACGAGATTTTCGACTTCCAACACGACAGGTTCTGCCGTGAAATCACGGTTGCGCAGTTCCATATCAGCCCTCCCGCTTTTTCAGACGTGGGTCGAGTGTGTCGCGTGCAGCATCGCCCAGCAGATTGATCGAAAGAACACAAAGTGTCAGCAACAGACCCGGCCAAAGCACGATTGATGGCTTGATGCGGAAGAACTGACGACCTTCGGCCATGATGTTCCCCCAGGTTGGAATTTCCGTGCTGATGCCAGCACCGAGAAACGACAGGATCGCTTCTGTGAGGATCGCAGAAGCAACAATATAAGTGCCCTGCACGATGAGTGGTGCCATCGTATTGGGCAGAAGATGCCGGAACAGGATCTTCGGGGTGCTTGAACCGAGTGCCAGTGCCGCTTCCACATAAGGCTCTTCACGCGCAGTCAAAATGACAGAACGTACGAGGCGCACCACGCGCGGGATTTCCGGGATTGTGATGGCGACGATGACTGAGCCAATGGAAGGTCCATTCAACGCGACCAGCGCAATAGCGATCAGGATCGATGGCATGGCCATCAAGGCATCCATCATGCGCATAATGATTGCATCAGCAGTGCGGAAGAAGCCCGCAATCAACCCGATAAACACGCCAACGCCAATTGAAGCGCCAGCAGCAAACAATCCGATCAGCAATGAAATGCGGCCACCCAGGATCATGCGCGAGAAGAGATCCCTCCCGTAATTATCAGTTCCAAGCAGATATTCATCGGAAGGCGGTTTGAGCCGCATCAACGGATTCATTGCCAACGGATCGTGGGGAGCGATCCAGGGGGAAACAAGAGTTAGAAGGAGGATTGCGGCGAGAAGAAAGGCAGCAATCAGTGGACCGATACCAACACGTGTAACGCGCGGCAGCGAGAACAGGCGGAGCATCCAGTGCATGCCTGCCGATGTCGGTTCTGAGCGCATCAATAGCGTATCCTTGGGTCGAACACTGTGTAGGAAAGGTCGATCAGAAGGTTGACGAAGACATAAAGCGCACTCGTCAGCAGGATCATGGCCTGAATAACCGGATAGTCACGCGCCAGCACTGCATCCACAGTCAGGCGTCCAATCCCCGGAATATTGAAGATGCTCTCTGTCACGACCACGCCGGAAATCAACAGCGCAAAGCCTGTGCCGATAATGGTGACAACAGGCACGGCTGCATTTTTCAGGGCATGAACAAAAAGAAGACGGCGGTCACTGACACCCTTCGCGCGCGCAGTGCGGATATAGTCCTCGCCCAGCACATCCAGCATCGCAGCACGGGTCATACGGGCAATGAGTGCGATGTAAATCGAAGCCAGTGTCAGCGCGGGCAGTATTGCCCTCTCAAGAAAGCCACCAAAGCCCGCGGAAATTGGCCTAAAACCCTGCACCGGCAGCCAACCGAGATTGACGGCAAAAATAAGCAACAGCACATAGCCAACCAGAAAGACCGGCACGGAGAACCCGAGCACCGAAAAGCTCATGACGAGATAATCGATCCATGAACGATGACGCCAAGCGGCAATGACTCCCATCGGAATTGCGACAACAACAGCAATGATGATGGTGAGAACAGCGATCGAAATCGTCGGTCCAATACGTTGTGAAACCATATCAAGCACAGGCACGCCCGAAATCAGCGAAACGCCGAGATCACCCTGCAAGATCTTACCCATCCAGGTGAAGTACTGAGTGAGGATCGGCTCATTAAGACCCATTGCCTCGCGAATGCCTTCGAGCTGTTCGGTGGTAGCGGCATCTCCCGCCAGAATTGCTGCCGGATCACCCGGCGTCAGTCTAAGGAGGAGGAACACGAAAACCGATACCAGCAACAGCACCGGTACGAGCGAAAAGATACGTTTTAACAGATAGACAGCCATATGCACGTCCCGCTTGAGGCGGAACCGGTATATATCCGGCTCCGCATTGTACTGGGAGCTACCGCGATCAGCGCGATAGCGGCGGGCAGTTTATTCCTCGGTCTTTTTCACATTCCAGAAGACCGGAACGGGAGAGCCGAGCATATCAACGACGTTGGAGCGGCGTGCCTGTGGTGGGTTATACTCGCCAAGTGGAATATAAAGCACGTTCTCCAACGTATGAGCCTGTATCTTTTCGACAACGGCCTTCTGCTCTTCAGGCGTCTTGGCGGCGATATATTCCTTCTTCAGCTCTTCAATCTTGTCATCCTTCGGCCAGCCGAACCAACCCTGATCGCCACGCCCATTCAGCATCACGGAGTTAAGCGGTGTGGCAATTTCTGGAATCTGCCAGTTGGTGAAGAAGATGTTCCAACCACCTTTCGACGGCTCATCTTTTGACGCGCGACGACCGACGAGCGTCTGCCAGTCCATCGGTTGCATATCGACGGTGAAGCCAGCGGCACGCAGTTGCTGTGCCGCGACAACGGGTTGAGGCGACAGACTGGTAACATCAGTCGGCTGCATCAACACAACCGGCTTACCATCATAACCGGCCTTCTTGAGCAGTTCCTTCGCCTCTTCAACATTACCCTGCGCGGTGATGCTGTCTGCGCCGACATTGGTAGCGTTAGGGGTACCGCAGCCAAAAATCGCACCACAAACCTGGTAGTAATTCGGGTCAGCCATCAACGCCGCAAGCACTGGCTCCTGCGACATGGCTAGGAAGGCCGCGCGACGAATGTCGGGATTATCGAAAGGTGGATGCTTGAAATTGAGGCGTCCCATCGTCTGATAACCGAGCGGATCACGCTGTTCAAGAACAACGGAATCGTCGCCATCAAACAGCGGCACAAGATCAACCGGGATCTGTTCAACATAGTCGATTTCGCCACTCGTCAGCGCATTCACGGCAGTTTGGGCGTCTGTCATTGTAACCCAGCGCACTTTGTCGACATTGACGACCTTGCCGCCTGCCATCCAGCTGGCTGGCTCGCTGCGCGGGACATAATCTTCATTCTTAAGATAGCTGACGCCGACACCGGGCTGGAATTCTGCCGGTACAAACTTGAACGGGCCGGAGCCGATATGTTCCGTAATCGCAGTATCTGCCGAGGTTGCTGCAATCCGCGCTGGCATAATGAACGGTGGCAAAGCCGCCTGCTTGGAAAGCGTATCGAGGAAGGGAGCGAACGGCTCTTTTAGTGTCCAGACGAGAGTCTTGTCGTCGGTGGCTTTCAGAGAGTCAGTGATATCCATGATCAACTGGCCACCGGCATCGCGCTTGGCCCAGCGTTCAAGTGAAGCCACCGCATCTGCTGCCGTTACCGGCGCCCCATCATGGAATTTCAGGCCATCGCGCAGCGTGAATGTATAAGTCTTACCGTCGTCCGAAACGGCCCAATCTGCCATCTGAGGCTGTGGCTTGAAATTTTCATCAACTGCAATCAACACATCATAGATCATATATCCATGATCCCGAGTGATATGGGCTGTGGTGATGATCGGATCGAGAATACGCAAATCAGAATGCATAACGGCAGTGAGCGTTGTTTCCGCCCATGCATTGCCTGCGCCAAGCGCAATCAGGGAAACAGCTACCCCGTATTTCAGTTTACGGAGGATGGGGCCAGGCTGTGGTGATTTGAAAAACTGCATCTACTTGGTTCCTCTGAAGGTTGTTATTATTGTTTTATTTGAATTCTTCTCCCAACGGCTCAAGGCGAATACCTGAGCGCAAATTCTTCCATGATAATTGTGCCGGGCTAAGCGGCATTGCACCCGGCGCGGTGCAAACAAGGAGCTTTTCAGCAATAGGTGCGAAGTCGGCGCGGAAATGCACAGAGCTCTTATTGACCAGAATGGCTTGCTGTTCCGGTTCAATGCCAACCATGCGATAGAGCGCGCGATCCGCCATCTGCGCGAGATTGGTTGTTACAACGACGCGTGTCCCGCCAAGCCGCAGGCAGGCAGATGGCCCCATATTTAACCAGGTGCCACCGTAATAAGGCCCGGTCGCATGTACCTTGCCGTCGGAGAGCTTTTCTACAGTAAACGTGGCCACGAATGGCTCATCGCCATCAATTCCCGACTTGCCGCCAAGTGAGATTTCAACCTCCGCACCCTCGCCTGCCTGATGCGCGATGTTTGCCGCTTCAGGATCGTGGATACAACCAATGGCGGCTCGTTTTGCATCGCAGGCTATTAGCGCGCGAAGCATCCCTGTCGTATCAGAGCTACCGCCTGCGCCGGGGTTGTCCTGCGTATCGGCAATGATGATAGGACGAGATGCATCTCGCGCCAGCTCGATTGCTCTCTCAACTCCCTCTTCCGGCTGATAAGAGGTACCTGCGAAAGACGCCTCAGCTGCGGAAAGTGCAGCCATAATGTCATCTGCACAGTTCTCAACCGCCTGCTTATCCCATCCGTAAGCAAAGACAGAAGGACCGCATTCCGCGAAATCGGCGGCGGGAAAGCCCATGAAAAGAGACGCTGTCAGCACTTTTTCAGGTACATCGACCGTCAAGCCATACAGGTCTTTGGCGGGTTCTTCATCCGTGCATTGCCATGCGATAGGAATGAGATAATCACCTTGCCGCATCGCCTTGTGCCAGCCATCGGACTTGTCCATCAATGCCTGTAAGGCTTTAGCTGACCGATAGCCGGTCTCGGCCATATCGACATGCGGATAAGTGCGGAATCCGACCATGACGTCGGCATATTCGAACATACGACGCGTGATGTTGCCGTGCAGGTCAAGCGCTACCGACAGCGGTTCACTTGCACGAACAGCACGCACGCGCTCAAGAAGTTCGCCCTCGCCGTCGTCCACATGTTCGGCAACCATCGCGCCATGTAAGTCGATGAAAATGCCATCGAGCGAACCGCAATCCTTCAATCCCGCAACAATCTCGGAAACGATTGTTTCGTAAGCATCTTTGGTGACCGGTGCAGATGGAATAGCCCCAGCCCACAAGATCGGCACGACTTCCCAGCCCGCTTCCTGTGCAAATTTGAGTGCACCAGCAATGCCTAGATTGACGTTTTGAGCATTCTCGATAATCGCGTCACCACGCGAAAGGGGGATATATCCGCCACCCTGAACGAACGCTTTCATGGTTGCCGGAGCGGCAGCAAAAGTGTTCGTTTCATGCAAAAAGCCAGCTACAGCCACGCGTTTTGACACGAGCGTACTCCCATTTTCCTGATTTGCCCCCTCGGGCTGCAATGTGTATCTGTCAGCGATACATCTATATTGATTTTTCATGATAGGGATCAAATTTGATCCTTGTCAATCCTTGGATCTGGATTAAAGCTTTTTCCCATGAACACATTTCGAGACCTGCGCGGCATATCCAGTTTCGATCCGGATGAAGCAGAAGCTTTTAAGGATGACCCGTTGTTTCTGCGCTCGGTCGCACGAACTGTTGCAGTCATGTCTGCATTTCAAAGCGCGCGACATCCCTTGTCACTCAGTCAGGTTGCAACCGCAGCAGGCATTGATCGCAGTGCTGCCCAGCGCATTGTTCACTCGCTTCTGAAGTTGAATTTGCTGGCTCGCGACCCGGAAGATCGTGGTTATCTGCCCGGCTTGCGCATTCTCGACATGACCCACGATTTGTTGCGGCTCAACCCCATGTTGCAGCGCGCAAATCCAGTTATGCTGGAACTGCGACGCCGTGTCAGCGAGCGTGTTGATCTGTCTCTTTTTGACGACGTTCGCGTTATCTACGCCCTGCGTATGCCTTCAAAACATGAAGTCTTCAGTGCAACCATTGTTGGAAATGCTGTTCCCACCTATTGCACGGCGGGTGGCGTGGCCATTCTCTCGCGGCTGCCAGACACGACGATTGCCGACATCGTCAATCGGTCGGATATGACACCTTTCACGCAGCATACTGTCCGCGATCTTGAAGGCGTGATGGAATATGTTCGCGCCACGCGCGAACGCGGACATTCCCTGTTATGCAAACAGCTTCTCAATCATGAAGTTGTCATTGGCGCGCCCATCCTAGATTGGAAAGGCGCCCCTGTTGGCGCAATCCATGTGGCGGGTAGCCTGCAGGAATGGACAGCCGAAGGCTTCAGCGAAAGTTTTGGGCCGCTCATTCAGAATGCAGCCCAAACAATTTCAGAAAAATCCTCTCCTTTTGACAACAGAAGAACAGAAGAGGAATAAAAATACCGGGCTAATAGCCCGGTATTTGTGTCGATTAGTCTTCCTTGATCATGCTGTCTTTGCTGGTATCGCGCATTCTCAGATAGACGATCAGCGAAATACCGATCATAACGGTTACGTACCAGTAGAAGCCACGCTCCCAGCCACCGTTCTTGAAGCTCAGCGCTACATATTCAGCTGTCCCGCCGAACAGGGTGTTTGCAAGGGCGTATGGCAACGCCACACCAAGGGCCCGGATATGAGCCGGGAAGAGTTCCGCCTTCACCACCGCGTTGATCGAGGTATACCCAGTTACAATGATCAGGGCCCCCATAACCAGCATTCCGGCAACCCATGGGTCACGCGTCTGCTCAAGTGTCGCAAAGATCGGATAGGTAAACAGTACACCCGCCGTACCGAAGGCAATCATCAGTGGCTTGCGGCCAATCTTGTCCGATAGAGCACCCGCAATAGGCTGCAGGCACATGAAGATGAACAGCGTAACCGCGTTGATCTGACTGGCCACTTCACGGCTGAAGCCAGATGTGTTGACCAGAAACTTCTGCATGTAAATCGAGTATGCGTAGAAGGCGAGCGTACCGCCAGCCGTCAGAAGCATGACCAGTGCGGTTTCCTTCGGATGATACTTGATCAGTGTCCAGAAGCCAGACTTCGGTGCATCTTTGGTTTTCGCATTCTTGAAGCTCTCGGTTTCAGCAAGACCACGACGCAGCCAGAAGACAACAACGGCAAGCAATGCACCGATGAAGAACGGAATACGCCAGCCCCAAGATTCAAGGGCAGAAGTTTCCATTGTGCTCTGAAGCACGATCAGCAGCAGAATTGCCAGAAGCTGACCGGAGATCAGCGTCACATATTGGAAGGATGAGAAGAAGCCACGACGGCTCTTGCCAGCCATTTCAGAAAGATAGGTCGCGCTGGCACCATATTCACCACCAACTGACAAACCCTGCATCAGGCGTGCAAGAACCAGAAGCGCCGGGGCGACAAGGCCGATACTTTCATAACCAGGTGTAAGGGCAATAATAAGCGAGCCTGCGCACATTAGCGTCACGGACAGCGCCAGACCCGCCTTGCGGCCCTTGCGATCAGCATAGATGCCCATGATCCACGCACCGATCGGGCGCATGATGAAACCAACGGCAAAAACTGCAGCAGCGCTCAACAACTGCGCGGTCTGGCTCTCCGACGGAAAGAAATGCGGTGCGAAATAGAGCGTGAAAGCTGCGTACACATACCAGTCGAACCATTCGACCAGATTACCGGTCGATCCACCAATAATGGATTTCAGTCGGCTATTGGTGCTCGGCGCATCACTCCGTTCGGACGTTATTGAGACCATGCGGTCACTCCTTCAAATCTCACGATTTTTGAGGTTCACCCGGCATGAGCGCGCCATAAGCTGCGCATATTTCCGGGTGTTTTTGATTGCCTTCAGGATTGTCGCTACAGCGCCCCAAAAGGGCTTAAACACGCGAGAACCCGGGTTGGAAAATGGGTTTGAATGATCGGTTCTAGATCCGCACCCCTTGGTCAGGCTGGCCTTCAGTTTCCTGCGCCTGCATCGCGACACCCAGGTCACTTTCAAAAAAATTGGGTGAGAACAAAGATAAATTCTTGTGGTTGCACGGATTAGCTCCTCCCTACGAAACTCCCATTTTCGAAGTAGTGCTAAAATGCGGGACATAGCTGCCGACCGCCAGAGGAACGGATTAAAAAGTTTAGTTTGTTGAATTAACTCGCAGAATCTAAATTCTGACACATTTGAATTATGAATTTTGCGCAAAATTCTGCGTGACATTCTCTGAATAAATGCATAATCCTGCACAAATGGAAGGATCTCAGAAACTCAGCAGAATCCTGATCATTGTAATTGTCTTTGTGATGACTGTCGGCCTCTGGACGGCTGCGCGGTCATGGACGGAGACAAACGCGCTTGATCGTTTGAGCGACGACGCGACACTTGTTGCGCGTCAGCAAACCCGTCTTATCGATAGCGAGCTTGCCAAATTCCGTCTGCTTCCGGTTGTTCTAAAAGAGTATGGCGATCTTCACGACGTCCTCGCTGGTGAAACGCGAACAGCGACAGCGCGACTAAACGAGAAGCTGGAATTCCTCGCTTATGAAATAGGCTCGCCGATAATTTATGTCATCAAACGCGATGGCACCGTCATTGCTTCTTCCAATGCTAACACGCCCGAAAGTTTTGTTGGCCGCAATTACGACTATCGTCCCTATTTTCAAGGCGCAATGGCCGCAGGAGCTGCTGAATATTACGCGATAGGCGATCTCAGCGGGCGTTTCGGTCTATTCCTAGCAAGGCGCCTTGGCGATGAAGCCAATCCCGTTGGTGTGGTGGTCGTCAAATTTGAATTTCACCGGCTTGTTCAAACGTGGTCGAACGATCCCGGCCAGACATTCGTCGTTGATCCCCGTGGTATCATATTGGCATCCACGGATAAGGCAGAAGACCTTCGCTCGTTTCAACCCATCGCCGAAGCAGAGCGCACCAAGATAAGCCAAAGCGGACAGTTCAGCGTCGCAGACTTACAACCAAGCCACTATGCTCTTGAGCCTGAAAACATGATGCGCGGACCTTCAGGTGCAAAATTTCTCACTGTGAGCGAACCAATTGCCGGAACAGAGTTGAGGCTTCTCCACGTTGAAGCCGTAGGCCCATCAATTCGAGCAGCAAATGATCTGGCGAGACTTATCACTGTGGCAGCGCTACTGATCCTCATGGCGATTGCCGGTGCGGTTTATTGGCGAGTAACGCGCGCGGCACGCCTGGCTGCAGACCGAGCGGCCCTTGAAACCGCAGTTGCAGAACGCACAGCCGAACTGAGTGCCGAAATGGCCAAGCGCGAGCGCGCCGATAAACGCTTTCGGGAAGCACGCGAGGAACTGGGACAAGCAAACAGGCTCGCCTCACTGGGGTCTATCACTGCGGGTCTCGTCCATGAGATCAACCAACCGGTCGCGACCATTCAAACACTTACAGAAAACGCACAGCACCATCTGGCGAAAGGTAAGCTGGACAAAGTCGCAGCCAATCTTTCCACATCCATTGAACTCACTTCCCGTATTGGTTCCATCACACAGGAAATGCGGCGCTTCGCAAGACGCGGGCACCGTGATTTGGCTTCGGTCCGTCTTGATGAGTTGATAGAAGGTACGCTTCTTCTGATGGGCGACCGCTTTCGCAATGCTGGCGTGACGCTTGAAATGCCCAATGGATCTAATTTTTGGGTTCTCGCAAATCGCGTGAGATTGGAACAAGTATTGGTCAATCTCCTGCAAAACGCGCTTGATGCCGTTGCCGGACAATCTGAACGGCGCGTCGCCTTGTTCATATCGGAAGAGGACCAATTGGTATCCCTGATCGTTGCCGATAATGGACCCGGCATTGATCCGGCATTGGGTGATGAAGTGTTTAGCCCCTTCGTAACGGGAAAGCCGGACGGCTTGGGCCTTGGGTTGGGTATTGCCCGCGACATCATGACAGAACTCGAAGGCACATTGCGTATCGTGTCTTCCCCATTGGGCGGCGCAGCCTTCTCTGCTACCGCAAAGCGAGTACAACAAACATGACAGGCACTGAACCACTCCGCATCATGTTGATCGACGATGACGCGGCCTTCCGCACAGCGCTAGCGGATTCTTTCGAAATCGCTGGACTGGATATAGAGACCTATGGTGATGGACAATCGGCACTAGCCAATCTGAGTGCCGACTTTCCCGGCATTGTCGTCACAGATATCCGGATGCCACGCATTGATGGTCATGCGGTGATGGAAGCGCTGCTAACACGCGACCCTGAGTTACCGGTCATTCTGATGACCGGACACGGCGACATTAGCTTGGCGGTGGCGGCACTCAAAAAAGGCGCGTTTGATTTCATCGCGAAACCCTTCGCTGCCGATCACATGATTTCGAGTGTTCGACGCGCATTGGAAATGCGCCGTCTGGTTTTGGAAAACCGCCGCCTTCGCAAGGCTGCTGCAGAAGCTGAGCAGGATTTCCCACTGTTGGGCGAAACGCCTGTCATGGTGCGATTACGCGAAACCATCCGCCAACTCGCAAGTGTCGACGTAGATGTACTGATAGAAGGCGAAACGGGCACCGGAAAAGAACTTGTTGCGCGACTGCTTCATCGTTGGAGCGCCCGCCATGCTCGCGGCTTTGTGGCAATCGACTGTGCGGCCCTACCTGACGCGATTGCCGATGAAGTGCTTTTCGGCAACAGGATTCAGCGTGGGCGTATAGCCGATGCTGACCGCGGCACCCTGTTCTTAGATGAAATCGACAGCATGTCAGCAAGCTTGCAGGGCAAGCTCTTGCGTGTCGTCGAAGAACGTGAATTGCCGTCCATGACGGGCGAACCTCGCGCCGTCAATCTGCGCATTATCGCTGCCGCCAAGGGCGATCTCGAAGGTGCCGTAAATGCCGGACGTTTCCGCTCAGATCTTTTCTACAGACTCGAAACCGTGCGGCTCCGCATCCCGCCTTTGCGTGAGCGCCGTAAAGATATTGGGCTATTATTCGCTTATTTTCTCGATGAGGCTGCAAACCAGTTTGGCCAACCGCGCCCAGATATTAATGCAACCATAGAGGCCCGGCTCAACGCCGATGAATGGTTGGGTAATGTGCGCGAGTTGCGAAATTTCGCCAAGCAAGTGGTACTGGGATTAAGTTACGACGCAGCAGGTAAACCCTGTTCTCTCCCGCTCACGGAACAGATAGATCAGTTTGAAGCCAAAATCCTGCAAGACACGCTTGCACGCCTGAATGGTGATGTCGGGGACGCTGCCGAATTGTTGCAGCTACCGCGTCGCAGTCTCTATGCCCGACTACAACGTCTCGGCATCGATGCTTCTTCATTCCGGAAAAAAGAGACCACATAAACGTGCATTGAGGCCGAATGCTTTATGCACTCTCGCGCTTCACCACATCATACCCGATATCGACGATTGCATCAGCTGCGCTCACGCCAGAGACACGATCAACAATCATTGCCATGCTCTTTACGCCCATTTCGTAGGCGTTCGGCTGGATCGTCGATAGACCCGGCGTTATTTCCGACGCGATTTCGTAGTCACCCCATCCTGTGACAGCAAGACGTTCCGGCACTTTCCATCCTAGACGCGTGCATTCGAATATCACACCAGCCGCCACGATATCCGTAGGGCAAATCACACCATCGATATCAGGATCGATACGGCGCAGGGCTTCAAGCGCCTTAGGACCAGCGCCAAAACCATCTGCCTCATCCACAATGCAGACCCGGTGATGCTCCAGACCTGCTGCGGCCATAGTCTCCTCGAAAGCTGGCAGACGGTCGCTATATCGACGTGCGGATGCACCACCATATCCGACAAACCCGATACGACGGCAACCTCGTTCGACGAGAAGACACGCCATTGTCCGTGTTGCATCTGTCATGGAGTAACCTACCGCCATGTCGAGGACATTGTCAGTGACCCAGCCCTCTACGACTGGTGTCTCGGTCTTCCTGATCAGATCAATGGCTTCTTCTGAATGCTGGTTGCCTACCAGTGAAATGCCTGCGACACGCAGACCGATGAATGTCTGAATTGCAGCGGTTTCGTCCTGTCTGGTTTCCGCAAGTTTGAGTATCAACTCATAGCCGCTCTCGCTGGCGCGATCCTGCATCCCACGCACATACTTATAGAAGCTCGAGTTCTTCATCGACGGAATGACTGCGCCAATAACCCGGCTCTGCCCGGAGGAAAGGATGCCTGCAGAATGGTTCGGAACATAACCAAGTTCCGCCGCGACCTGAAACACGCGCAACCGCGTTTCCTCTAGTACTCGCTCAGGATAACGGAACGCATTGGATACGGTCATAGGCGATACGCCAGCGGCCTGTGCGACCGACTGCATCGTTATGACATTTTTGCTGCGAACAAAGCTATTCATGGTCTAACGCACCAAATATTCTCATAAATGTTACTTCGCAAGGTTTTATATACTCTGAAACAAACGAAACGCAGAAAACCTATCCTTGACGAAATCGGTTTCAAGGTCGATTGTAGCGCTACAATATATTGTAATGCTGGAAATGCACATGATCTTTCTTACAGACATCGGGGCAAATCGCGAGATGCGCTCATGAGCTTGCATTCGCAAGACGGAGCAAGCGCCCTCGTGCTGAAAGCCGTCACGAAGCGTTTCGGCGCCAATATTGCTGTCGACAGTCTTGATCTAACCATCGATGCAGGAAAACTCGTTTCACTGCTCGGTCCATCTGGATGCGGCAAGACAACGACCTTGCGTATGGTTGCGGGATTTGAGGGTGCAGATTCAGGTACAATCCACATCGGCGGAACCAATGTGACCAATCTTCCGCCTCATCGCCGCCGTCTCGGCATGGTTTTCCAGAACTACAGCCTGTTTCCACATAGAACGGTCGCGGAAAATATTGGCTTCGGTTTAAAGATGCAGGGCGCGGCAAGAGCAGAACGCTATGAACGCATCAGGTCGATGCTCGATCTCATCCAGTTGTCTGGCCGTGGCGATGCTTTTCCCTCCCAACTTTCGGGCGGTCAGCAGCAGCGCGTGGCTCTTGCGCGTTCGTTGGTGGTGAATCCCAAAGTTTTGCTGCTTGATGAGCCCTTAAGTGCACTCGATAAATCCTTGCGCGAAAGCATGCAGTTTGAAATCCGCGCCATGCAGGCTCGCCTTGGCATTACCACTCTTCTTGTGACGCACGATCAGGAAGAAGCGCTTTCCATGGCCGACGAAGTCGCTGTCATGAACAAGGGGCGTATTCTCCAACTTGGAACACCGGGCGAGATTTACGACAAACCGCAGAGCCGTTTTGTTGCCGAGTTTCTTGGGGCCTCGAACATTTTCGAGGGCCAAGCATCACCAGACGGTGCATCCCTCTTAGTCGGTGGAAAGCAGGGAAGCGTGGCTCTTCCCCTACCCACTCTGCAACCCTCATCACAGCCCCTTACGCTTTCGGTGCGGCCAGAGCGCATCGCGCCGGTCGCAGATGGCAATGGCCTATTGAATGGCCGGGTCGTCGGCGCAGTGTTCCGTGGAAACTACGCGGCTTATCAGATCGATGTTCCGGCGCTTGGCCGGGAAATATTCATCTACCGGCAAGCGGAAAGCCGCCTTGGCGAACTCACCTATCATCTCAATCAGGAAATCACGCTCGGCTGGAACCCACAGGATGCGGTCGTCGTAACATCAGAATGAACTGAAAGCTCAGATTATGCAGAAGAATGGCGCACGTATCGGCATCGACGTGGGCGGAACATTTACCGACTTTGTTCTGTTCGATCCCGACCGCAAAAGCCTGATCCATTACAAGGAACCATCGACGCCGGAAGATCCGTCTCAGGCGCTGATCGTGGGCTTGCAGTCGCTGCTCAGGAAAGCTGATCTTGGCGCAGACCAGATCGACACGCTTATGCATGGCACAACAATCGGTCTCAATGCCGTTATCCAGAGGCGCGGTGCAAAGATCGCACTCATCGTCAGCGAAGGTTATCGCGATATTCTGGAAATCGCACGCAGCCGCATGCCCTCTTCCTTTGATTTTCATGCAAGCAAGGAAGAACCCCTGGTGCCGCGCCATCGCATCATCGAAATAGGTGCGAGACTTGCGGCAAACGGCACAACAACCCAACTTCCCAACGATGCGGCTCTTGAAGAAATTGCGGCACAACTCAACGCGCTCGACGTCGATGCGGCAGCACTTGTATTGATCAATGGCTATACCGACCCTTCGGTTGAAAAAGAGCTGGCGCAGAAAATATCCGAAAAGACGAATGGGCTTTCCATTACATCTGCCGCAGCAATCTGGCCGGAAATCCGCGAATATGAACGCACGCTGATCGCCTGTCTGAATGCCTATATCCAGCCATTGATGCAGCGCTATTTTGAAGGGCTGAAAACCGGCCTTGCTCGCGATGGAGTTCATGCTCCAATCCTCGTCACAGCCTCCAATGGCGGTTCCCTGAGCATCGGCTCAGCACAGGAGCGTCCGGTCGAAACCATCCTCTCCGGACCAGCCTCCGGTGTCATGGCGGCCGCGCGGTTGGCTGCAACATCAGGCGTGCGCGCAATCATCACATTTGATATGGGCGGCACGTCATCAGACATCGCCGTCGCACAAGATGGTTCTGCTGCGCTCGCCACCAAAACCGATATTGGCGGCTTGCCTCTGGTTTTGCCGGTTGTGGATGTCTCGGCCATCGGTGCAGGTGGCGGCTCTATCGTATGGGTTGATGATCATGGCGTGCTAAAAGTCGGCCCTCGCAGTGCTGGCGCAATGCCCGGCCCCATCTCTTACGGTCGCGGCGGCACAGAGCCAACCGTCACCGATTGTTATCTGACGCTTGGCTATATCGATCCGGCCGGTTTCCTTGGTGGACGTATGCAGCTTGAGAGCGAGCCTGCAGCTGCAGTTCTTGCCCAGATAGGCAATCGGATCGGATATCACGGTGAGAATGCTGCTGCAGAAGCAGCCCAGGGGGCGCTTGCAGTCACCACGGCTGGCATGGCGACAGAACTCTATAAAACGCTCGCAGCTCGAGGCCTTGATCCGGCAGCCTTTGCGCTTGTTCCATTTGGCGGCGCAGGCCCAACACACGCCAACCTTCTCGCCGAAGAAGTGGGCATTGCCCGCATCGTCGTCCCTCCAGCAGCAGGAACATTTTGTGCGCTGGGTGCCGCAGCAGCAGACTTACGGCGCGATTTCGTTCGCAGTCTGCGCAAAGAGCTTGATGAAGCGACCGCCGCGACCCTTGCCGAAACA
This sequence comes from Ochrobactrum sp. AN78, assembly GCF_029909885.1. Taxonomy (NCBI): domain Bacteria; kingdom Pseudomonadati; phylum Pseudomonadota; class Alphaproteobacteria; order Hyphomicrobiales; family Brucellaceae; genus Ochrobactrum; species Ochrobactrum sp. AN78. The sequence goes on from NZ_JASAMU010000007.1 coordinate 219,032, forward strand.
TTCGAAACCCTTGCCATCGAAGGAAATGACTGGCTGGATCAAGAAGGCGAACAAAGTATCGGACGCCTTTTCGAAAAGGCTGCCGACATGCGTTATGTCGGTCAGGCTTATGAATTGCGGGTGGCATTGAACGATGTCGACACAGACGTTGATGCCATTTCCGAGGCTTTTCACCGCGAACATGAGCGCATCTATGGTTTCCGCGACAGCACAGCGGAAGTTGAACTGGGGACGGCTCGTCTCGCCGTTATCGGCGTCACGCCAGACCTCGCCGCGCAAGAATTTCCGACAGGGGACGGCAAACCTGAGATCAAAGGCAACCGCCGCCTGTTCCACAAAGGTGCATGGCTTGATGCAGATATTTACGACCGCCTCAGTTTCCGGGCAAATGATCAGGTCTGTGGTCCTGCAATTATCGAGCAAGATGATACCACCACTATTCTGCTACCGGGCTGGATAGCCAACTGCGACAAAGCAGGAAATCTGCATCTTGAAAGGCTGGCACAATGAAACTCAACCCAGTCACGCTTGCCATTCTCGGCAACAAGCTTGCAGCTATCAGCGAAGAAATGTGCCTGACGCTGCAGCGCACGGGCCGCACGCTTTATGTCAAAGAAACTGCTGATTTTGCCTGTGCGCTTGCCGGACTGGACGGACGCTTTTTCGCCTATCCGCGTTCTATTGGTGTTTCAGGATTTGTAGGCCTTGAATGCGGGCCAACGATTGAAGCAGTGGGGCCGCTCGAACCCGGCGACGTCATCCTAACCAACGATCCCTATCGTTCAGAAGGTCTCGCCACACATCTGCCCGACCTTCATATGATCGAGCCCTATTTCCATGAGGGCCGCGTGGTTGCTTATGGCTGGTGTTTTGTACACTGCTCTGATGTCGGTGGACGTGTGCCGTCCAGCATCTCTCCTATGAACACAGAAATCTTTCAGGAAGGCTTGCGTATTCCGCCTGTCAAACTGATGAAACGCGGAGAGATCTCTCCAGAAGTGCGCCTGTTTCTGGAAGCAAACAGCCGTACACCTGAAGCCAATATGGGCGATATTCGCGCCATGCTGGCAGCTCTTGCTGCCGGTCGTCGTCGCTTCGAACAGGCGGTTGCCCAGCACGGAGCAGATGAGGTTTCGGCAGCAAGCACTGATCTTGTTTCATATGCAGCCGAAAAGGCGCGATCCGTTCTGCGAAAGGTTCCCGCTGGCTCCTATACGTTTTCGGATTATCTTGATGATGATGCAGCTGGTAACTTGCCAGTTCGCATTGCGCTGACGGTGACATTCGAAGACGGAGAAGTGCATCTGGATTTCACCGGAACTGATCCGCAAGTGGCCACCGCCATGAACATTCCTTCGCGCGGACGGCCCCATGCTTGGCTGACACTGCGGGTACTCGCATTGGTCAACACGCTCGATCCAACAGTACCCTTAAATGTTGGCCTTCTCGATACGGTTCGTATAACCGCACCTGAGGGAAGTCTGGTCAATCCGCAGGAACCTGCCGCAACAGGTGTCCGTCATGCCGCCGCCATTCGTGTCAATGATGTTTTGAATGGCGCCTTCGGAAAGGCATTGCCTGATGTCATGCCTGCTGCATCATCTGGCACAGTTATTCCCGTCGTAATGGCGGAACCAGATGGCAAGGGCGGACGGCGCGTACAGGTCATCGAACCGATGATCGGCGGCACGGGCGCACGCTTTGGTCGCGATGGCGTGGACGGTCGTGATAGCGGCATCTCAAATCTCGCCAACAATCCGGTCGAAACGGTGGAAGCCGAGCTTGGTGTTGAAATCCTGCATTATGGCCTGCGTCCGGATTCCGGCGGTTCCGGCCAATGGCGCGGTGGTTGCGGCATGGAACTGACCTTTCGCGCATTAACCGATGACACCAATGTGCTCGGCCGTGGCATGGAACGTCTGCTGTTCCGGCCATGGGGTTCCTATGGTGGTCAGGCGGGTCTTCCAGGTGCGCTGTTCGTCAATCGAGGGCGAAGTGATGAGCGCAGGCTTGGCAAGATCGACGTGCTCAACGTCAACGCGGGCGATACGGTCACCTTCCTGACACCCGGCGCAGGTGGCTGGGGCAATCCACTTGAACGAGACCCCAATGCCGTGCTGCGTGATGTCCTTGATGGTTTCGTCTCGCTCGCCGCAGCTCAAACCCATTATGGCGTGGTGATAAACAATGGCACGATCGATAAAGAGGCCACAACCACACACCGCCTAACGCTGTCAGAAAGCGAGCCCGCCGATGGATTTGGGCCTGAGCGAAAGCGCTGGGACGAAGTGTTTGAACCGGCGTTGATGGACAGCCTGAACCGCGCACTCGTGCAGCTTCCGGGATCAGTAAGGCAGCGCCAGCGCAAAGCTGTTTTTGACGCTGTTTTACCTGAGCTTCCCGAAGACTTTCCAAGAGCAAATGCAAAGGTCGAAAGCGTGCTTGCAGCGGGTATCGCGTTGCGAACGGCTGTTCAAAACCTCGTCGCAATTTCCAATTCCGCAAACGCCTGATTGTTCCAGATACGGAGTATCGCAATGACATTAATTACCAGACGCAACCTCCTCGGCTCGGGCGCCATGCTTGGTCTGGGTCTTGCCGCAGGCGGGTTGCCGCGTATCGCCAATGCGCAGGCCGCAAAAGAAATCACCGTGACCGCCTTCGGTGGCATATGGGAAGAAGCTGTTCGCAAGTGCTTTGTGGCACCATTTGAAGCCAGGACCGGTGCAAAAGCCAATGTCTCGCTCGGTGGCCCGCCTCAATGGCTGGCGCAGGTCGAAGCATCAACTGCGAAGCCACCGGTCGATGTGCTCATTATGACGCCAGACCTTGCTTTGACCGCAGCCAGATCAGGTCTGGTTGACGACTTTACAGTCGAAAAGCTGCCGAACCTCGCAAAAATCCCGCAGCAACTGACGGATTCAGTTGAAGGCAAAGGTACGCTGTTCGACTATGGTGTAGCTGGCATAACCTACAATAAAGACAGGGTAAAAAACCCTCCAAAGTCTTTTGCCGAATTTGCCGACAGAGTTGCCGCTGGTGAGTTCGTAGCCTCGATCCCGTCCATCAGTTACGCCGTCACACCGATCATGCTGATCTGGGCCATGGCCAAGGCATTTGGCGGCGGCGCCGACAACGTCGATCCGTTCTTCAAGGCAGTTGAGCGGATGAAGGATAATCTCATCTATTGGGCCGGACCGAATGATTTTTTCAATCATCTTTCTTCTGGCGAAGCCGATATCGGCATTTATTTCGATGGTCGCACTTGGAACCATTATGATGCCGGCGCAACCTGGATCGACTTCATCAACCCGGAAGAAGGCGGTTCACTCAACGGTTTGGCAGTCCAGAAGGCAAAAAATGCCAATCCGCTCGCTTGGGACTATATCAACGAAGTGCTCGACGCAGCCAACCAGACACAATTTGCCGACATTATGAACTACGGCGTCACCAACGTTGATGTTGTCTACAGCGAAAAGCTAAAGCCACGCATCACGCCGTGGCAGAAAACGGCCTTCCCTCCATATGAGCAAATTGCTCAAGTCCGAAATGAATGGGTGGATCGCTGGAACCGGGAAATCGGTCAGTAAGGTCGCGGAGCATAACGATGAGCCAGTCAGAAACATCAAACGCTAATGCAAGAACAGGGCTGGCTTTACCGGGCTGGCTGCTCATCTTGCCTGCTCTGGCGTTCCTTCTGGCTTTTTTCGTCCTGCCTCTTTTTGACAATAGCATGCGCAGCTTTGTCGACACCGAAGGCGGTTTGACTTTCGCACGCTACGTCACGCTGCTCACCGATCCCTTCTATCTGCGTGTCATCGGTGAGACGATTTTACTTTCGGGTGGTGTGACGCTGATTTGCGTCATCATCGGATATCCAGTCGCCTATTTTCTGGTGCGCAAAGCAGGCCGCTGGGCTGGCTTGATCGTCTTTTTGCTTATCGCCCCACTTTTGACGTCAATCATCATGCGGACCTTCGGCTGGCAAGTTCTTTTTGCGCGCCGCGGCCTGATCAACAATCTGCTTGTCGATCAACTCGGGATCATTGCAACGCCATTGCGCTTCACAAACTCGCCGGAAATCACCATCGCCGCTCTCGTGCATGTGCTCGTACCCGTCATGGTTTTGTCGATCAGCACAGTTCTGCAAGGTATTGATCGCCGTCTGGAGGAGTCCGCCAAAATTCTCGGAGCCGGTCGTTTTCGCACCTTCTGGGAGGTGACTTTCCCGCTCTCAATCGACGGCATCGGAACCGGAGCAATTTTGGTGTTCATGATTGCCAATGGAAGCTTCGTTACCCTAGTTATGCTGGGTGGTGGCCTTCAGACCTTGCCATTGCTCATCTACCAACAATTCAACACTACACGCGATTTTGGCATGGCGAGTGCAATGAGTTCGATCCTTCTGGTGATCGCAATTGCCTGTCTCTTCCTGCAATTGCGTCTCGTGCGCCGTCGGGGAGTTTAATCGATGAAACTCTTTGGAAAAGACTGGGCAGACATTGCATTGACCATGTTCGTCGTGGTGTTCTTCATTTTTATGCTGGCTCCCATTCTAGTTGTTGTACTCGTGTCCTTCACGTCTGCGGGCTATGTGGCCTTTCCCATCCCCGGCTGGTCGCTCAAATGGTTTGCGAATATTTTCGCTTATCAACCATTTGTGGATGCGCTCATCGTCAGCTTTAAGATCGGGATCGGCGCCACCATTCTCTCCTGTCTGATCGGCATCCCCGCCTGCCTCTATCTGGCGCGTTCACACACAGGCTGGGCAAGCGCTGTTATGGCGTTTCTACTATCACCGTTGTCGATGCCCATGATTGTGATTGGTTTCGCGTCTCTGTTTTTCATGAGCAGGCTTGGACTGGGAATTTCATTCAGCGCTCTGTTGATCACCCATACTATCGTCTGTCTTCCCTATGTTGTTCGCACAGTTGCAGGCGTTTATGGCAGCATGCCAAAAAGCTATGAAGAAGCCGCAGCCATTCTGGGAGCTAATCCCCTGCAAGTTTTCTGGCATGTCACATTACCCCTCATCCGCCCCGGCATCATGGCGGGATCGCTATTCTCCTTTCTCACCTCATTCGACAATTTGCCGGTGAGTTATTTCTTTGCAAGCGCAAGCACGAACACCTTGCCGGTCGTAATGCTAAGCTATCTCGAACACCAGTTCGACCCAACAATCGCCGCTCTCAGCACGTTGCAGCTTCTTATGGCAGTTGCGACGCTCATCATTGTCGACCGCATATATGGCATCAGAAAAATGACAGTGGCCGCATGACATTTCACTTACCCATCGACCATGTCGTTGTTCTAACAAACGATCTCGATAGTACGGGCACTGCATTTGAAAATGTCGGATTCCATGTCACATCAATCGCAAAACACAGCGCCGCAATGGGCACTGCCAATCGATGTGTCATGCTCAATGACACCTATATCGAGATCCTTGCAATCATTGGGAAAACAGAAGCCAATGCTAAATGGCGCAAGCTTCTCGAAAATGGATCTGGATTGCGCGGGATTGCGCTGCGCAGCAAAGATGTCGAGGCCGATGCAAGAGCCTATAATGATGAGAACATCGAGACTGAAGCGGTAAGGCACTTTTCACGACAAATCGAAGCTGGCGAGTTACGGTTTTCGATAAGCCGTTTCAAAGATTGCGTTACTCCAGCCTATCAATGTTTGCTCTGTCAGCACCACACACCTGAACTTCTCTGGACATCTGACGTAATAGAACACCCCAACGGTGCGAAGCGTCTGATATCATTCTTCACGCCAAACGCGTCTGAACTTGCGGCGCTAAGCAGTGATAGCTCTTCAAATATAGCGGTCGACATCGGTCAGGATTGCCTAACAATCAGCGGAAACAGTGAAGCTATTTTCGATTTGCGCGAAAGTTGCGGACTGGAAATCACGATGGTTCGCGCATGAAATCCTGGCCATCTAGTAAGCCTTCGCCCCTGTGGATGTCGCTTTCGCGCGAGACATTTGAAGGTAACGTTCTTGAAGGTATCGTAAAGACCGAAGTTGCAATCATCGGCGGTGGTATTGCCGGGCTTGCGGCAGCTACCGAACTTGCAAGGCGTGGACGCAAAGTCACAGTGCTTGAAGCCGTAAAAGTCGGCTACGGAGCATCAGGGCGCGCCAATGGGCAGGTTATTTCAGCGCTGACACGTCATGGTCCGAATGCCTTGAGAAATATTTGGCCGGGAGAACAAGCGGATCGGTTTATAGAACTTGTAAAAGGCGCGGCCGACAAACTTTATGCCTTAGCCGACCGTTACAAGATTGACTGCGATTTAAACCGCTCTGGCTGGTTGCAACCAGCGCATAGCACAGGCCGTTTCAAACGCGTTTCTGCTCTCGCCGCACAATGGGCGGAAGTTGGCGCGCCAACTGCCGTCATTTCTTCAGGAGATATGGCCGCTCGCTTAGGCACCAATGCCTATCATGGAGGATGGGAGCATCACGGCGGTGGCCACATTAATCCTTATGCTTTCACGGTAGGCCTTGCACGCGGAGCGGTGTCAGAAGGTGTTGTAATCTTCGAACAAAGTCCTGCGCTCAATCTCACGCGAACGCCAACAGGCTGGCGGATCAAAACTCCCGACGGTGAACTTCACGCGGAAAAAGTCGTGCTTGCTACCGCAGCCCACACCGGCAATCTTTGGCCAGAACTGCGCCGTTCCATTGTCCCTGTTACCTCCTATCAGGCAGCAACAGAACCGCTGGGTGATCTGGCGCATACAATCCTGCCCGGCAATGAAGCATCATCAGACACCCGGTTTGACCTTCGCTATTTTCGCAAGGATCGCGAGGGACGGCTGGTTTCTGGCGGTGCACTCGCTGTTCAGGCAGGTGCGGCATATCGTTTGCCTGCAATGGTGGAGAGTCGGTTGCGCGAGCTCTTTCCTGAGCTGCCTCGCGGAACAATGAATACGTTCTGGGGCGGGCCCATCGCAATGACAGTTGATCGGCTACCGCATCTGCATAAACGCGACGACGGTCTTTACAGTTGGATCGGCTGTAATGGACGCGGCCTCGCCCTCTCGTGCGCGATGGCGGATGTTGTTGCCGATGCAGTCTGTGGTGTCGCCGACGAACAACTCGCATTGCAGCCAACCCCTGTTTCACAGATCGCATTTCACCCGATTGTTAGCCGAACAGCGCGCATCATCCTGCCCTATATGCGGTGGCAAGATGGCCGCGAAGTCTGACCATAGTTCCAAGGAAACTCCATGCCTCGCGCCGCCGTTATTCAGCTCTTTCATGAAGCCAACGCATTTACGCCCGTTAAGGCGAATTACGAGGGGTTTCTCTCCGCTCAATATTTCCAGGACGAAGATGTGCGACGGGAATTCGGCTCAACCGGCAACTGGCTGGGCGGAGTAACAGAAGCTCTTGATGAAGCGGGTTATGACATTGCTTACGGCGTCTGCACCGGATGCCTTCCAGGAGGTATGCTCGAGGCTGAAAGCTATCACCGTCTCGTGGCGGAAATCATTCAGTCACTTGAAGATATTGCAGCTACAGGCCCTGTAGACGTCGTAGCGCTTTTGTTGCACGGGGCTTTGGTGGTTGAGGGCGTGGCTACACCTGAGACCGATCTTGCCCGAAAAGTACGCGCAATTGTTGGCCCTGATGTCCGCATCGCCGTCCCGCTCGATTTTCACGCCAATGTCGAGCCGATGTTGCCGCATGTCGTGGACGTTGTGATCGGAGGTAAATTATACCCCCATGCAGACACACATGCGCGCGGCAAAAAGCTGATGCAGCTCACACTCGATCCTGTGAGCTGGTGTACACGGCGCTTCCGCTTGCCCGTGGCCGCCCCCATGAGTGCGCAAACCAGCGATGCAGAGCCATTCAAAAGTCTGGTTGCACTTTCCAACGAAGTCGAGCGCCGCGAAGGGCTTTCCGATGTAGTTGTTATGGGTGGCTTTCCCTATGTGGATTCCGATGATGTTGGAAGCTCGGTTCTCGTAACCGGCACCAATGATGAAGCCATGAAACAGGCCTATCGCGACATGGCGGAGATAATCTGGCAACAACGCGAAGCAATCACCCGTCCCGCACCTTCATTCAATGCCATCGCGCCGGAAATCTATGCGCGTGCCTCCAAAGGGCGTGTGGTTATTGGTGACGCGGGCGATAATCCGGGTTCGGGCGGCGTTGCCAATGCCGCCGATATTTTCGCAAATCTTTCTGCGCAAGACTTGCCGTTTGCTGCCGGTTTTATGGTTGATGGCGAAGCAGTGTTGGCAGCGCAAGCAATCGGCGAAGGCAATCGTGGTGAAATTGCCATGGGGCGTTTGCAAAACGGCGAGCCGTTTGTCGTCGATACGCTTGTGGAACGCGTCACGGAGGTGAACTATCGCAATGAAGGCGCCAACCTATATGGCGAATTGCTCGAAGGAGGTTTGGGCGCTGTTCTTCGTGTCCGCGATCACGGTCATATCGTTCTCGTCACTGAGCGCATTCAGGCCTATGACACGCAAGCATTTCGTAGTCTGGGCATCAATCTGGAAAGCAAGGCGATCATTCACGTCAAATCGAGCAATCACTTCCGCACGTCATTTACGCCGCTCGCAGAGCAAGGCGTTTTTATCGTCGATAGCGGTGGCTATGCTTCGACGGACGCAGCTAAGTTTCCATTCACAAAGCGCGCTACCCGCATTCTTCCGCTTGCGTCACTCAACAAGAGCGAATGGGACCGTCAGGTCGCAGAAGAATGCGAAATTGCATTTCAGATTTTATGAAGAATAGTTTTTGACGATTTTGCCGCATTTGATAACAAACTGCAGGTGATCGGCGAAGCCCTCCAGAACTCCTTTATCAAGCGGGTTGGCTGAGAGAACATTGAGATCGGCGCGGTAATTTTCCTTAACATAGCCGATTTCATTCTCAAGACGCACCAGCTGCGCCGCGGTGCTTGTTGCTGCACGAAGCAGATCAAGCGGCGGAACGACGTCGGCACGCAAAGCAAACTCATGCAGCTGGCGTGAATGCATCGGCCCGATCAAATCGGTGCCATATGCCATAGGCACACCTGCGCGATAGGCAAGTTCAACAGCATAAAGTCCCGAGTCGAGCACCAGCTTGATTTTGTCCATCCGGTCTTTAGGAAACCCACTTTCTGCGCCGACTTCGGCCAATGCTCGAAAGCAAGAGAGCGTCGGCGTCAGGAAACTCGCGGCCTGTTTCATGAGCGCGACTGTCTCTGCATCAAGCAGATTGCCGTGCTCAATAGAGCGCACACCGTTACGCACAGCGCGCGCAACCGAACGCGCAGTATAGGTATGCGACACCACATAGAGGTCGGCCATATTGGCTTCATCGACGATTGCCGCAATTTCCTCTTCCGAAAACTGATCCGAAGTGATGCGGTCGGTAGGCGAAGAAATTCCGCCATTGGCCATGATCTTGATGTGGTGTGCGCCGCGTCTGATCTCATCACGTGCAGCACGACGCACTTCATCGACACCATCGCAGCGACGGCCGAGGCTGACTTGCGCATAAGTCTCATCAGTGCGGTCCACGCCCATGCCGCGATGGTCGCCATGGCCGCCACTCGCAGAAAGCGCCTTGCCCCCGTAAAGAAGTCGGGGCCCCGAAATCAGTCCTTCCTCGACTGATTGCGCAAGGCCAAAATCAGCGCCGCCGACATCACGCACGGTCGTAAAGCCACGCGAAAGCATTCCGTCCAGTACCTTTGCCGCACGTGCTGCAACATACATCGGTGACTGGCGCGGCAATTCGCCCAGATTGGCGGTATAAGCTGTTGCGTGAACATGGGCGTCGATCAGCCCCGGAATGACGAAGGCGCCTTTAAGGTCAACTCTGTTCGCTTCGGAATACGGCGTCTTTGCTTCGCTCAGTTCGCGGATAAAACCGTTTTCTAGAACGAGGTTTTGATCAGCGAGCACCGTACCGCTCTCAACATCAACAACATTGGCATTTTCGAGAATTGTAATCACTGCAATCTGTTCCTGTGATCAAACTTGGAAACGGCAAAAGCCGGACTGCACAACAGTCCGGCTTGAGGGCTTTTTCGATCAATTTACTTTTCCGACCAACCAACGCGGTTGAGGAAGAGGTTCTCGTTTGGCAGCGGCGTAAACTCAACATTTTTTGCCGCCCCGTAAAGCACCGAAGCCTGATAGAGCGGAATGATGTAATTCTCCTCCGCTACTATCTCATGGACCGACTTGTAGAGTTCGAGACGTCGTTCTGGATTGATGTTGGTTCGTGCCTCGTCGAGTGCTTTGTCCAGACGTTCATCCTTGACGGTAGACCAGCTGCTGGAAGAATGCAGAAGCGGATAAAGCGTACCGTCAGCATCCTGACAGCCACAGCTCCAGCGGCCAAAGGCAGCGGAAGGAATCGTGCTGGAACCAGACTGCATCTGTTGCATCCAGTTGCCCATATCGGTGGTATCGATTTTGACGTTGAGGCCAACATCATTGAGCATTTGCTGGATCGCCTGCACGACGCGCTGATCGTAGGTCGGCGTCGTCAGCAGGGTGATTTCGGTTTTGGCAGCATCGCCGACTTCCGCCACCAGCTCCTTAGCTTTCTCTGGATTATATTCTGGAGCCTTTATACCCTCGACAAACCCAAATGAAACCGGGGACGTGAGCTCGTCAATCGGAGCATCATACCCACCCAGAATGCCCTCAACAATACCCTGCTTATCAATGGCATGGGCGATTGCCAGACGAATGCGCGGATCATCAAGCGGCGCTTTGTTGATATTGAGCGAGAAGAATGCAATGCGTTCGCCACGAACCGGCAAAACCTTACCCTGTCCCGACGCTTCCAGTTGCGCGGCAAGGTCATTATCGAGGTTGCTGGCGAGATCGGCCGTTCCCGCCTGCAAATTCGCAATGCGCGTTGAACCATCTGGAACAGCCCGGAAAGCCACTTTCGGGAATTCGCCCTTCTTGCCCCAATAATCATCATTGCGCGCGAGCAGCACTTCAACGCCTCGGTTCCAGTTCTCAAGCTTATATGGACCAGAGCCCACAGGCTTGATGTTGAACTCATCTTTGCTGAGCTTTTCCACCACATGCTCTGGCACAATGGAAAGCTTGGTCAGCTGCGCAAGCAGGACCGGGTATGGGCCTTTTGTGGTTACGACGACAGTCGTATCATCTTTAGCAACGGCATCGCTGATCTGATTGAACTGGCCAACCTGCGGGCTGGCGAATGCCGGATCGATGATACGCTTGATGCTGAAGGCAACGTCTTTGGCCGTCAGCGGCGTGCCGTCATGGAATTTCACATCATCGCGAATTTTGAATTCAATTTCCGCATCGGAGAAATATTTCCACTCAGTGGCGATCTGCGGAACGATCTCGCCCTTGTCGTCACGCGTCAGCAGATTGTCGAAAATGTTGCGATAGACATTGAAGCTATCGGTGTTCCACTGAACATGCGGATCAAGCGAGCTCGGCTCTGCAATAAAATCCACAGCCAGCAAATCCTTGGCGTTTGAACTGTTCACCTGTGAAGCAAGTGCGGTCGCGGCCAGCAGTGCAGCAAATATTGCATTTCTAAAGCGCATCGAATTCTCTCCCAACGGGGCACCGGAATTCCGGTCGAATGAAGTAATCGCAAGCCAAACTGAATTATTGACATCTCAGTTTATATCTTTGCAATATTAATAAGCGATACTGTCACCTTATAAAAACCAGCGCAACCAGCGCATTTTCTAAATCTACACGCAATTGAAAAATGCCATTTCAATTTTGCGCACCGAAGAGAAACAGTTGATTTATGGGAATTGTGAAGGCAACATGCTTCTGTTTCCTCTGGAGAGCTATACGGAGATAAATTCTTCACTCAAGCGATATGGAAAAGAAAATCTGTTCTTTTCTTTAGATCAAAGAGATTTCAAAATATAAAACTAAGAGGTCAGTTATAAATGTTGGATAACGATACCTACACATCGCCCATGTCGCTCGAAGGCAAGGGGGATCTGGCGGAAAAGGCACTGCGAAATGCGATTGTGAACTGCGTTCTGGCACCAGGTGAACGGCTGTCGGAATCCGCACTCGCAACCGAATTCGCATTGGGCCGCGGCGCACTGCGCGCAGCACTTGCACGCCTTAAAGCGAGCGGGCTGGTATCGTCATCCGCACGCAGCGGCTGGGTCGTTACGCCAATTTCGGCAGGCGAAATCCGCGAATTGAGCGCAGCTAGACGGCACCTGGAACCTTTGCTTTTTGCAGCGGTGCTGGACGAGGCGTCTATTCAACGACTGAACGCGCTGGGTGAAATGCATCTGGCGCTCACCCAACGCAACGAACTTGGTGGCGATATCCTTCCAACCATCCGCCGCTATGAGCGCGAAATTTTGGAGTTACTCGCCACCCGGCTCAACATGCCGATTGTTGCAGGCTGGCTGACCGATCTTTGGGATCGTGCCGTGCGTCTGGTCAACTTCTTCGAGAAAACCGGACGCGTCAGACTGATCCCCGCCAAACGTTCGCTATTGATCAGCGCGATTATCGAGGGGCGAAAGAGCGAAGCACTGGAACTGTTTGGCGCGGCCAACACCGCGCTCGAAACCTATCTGCTCGACCGCTTCCTTGAATCAGAAGCAATGGTCGGCGCGAAACCCGCCCGCCGCAACGCGGGCAAAAGCAAAACCGAGAAACAATCTCGTCCAGAACCGCATTTGGATAAACCAGGGGCATTATAGATATGAAAGTAGCGAGCCGTTCGATCCATTCCGCCATTGCAGGCCTCGTTCTGGCCTGCTCACCGCTTACAACGACGGCAGTCTTTGCCAAGGATCAGCTCGTCATTGATCTTGTGAACGAGCCATCATCGCTTGATCCGCATAAGCAGTGGAACCCGGACAGCTACTACGTTTATCGCAATATTTTCGACAATCTGGTTACGCGCAATGATGCTGGTGAAATCGCGCCGCAGATTGCTACTGATTGGAAATATAACTCCGATACGGAAATCGTCTTCAAGCTGCGCTCCGATGTGAAATTTCATGACGGTTCGCCGCTGACCGCAAAAGACGTTGCATTCAGCATCAATCGTATTATCAACCCGACCTTCGCAAGCCCGCAGCTGGGACAGTTCAATAAGATTGTATCGGCCAAAGCCACAGGCGCCAACGAAGTCACGGTGAAGACCGACGGCGCTTATCCGGCACTTCTGGCACAGCTCGTCAAGCTTTCCATCGTTCCAGAGAAGGTCGTCGAAGCGAAGGGCGACGATGCCTTCAATGCAGCACCTGTCGGCTCCGGCCCATATAAATTCGCGAACTGGCAGCGCGGTGTTGCTGTTAAGCTGGACCGCAATGATGACTATTGGGGCGAAAAGGGTGCATTCAAAACAGCCGAGTTCCGTGCGGTTCCCGACGCTGCAACCCGTGTTGCCAATCTCCAATCGGCCACGACGGATCTTGCGGTTGGCCTTGATGCCGATCTCGCAGCTCAGATCGAAGGATCGGCAAATGCCAAACCACTATCGGTGCTGACAGAGCGCGTGGGCTACGTGAAGCTCAATCCGAACCTGCCACCTTTTGATGACAAGCGCGTGCGGGAAGCCGTCGCTCGCGCCATCGACAAGGAAGCTATCACCGAGGGGCTCCTTGGCGGCGTTGACAAACCCGTGGCGCAAATGGCGACGCCTGCGCATTTCGGCTATGTCGAAGGCATTGAAGGTTATGCCTATGATCTGGAAAAGGCCAAGCAGCTTATCAAGGATGCGGGCGCAACCGGCAAAGCTGTAAGCTTTGCCACCGCCCCAACATTCGACCAGCGCATTGTGCAGGCCGTGGCGCAAATGATTGGCGAAACGGGACTGACGGTCAATATCGTGATGACCGATATGGCAACGTACTTGAAGAGCGCGCAGAGTGAGCCGAAAAGCCAGCCTGCTATCGCTTTCGGTCGTTGGTCTTGCGCCTGTCAGGATGCAGACGGTGTGCTTTTCCCACTTCTGCATTCGTCAAGCTCGTGGTCGTCCACAAGCAACCCTGAAATCAACAAAGCGCTGGAAGCCGCACGCGGCACGCTGGACGAGAAAACCCGCCTTGAGAACTACAAAACTGTCAGCACTTTCGTTGCCGAAGACGTCCCCCTCGTGCCGCTTTATCAGGCCGCAATAATCTATGGCGCGGCAAAGCAGCTCCAGTGGAAGCCAACGGCCAATGAAAGCCTCTTCCTGAACCGTATGAGCTGGCAGGACTAAAAAACCAAAGGTCGGCGCAGTTATGCGCCGACCTGCAATAAAAATAGCAAGGGAACGATACACGCAGTGCCAGCCTTTTTTCTGACCCGCATTGTGCAGGCATTGATCGCCATTCTAGGCGTAATGACACTCATTTTCTTTCTGCAACGCCTTGCAGGAGACCCCGTTCTGTTGCTCGTTCCACAGAATGCAACGCAGGCCGATATCGAAGCGATGCGCACAGCGCTGGGCTTTGATCAGCCTCTTGCCGTTCAATACCTCGAATATTTGCGTGGTTTGCTCACTTTCGATCTCGGCCGTTCCTACGTGCAAAATGTGTCGGTCTGGACACTTATAGCAAGCCGCCTGCCCTACACTCTCATGCTTGCCGGAGGTGCCCTTCTCGTGGCGATCGGTCTTGGTATTCCACTTGGCGTTATCATGGCTGTACGTCGAGGACGGGCTGAATCAAAAGCCATTATGGGCTTTGTCTTGGCCGGGCAATCCATGCCAACATTCTGGAGCGCGATCCTGATGATCATGGTCTTCGCGGTCTGGCTTGGATGGTTGCCGCCTTCAGGTGCCCGTGACTGGCCAAGCCTGATTATGCCGTCCATCGCGCTTGGGATTTTGTCGATGGCAACATTTGCGCGGGTAGCCCGTACAGCAGTTCTTGATGAACTGGAAAAAGATTATGTGCGCACCGCTCATGCCAAGGGCGTTCCCATAACGCGCATCGTTATTCGTCATTTGTTGCGCAACGCTTCCATTCCGGTTGTGACTGTCGCAGCACTTGAAATTGCCAATCTTCTGGCCGGAGCTGTGATCGTCGAAACTGTTTTCGCATGGCCGGGTCTCGGACAATTGACCGTACAGGCAATCGCCGCGCGGGATTTCATGCTCGTTCAAGGGGTTGTTCTGCTGGGTGCTGTCACCGCAATTGCACTCAATCTTGTTGCCGATGTGCTTTACAGCATCATCGACCCGCGCATTCGGATGGGAGGTCCGGTATGACGTCCCTCACTTCATCATCCGGTGCATTTGTCAAATGGTCGAAAAAGCTGCCGCTTACGGTTTCCCCTTTTCTTGCGATCTTGGTTCTCTTGCTCCTGATCGCGATTTTTGCGCCCTTGTTTGCTCCCATGGATCCAAACAAGCAGAACCTCCTAGCTCGCCTCAAAGCGCCAGGCTTTGAAAGCCGTGGTATCGTTTATTATCTTGGCTCCGATGAACTGGGCCGCGATGTTTTAAGCCGCCTGATTTATGGCGCGCGTATTTCGCTATTGGTTGCTGTTTCCTCGGTCGTTCTTTCGGGCATTCTGGGAAGTATTCTTGGTATGCTGGCTGCATTCTATCGTGGCTGGACTGAAACCATCATTATGCGGCTGGTCGATATGGTCCTGTCGGTTCCGGCCATTCTTCTGGCGATCATCACTGTTGCCATTCTTGGACCGAGCCTTGCGAATGTCGTCATCGTTCTCGCCCTCACGCGATGGCCGCGCTACGCGCGTGTCGCCTATGGGCAAACGCTTTCGGTCGCCAATATGCCTTATGTTCGCCTGTCACGTTTCATGGGTGCGGGATGGCTGCGCCTTTTGTGGCGGCATATTCTCCCTAATATCGCAGGTGCGCTTATTGTCGTTGCCACGCTTGAATTCGGGTTGATGGTGCTGTTCGAGGCTGGACTATCCTTCCTTGGACTGGGCGTGCAGCCACCAACCGCGAGTTGGGGTGCGATGCTTTCAACCGGACGCAATTACGTCGCTTCCGCATGGTGGATCGCGACATTTCCGGGCGTCGCTTTGTTTCTGCTTGTCCTCTCCATCAACCTTATCGGCGACCATATCCGCGACCGGCTCGACCCGCGCGGAAGATAGGAGTTTTATCCGTGAATTTCGAGAATGAATTCAAAGGCAAAAAAGTTATCGTAACGGGCGCTGGCGGCATCATCGGCGGATGGATCGCCGCCGCTTTTGCGCAGGAAGGCGCAATCCTCTGCCTTACCGATCAGGATCAGACAAAGCTTGATGAGCGCATTGCGGAACTTCCCGGCGAAGGCCATTTCGGCATTGTCTCAGACCTTATCGATGCAGCTTCTATCACCAGCTTTGCGGACACAGTAGCGACACGCTGGGACGCGCCAGATATTCTCGTCAACAACGCAGGCATATATCCGTCAGGCTTCCTGCTCGACATTTCGCTCGGAGACTGGGACCGCATCATGGGTATCAATCTGCGCGCTCCATTCCTGCTATCTCAGCTTTTCGCGAAACAGATGATCAATATGGAAACAGTAGGTTCAATCGTCAATATCTCGTCAGGTGCAGCACGCAAAATGCGCACCACGGTCGTCCCCTATTGCACCTCCAAAACCGCGCTCGATCGCCTGACAAAAGGCTTCGCGCTGGAGCTGGCCGAATATGGTATTCGCGTCAATGCGGTCGAACCGGGTTTTGCCGCCGGAAGCGATGTCAGCGCTTTGTCTGATGAGCACGTTAAGACCGTAACTTCATCAATACCGCTTGGCCGTGCTTCTTCCGCTCCAGATGTCGCATCCGCCGTTCTTTATGTCACATCATCGGCAGCCGCTTATGTCACCGGCGCTACACTGACTGTAGACGGCGGCAACTCCATCGGTTCGCTTGCCGTATTTCAGCAAAAGAAGAAGGCGCTATGACCGAAAGGATAAACGTCAAATCGCCCTGGCCCCACTATCAGTGGCCATCTGGAAAGCAGTCAGCAACGCTTCTATCCGTCGATGTGGACGCGCAGGTGCCGTTCATGTGGGCGCATCGCGATGGCCTTCCTGATCGGCTGGCAACGCTCGAAATCCGTAGCTTCGGCCCGCGCACCGGGCTTTATCGGCTGATTGACCTTTTCGCGCGATACAACGTGAAAGCCAGTTTCTATGTCCCCGGACTGACTGCCGAAACCAACCCGGAAATCCTGCCAGCCCTCATTGAAGCCGGGCATGAGGTCGGCCTTCATGGCTATTTTCATGAGATCGTCGCCGATGTGTCGGATGCAGAGTTCACCGGTGCGCTTGAAGCAAGTATAGAGCTGTTCGTCAAACAAACCGGCAAGACGCCAGTCGGCTTTCGGTCACCCGCATGGGAAATCACGCCGCATATGCTGCGCGAGATCAAGCGTGTTGGACTGGCTTATGACACATCACTATCCGGCTTCGATCATCCCTACGAGATCGACGGCATCACGGAGATCCCCGTTCAATGGGCCACTGACGACGCGATTTTCTTCAAGTTTGAAGGTGGCGGACGGGACAAGTGGCCGCTTCAATCCGGGCAGGCAATATTGAATGACTGGATTTCGGAGTGGCGCACACTGCACCGTTTCGGTGGGTTGTTTACGCTGACCGTACATGACTGGATTTCAGGCCGTGCGCAGCGCATCGCCCTTCTGGAGGAACTGCTGGACAACATCACCAACCAGAAAGATGCGTGGGTCGCAACGGCGGCTGAGATTGCCGCACACCATGCTTCATCCACCAATGTAGGGCGCTTTGCTGTCGAAGCGAAAATACCCGACCCTATCGGTATTCGCAGATTTGGACAGACGAATGGCTGAAAGCTGGGCTATCCAAAAAAAGCAAACCCTGAGTGAAGGCGGCATGGTCGCCTGCCAGAACTGGCTTGCCGCTGAAGCGGGCGCAGCGGTCTTGCGCCGCGGCGGCAACGCAATGGATGCAGCAGTCACGACGGCACTCGTCTTGAGTGTGGTGGAGCCCTGGCTTTCAGGTGTCGGCGGTGGTGGTTTTCTCCTGCGCGCTGGTGGCAAAGACGGAAACGTGGATGCGCTAGATTTCAACGTAGTATCCCCGTGCCGGCTTGACCCAAATGACTATCCATTGGCACCCGGGAGTGACGGCGACTGGTTCAACTGGCCCAAAGTTGCCGAAGACCGAAATCTCATAGGTTACAGCTCCATATGTGTGCCGGGCGCTATTGCTGGCCTCGCATCTGCACTGGAACGCTTTGGCTCGATCAGCTTCGCCGATGCGCTACAACCGGCAATCGACCATGCACGAAATGGGCTGCAAATTGACTGGTTCACCACACTTTGCCTCGCTATCGACACCGAAGGGCTGAACCGCTTTCCTGCCTCAAGCGCGCTATTTCTTGACAATGGCCGCGCGCCGCGTGTTCCTGAAACAGGGGCGCCACGCAGCATTCCAATGCCGAAGAAAGCTGCCATGCTGGAGCGACTGGCACAGGCAGGCGCACGCGACTTCTACGAAGGCGAAATCGCCGAAAAGCTGATTGCGGATTTGCGCGCTGGCGGCAGCCACATCGAAAAGGACGATCTGCGCGGCTTCCAGCCTGAGTGGAAAAAGCCGCTCACTATTGATTATCGCGGCACCACTGTTCACGCTATGCCGGGACTTTCCGGTGGGCCAACACTCGCGCGCGCTCTCGAGGAACTCGGCAGGACATTGCCGAACGAAGACGCATGTTCCGGAAAAACCGCGCTCTCCTTTGCGCGCGCCATCCGCCGTGCATCTGAAGAACGGCTTCGTACACTCGGTCATGGCAGCAGCGGCGAAAGCTGCACCACACATATCAGCGTTGTTGACCGTGATGGAATCATGGTTTCGCTGACCAACACGCTGTTGTCGCGCTTCGGCTCGAAAGTAGTTGCGCCGTCGCTCGATCTTCTCATGAACAATGGCATGATGTGGTTCGACCCTCGTCCCGGCCAACCAAATTCCATTGCGGCGGGCGTGAAGCCGCTTGCAAATATGTGCCCAATTATTGCGAACAAAAGCGGCCTGCCATATATCGCCCTTGGCGCTGCAGGTGGACGTCAGATCATGCCAGCAATCACGCAGATATTGTCCTATATCGATGCATTCGGCATGTCGCCCGAAGAGGCATTTCATGCGCCACGCATCGATGCAAGTGGCGTAAAGCTTCGCGTCAGTGAACGTGCGCAGCCCGATGTTGCATCACGTTTAAGCGAAGAGTTTCCGGTCGAAATCATCGCCGACACGCTCTATCCGGTGAACTTCTCCATCCCCTCTGTTGTGATGCGCGAAGATGGCCACAATATCGGAATGGCTCATCCCTACCATCCATGGGCAGCGGTACGCACGGAGGCAGAATGACAAAACCTGTGCTTATAGTCGATGAGCTTGTCGTTCATATTGCAGGCCAACCGGTGGTGGATGGAGTCAGCTTTCAGGTCAATGAAAGCGAAATCCTGTCTGTTGTCGGCGAGTCCGGCTGCGGAAAATCGCTGACAGCCTTCTCCGTAATGGGACTATTGCCCAAGGTAGCCAATATTGCATCTGGGCGCATTATGTTCGGCGAGTACGATTTTGTTAGCACATCCGAAAAGATCAAGCGCAATTTGCGTGGCAATGATCTCGCGATGATCTTTCAGGAGCCGGTCGCATCTCTCAATCCCCTGATGAAAATCGGTAGGCAGATTGAGGAAAGCCTTGTTGTTCATCGCAATTTGAGTGGAAAGAAAGCGCGTCACGCTGCCATTGCCATGCTTGAAGAAGTGGGAATTCCTGAACCTGAAATTCGTTTTGGGCAATATCCTTTCGAGCTTTCCGGTGGGATGTGCCAGCGGGCAATGATCGCCATGGCCTTGATCTGCCGTCCTCGCCTTCTGATCGCCGATGAACCGACAACGGCGCTCGACGTGACTATTCAGGCGCAAATACTCGATCTCATGAAAAAGCTTCGCGATGAGACCGGAACGGCAATCCTGCTCATCACGCATGACATGGGCGTCGTCGCCGATATGGCCGACCGCGTGGCTGTGATGTATGCAGGTCGCGTCATTGAGCAGGCACCGGTCGATGCAATTTTCTCTGGCCAAGAGCATCCTTATACAAAGCTGTTGCTCTCAACCATTCCACGTCTCGAAGGCGAACCGAAAACCTATCTACCAACTATCGAAGGCATTGTGCCTGACATCGGCTCATGGCCTGATGGTTGCCGCTTCGCGCCCCGCTGCCCGATCTCGGAAGATCAATGCAGGAAGCATGTACCGCCGCTTTCAGCGCGCATCAATGTTGGTGCTGCGGCTTGCTGGCGTTCGCAACAAGTGGGATCACTGGTATGAGCGACATGCTGCTTTCCGTTAAAAATCTTAAAGTTCATTATCCCATTCGTGGCGGTCTTCTAGGTCGAGCCGTCAAGTTTGTAAAAGCGGTTGATGGCGTCGATCTTGAGATTGGCCACGGGGAAAGTGTGGCACTAGTCGGCGAATCCGGCTGTGGTAAATCCACGCTCGGCACGGCAATCCTCGGGATGACCAGAGCGACATCCGGCAACATCAGCTTCGACGGCAAGCCAGTCACGCATGGTCTGTCTGAAACAATACGCGGACTTTCACGTGATATTCAGATCGTGTTTCAAGATCCTGCCTCGGCACTCAATCCGAAACTGACGATCGGAGAAAGCATCGCTGAGCCGCTAGCTATCCACAATATCGGCACAGCGTCTGAACGACGTGCGCGCGTGGTAGAACTGCTCAAGCTTGTAGGCCTGCATGCAGAACATGCAGCGAGAAGGCCAAGTGCGTTTTCAGGGGGGCAGAGACAGCGCATCGTGATCGCTAGAGCGCTGGCACTCAATCCCAAACTCATGATTTTGGATGAACCTGTTTCAGCGCTCGATGTTTCGATCCGTTCGCAAATACTCAACCTGCTGCTCGATCTTCAACGACAATTCGGACTGTCCTATCTGTTCATCAGCCATGATCTCTCGGTCGTCCGGCATTTCGCGGATCGTGTAGCGGTCATGTATCTTGGACGGATCGTCGAAACAGGTAAAACCTCCGAGGTCTTCAACCGGCCAGAACATCCTTATACGGAGGCTTTGATATCGGCCATTCCACTGCCTGATCCTCTGGCCCAGCGGCAACGTAAACGGATCGTTTTACGTGGCGACCTGCCAAGCCCTGCCAATCCACCAAAGGGCTGTGGCTTTTCCACACGATGCCCTATTGCCGTTGCTGAATGCCATCAAATCCCGCCAGTCCTCGTTGAACGAAGCGCAACACGTCGATTAGCTTGCTATGTTCGTGCAGCATGAAACACTCCGCCTGCTAAGACAGTGCAAAATTCTTGCGGTGCATATAAGAGCTCTTGCAATTTAAACATGAGTATAATAGTAAACTTTTTGCAATGCAGGGCTGCGAAAGTTATATATCATGTACTGGTTCAATGTTTCTCTGACGGCTTTTGCGACCTGCATTGTCGGGTTCGCCGCTCTAACGTTCATGCTTTCGCGCTTGGGTCAAAGCATATGATATATGCATGGCTATTCGTTAGTCCGTATAACTTTTCATTTGATAAAATCAACGCTAACAACACATTTAATCGGAGCGCGTGGAATCACGTTTCAACAGACCAGATTGCTCAAAGGGTTCGAAATTGAATAGACCGACGATCATCAGCTTATCATCGATACCCTCGCGCTTTCATCTGATACAGCCGACCTTAAAGTCTCTTTTATCTCAGAACTTAAAAGCCCACGAAATTAGGCTTTATATACCGGAGACATACCGCCGCTTTCCCGATTGGGATGGAACACTGCCGGTTGTGCCGAAGGGTGTAACCATCTGCCGTTGTGATCAGGACTATGGCCCTGCGACGAAAGTCCTTCCAGCAGCCAGGGATCTGAAGGGTCAGGATGTCGACATTCTATTCTGCGACGATGATAAGATTTACGATCGTGGCTGGCATGCACGCTTTAAAAGCGAAACGGCCCAAAAACCGAATACGTGTATTATCGAAGTGGGCGAAACATTTCCGGATATATCCGATAATTGCCGTCCATCAGACAGGCTTCCGCGCAGCCGTTGGAAACACAAAGGCTCTATATATAGAGTGAAACGGATACTCTGCCTTTTCACAATTAAACCCAACCTAGCCACTCCGGGGTATGTCGATCAGATTTCCGGCTTTGCCGGCGTGCTTGTTCGCCCCGAATGGTTTGACGAGCTTTTTTACGATATTCCAGATGTCATGTGGACAGTCGACGACCCGTGGATTTCCGGGCATTTGGAACGTGTGGGCATTCCAATCTGGAATACCGGAAAACGACGCCACCTTCGTGAAGGCAAAGGAAGCAGAGTAGATGCGCTGCTTAATCTGGTTCAGGAAGGACATGACCGTATTGAGGCTGATCTGCTTGTCGTCGATTATTTCCGTGAGAAATATGGCATCTGGCAGAAGGGCGGCGAGATTGATCGCAAGACAAATCTGCGTACTACATCCATGTTTGAGATGTTGAGACGCAGAGAGCTTGAACTTGCACAATCCGATAAGGCCGACTGACTGACGTATCATCAAGCGACGATTTCAATTTGGTTGTATGTAATTCATCGACTCCCCGATGGCTCGACGTTGGCGAGAGTCTCGATTAAGACTTTTGACACCAAGGGGAGTCCCGCAAGGGGCTGAGATACGGCTGGCAAGCGCAGCGCCGTGACCCTTCGAACCTGATCCGGATCATGCCGGCGAAGGGATGGGGAAGTTTAAGCCAGCCTTTTGCCGGTCTCACTGCGAGGCCGTATAATGCCAAATTCACACGGTCTCGCTGCCAGCAAAAAGGTAGCTTTATGACCAAGCATTTCTTTCAAATATTAAAGCAAGAAAGCGAACCATTGTGGACGCAGGCGGTTGAGCATTCTTTCGTCAAAGAGCTCTGCGCGGGCACTCTTTCGGATGCGTCTATGGCATCCTATCTGGTTCAGGACCATCGTTTTCTAGACAGCTTCCTCACTTTGCTGGGCGCAGCAATGGCCACAGCCGACACGATTGAGGCGCGGCTGCGCTTTGGACGTTTCGCCGGCATGGTCTCAGGAGAAGAAAACACCTATTTTCTTCGCGCTTTCACAGCACTCAATGTAAGCGAAGAACAACGCGCAAATATCCCCGATACCGAACCGACCATCGGGTTCAAAGCAATCATGCGTGAAGCCGCTGACACGCGCTCCTATGGTGCAATACTCTCGGTTCTCAACGTGGCTGAAGGTCTTTATCTCGATTGGGCATCCCGCGCGCAATCGCCACGTCCTGAAAATTTCGTTCATGCAGAATGGATCACACTACATGACAATCCTTCTTTCCGAGAGTTTGTAAGCTTTCTCCAAGTCGAGCTGGATCGGATTGGCCCGGCGCAATCTGAGATATGTCACGACTTCTTCCAGCGTGCTGTCCGTCTCGAATTTGAATTTTTCGAGGTCAATTATCACTTGCGCAAGTGATGACAATAAAGTGGCGGGCAAAGCCCGCCGCTACATTTTCGCCTTAGCCTGACAAATTTAGTTCTTCACAGTATCTTCGAGAAAGAAGCGTCCGAGCGGGTTCTGGTAGAAATTCTCAATGTTCTTGCCCGTGACATTGATATAAGGGCTGTAATAGAGGTCGATCCAGTTGACGTCGTCCTTCGCCATTTTCTGGAGATCGATATACATCGCTTCACGCTTCTTCGGATCAAGCTCCAGACGCGCCGCTGCGACAAGGTCTTTTACCTTCTCATTATTGTATCGGGTCATGTAATTCATATTGGTATCGTGACCCAAAACGAATGTGGTCTTCTGGTCCGGGTCAAGAACATCATTGGTCCAGTACATGACAGAGATATCGTAATCACCCGCAATCAGCATATCCCAGCTCTGGCTGGGGTCGACTTTCTGGAGATTAACGGTGACGCCTGCCTTCTGAAGCTGTTGTTGTAGAAGAACTGCGATCTGTTCGTCCGTTTCGTTGCCAGCATTGACGATATAATTGAGCGACAAGTCCGATGCGCCAGCATCGGCCAGCATCTGCTTGGCCTTTTCCGGATCATACGGACGCTTGAGATTATCCGCGTAATGATACAGAGCACCCTTCGGTATGTAGGAATTCGCAACCTGACCAATACCGAATGTCACGGTATCGACAATCGACTGCTTGTCGATGGCCATGTCCAGCGCCTGACGGACTTCCTTCTTCGCAAGTGCACCGTGCTCATGATTGATCAACAGATGATCTTCGCGTGTGGACGTATCTTCATGGACCTTCAAATTGGGGTCTTTTTTCAGCTCGGCCACGCGCGAGAACGGTACGAAGATCGCGGCATCCAGCTGACCTGCCTGCACGTTGAGCATCCGCGTATTATCGTCGGGGACCGAAATCCACTCGACACCATCAAGCTTGACGCGATCCGCCTCCCAGAAATTCGGATTCTTTTTCAGAATGACACGGTCACCACGACGCCATTCATCCACCACAAACGCACCAGATGCCACTGGCTTTTCAGCGTAACCATCCTCTCCCAGCTCTTCCAGTCCCTTCTTAGAAAGAACCGAGACATTGGGGAGCGCTAGCGTGGACAGGAATGGTGCCGACGGCGTTTTCAGTTTAACGACCAGCGTATGTGGATCAGCAGCTTCGGCTGTGTCCACGACCTTATAAGAGTCACTCCACAGAGAAGCTGGATTGTCACGAATACGCAGAAGTGAGAAAGCAGCGTCTTCGGCAGTAATCGGCGATCCGTCCGAGAATTTCGCATCGCGTAGTTTGAACGTATAAGTGAGACCGTCATCCGAAATCGTCCAACTTTCAGCAAGACCGGGCTCAAGTTTCGTGCCTGTCTTGTCGACTCGCACCAACACGTCATAGACGTTTGAGAACACCCAGTTGTCGATGTTCTGGGCGGTTTTGATTGGATCGAAAGTGGAGGAGTCCTCGCGTCGTCCGATTGTCAAAACACCCGCTGCTTCGGCAAGTGCCGCACCAAATGTCATGCTCGTCATGACGGTGACGAAACCGATCTTCATCCATTTTTTAAGCATGTGTATTTCCCCTCATATTTTTTGGTTAGTTGCACATCGTTTTCGATGCTTGTTCAGGATGCTTCAGCAAGAATTCTTTCTTCAAACAGCGATTTCGTGGGATCAATATCTGGTATCGCGCTGATGAGTGCCGCCGTATAAGTCTCTTTCGGATGCGCAAAAACCTCGGCGCTTAATCCCTCTTCAACGATCTCACCATGATACATAACGACCACGCGCTCACAGAGATTGCGCACGACAGCAAGGTCATGGGCGATGAAAAGCAAGGTCAGCTGCATCTTGCTTTTGAGCTCGCGAAACAAATCAACGATCTGTGCCTGAATGGTGACGTCGAGTGCTGCGATACACTCGTCGGCGATGATCATTTTTGGCTCCACTGCCAAAGCGCGCGCTATACCGGCGCGCTGACATTGTCCGCCGCTCAGGCTGCGTGGCTTGCGCGCGGCAAAGCTTTGATCTAGCCCAACGAGATCCAGCAGCTCGGCAATGCGCGGAGGTATATTCTTGGCGTCGACCTTGCCTTGTACCCGCAGCACTTCGGCTAAGGTTTCACCAACCGTCATGCGCGGATTGAGCGAATTGAACGGGTCCTGAAATACCATGGCCGCATCACGACGCAGTGCCGCCAGAGCTTCCTTACGATCAGGGCTGAGCGTCAATCCGTCGAATGTAATGCTGCCTTCGGCGATTGGTGTCAGGCCTAAAATCGCACGGGCAAGTGTACTTTTCCCGCTGCCAGATTCCCCAACGATTCCGATCGTCTCACCAGCCTGAACTTCAAGACTGACACCCTTTAACGCGCTCGTTTTCCGGGCCTTGAGGAATCCCCCAGCGACAGCGTAACGAACGTGCAGATCATTGACCTGCAACAGCGGCGGCTCCCCCAACTGAGGAACGAGACGCAATGAGGCCGTTTCAGGCAACGACGGATGGCTGGCTATGAGATTGCGTGTGTAGGGATCGCGGGGATTGCTGAGAACTTCGCTCTTCAGTCCCTGTTCCAGCACCTTCCCATTGCGCATCACTGCAATACGATCACAAGTCTGCGCGACCACCCCAAGATCATGCGTGATGAGAATAATAGAGAGCCCGCGTTGATCACGAATGTCCATCAAAAGCTGGAGTATCTGCGCTTGAATGGTGACATCAAGCGCAGTTGTCGGCTCATCAGCGATGAGAATTTCAGGGTCGCAGGAAAGAGCCACCGCAATCATCGCACGTTGACGCATCCCGCCTGAAAACTCATGCGGATAGCTGCCATATTGGCGCGTCGGGTCTGTAAACCCGACCTGCGCCATGATTTCGATTGCTGCTGTGCGGGCTTTAATCTTATCCAGCCCCTTATGAAAGCGTATGCCTTCTGCGATCTGGTCGCCAACACTCATTACGGGATCAAGATGGCTGGTCGGATTCTGGAAAATCATACCAATCTTGCCACCACGCACCGCAAGCAATTCAGCTTTGCTCGCCTGTGCCAAATCCGTGCCGCCGAGCATGACCGAACCTGCGGTGATCTTTAAAATCGATGATGGCAAAAGCCTGACTATCGAGCGGCAAAGTAAACTTTTCCCCGATCCGCTTTCACCGACCAAGCCAAGAATTTCACCCTGGTTGAGCGTGAGAGAAACGTCATCGATCAAGCGCCTGGTTTCATCCGGCAAGTAAGCATCAACCTGAAGATTGCGGATCGAAAGAACTGACTTTGTCATTCATGCACTCCCAGCGCTTCACCCAGTCCATCGCCGAGCATGCTAAAACCAAAAGCCAGAAACACGATAGAGAGCCCCGGAAACAACGTGATCCACCAGGCAGTCGTTACAAACGGCTGGCCTTCGGCAACCATGACGCCCCATTCGGCAACCGGCGGCTGTACGCCGAGCCCGAGATAGCTGATTGCTGCACCATTCAGCAGCACGAGAACCGCATCCGACATTACGAAAACCAGCGAACCGGCAATCGCATTCGGCAGAAGATGGCGAAACATGATGCGGAAACGGCTGAACCCAAGGCTTTCCGCAGCAACGGCATAGTCTGTGGATTTCAAAACCAGTATCTGTGCCCGAACAAGGCGGGCGTATGAAACCCATCCAACCAGTGCCATGGCTATATAGAAACTCGTCAGGCCCGGCCCTAGAATGGCAATGATCGACAGCATCAGAACCAGAAATGGGAATGCCAGAATGATATCGATCAGACGCATGAAGATCGTATCAACGATGCCACCAAAAAAACCGGCAACCGTACCGACGACGGTTCCAATGGCAAAGGGGAATATAACGCCGAAGACTGCGATCTGAAGATCGATACGTGCACCCCAGATAACGCGTGAGAGAATATCCCGTCCGAAATTATCGGTCCCGAACGGATGCAACCATGACGGTGGCTGCAGACGAACGTCGGCATTTTGAACAACTGGATCAAAAGGCGCGATCAACGGTGCGCCAAAAGCCAGCAGTACAAAGAAGGCAAGAACACCGATTCCGATGGCAAGCGTGGTCCGCTGGCTCAGAAAGCGACGCCAGTTGATCAAGGTGATGGGGATAAGACGCGCACTCATAGCTTCACCCTTGGATCAAGGGCGACAGTGGCAATGTCGGCCATGAAATTGACCATAACCGTTGCGCAGGCAAAGACCATGGCTACACCCTGCACAACCATATAATCGCGGGAGAAGATCGCGCGCACAAGCAACTGCCCCATGCCCGGAAGCGCAAACACGCTCTCGACGACCACTGTGCTGCCGATCAGCCAGCCGATGTTGACGGCAAGCAAATTGACAGTCGGTACAAGAGAGTTGGGTAAAACGTGTCGCCAGAAAACAATGCTTTCAGGCATTCCGCGAGCTCTGGCAGCTGTGGCAACATCCGAATTGAGTGACTGGATCATCGCAGCGCGCAGGCTGCGCGCAAGTACAGTTGAGAGTGAAAGGGCTATCGTCAGACTCGGCAGAACCAGATGCGCCAGCTTCTCTTTCAACGTGTTGCCATAGCCTGATACCGGCAGCAGATCGAGCTTCACGCTAAAGAGGATAATCAGCATCAGAGCGAGCCAGAAAGGCGGAAAGCCGATCCCGAATGTCGACACCGTGCGTATCACATGATCGCTGAGTTTACTGTTACGCCGTGCAGCGATCGCCGCTAAAGGAACCGCTATCAGGATCGAAAGAATGACACTACAAATAACCAGCATCAAAGTGGGTTCGATGCGTGTCGCAATCAGCTTCAGAACGTCAATTTTATAAAGGATCGACTTGCCCATTTCGCCATTCGCGATGTTGCGCAGGAAATAGAGATATTGAAGCCACATGGGTTCATCGAGGCCATACTGCGCACGAATATTGGCAATGGCTGCGGGCGTCGCGCGCGTGCCTAGAAGCACACGTGCCGGATCACCCGGAATAAGCCGGACCAGTACGAATGTGATGACACTGATGCCGAACAGAACCGGCAGCAACTGAAAGGGGCGACGGAGTACAAACTGGAAGCGATGCATGAGCTGCGGAGTTTCTCCCTAATATTCTGATCTATCGAGAGGAACGATGTCGATTGAGAAAGCTGGTAAGGGCCGGGTAGTAATAAGTCGGGTTCTCGTAAAACGGCATATGGCTGGCATTTGGCACCACATGCAGTTCGGCATTTTTCAAGGCAAGCTTCATGCGCAGCGCGCAGGCAGGCGTCAGCTCATCATGCTCACCAACCGTGATCAGCACCGGAACCTCGATCTTGCCGAGATCAGGCAGACGGTTCCAGTCTTTCAGATTACCCGTATAGAGAAACTCATTCGGACCTTGCATCGTGCCGTATGGCCCCATGTTCCAATCATCGAGCGAACGCCTTACGGGTGCTGGCCAATCCGACAGGCGGCAGACGTGGCGATAATTGAGGATCGTGATCGCCGCCGCATATTCCGGGTGATCGAGCCTTCCCTGCGCTTCATGCTTCTGCATCATCGCAACAGTTTCTGACCCCAGCGCACTGCGTAACCGCTCCAGTTCACTCACCAGATGCGGCATGTCCGCGACTGTATCTTCGAGAATAAGCGTCTTCAGATTTTGCGGATAAGTCAGTGCATAATCAATTCCAAGCCAACCGCCCCAGGAATGACCAACAAGATGCACCTTACCAAGACCAAGCGCCTGACGAACGGTTTCAGTTTCCTCGACATAGCGCGCGATTGTCCACAATGCAGGATCAATTGGCCGATCAGACGCCCCCGTGCCAAGCTGATCGAAAGCCACCACGCGGTAGCCGTCGTCGACCAGACACGAATGCGCATCTCTTAAATAGTCGCACGGCAAACCGGGTCCGCCGTTGAGGCAGAAAACCACCTCGTCTCCGGTTCCAAAACTATACGCCACCACCTTATGAGTGCCGACAGACACTTCATACCGGTTGTCCGGTTTCATCTCACGCCACATCTGTTCCCCGATCACCGCATCGACCCGTTTCCCGCGTCGAATTGTCGGCATCATTTTTCTTTTGATTTTGGACCGAATAACTAAACTACACCAGCTATAAGAAGTGATAGGATGCAATTGGGAGGTAGGTTTCGGAGACCGTGATGCGAGACGAGATTGAGACCTTCAGACAGAACTTTACTGCTCACCAAACGCTCGATGGGCGCATTGATGAGATATTTCAGGCTATGAAACCGCTTGGCTTCGAAGCCCTCATCTACGATTACACTCCATCCGCTTTCGACATGAATGGCGACATGATGGGACCGTCGCTGATGAAACTGCGCAATATCAGTGATGATATGCTCGAATTTTGGGCCGAAAAAGGCTATTTCCGCATTGATCCGGTTCAGCGCCTCGCGTGTAGGGCATCTGTACCATTCTTCTGGAATTATGATGAGCGGGCTGAATCGCTGCTGCAGGAGTTCATGACGGAAGACACGGCACCCGTCGCACACTATCTTCATGAGCGCGATATATCTGCAGGCGTCACCGTTCCCATTCATATGCCACATGGCGATTATGCGACCGTCACAGGTGTATTTTCTGGCCCACGATCCGATTTCAGACAGCGCGCTTTGCGCTATGTGGCCGATTTCAATCTGATGGCACAGATTTTCCATCAAAGCGCATATGAGCTTTTTGACGAACATACTCGCGGCATTGGGAAGGTGCACCTCACAGTTCGCGAACGCGAGTGCCTGCGCTATGCAGCTGAAGGCCTCTCAGCGAAAGAAATCTCCCGTATCATCGACAGGTCTGTTCCGACAGTTGTGATGCATCTCAACGCCGCCGCCAAAAAACTGGGGGCAAAGAACCGCACTCAGGCCGTTGTTCGAGCGACACGTGCGCGACTGCTTGATGCCTGATTGCGGCCTGGCGGTCTGTTTCCGATATTTGCATCCCTAAGACACAGACGTCGATCATATGTCAGGTTCAATCCACTAGACCTATAAGTTATGATAGCTGCCGCCACCCCAAAAGCGGCGCTATGGTTCTCTAAAAACGCACAAATGGAGGACCAATTGGCTTCAATCAATCAGACGGAAGGCTTCGCCACTTTCCGCGATTATCAGACTTGGTACCGCATTACCGGCTCACTAGATTCAGAAAAACTCCCGCTCGTCGTCGCTCATGGCGGCCCCGGCTGCACGCATGACTATGTCGATGCTTTCAAGGACATTGCATCGCTCGATGATCGTGCGGTCATTCACTATGACCAACTCGGCAACGGAAACTCCACACGTCTTCCAGATAAAGGCCCCGATTTCTGGACCGTGGATTTGTTTCTGGAAGAGCTGGATAACCTTCTGACACATCTCGGCATTCAGGATCGCTATGCCTATCTGGGACAATCATGGGGTGGAATATTGGGTGCCGAACATGCCGTGCGAAAACCGGCTGGCCTCAAAGCACTGGTGATCGCCAACTCACCTGCCAACATGCGAACTTGGGTCGCGGAGGCCAACCGCTTACGGCTTGAACTCCCTTCCGAAGTACAACAAACTTTGTTGAAACATGAAGAAGAAGGCAGTCTGACCGATCCTGAATATATCGCCGCTTCGCGGGTATTTTACGATCGTCATGTCTGCCGCGTAAGCCCATGGCCAAAGGAAGTCGCGCGAACCTTCGCCATCATGGATGAAGACAATACCGTCTATCGCAACATGAATGGCCCGACCGAATTCCATGTGATTGGCACGATGAAGGACTGGACGATTGAAGACCGTCTCAACCGAATTCAAGCACCAACGCTTGTCATCTCCGGTCGTTATGACGAGGCTACCCCTTTGGTGGTGAAACCTTACGTCGACAATGTCCCGGGTAGTGAATGGGTGCTTTTTGAGGAATCGAGCCACATGCCACATGTGGAAGAACGCGATCTTTGCATGAAGACAGTATCGACGTTTCTGAACAATTTTGAGACAGCTTGAGCTAAACAGGTCGCCAGACTAAACGTCTGGCGACCTGTTGCATATCTAGAATGAAGCCTTTTCCATTTCCGGCAACACGGTGAAGAGATCCCCGACGAGGCCGTAATCGGCAACCTGGAAGATCGGAGCTTCCTCGTCCTTGTTGATCGCAACGATCACGCGGCTGTCTTTCATGCCTGCAAGATGCTGGATCGCGCCCGAGATACCAACTGCGATGTAAAGATCAGGTGCAACCACCTTGCCGGTCTGGCCAACCTGCCAGTCGTTTGGTGCATAGCCCGCATCAACTGCCGCACGGCTGGCACCAACCGCAGCACCAAGCTTGTCAGCAACAGGCAGGATCACTTCCTGGAATTTTTCCGATGAACCAAGTGCACGACCGCCCGAGATAATGATCTTGGCAGAGGTCAGCTCCGGACGATCCCCACCCGAAAGCGCGTTCTCAACAAAGCTCGACAGTGCCGGATCGCTCGCAGCATTCACGCTTTCAACCGCAGCCGAACCACCTTCGCCGGTAGCCTGGAACGAAGCCGTACGAACGGTGATGACCTTCTTGGCATCAGTTGACTGCACAGTCTGGATTGCATTGCCTGCATAGATCGGACGCTTGAACGTATCAGCGGACACCACTTCCATGATTTCAGACAGCTGCATCACATCGAGAAGTGCTGCAACGCGTGGAAGCACGTTCTTGGCTGAAGTGGTTGCTGGTGCGATGATCGTGTCGTACTGGCCTGCAAGTTCAACAATGAGTGCTGCCAATGGCTCAGCCAGGCGGTTTTCCAGCGCATCGCTTTCAGCCAGCAGAACCTTGCGCACACCGGAAAGCTTTGCAGCTGCGTCAGCCGCAGCTTTCGCACCCTTGCCTGCAACCAGCACGTCCACATCGCCACCGATTTTACCGGCAGCCGTCAGTGCCTTTGCTGTCTGATCGGAAAGGCTTGCATTGTCATGTTCGGCAATAAGAAGAATAGCCATTTATCTTGTCCCTTCCGATTTCTTACAATACGCCATCGGCCTTGAGCTTCTCGACCAGTTCGGAAACCGAACCGACCTTGACGCCCGCCTTGCGGCCACCCGGTTCTTCGGTCTTCAAAACCTTAAGACGCGGCGCAATATCAGCACCGAAATCGGCAGGCGACTTTTCATCAAGTGGCTTCTTCTTGGCCTTCATGATGTTTGGCAGCGATGCATAACGCGGCTGGTTCAAACGAAGATCAACCGTCACAATGGCTGGAAGCTTCACATCAATGGTCTGAAGACCGCCGTCAACTTCGCGGGTCACCTTGGCCGAACCGTCACCCAGTTCAACTTTCGATGCAAAAGTCGCCTGGCTCCAGTTGAGAAGCGCCGAAAGCATCTGACCAGTCTGGTTGGCGTCGTCATCAATCGCCTGCTTGCCCAGGAACACGAGGTCTGGCTGTTCAGCCTCGACAACGCCTTTCAGCACCTTGGCAACACCAAGCGGCTCGACAGCTTCGTCAACCTTGACCAGAATGGCACGATCCGCACCCATGGCAAGCGCCGTGCGCAGCGTTTCCTGTGCCTGTGCCGGGCCAACCGAAACCGCGATGATTTCCGTCACCTTGCCTGCTTCCTTAAGACGGATCGCTTCTTCAACTGCAATCTCGTCAAAAGGGTTCATCGACATCTTCACGTTCGATAGCTCAACGCCCGAACCATCACCCTTAACACGGATCTTTACGTTGTAATCTACAACCCGCTTTACTGCGACGACTACCTTCATAAGGCTAACCTTTCATTCAAATAGAAACATGGTTTTGCGTCATCTGCATGTTAAACGCGTGCACGCTTGGCTTCCGGATCGTAAGGCGAATCTTCAATTACGCGAGCCTTGCGCATTTCACCCAGAACCGGGATCTCAAGTTCAGTTCCCGGCACACCCAGTTCCAAAGGTAGCAGCGCCAGCGCGATATCATGTTTGAAAGTGTACGAATAACTGCCCGATGTAACACGGCCGACGAGCTTGCCGTCATGATACAAGCCTTCCGAGGTCAGCGTGCTGGCACCATCTGTTTCGACGGCAAGCGTCACGGAGCGCAGTTTGATACCGCGCTCCTTTTCTGCAAGCAGGGCTTGTTTACCGATGAAATCGCCCTTGTCGAGACGGATAAAGCGTTCTAGACCGCTCTCCCAAGCACTTAACTCAGGATTCATGTCGCGATACATCGCACGATAGGATTTATCGAGACGCAGCGACTCCAGTGCATGCAGGCCGATGAGACGCAAGCCATGCTCTTTACCTGCAACCAGCAATGCTTCCAGCAAATGCCGCTGATAAGCGAGCGGATGATAGAGTTCCCAACCGAGTTCGCCTTCGTAATTAACGCGCAACAGACGCACGTCACTGGCAAGCCCGACCGTTCCCGACTTGATGCCAAACCACGGAAATGCCTCGTTGGACAGATCGATCTCTGTCAGCGATTGCAGAACCTCGCGGGCTTTCGGCCCAACAATCGTGAAACAGCCACGATCATTGGTGACGTTGCGCAAGCTCACGCTGCCGTCTTTTGGCAGAAGCTTTGACAGGTCATCGAAATTCCAGCGTTCGGCACGCGGTGTGGAAATCATATAAAAGTTGTCATCATCCATGCGAGCTACGACATATTCTGCCTGCACTCCGCCCGTTTTCGTCAGATGATGGGCGAGATTAACACGACCCACTTTCGGCAGTCGATTAGCAAGAATACTGTCAAGCCACGCTTCTGCGCCCGGACCACTGACTTCAAACTTGGTCATCGGCGTCATTTCAACAAGGCCGACCGCATTGCGCACCGCTTCGACTTCCTCGCCAACATATTTGCCCTTTTCGGTCCAACGCCAGCTGTACTGATCCTTGGCTTCCACGCCCTTCGGTGCAAACCAGTTCGGCATTTCCCAGCCGTTGAGGCAGCCCCAGACCGCACCCAGTTCCGTCAACCGATCATAGGACGGGGCAGTCTTCTGCGGACGCGCTGCAGGCATATCCTGACCCGGATACTGTTGATCCGCATGAGTGCCCCATGCTTCTCGCACCTTTTCACGTGTCCAGTTCTTGTTGGCATAATCACCGAAGCGGCGCGGGTCGAGTTCGCTCGTATCGATACTGTTGCTTCCTTCAACGATGCGCTCAGAGAGATAGTAGCCGATAGCGCCACCCCACAAAATGCCGCCTGGTACACCTTCTGCGAGCCAGACATTATCCAACCCCCAAGCAGGCCCGACCAGCGGCAACTCGTCGGCTGTCATCTGGAATGGTCCGCGCACATTGGCCTTAATGCCAACGCGGCCAAGCGTTGGCACAAGTTCCATCGCCCGTTCCCAATTCCACGAAACGGAATCAAAATCCTCTTCCAGCAGATCGGCACCAAACCACTCAGGCACACCGTTTTCAGCAAACAACTTCAGATGTTCGGTCTTTTCATAAGGGCCAAACATCAGGCCATCGCCCTCTTCGCGCAGGTAGCCTTCAAAACCTTCATCACGCAGGATCGGCATTTCCGGCAAGCCCTGACGCTTGCGCTCAATCACTTCGGGTACGGCATCGGTGATCCAGTACTGATGGACAATCGGAATTGCCGGAATATCAAGCCCAAGCATCGCGCCGGTCTGACGAGCATAGTTACCGGTGGCTGAAATGATGTGCTCGCAGATGATGTCACCATTATTGGTTTTCACCTTCCACTCGCCGCTCGGCAGACGCTCGAAGCCATTTACCTGTGTGTTGAGGTAAATCTTGGCACCATTGTCGCGTGCACCCTTGGCAAGCGCCATGGTCACGTCAGCAGGCGCGATATGGCCATCGTCAGGATGATAGAGCGCGCCAAGCATATCAGGATTGTTTTCAAGCAAAGGCCATAACTCACGAGCACGAGTCGGAGACACGAGTTCTGCCCGAATGCCCTGCACCTCGGCGACACTCATATAGCTTTTATATTCGTCAAGCCGGTCACGCGTGTTGGCAATGCGCAGCTGTCCGCATTTGTGCCAGCCAACATGTTGTCCTGTCTCAGCTTCCAACCCTTCATAAATCTCGATCGACTTGTTGATCATTCGACCGATATTGATGTTACGTGCATAAGAAGGGATCAGGCCCGCGGCGTGCCATGTCGAACCGGCGGTAAGCTGGGTACGTTCCAACAGAACGACGTCTGACCAACCTCTTTTTGCCAGACCATATAGAATTGAGGCACCAACGCACCCTCCCCCGATGACCACCGCGCGTGCATGAGTCTGCATTCCAAGTTCCCTTCCATGTCATATTTTGTGGGGATGACCAGCGATCAGACTGAGCAGCCAGACAGTCCCGTTTGGCATTACATTACAGAGGGTTCTCGACGCTGTGAGCTTGATAAAAAATCCGCATAGGTATAACTTCAGATTATGCATAGACTCCGCTCTCTGATCCCCTCTGCCAACTATCTTTTCGTGTTTGAGGCGGCGGCTCGCCGTCTAAGCTTCACGGCGGCGGCAGAAGAGCTGAACGTCAGCCAGCCTGCGGTGAGCAAGACCATCAAATTGTTAGAGGAAGCGACCGGTCTGAAGCTTTTCAGGCGCGACCGCAGTCGTCTGGAGCTGACAGCTGAGGGGCAAAGGCTTTATCGCGAAACGCAGGAAGCGTTCGATCATCTGCACATGGTCATCTCTTCCATGCGCAAGAAGCATTCGCGCGACATTATTCGGGTGTCGTTCTCGTCGTCTTTTGTGCAGCTCTGGTTGCTGCCGCGTTTGAAAAGCTTCAAGGAAAAACATCCCGATGTGGCCCTTCGCATCGAGGAAAGCAGCCGTGACGATCAGGATATGCTTGAAGAAGACATCGACGTTTCGGCCCGGCTAGGGAATGGTAAGTGGCCCGGCATCCATTCATGGCCTTTTGTGACCGAAGAAGTATGGCTTGTTTGCAGCCCGTCCTATCTGGAAGAACACGGAGCAATCAAATCCCCGCAGGATCTCCTCAACCACACATTATTGCATTTCGAGGAACGGCATCGGTCGCGGCTTGGATGGCGGGAATGGCTTGAACGAAGCGGTGTGCCCAACCCGCGTATAGAGCAAGACTTTGTCTTCACCGACGCGCTTAGTTCCATTGAAGCTGCAGTATTTGGACAGGGCATCGCACTTGGCTGGAAGCATCTCGTTCGTGACCACATCGCGGCCGGTCGTCTCGTCCCCGCAATCGATATTTTCAACCGATCCGGCGATATTATTCATCTTGTCATGCCAGCCCAGCGCCCACCAAAACGAGGCGCTGAACTGTTTCGCGACTGGTTGCTGGAACAAGGCGCAGATGCCGAATTTGGCATTTAAAACCTATCCCGAAAATCGCTTCGAACTTTTGCTGGGAACGCTTTGGTTATTGTGCAAACACAACGGTTTTATGCCCATTCAGCATAACGCGGTTTTCTGCATGCATCTTTACCGCGCGCGCCAGAACACGACTCTCGATATCGCGACCCGTTGCCACAAAATCCTCAGCACTCATGGAGTGCGTCACCCGCTCGGTTTCCTGTTCGATGATAGGGCCTTCATCAAGGTCTGGTGTTACATAATGCGCGGTCGCACCAATCAGTTTCACGCCGCGTTCGAATGCCTGATGATACGGCTTGGCACCCTTGAAGGACGGCAAAAACGAATGATGGATATTGATGATTTTGCCGAACAGACGGTTCGAAAGATTATCTGAGAGCACCTGCATATAGCGGGCGAGCACAACGAGATCAGCCTGGCTTTCCCGCACGAGATCAAGCAACCGCGCCTCTTGCTCAGCTTTGTTATCTTTATTCACGGCCCAATAATGATATGGAATTTGAGCGCTTTCGGCAGTCTCTCGACTATCTTCGTGGTTGGACACCACCGCGACAATCTCGGCATTCAGCCAACCCACCCTGATCTGATAGAGAAGATGCAACATGGCATGGTCGAACTTCGACACCATAAGCACGATCTTTGGTTTGCGGTTCGCGTCAGCAACCGTGAATTTCATACCAAATCGTTCGCCGGCCGGCTTCAATGCGTGCTCTATGGCATCGCGTGACATGCCAAGCGGAGCAGTGAAAGCGATGCGCATGAAAAAGCGGTTGGTCAGCTTGTCACGGAACTGATTGCTTTCGGCAATATTGCCCCCCACTGCGGCAAGTTCCGTTGTGATTGCCGCCACGATACCAGGCTTGTCATCACAATCCAGCGTCAGAACAAAAAGTGTAGGATCGATGCAGGCCACGGGTCGCACCTTGACTGGCATGTCATTCATGATTGTTCTTTCTGAAATTTCAAGAGTCTTTGGTGGATTTGCCGAAAGCGTAGTCACCGACCTTGGGTACGAATTTCGAAGGCATATAACCGTGCGGCTTATCGCCAACTGAAACACCCGTATTGAGGATACCCGCCTGATAATCTGGGACAAACAGTGAGTACGGATAAGTCGGTTGGATCGCACTTGCCTCATCCAACTTCATGCGCAGTTCGTCGGGGATCGTAAACGCAAGCGCACCGAGATTATCATCCAGCTGGGTAAGCTTGCTTGCGCCGATGATAGCGGCGCCAATACCGGGCTGAGTGACGACCCAGTTAAGTGCGATCTGAGCCATTGATTTTCCCATAGCGTCGGACGCTTCAGAAAGTGCAGCTACGATACGCATATTGCGCTCAGTGAAGAGCCCTAACCCCTCAGCATTATTGCGATTGAGACGCCCCTCACCGCCCGCACGGTATTTGCCAGACAGAAGCCCCATAGCCAATGGACTCCAGGCGGTAATGCCCATTCCAAGATTCTGTCCGAGTGGTACAAATTCCTGTTCAATGCTGCGTTCGACCAGCGAATACGGCAGCTGCAGGCTGATCGGTTGCGAAAGTGCATGTGCTTCCGCCCATGTTTGCGCCCGCGCCGCATACCAGGACGGCACATCGGACAGGCCACAATAACGGATTTTACCAGCGCGTATCAGATCATCGAAGCCGCGCATCACTTCTTCCACAGGGGTCATACCGTCCCATGTGTGTACCATATAAAGATCAATGTAATCGGTCTTCAGACGTTTCAGCGACTGGTCAACAGCACGCATCATGTTCTTGCGACTATTGCCACCCGCATTGGCATTGCCGGGCTGCAGATTGTTCGAATATTTGGTCGCAATCACTACCTGATCACGATTTGCAGTTTCCGTGACGAACTTGCCAACCAGAGTTTCGCTGAGACCCGCGCCATAGGAGTCCGCAGTATCGATGAAATTGCCACCCACCTCCAGATAGCGATTGAAGATGGTGCGGGCATTGTCTTCATCTGTGCCCCAAGAGCCGCCGATCCCTCTCACGCCCCCATTGCCAAACGTCATCGCGCCGAGCGCAAGACGGCTTACGCGCAGCCCGGATCGGCCAAGGAGGAAATAGTGATCAAGCGACATCGGGAAGCTCCTCTTTATCAAGCGGATTACATGAAGCCTTGATAGGGACGACAAGCAACAGTCTGCTGGACATAATTGATCATTGAGATAAAATCGAAAACTGGCCTACCCGTCACCTTCTGCACGGCATGTGCATAGGGTGGCAGATCACTGCATTCGAGCAGAATGGAGCGTACTTCCGGATTATCGCGAACCAGTTTTTTGGCAACTTCACAAACTTCGTGTTCGATTGCTGCTGAATCAAGAGTTCCTTTTTCTTCAAGGATCGCTTCGCGAAACTCGGCCTGATCTTCCATTCCAGCCAACACAACCGGGATCGTATCCGGGATGCCACTCGCAGCGAAATGGCGGGGTGTCAGGCGTTCTGCATTGGCAGTAATAACGCCTACAGTGCCACGCGCCACTGCATGCATGAATGGGATCTGCATCAGGCTCGACAGAAAGACCGGAATATCGACAGCTTCGGCAACCTCTTCCTGAAAATATGCCATGAACCCACAGGCACCTGTAATGGCTTTGACACCGCGTCCTTGCAGCTCAAGTGCCGCTTCCACGAAAGCTTCGCGCAGCGCCGGATCACGCTGGTTCAGCAGACGATCAATGGACGCGCCGCGCACCTCCTGATAACGCACCGGGTATTTATATGTAGTCGCATTGCCGACATTGCCGGGCACGCAGGGATAGGCGGCATCCAGAATGAGGATGCCGACCTGTTCCCCATACCACGACTGGCTGTTTCGGCTGACCGCGTAAACAGTCATCGTTGCAGTCTCCGATATGAATTTGGTTGAGGTGGATGCAGCGGCAATCCGCTGCATGAAGTCGTAATCTTATCGACTATTCGATAAGCTTCGGAGCGCCAGTGTCCCCAATGCTTTCATCAAGACCATAGGATTTCAGGATTTTGGCAATCGTGCCATCCTTGTGCATCTCTTCGATATTCGCATCGAGCGCAGCGCCAAAATCCGTTGCACTTTTGGCGTAAGGCAAGCTTGCTTGCGCCGCTTCCTTAGTGGCTCGAATGCGATCATCAGGCTGCGCAATCTCAACTTTGATGTCTTTCAAGTTGCCATTCTTGGCAGCATAAGCACCTGTCGAATAACCGTCGATACCGACATCAATACGACCGGAGGCAAGATCCTGGTGCATGTTCACCGAATTCGGATAAAGCCGAAGATTGGCACCCAGCAGTTTTTTGGCATCTGTCACCCAGAGATAGCCCTGAACAGTGCCGACATTCTTGCCAACCAGTTCTTCGACGGTCTTGATCCCATCCTTGGAATAAAGGCCCATCTGATCCTTATAAAGCGGATAGGAAAGGTTCATCACCTTGGCGCGCTCGGCTGTGCGATACCAGTCACCGGTGGTAATATCGGCCTGACCAGACAGCACATACTGAATTGCCGCAGCCGGATCGACCGCAACAGGCTTCAATGTCAGACATTCGCGTTTGGCGAATTCTGTCGCGATGTCGCCATCCAGCCCACTCATTTTGCCGCTTTCATCCATGAATGAATGCGGCGCATAGGTAGTGACGGCAATCGTCAATGTTCCTGGCGTAATGGTTTTGAACTCATGCTTCGGCTTACAATCCTGCGCTAAGGCTGTTGCTGACAGCCCCATCAGAATGGCAACACTGATAATACTTTTGCGAATGATCCCGTTATTCATGTGCGACTCCCCTTTTGTCATTGTGAATTATCGCGCGGCATAAGCGGATGACCGCTTCTCCACGTAAGATACGATCCATGCCGCCGGAACGCAGATCGTGGCATAGAGCAACCCTGCCAACATCAGCGCGGGCATATAGCGGAATGTGTTGGCGCCAATTTCATAGGCATTGCTCACGAGTTCTGGCAGCGCGATGGTGAAACAGAGCGAGGTGCTCTGAAAGATCAGAATGGCAAAGCCCAACAGCGCAGGCAGCGCTACTCGCAGGGCCTGTGGCAATAAAACAAAGCGCAACTCATCCAGCATACTGAAACCCATTGCTTCAGCCGCTTCCCGCTGACCATGATGGATCGATTGCAGGCTGGCGCGGATGATTTCACTCGTATAGGCGCCGGTATTCCAGGCCAGAGCTACAACCGCCGCCGCAAAAGACGTCATTGTCAGTCCTGTTGAGGGCAGGCCGAAATACATGAACTGCAGAAGAACCAATGCGGGCGCGCCACGGCCAATTTCAACCAGAAACAGGCTTACATAACGCGCAGCACGAAACTTGGCACCAACACCGAGCGCCAAACCAAGTCCAAGCGGAATGCCGATAGCGAGACTTAAAGCGGCAACCTGCAGACTGATTTTCAGGCCACCAAGAAGCGCTGGCATCCATTCGTAAAACTCATCCAGGGTGGGAAACATCAGCGTGCCACCTTTGCTCTCAAATAGCTGTCAGCAGAACGCGACAACCACGCAACCGGAAGGCTCAGGAAAATGTAGAACAGGCCAACTAGCGCGAAAACTTCAATGCCCTTGAAGGTAAGCTGCGATACCTGATTACCGCGAAAAGCCAGATCAGCAACGCCGATGGTCGATGCGACAGCCGTTTCCTTCATCAGCCCTATCAGATAGCTCGCAGCCGAAGGCAGAGCGACCCGAAATGCCTGCGGAGCCACTACGTCGATCAGCGTAAATCTGGTGCCGAGATTGAGAGCCGTTGCCGCCTCCCACTGACCATGATGGAGTGACGTCAGCGCACCGCGATAGATTTCAGCCATATTGGCTGATGCAATCAGGCCAAGGCCGATCAACGCCGCGACAAAAGGATTGATCGGCATGATGCCCATACCGATGCCGAAGAAAATAATGAAGAGCCACAGAATGGGCGGAAGAGCGCGCACGATCTGAATGAGAAACGCCGCAATCCAGCGTATAGGTGCGAAGCTGGCTCTGCGTGCAGCCAGTAATGGCACACCGAGAATACAGCCGATCCCAAACGAACCTAGCGTTAAAGCAAGTGTCCAGGGCAAGCCACTCAGGATGAGAAGAACATTGTCTGCCGTCATCTGTCATGCACCGCACGAAGAAATCGCTTCGTGCGCTCCTCTTGCGGATTGCGCATAATTTCTTTCGACGCACCTTTTTCTATGATCTTACCGTCGGCCATGATCATGACAGTGTCCGAAACATTTTCGGCAAAACCCATTTCATGCGTGACAACCAGCATGGTCATGCCGCTTTCAGCCAATTCACGCATCACGGCCAAAACTTCGAGGCCGAGTTCAGGATCAAGTGCGGAAGTCGGCTCATCGAACAGCATCACCTGCGGATCAAGCGCCAGCGAGCGCGCAATCGCGATACGCTGCTGCTGTCCGCCAGAACAACGCCCCGGATATTGAGTTGCTTTATCGGCAAGTCCGACACGCTCCAGCAGTTGAAGCGCCCTTTCTTCAGCCTCGGCACGGCTACGTCCCAACACGCGCTCCTGCGGCAAGCTGACATTGCGTAGAACGCTCATATGCGGAAATAAGTTGAACGACTGGAACACCATCCCAACCGTGTTACGCAACTCTTTCAGCT
Organism: Ochrobactrum sp. AN78; assembly: GCF_029909885.1. Lineage (NCBI taxonomy): Bacteria > Pseudomonadati > Pseudomonadota > Alphaproteobacteria > Hyphomicrobiales > Brucellaceae > Ochrobactrum > Ochrobactrum sp. AN78. The sequence continues at coordinate 261,355 of NZ_JASAMU010000007.1, forward strand.
GGGCCTTACGTGGCTGTTGCGTGGCATCAAGCTTCACCTTGCCAACCGTAATCAAGCCGCCGTCTGGCTGCTCCAGATAATTGATGCAGCGCAACAACGTACTTTTGCCTGAACCGCTGGGACCGATGATTGCAAGGACCTCGCCCTGTGCAACATCCAGATCGATATTTTCGAGAACGCGATGTGCGCCGAAATGCTTTCTAAGCCCTTCAAGGCGAATAAGTTTTGGTGAGAGAGCGGTCGAAGTCGCCGTGTCAGACACCAGTGTCGGCCGCATTGCGTTCAACAAGAAAACTCCCCATTTTGATCGTTCATCACGATTGTCCCATCATTCCGCGACGTGCAGATTTCGAATTCCTGCAGCAGGTGCTGAAGTATTTATTGTTCTAACGGCTGTTTCATATTTTTTTGCCGTCAGTGTTCCCTTGGTTAGTCACGATAGTTCCGACCCAACAGATTACAAATACAAAAAATATCCGCACAGTCATAACCTGAAGTAATGCCGCCTTATGTCAGGCTACAGCACTTGGCCAAGCCGCAATCCGTCATAAATTGCTGCATGTGTATTGCGCGCAGAAACTGCATCACCAATCCGATAGAGTTCAAAGGCACTTTCCGGGTTTCTGACCAGTTTTTGCGACCTTCTATCTATAAGCGCGTCGTAGTCTACTGCACCCATGTTCCGGGAAAGCGGTTTAAGGTCAAAATACAGATCATCCATCGGTCTTGTACCGTCATTGACAACGATCTGGTCAAATTCGCGCTCAAAACTGACACCGCCATAGTCGCTGCCAATCTGAGCCATCAACCTGTTATTGTCTCGACGGATTGCCTCCAGACGATAGGCCACAGTAAATATCACATTCTTTTTCTGCAGGCTGCGCATATAGGGCACGAGATTCATGCCCATTACCTCTGGCGCAAAGGTGCGATCTGCGGTCATGATCTCTACTTTCCCACCTGAGTTCGCGATGAACTCGGAAGCCTGTAGCCCGGCATGATCACCTGCTTCATCGAATACCAGCACATTTACGCCCGGCCGCACATCTCCTGAGATTATGTCCCAGGCAGAAACCGCTAATTCGTTACCCTCACACAGGATTTGCACATCAGGCATGCCACCTGTGGCGATAACGGCCACATCGGGTGTTTCACCCAGTACGACATCGGCTTCTGCCCATGTATTGAAATGGAATTCGACGCCAAGTTTTTCGCATTGAGCCATGCGCCAGTCGATAATGCCCATCATTTCACGACGACGCGGGCTTTGAGCCGTTAGTCGCACCTGTCCGCCAGGATGGTTTGCAGCCTCAAACACCGTAACCCTGTGACCGCGTTCAGCGCTCACGCGAGCCACTTCCAAACCCGCTGGCCCAGCACCAACAACGATGACACGACGGCTTTGATCCGCTTTCTGCACCAAATGCGGCATGGTCAGTTCACGCCCTGTCGACGGATTATGAATGCAATAGGCAGAACCACCCTGATAGATGCGATCCAGACAATAATTGGCACCCACACAGGGGCGAATTTCCTCTTCCCGCTTTTCGATAATCTTGCGCACGATATGCGGGTCGGTCATATGCGCCCGCGTCATACCCACCATGTCGAGCTTGCCAGATGCAATCGCATGACGGGCTGTAGCTACATCCTGAATTTTCGCAGCATGAAAGGTTGCCATTCCAGTGCTTGCGCGAATTTCGCCCGCGAAATCAAGATGTGGTGCACTTGGCATTCCCTGAATGGGGATAACATCCGTCAATCCGGCATCGGTTTCGATATGCCCGCGAATAACGTTGAGAAAATCGACAAGGCCGCTTTCCTTCAACTTGCGCGATATCTCAAGACCATCGGATTTCGTCAGCCCACCCTCGAGAACTTCATCGGCAACATAGCGAATGCCGATCAAAAAATCAGGACCAACACGCTCCCGAATGGCATTCAATACCTGTAACGAAAAGCGCATACGATTATCTAGCGAGCCACCATAATCGCCATCAAGCTCATTGGTTAGTGGCGACCAGAACTGGTCCAGCAAATGACCATAGGCTTCGAGTTCCAGCCCATCGAGACCCGCAGCCTTCATCCGTTCTGCGGCGTCGGCATAGTTGCCGATAATACGCTCAATATCCCAATCCTCGGCCTTCTTGGGATAGGCACGATGAGCCGGCTCATGCTTGCTTGTCGCGGAAAGTGAAGGCAACCAATCACCCTTATCCCAACGCGTGCGACGACCAAGATGGGTGAACTGGATCATTACTGCCGCGCCATGCTCATGGCACTCATCAGCGAGATCGCGCAGCCACGGCACCACCTCATCCTTATAAGCAAGCACGTTGTTAAACGCCGGCGGACTATCCCTTGAAACGGCTGCCGAACCGGCCGTCATCGTCAACGCGATGCCAGCTTTGGCACGCTCGACATGATAGGCACGATAACGCTCCTTGGGCATGCCATCTTCGGCATAGGCTGGTTCATGAGAGGTAAGCATGATGCGATTGCGAAGCGTCAGATGCTTGATCTGAAGCGGCTGCAGCAGCGGATCGACTGACATATCAAAAGTTCCCATTTTATGATTTTTTATGAGCTAAGTATAAATGTACATAACTGTCAATTTAATAATCATAGATGTACATTGCTCTTGCCAAACCAGTGTTGTCTGGTAAGAACTCAACAATGGAACAGGTCACAACGAGTGATGCAGGATGGCGCGGCTCGCCGGATTTATGGCTTCAGGCAGCCTATGATGCGCTGATTGAAAACGGCGTTGACGCTGTCCGCATTCTACCGCTTGCAAAGACACTCGATATTTCGCGCACGAGTTTTTATTGGTTCTTCAAAGATCGCGAAGAGCTGCTCGACGCTCTCATCGCACGCTGGCGCGATAAAAATACGGGCGCCCTTTTGCGCCAGACTGACGCCTATGCGGAAACCATCGAAGAAGCTGTTTTGAACGTCTTTGACTGTTGGCTGAACCGCGATTTGTTTGATACAGCGTTCGAATTTGCCATTAGAAGCTGGGCTCTACAATCTGTACACGTCGAGGAGGAGGTGCGCGAAGCCGACGCCTCTCGGCTTGAAGGTCTGACCCGCATGTTTGAGCGTTTCGGGTTTGATAAAGCTATCGCAGATGTTCGCGCACGCACGATCTATCTCGTGCAGATCGGCTTTATTTCAATGCGGACGCAGGAAGAAACTGAGGTGCGTCTCGCGCGCATTCCACATTATGTAGAAGCCTTCACCGGCCAAACACCACAGCAAAGGGAACTCGACAGGTTTTTATCGAGGCACTCGTCGAACAGATACTGATAAGGTTCAAAAGGCCGGAACGATGCTCGACGAGCACATGCCTGCTTTTTCAACTTTAAAACTGTCATCAGTTTTTTGCTGATCTGGCCATTGCCTGCAAAATGATGACCGTCGATGCCGCACCGGGGTCCATGTGACCGAGCGAGCGTTCGCGCAAGCGCGCGGCACGGCCCTTGGTGGCAATCATCGAGCGGGTCGTATTGGCGCCAGCCGTGGCAGCTGCCACAACCTTGTCCCAGAATTCAGTAGAACTTCTATTTTCGGCGACTGCCGCTTGAGCGGCCTCAGCGGCTGGCAACCAAGCGTCAAGCATTGTCTTGTCACCACGTTGACCGTGACCACGCTCGCGAATACCCACCCCGATAGCTTCAATAATGGCCGCAGAAGTGGCAAGATCGAGATCATTATGGCCTGCTGTTGCTCGCGCTGCACGACGAAAACCCGTGGCATAAAGCGGCCCCGTCGATGCGCCGACCGCATTGATGAAGGCCGTTGCTGCCGTATTGAGAACTGTCGAAATATCTGTGTCATCCAGATTGAGCTTGGACAACTCGCTCCGCACAGTTTGAAAGCCCAGTGCCATTGTCGTTCCATGATCGCCGTCGCCGATTGCACCGTCGAGTTCAGACAGCCGATCACGGTCAGCTTCTATAGCTGCAGAAACAGCATCAAACATATGGGCAAGACGACGAGCAGCAGTTTCCGACATGGATTTTCTCCTCAAACCTTACAACTGCAACGCGCGTCGCTCATCATAAGGCGTATGCTAATTTACTTTCAGGCAGAGTGAAACGATAGAACTCAAACACAGCGTTTAGCTGATTTTGAGGCTCGCCGTTTCACAAGGATGCAGCAACAAATCCGTCAATTCCTGATCAAGGTGCATGATGGATATCGACGCCCCAACCATATCCAGAGACGTGCAATAGTGTCCGATCCAGTTGGCTTCAATGTGAATATTCTTCGCTTCAAGCCGCTGTGCCACGCGCCTATAAAGAACATAGAGTTCCATCAACGGCGTCGCTCCGAATGAATTGACCAAGACTGCGACGCGATCACCTGATACAGCCTTCATTTCATTGAAAATCCTGTCCATGATGCTGTCGACGATTTCATCAGCCTGTCGGATGCGGTCACGCGAAACGCCCGGCTCGCCATGAATGCCGACGCCTATTTCCATGTCTTCGGGACCAATCTCGAAATTGTGCCGACCAGTTTGCGGCAATGAGCCCGGTTCCAGCGCCACACCTATGGTGTAAGTGCGCGCATTGGCTTTGCGTGTCGCGATCTCGCAGGCTTCGAGTGAAAGTCCTTTGTCGCAGGCAGCGCCTGCCACTTTAAAGACAAAGAAGTTGCCTGCCACACCACGCCGCCCGTCCTTGTCATCTATCGGCGATGAGGCAATATCGTCGGTGGTCAGAACGGTCCTGATCCGGATGCCCTTCTCCTCGGCCATTTCGGCCGCCATCTCGAAGTTCATGACGTCGCCTGCGTAGTTACCATAGACGAAGAGCACGCCCTCGCCATTGGAAGCGGCAAGCGCGCACTGAACAATCGGATCTGGTGGAGGAGACGAGAAGACGTTACCCACAGCAACTGCATCTGCCAGTCCCTTACCAACATAGCCAAGGAAACATGGCTCATGCCCTGCTCCTCCGCCAATCACCAAGCCGACCTTCCCGGGACGTGGGCCATCACATGCGACCAGCGCACGATTGGAGCCGCCGATCGGTCGCAGAAATTTTCCATGCGCGCGGACAACGCCATCAAGCATTTCCTCAACCACCTCATTGGGGTTGTTGAGAAGTTTCTTTACACGCACGCGAAAGGCTGCCGGAATCTGGTTTGTCTTAGGCTTCTGCGAAAGCCGCGCATCAAGGTCAATAACGCCATCAGCGCGCAAAATACCAAGCCCCGTCGCAGCATCTGTGACCAGCACATTGATGAAACCGCCGCGGAGGGCTGCCAGAAGCGCTGGCACTTTGTCAAATCCACCCGCAACCGCGATACGCGTGTGGATCTGGCGTAATTTGTCGAGCGAGATGCCTATGGTCCGCTCATCAAGTGGCCCCGCAACCGGCTTCCCACGCTCGTCGATAAAACGACCTGCCACGACACCGACCGCACCTGCTGCGAGATATTGTTGCAGAGATACGGATTCAAAAAAGCCGCTTGTGTGAATGGTAGAATTGGAGCGAAGCGATGAGACGCCAAACAGAATACGATTGGCATTCTCAAGCGTGGCGAATTGTTCCTGCAACAATGGCTCATCCAGCATCACATCCCGCGTCTGCTGCGAACGAACCATCGCAGGCGCCATGATGTTGACGCAGCGCGCCGAGACTGCTTCCGCAAGAACGGTCGCACAACGTTCAGGCGTATAAGGAAATGATGCAGTCGTCCCACCCGTCGCTTGCACAACCGTCATATCCTGCAAAGTACCGATGGCGGTCTGCTCACCCACCGAAAGCACAGTACGGCCCCAGGCGACAGCTAGTGTGTCACCTGATTTCAGGATCTTGTTAAGCGCATGAGCACCAGCTCCACCCAGCCGATCGATCAAAGGCCGAGCATTGTCGTCGTGGGGAATGATAAGGCAGTCAGTCAGCCCGAAATGGCGCTTTAGTTCTTGAGCAATAGACAGCGATTCAAGGCGCCCACCTTCAATGGAAATATTGACGATACCCTTTTCACGTGCTTCGGCCAGATAGCTGTTTACGGTCGCGCGTGAAATGCCCATGACATCGGCAATCTCGCTCTGCGTCAGACCGTCTTCGTAATAAAGCCAGCAGGCCCATACGTAGGGATCGTCACCATAACGCATGGGAATCGCAAGCGAATTTTCGCTGGAATTGGCCTTCGGCTTGCCAGCCTTGCGCGATGTGTTGGGCTTAAGCGTCATGCGATTTTCTGTTGCCTCTGTTCCACCCGCAAACATGAAAGCAGTCGAACGCAATTGCAACACGATCAATCGAATTTGGCGCCTGAACGTGTGGGCCCACACAGTTTTCAGACGCCAAATTCAAAATCAAAGCAAAGAGCTTACTGCAAGCGGCTCTTTGCCTGTGCCGAAAGGTCTGTCAGAATCAGCGCGCAAGATGTTGCGCCTGCATCAAGTACGCCCAGCGAGCGCTCGCCAAGGCGACTTGCCCGGCCAATCTTTGCAACCAGATTGAGCGTTGAGTCACGGCCTGTTTCGGCTGCAGCCGATAGAGCATCCAGACTTTCAGCAAAGGGCTGACCTTTGCCGTTTGCCTCGTCAAAAGCATTGATGGCCGGGATTAGCGCGTCGAGCAGTGTCTTGTCACCGAGCTTTGCCGAGCCAATTGACTGGATGCCTTCCAGACCGGCATGGAGCATCGTGCTGAAAGTGGCTGCGTCGATATTCTCGATGCCTTCCAGCTTCTCCGCGAACTCGTTGAACATCACGCCATAAAGCGGGCCCATGGAACCGCCAATTTCGGTGAGCAGAACTGTTCCGAGTGTGTCGAGACCTTCTGCAAGAGACACATCCTTGCCTCTCAGGCGTTCTGCTGCAAGGCCGAAACCCTTGGCCATATTCACGCCGTGATCGCCATCGCCGATCTTGCCGTCGATCTCGCTCAGATAGGCTTTGTTTTCGATGATCCGCTCCGCAAGCGAAAGTACGATCTCACCCGATCCTGCATTCTTGAATGTCTGCATGATACACCTCTTTCTTACAAAACTGTCGTGCAGCGGGCTTCGACATCCAGCAGCGTCTTGAGCTCGTCATCAAGCGCCATGACAGTCAGCGTGGCTCCAACCATTTCGAGTGAGGTAAAGTAGTTGCCCACATAGGTGCGGTAAATCTTAAGACCACGCCCAGTGATTTCCTGCTCAATTGTATCATTGAGGATATAGAGTTCGTTGAGCGGTGTTGCACCCAAACCAGACACCAGAACAGCCACTTCAGTGCCTTCTGAAAGATCATGGTCGTCGAGAACGATCTTGGTCATGTCCTTGGCAACTTCGTCGGCACGCTTTAGCGGCTCAACGCGAACGCCTGGTTCTCCATGATGGCCGATACCGACTTCCATCGTGCCCGGTTCAATAGTGAAGTTTGGATGACCAACCGATGGCAGCGTGCACGGACCAAGACCCACACCGATGGAACGGCAATTGTCGATAGCCTTCTGTGCGGTTGCCTGTACTTCATGAAGGTTTGCACCCGAAGCAGCCTTTGCGCCACCAACTTTCCACATGAAGATTTCGCCAGCAACGCCGCGGCGCTTTTCACGTTCTTCGATGGGAGCCGAGCAGACGTCGTCATTGGCAACTACGGTCAGAACTTCAATTCCGACTTTGGCGGCGAGCTTCACTGCCATTTTCACATTCATGTTGTCTCCGGCATAATTTCCATAGAGACAGACAACACCCTTGCCACCATTTGCTTCACGCGCGGCATCGTAAAAACTCTTGGCGGTCGGCGAAGAGAAGAGCTCGCCAACAGCAACAGCATCGAGCAGGTTCTTGCCGGTATAGCCGATGAACGCAGGCTCGTGGCCCGAGCCACCCCCGGTGATAACGCCGACTTTCCCTTCGACAGGTGCGTCTTTCGCTACAACCACGCGAGGGTTTTCCGTCGATAGCCGCACGAGATCGTTATGAGCTTTGATGAAACCCTTGACGGTGTCTTCGACGACTTCATCCGGGTTATTGATAAATCTTTGCATTTTGCACCTATCGAAGGCGAGAGATGAGTTCCCGCTCTGTAATTTTAAAGCCGTATTTTCGGCCCCGAACAATCGTCAGACCGTTCGCTTTGTTAAAGAATTGTGTAGCCACCATCGATCAGAAGGTCGGCACCATTTATCATGTTCGCGCCGCTTGATGCCAGAAAGACTGCGGCGGCTGCAATTTCTTCGGGAAACGCGAAGCGTCCGGTTGGAATGCGCTTCTTGGCAGCTTCGCCCTTTTCACCATTCCAGGCCTTCTTGCCAAGTTCCGTGAGAACAATGGTCGGCGAGATCGTGTTGACGGTGATGCCGTATTTGCCCCATTCGGCAGCAAAGGTTTTGGACATACCGATGACGCCGAACTTCGACGCGCAATAAGCAACGTGGTCTTCAATGGCTACAGTGCCAGCCTGCGAAGCAAGATTGACGATCTTGCCACCCTTGCCCGCAGAGATCATGGCGCGGCCCACTTCCTGCGTGACGAGGAAGCTACCCTTGAGATTGATTGCAATCGTGCGATCCCAATCGGAAATAGTCAGATCTTCAGCAGGAGCGAGAAAAACAACTCCTGCACTGTTTACAGCAATATCAATCTGTCCGAATGTCTCGACCACACCTGACACCGCGGCCTTTACCGAACCAGGATCAGATACATCACAGACAAAAGGCTTTGCAGCATCTCCAAGCGCTTCAGCCTTGGCGCGCGCCTGATCAGCATTGATATCAAGCACCGCAACCTTTGCACCTTTCGCAGCAAAGGCCTCAGCCACAGCCGCGCCAATACCGGATGCAGCACCAGTTACCAGAGCAACTTTACCGTCAAGTGGGAAGTTCAGGTCGATTTGGGGAGATTGGTCGGACATGGTTTGATCCTCGGTGTTGAGGGTAGCGGAATGTTTGGGTTGCGGGATGAGCCGGATGCCCATCCCGCAGTTCTCTATTACTTACGTGTTTCCAGCAACTTATCGACATTGTCGGCAGTTACTGGCGTCCAAGGAACATTGTATTCCTTGTCCTTGCCGTCGTTGAACGGCATATCAGGATACTGAGCCCAGATATCGGACTGTGGCTTGTAATCGCCTTTCTTCGCATGGAAGATTGCAAGGTCCATAGCTCCCTGCGCCTGAGCGCGCGCATCCTGCAGAATCGACGTCATCGTGCCAGCCTTAACTGCGTTAAGAGCGTCGGTCACACCGTCGATACCTGCGATAGCAAAGTCGTCAACCTTGAGGCCTGCCGACTTGATGGCTTCAATCGCGCCGAGAGCCATTTCGTCGTTCTGGCCGATCACACCGTTGATTTCGCCCTTGTGTGCGGTCAACCAGTTCTCCATCAGCGTCTGTGCTTCAGCGCGCGACCAGTTTGCGGTCTGCTGTTCAAGAACCTTCACGTCCGGGCATTCAGCAAGCGCCTTCTTGTTGCCTTCGAGGCGCGAAACCTGCGACGACTGACCAATCGGGCCTTCGATGATGACGACATTGCCCTTGCAGCCAATCTTGTCGAGAACGGTCTTGGCTTCCATGTAGCCGGAAACCGCATCATCAGAACCGACATAAGAAGCCAGAAGATCAGAGTTTACGCGGGTGTTGGAACCCACAACCGGGATGTTTGCATCTGCGGCTGCCTGAACAGCGGTCGCACCGGCTTCAACATCGATCGGCACGAAAATGATCGCGTCGAACTGCTGGGTGATCATGGTATTGAATTGTTCTTGCTGAACGAGCGCATCATAGCGCCCGTCGAAAACCGTCAGCGAAACTTCACCGCTCTTGACCGCTGGGTGCTCCTTCAGCGCTTCAGACCATATCTGCATGAATTCAGCATTAAGGCCGTAAGGGGCTGCGCCAATCTTCAGCTTTTCCTGAGCATTTGCAGCGCCTGCGAGTAAGGCCGTAGCCGATGCCAGGGCAATCAGCAATTTCTTCATCGGTATTCTCCTCCACATTATCCGCAATTATTGAATGTGCGGCTTTGGTTGCGCCATGTGACTGGCAATTGGAAACTTCTAGAAATCAGGCGCTCTGGTTACGTTTCTGATCGAGCATGACTGCACCGACGATCAACGCGCCTTTAAGAACCTGCTGGTAGTAAGATTCGATGCCCATCAGATCGAGACCATTGTTCATGACGCCGATGATGAGCGCGCCAATCAGCGTTCCCGTGACACGGCCTACGCCGCCAGAAAGACTGGTGCCGCCGATAACAACCGCAGCAATTGCATCCAGTTCGTAGGCAATACCGGCCTGTGGCAGCGCGGAACCGGTGCGGGCAGCAAGCATCATGCCTGCAAGACCGGAAAGTGCGCCGGAGATGACATAGACAGAGAAGCGGACGCGGGTGACATTGATACCCGATGTCTTTGCTGCATGCGGGTTACCGCCAACGGCATAGACATAGCGGCCAAAGCGCGTGCGGGTGAGAACCCACCATGCGCCAATGAAGACGATCGCCAGAATAATGACAGGCATCGGGATGCCCATGATCTTGGCAGTTCCGATCCAGCGGAAATCCGGGATCAGTGCAGGCACAGGCTTACCGCCACCATAGATAAGCGTCATGCCGCGTGCAGCCGAGAGCATACCGAGCGTTGCAACGAATGCAGGCACCGAGAAACGCGAAACAATCCAGCCAACCAGTGCGCCGCAGGCACAACCGACTGCAAGACCGGCAGCAATGGCGACGATTGCCGGATAAGGGCCGCCCGCAACGCTTGCAGCGGCAGATGTCGTGGCGAGGCTCGCTGCAACAATACCTGTGAGCGCTGCAACTGAGCCGACAGATAGGTCAATGCCCCGCGTCAGAATAACAAACGTCATACCGATCGCCAGTACACCGTTGATCGAGGTCTGCAGGAGGACGTTTGAAATATTGCCCGTTGTCAGGAAGTATGGATTCGACACCGACAGAATGAAGACCAGAAGCAGAAAGGCTAGGAAAATGCCGTATTCCTGAATGATCAACCGGCGCTTCTCGGAAGCGAACCAGCTGTTCGTTTGTGTTTTCTCGATATTGCTCACGTTTTCCAGCCTCTTCCCAGCCTGCCAGTGTCAGGCCTAATCTCAATCAAGCGTGCAGAGCATTGCATTACGCGCATCCCGAAAACCGGTTCCCGCTTTTTGGGATGCGCTTAGATCAACGCCTAGCCATCAGGTTGACAGATGCACCAGCTTTTGTGCGTCAGTGTCGGCCCTGTCATAGACGCCAGCCGACCGACCCTGCCGCATCACGAGGATACGGTCGGACATGCCCAGAACCTCGTCGATTTCAGATGAAATCATTACGACGGTGCCGCCTGACGCAGTGAATTCGCAGATGATGCGATAGATTTCGCGTTTTGCGCCCACATCCACACCGCGTGTCGGCTCATCGAGCAACAACAGGCGCGGATTGCGCAGAAACCACTTGCCGAGCACGACTTTCTGCTGGTTGCCGCCCGAAAGACCGGAAACCGGCATCGTATCGCGCGCTGCCTTGATGCCGAAATGCTTGATCATCTTAGCGCTTGCTTCAGCTTCTTCGCGCTGACGCATGGCAAATGCCGGGCTCATTTCAGGCAAGCTTGCAAGGCAGATATTGGCGCGCACGCTGTCTGTGAGGTTAAGCCCGGTCAGCTTGCGGTCTTCTGTCACAAAGGCAATGCCTTCAGCCATCGCATCGGCGGGCTTGCCAACTTTCAGCTGGCGGCCTTCAAGACGAATGTCACCCTTGCTCGCCTTGTCGAGGCCGAAAACACAGTTGAATATCTCAGAGCGACCAGAACCCATCAGGCCGTAAATGCCAAAGATTTCGCCTTTGCGGACCGAGAAGGAAATGTCTTCGATCTTGCCAGGCAGTTCGAGATCGGAAACCTCGAAACCGATCTCATCTGTCGGCTCGTTGGTCTTGATGAATTCTTCGCCAAGCTCGCGCCCAACGATCAAGCGGATCAGTTCGGGACGGTCGATATCGCTCAGCGCGCCCGAACCGACATAACCGCCATCACGGAAAACCGTATAGGAATCTGCAATCTGGAAAATCTCGGACAGGCGATGCGAGACATAGACAATGCCCTTGCCCTCAGCCTTGAGGCGCTCAACCGCCTTGAACAGATGCTGCGCTTCCTTTTCACCGATGGCCGATGTCGGCTCGTCCATGAAGATCACATCGGCATTGTGGCTGAACGCTTTGGCGATTTCCACGAGCTGCATCTGCGCAACCGACAACTGGCTCATCACCTGGGTGGCACGAATGTCGAACTCCAGACGATCCAGAAGCGCCTGCGCTTCACTGTTCATCTTCTTGAAATCAATGCCGCCAAATCGCGTTGAAGGTTCGCGACCGAGAAAGATATTCTCTGCAACACTCATATGCGGAACTGGGCTTAGCTCCTGCTCGATAATCGCGATACCGGATTTAAGCGCTTCCGCAGGCGTCGAATATTGAACCTCTTCACCACGCAGCCATATCTTGCCGCCGTCGCGCTGCTGAATACCCATCAAAATGGAGAGAAATGTGGATTTGCCTGCGCCATTGCCGCCACACAGGGCATGGACCGAGCCTGCACGCAGTTCCAGCTGGCCATCGCGAAGTGCCGCAACACCGCCGAACGATTTTTTCAGGCTCTCTACTTTCAATAGCGTCTGCACGGTATCCTCCTTGACCACGCACGACAAAAATCACTTATTGATCGACATATGTCAATACGCGGATTTTACATTTGATTAGCAATCATCGTCTTTTGTCAAAATTCACTTCAGGGTATAAAAATCCATCCAGCATCAGCGACAGTGCGCATCAACCGTAATAATCATAACATATTGTAATAATTATATATTTCTTGGGATAAACGACGAGCAATTAGGGTGCGAATATCACGACGACTTTGTGATCACGGCTTAACAAAACGCTCGCAAGACAATCCGGACACTGAATTCAGGGCCTACAACTCGCATCATTCAAGATACTTTGGCGGACTATAGACTCATATCAAGCTTGGGTGTCATGACCTCAAACATGGGCAGCGAGGCCGCCCCCAGAGCCGCCGTAAACTGACCCGTCTGTCCGCGAAGCACACGGGCAAGCGTGCGTGCACTTCTGTTTGCGACCGATATCGGCAGCTCATCCATATGCGAAATCAGCGCGTCGATGACGGGATTTGGCAGCATTCCTCCAAGAACCACGGTCTCAGGATCAAGAATGTTTTCGATAATCGCAATCATTTGCGCAAGGTGTTTTGCAGCGTCCGCCACCCAATCCAAGACCACGGGATTTCTGTCCTGCAGCAGCTCTTCAAGCTTCTCGAAGCTGACATCGAAAAGCCCCGCATTCACTAATTTCTCTTTGAGAACATGAACTGATGAATAAGTTTCCAGACAACCATGCTGACCGCAGGAGCAGAGCCGCCCTCCTGGTACAATCGAGATATGCCCGATTTCACCCGCATTGCCGAAAGCACCGCGAAACGGCGAGCCATCCTGGATCATACCGAGACCGATACCGGCACCGAAATAGATCATCGCAAAGTTTGAAATAGCACGCCCGGCCCCGAACAATCGCTCGCCCACTGCCGCAGCATTTGCATCATTTTCGACGATGACAGGTTCACCAAAGGCAGCACTTAGAACAGCCGCGGCGTCAATGCCAGCCCAACCCGGCAGTGTCGTCGGGCCGACCGAGGTCATGCCTTCGATGCCAAACGGACCCGGCATCACAACACCTATCCCAAGAAGACGCGCATCAAACTCAGACCTGATCTTGTCGATCTCGATGCGAAGCTGGGCGCAAAGCGCCTCGGGCCGCGTGTCGCTTACCAGATGCACCTGTTGCTTGCGTGGGACGCCAGAAAGGTCAAGAACCGTCGTCACCATATGGGTCGAACCCATTTCAATTCCGATTGTCATCGCACCAGACGGATTAACAGCAAATTGAATCGGCGGCTGGCCGCGCCCGGTCTTTAATCTGCCAAGCTGCATCAGAAGATTTTCAGCAACCAGCTCATCAACAATATTGGCGATAGCCTGCGCCGTCAGATGCGTCAAACGGGCAATATGCATACGACCCACCGGGCCATGACGGCGAACAACATCTAACACCACACGGCGGTTATGATCCCGAATTCGCTCAGGATTTTTACCCAAAGTGATCGGTTGCGTGTCCGGATGCGCCATGGTTCGTGAGTTCGCCGCCTTCGATTTCATGCCCTCTCCCAAATGCCTCAAATTAGATAGCGCACGCGACTTTTAACAGCAATATATTAATTCAACTAAATTATCTTATTGACAAATGACTTACAAAATTGAAGCCTATGAAGGGGCAAATAATTGCCCTGTCGGTATTCGAACGGCGCCTGGCCGAACATGCTGACGGTGAGGATGCTGCACGAAAAGTGCAGCAATGGTGGAACCGGCAGGTCATTGACCTGCACATACCTTGCTCGGGCACCAGAGGGGCTGAGCAACGGGGAGGTCTTATGAAAATGGGTAAGTTGCTGCTTGCGGGTCTTGTGGCCGGTCTGAGCTCTATCGCAATCAACGCTGCACAAGCAGTTGAAATCGAATATTGGCAGTATGTCTTTGAATCGCGTGTCAAGACGATGGACAAGCTGATCGACAATTTCGAAAAAGCCAATCCTGATATCAAGGTCAAGCAGGTCACGTTCCCTTATGACGATTATCAGACCCGCGTTATTGCGGCGAAGATGGCGGGAAAAAGCCCGGACGTGATGCAGCTGTTCTACGGCTGGCTTGATAAATTCGCTGCCGGTGGCATTTTGCAGCCGCTGCCACAGGAGGCTTTTCCGCACGACAAGATCGAAAGCGAATTCTTCCCAATCGTAAGCGCTATGAAGCGCGGCGATGAATATTACGGCTTGCCCACTGCTGTGCGTTCTCTGGCGCTGTTCTACAACAAGAAGCTTTTCGAAGAAGCTGGCCTTGACCCGAACAATCCGCCGAAAAATCTCGAAGAACTGCTGGCTTATGCCGAGAAAGCGACTAAGCGCGATGCTTCCGGCAATCTGTTGAGCGAAGGCATCACGTTGGATATGCCGGGTCAAGATCTGCATTGGTGGCGCGAAGTGCTGGTTCGCCAGTTCGGCGGCAAGCCATATAGCGATGATTATCGCAAGGTTGCCTATGACGACGCTGCCGGCGAAAAGGCATTGCAGTTCTACACCGACCTGCAGACCAAATATAAGGTCGGCGAAGTGAAGTTCATGGATGAAGGCCATGCAGCATTCCGTTCCGGTAAGGCGGCAATGACTGTGGATGGAACATTCCGTCTCGCCGCTTTTAACACCATCAAGGACTTCGAGTGGGGCGTGACTGAGTTGCCAGCTAATGCTGAGGGCGTGCGTTCAAACTATGCCAGCTATTTTGCCAACGGCATCAGTGCATCGGCAAAGGGCGAAAAGCTGGAAGCGGCTTCAAAGTTCCTGAACTACATTACGTCACCTGAAGCCATGGAAATCTGGCTGAAGGGTGTAGGCGAACTGCCTGCGCGCCGTTCGGCGGCTTTGACGGAAACTAATCTGGCTGATCCGGTTTATGGACCATTCCTCAAAGGTCTGGAATATGCCCACACAACCATGTTCACCGATGAGCTGAAGCAGCGCCAGATCGTCGTCGATATGTCTAACCGCGTGATCCTGCAGAACCAGCCAGTCAAGGAATCCCTTGATGAAGCTGCCAAGGCTGAACAAGCCATTCTGGACACTGCGAAGTAGAACTGCGTTCGGTTGGGCGGTTCTCGCGGACCGCCCGCTTCCGATTTTCAGCAGCTTTCGTGCTGCTTTGAACAATACGGCTCTGTTTTGGAAGCAATCGTTTCCGACCGTGGCTGCCCTGCAACGCATCGGCTGGCCGAAGGATTTTTATTATGACAATGACGGCTGAACCCGGTCATACAGCGCGCAGACCTTTCGGCTCGCGACTGACAGATCGCCTGTCGATGAAAACCAGAAGATTGATTTGGGTGTGGAGCTTTCTGGCTCTGCCCATCCTTTTCTATAGCGTCATCCGCTTTTATCCGACGATTGAAGCATTCTGGTTGTCTTTCACCAACTGGGATCTGATGAGCCCGCCGGAATTTATCGGTATCGCCAACTATCAGAAGCTTTTTGCCGATCCTGAATTCTGGAAAGTGTTCAAAAACACTTTCATCTACCTGTTGGTCGGCACGCCCATCAGTCTGGTTCTGGCTTTTGTCATCGCTTACTATCTGGACCGTGTCAGGCTTATGCACGGTTTCATTCGAGCCTTGTATTTCCTGCCTTATCTGACCACAGCGGCAGCAATGGCATGGGTATGGCGCTGGTTTTACCAGCCTGCACCAATCGGCTTCATCAATAATATTCTGAGTTCCCTTGGCTTGCCGCAACAAGGTTTTCTGCGCTCGGTTGATCAGGGGCTTTATGCCATCATGGCAACCTCAATCTGGGCAGGACTTGGCTTTCAGATCATCATCTTCATGGCGGGTTTGCGCGCGGTTCCCGGCACATTTTATGAGGCGGCGCGCATTGATGGCCTCGGCGAATGGGCCATTCTGCGCAAAATCACCATCCCGTTGCTAAAGCCAACAACTGTGTTTCTGGTGGTGTTTTCCTCAATCGGTTTCCTGCGCATCTTCGATCAGGTCTACAACATGACCACCAACGATCCGGGTGGTCCGCTGGGTTCGACAAAACCACTGGTACTGATGATCTATCAGACGGCGTTTTCGTCCTATGCAATGGGCTATGCGGCTGCGCAAACGATCATTCTCTTCATCATTCTGCTTTGCGTCTCCCTGTTACAGCTCTGGATTCTGAGGGAAAAGAAATGACCGCGCCTGCACAAACCAAATCCCTCCCGTTCCAGAATCTGAAGCCCGGCCGCGTCATCACATGGACTTTGCTGTTCATCGGCGGTCTGATCATGATCACGCCACTTGTTTTCATGTTTTCAACCTCGTTGAAAACTGCAAGTCAGGTCTATGATTTGAGGCTCATTCCCACGGAGCCCACGCTTCAAAACTATGCCACCATTCTTGCTGACGGGCGCTTTCTGCGCTGGTTCATGAATTCGATGATCGTGGCCGTGGTCGTAACCTTGTCGAACGTATTTTTCGACAGTCTGGTCGGTTATACGTTGGCAAAATTCCAGTTCCGAGGCCGCTATTTCATCTTCCTCGCGATCCTCTCGACCCTGATGATCCCGACCGAAATGCTGGTTATTCCTTGGTATCTGATGTCGAGCAAGCTCGGCTGGCTGGACAGCTATTGGGGCATCATGTTCCCCGGTATGATGACTGCTTTTGGTACCTTCCTGATGAAACAGTTCTTTGAAGGCGTGCCAAATGATTTCCTCGAAGCCGCACGTGTAGACGGGCTTAACGAGTTCCAGATCTGGTGGAAAATTGCCATGCCATTGGTCACCCCGGCTCTGTCGGCGCTGGCGATCTTTACCTTCCTCGGTAACTGGACCGCTTTCTTCTGGCCACTGATCGTTTCAACCAGTCCGGAGCTTTATACGCTGCCGGTGGGACTATCGAGCTTTGCAGTTGAGCAATCGATCCAGTGGGAAATGATCATGACCGGCGCAGCGATCGCTACATTGCCTACGCTTATCGTTTTCATGCTGCTTCAGCGCTACATCGTACGCGGTGTTATGCTGGCAGGTCTGAAAGGTTGAACCATGTCTGATCTCGACCCAAAATTGTCCGACAACAGCGTGTTTCCAAATCCGGTTTATAAAGAAACCGTGCTTCGTCCGCTGTTTGATGGTGCCAAGACACACCATGTTGATGGTTTCCGTCGCATTGACCGCGCTCATCTGGTGATGCTGGTTGAAACCGGTATTCTGGATCGCGAACAGGCGGCACAGATTGCCTGCGCGCTTGAAGCAATTGATCAGGAAATCAATCCGGCAGAGCTGACCTATACCGGTGAGGTAGAAGACTTCTTCTTCCTCATCGAGAAGGAACTTAAGGCCCGTATCGGTGCCGATGTTGCGGGGCGCTTGCATACTGCTCGTTCGCGTAATGATATTGACCACACGCTGTTCAAACTTGGCCTAAAAAAGCACATTGATGCGTTGCTGGCCAAGTCACGGCACATGCTTGATGTGCTGGTTGCAGCTGTTGAACGTGAACAGGCAACATTGATCGTTGCCTATACCCATGGGCAACCGGCACAGCCGACCACATTCGGGCATTATCTCGCTGCGGCTACGGAAGTACTAATCAGGGATATCGAACGCCTTGAAGCCGCCCGCGCGATTGTAAACCAGTCCCCGATGGGGGCAGCAGCCATCACCACCTCCGGCTTTCCGATTGACCGCAAGCGCGTCTCGGAGCTGTTGGGCTTTGCTGCCCCCTTAAACAATTCCTACAGCTGTATCGCAGCGGTGGATTACATCACCTCGACCTATTCCGCGCTGGAACTGATGTTCATTCATCTAGGAAGGCTCATTCAGGACTTCCAGTTCTGGACGAGCTTTGAAGTTGGCCAGATTTATGTGCCGAATGCCTTTGTGCAGATTTCTTCAATCATGCCGCAAAAGCGCAATCCGGTGCCGATTGAACATATGCGTCATTTGTCGAGCCAGACAATGGGGCGTGCCCGCACTGTGCTGGATGTGATGCACAATACGCCTTTCACCGATATGAATGACAGTGAAGGCGAAACCCAGCAAATGGGCTATGAGGCTTTTGCCTCTGCCGGTCGTGTGCTTGATCTGCTGGCGGCCTTCATCGAAGCCATTCGTATCGATCCGGCACGAGTTGCTGAAAATATCCGTCGTTCGTGCATTACGATCACGGAACTTGCCGATTCACTGGTGCGTATTGAAGGCCTGTCGTTCCGTCAGGCGCATGAGATTGCAGCGACCGTAGCACGCGCGGTGGTGGCTCAAGGTGGCGGGCTTGAGCAAGATGGCTTTGCGCCTTTCCTTGCAGCATTCCATGAAGCAACCGGACGCGAACCATCCTTCGATCAGGTCAAATTTGAAGAACTGGTTTCGCCGCAGCATTTCGTTGCTGTGCGTGGCCGTTTAGGCGGTCCGGCACCAGAGCCAATGCGCGAGGCCCTCGCGCGTTACCGAACAAACGTTGCGGGTTTAACAGCACGCGCTGCAGAGCACGAAGCTTATGAAGCTAAAGCCAATCAAGAACTTAATGAAAAATTCAGCGCACTTGCGGAGACACGTTAATGGCAACCATTGAACTCGAAAAACTTGTCAAACGTTACGGCAAGGTCGAAGCAGTTCGCGCAATCGATCTGCAGATCGAAGACGGAGAATTTGTCGTTTTCGTTGGCCCTTCCGGCTGCGGTAAGTCGACAACTCTGCGTATGATTGCCGGTCTGGAAGATATTTCCGGGGGACAGTTGAAAATCGGTGGCGAAGTCGTCAACGAACGCGATCCGAAACAGCGCAATATTGCAATGGTATTCCAGAATTATGCGATTTATCCGCATATGAGCGTACGCCAGAATATTGGTTTCGGCCTTTACACCTCAAAACTTTCAAAGGCGGAAAAGGCCAAGCGGATTGAGGATGTTGGTGCATCATTGGGGCTGACACCCTATCTTGATCGTCGTCCTGCGGCTCTGTCCGGTGGGCAGCGTCAGCGTGTGGCAATTGGCCGTGCAATGGTTCGTAATCCTTCAGCGTTCTTGTTTGATGAACCATTGTCGAACCTTGACGCGCAATTGCGCGCACAGATGCGCATTGAAATCAAACGCCTGCACCAGAGCCTCAAGACAACCACAGTTTACGTGACCCATGATCAGGTTGAAGCCATGACTATGGCCGACCGTATTGTGGTGATGCGCGATGGTAATATTTTGCAAACCGGCACGCCGACCGAGCTTTATGAGCATCCGGTGGATGTGTTTACAGCACGCTTTATCGGAAGCCCGTCGATGAACCTGCTCAAAGGCCGCCGCAAAGGCGATACGGTCGAGTTCGGTGCTGATGGCGACATGTTGATCGGTATTCGCCCACATGAATTGACCGTCGGTGAAACCGGCACTGAAGGCGGTATATCGCTGCAAGGTGTGGTAACGGCGGTTGAGCCGCTCGGAGCAGAAACTCTGGTTCATCTTGATGTAAATGGTGATGCTGTTATTGCGACAGCACCGGGCAAAACCGTTCCAAAGTCTGGCACGACACTGAGCGTCTTTGCGCCTGCTGGTAGCCTGTATCTGTTTGATGCCAAGACAGAAAAGAGCCTCGGTCGCCTATAATGTCAAAACAATTCAAAACCCCTGCGGTCCTTAGCATAGGACGGATTTATTGCGACCTGATTTTCACTGGCCTTGATGCTTTACCGCAGCCAGGCAGAGAAGTTTTTGCAGGCGACATGAAAATCGTAGCCGGCGGCGGCGCCTTTATTTCCGCCGCCCATTTTGCTCATGTTGGCCGCTCAGTGGCGTTGGTCGCACGACTTGGAACGGACAGCCTCTCAAAGGGCATTTCTAAGGACTTGGCCATCGATGGTCTTGATCTACGCTTTCTGGAAACTTCAACTGAGGCTGGGCCTCAAGTGACTGTGGCCAGTGTTATCGGCAACGACCGCGCGTTTCTTTCGCGCCGTGCGGGCTCCGCACGGCCATCCACCCTTGATGACGCTTTGACATGGAACAATGCGAAACATCTCCACATCGCAGAATATGCGACATTGCACGAAATACCGGATTTGATTGCTAAAGCTAAAGCTGCCGGGCTGACCGTTTCACTGGATCCAAGTTGGGATGAAACCCTCATCTATAGCCAGGACTTTCTGAAAAGCTGTGAAGGCGTGGATATCTTCCTGCCTAACAGCGAGGAAGCGGAAGCCATTACCGGAGATCGAGATCCCCGCAAAGCAATCGGTGTTCTATCGAAGCGCTTTCCAATCGTCGCTCTGAAGGCGGGCGAAGAAGGAGCATGGCTGAGCACCGGGTCGATGGAGATGCATATTCCTGCTGACAAGGTAGACGTTATAGACACGACCGGTGCAGGCGATGCTTTCAATGCTGGTTTCATCGACTCATGGATTGACGGATGTAGTCCGGCCGACTGTCTGGCTGCGGGTGTCAAAAGCGGTAGCCTGGCGGTTCAGGCCGCAGGTGGGGCTTCCATCCTGCAGAGTTAAGCTGGCAGAAAATCACTCAACTATTTCAGCACGGGGTCTTTCATGGTCACGACATCATTTATGCGCAAAGAGACAATTGAGGCCTCGGCCGTTGTTTCGCGTTTGCTGACTGAAGAAGCCGCAACGATCGCGGCAATCAAACGTCTCTATGCAGAGCGTAAGCCACGTGTGATTACGACGGCTGCCCGCGGCTCATCCGATCACGCTGCATCCTTCTTCAAATATCTGTTCGAGATCAGCGTTGGCTTGCCGGTGACTTCAATAGGTCCTTCGGTGACATCGGTTTATAACAGCCGCTTGCAGCTGCAGGATGGGTTGCACTTTACGGTTTCGCAGTCCGGCGCCAGCCCCGACATTGTTGCGTTGCAGAGGGCGGCCAAACAGGGCGGAGCGATTACCGTGGCTCTCGTCAACGTAACCGACAGTCCTTTGGCGCAACAGGCCGATATTGTGCTGGGGTTACACGCAGGCAAAGAACAGAGCGTAGCTGCAACCAAATCCTGCATCGCGGGCGCTACCGCACTTGCCGCCATCACAGCAGCAATCAGCGACGACAGTGCGTTGCAAGCGGCGCTCACCAGACTGCCGCAGGCATTGGACGCAACGACGAGTGCTCCAATCGATGAAGCATTGATTACAAAACTCGCCTCAATTGAAGGAATGTATGTCGTCGGACGAGGCACTGGGTTTGCAGTCGCATTGGAAGCTGCCCTTAAGGCCAAGGAGACCTGTGGCATTCACGCAGAGGCTTTTTCGTTGGCCGAAGTTATGCATGGCCCCATTCGTCTGGTTCACAGCGGCTTTCCAGTCTTGGCATTTTTGAATGAAGACGAAGCATTCAGCGCCAGCAAACAGGCAGTCGACCGCCTGGTTGGTCTTGGTGCTGATGTTATAGCGATTGGCGCTCGAAGCGCTCAACATAAAGCTATCGGGATCACGCCAACGGGACAGGGTTTGATTGATCCGCTTGTAGGTCTAGGGGCTTATTACGGTTTGATTGAACGCGTTGCACTAGCCCGCGGCTTTGATCCCGATAAGCCTATGAATCTCAGCAAAGTCACCGAAACCGTTTAGTTTTATCGCCCTTTAACGTCGCCTCCTGGACTTGCCCTATGCAGGTTTCCAATAGCTTAGCCCCGGCCAACAATTGTTGCCGGGGCTTTTCTTTATGGTGGCGGGGACCTGTTTCCTCGGACTGCCATCATTGTCGGCGTTGATATTTTGGCATCTGGCGCTCTAGAGACAGTAACCTTTGTTACATGGGGGGCTTGGAGTTGACCCTTTTCCCTCCCACATGATTTTCAGTATTCGGTTTAAGATCCGTTTCGTGCTAGCGGTTTTTTATTGATTAGTGGGCTTTAGATTTGGTTTGCTTTAAACGCAAAAAGCCCCGTCGGAGACGGGGCTATTTCTGATTTGGTTGCGGGGGCAGGATTTGAACCTGCGGC